>PKEB01000016.1 GCA_002863125.1 Flavobacteriales bacterium
GTCTGTTCGACCCAAAAATCATACGGCGCAGAGAACACGGCCACATCCCCGTCGACGCGAACGTCGGCCTCCCAGGTGCGTTCGAGGTAGGCGGGACCGGGTTGGCCCAAACGCGACGTGAACGCGCCGCCACTCAGGTTGACGGTCCGCCAGGTGCCCGTGGAATCGGCACCCCAACGTTGGAAGTTGGCATCGGGAAGGATGACCGCAGCGAGCATCGTGCTGTCGTGTGCGGCCAGCCCGTCGAAGGTATGTTGAACCACTGCGCGGACGGCATCTGCATCGGGAGTAACCGGAGCAGATGGGGCAGGACGATCCACGTTGGTCGAGCACGAAACCAGAGCGGAGAGCAGGGCGATGAGGGAAATTCGTTTCATGCGTGCGAAGAAACGCATCTTACATTTTTATGACAGTGACGTTTATCACAAATGTCTGTAAATAAGTAAAATTGCCACGCCTCATATGCGGAAAATGTAGGACCAACTTGACGGCATTAAAAACTATCACCATGAAAAGATTTATAGCTCTTTTTTCAGCGGCAATGTTGATTGCTGCATACTCAGTCGCCACGGCCCAAGAATCGGCCGAAAAAGAATTTGCTTCGTATGGAGTAGGAGTGGGGATTAGCCCCTTTGGACCTTCTTTGAACCTGACGTACAACGTCGATGCGAAAAACACAATCAGTATCGGCATTGGCGGTGCACCGGAAAGTGATGTACCAGATGGGTTGTTGCCTAATTTCGACCCACTCTTGCTGGGCAACGCCGCTGCTTCAGGTTCATCTACTTGGATGGGTGTATTCTGGCGCCACCGACCCTTCGAAAATCAAAACATCGGCTTCAATGTCGGAATGGCTTCTGGACAGATTGAAAACAACCTGACGGCCGACGGCTTTCACGAGGGTGAAAGCGTTTCGTTCAGCGTGAATTACACGGAGAATCCGGTCATGTACTTTGGGTTGAACTATGGTGGCAAGCCTGTTAAAGGTTTCCAGGTAGGGTTCGACCTCGGTGTGTTGTCAACTGGAGGAGCAGACATTCAATACACCGGGGAAGCGGAGGAACTCGCAGAACATGGCGATGAAATCGCAGAACAAATGGCAGAGATTAAGGAAAAATTTGCTTGGACTATGCTTCCAAACTTTCAATTGACAGTTAGCTACGGATTTTAAGCAGGATTTAAATTCGTTGGTTTAGTAGACCCCCGGCGCAGCGGTGCTGGGGGTTTTTTTATTCCTGCTCGTTACCCCTTCTGGTTGGTACTTTTAAATCGCTTGATGTCCCCGCTTCGGGTGCTCTGGTGCTTGGTAGAGCGGCCTTTGACGCGCTTGCGCCACATGTGAAAGGAACTGCGCTTCATGTGCTTGCGCATGATGGCCCGGACCTGGTTTTCCTTCAGCTCATACTGCATCTCAATCGCCTCGAACGGCGTGCGGTCTTCCCACGCCATTTCGATGATGCGATCAATGACCTCAGGGTCGAGGTCGTTTCCGTCGTTTTTGAAGTTGTCCGGTTCGATGGGCAGCATGGGAGGTTATTTAACCCATGAACTGGGGCGGAGGTTCTCGCCTTACTGTTTTGCACGCACTAACGCCACGGCCCAGAGCAACAGCCCCAACACGAGAACCACTGCACCTGCGTTGAATACCGCCTCTGCACCCATCAGCTGATTCAATTTGAAGGTGATGCCGGTGACCACAAGGGCGAGGCCGACTAAACTCAAGATGCGGGGAATGCGTACAGATGCCATAGGAGGTGTTTAAGGGAAAGTTGGAGTAGGTAAGATACGACGGCAGTAGCCAAAGGTGAACCGAAAGGCATCATTGTTCAGCGATTGTTCGATTCCCACACTGACCTGGGCAATTTCATCGACATTGAGAATCCCACCTGCATGCAGCCGTATGCCCCCAACCGTTTGCCACACCGGCTCAACAAATACTGTCCAGCCCTGCCATCCCACCTGGCGCGCAACGGCTCCGGCGATTATCATTTCGGTGGAGTCCGCACCCCAGCGAACGCCCCAGTTGGCCCGAGCCGACCATCGGTTTGCATCTGTCCATTCTGCACAGATCCGATGCCGTGAGGGGACACGAGTGCTCGAGGTAATCCGGTTGAGGTTCGCCTCCAGTTCCGACACCCAAGCGACCCGAAACCGATCGGCATCCGGAACGATGTTCCATTTGATGCCACCCCGGGCTTCCTCTGCTTCCCCCAACGATTGGGAAAACCGTGCGCCAACCCGCACCTCAAGCCGCTCTCGAAACCCGTATCGAATGACGCCTACCGGCACTGCATAGCTGAATGTTTCGGCTTCTTCACCGTCTGGTGTTTCCCACTGGAGCCAGCCGCCGGCTTCGATTTGCGTCGAACCCCACGGCACGGTTCCTGCTGAATGCGCAGCAAAGGGTTGTTCGGCATCGATAGCGCTTTGACCCGTCGAAATGGAAGCAAAGGCGAGAGAGGCTAAGCCGTAGAAGATTCGATTTAACCGATTGAAAATCATTGAATAAAGCGCAACCTTTTGGATAGAGTTACGTAAACAAAAGTATGATGAGTTCAACGTTTTTCCTTTTGATGTTGGGGGTCATTACCCTCATTTACGGTCCCAAAGCAGTGCAATACCAAATGCGAATCACCAAACGATGGAAGGTGTATTGGCGTTTGGTTAATCGGTCGAAAGCGGCATTGCGTAACGGCGATCAGCAGCTGAGTCAACAACTGCGCAACCTCTCCAAAGGACACCTCACTAAAGTGTTGCAGATGCAACGCCGCCGTCGTTTGGTGGCAGCGTTGTCAATGCTGTTGGTGGGTGGACTCTACGGTGCGATGAATGCAATGGGCCTCATCGCCCTCTGACGGACTCCTTATTCAAAAGAAAGGATGAGGGTGCTGCTCGTGTATAGCCCAAAGCACCCATACCCACTGCTGACGTTACTGTACGCCAGTACCGGCTCCGTGAACAGCGGGCCGCCGGAGGGATTATTAATCAAATCTAGGCGCTTGTAATACTGCGCCATTTCGGCTGAAATGGCGCACACCTCGAGCACGATCGGTTCGGCCGATATTACCTCCAATTCTGGACCCCAAGCTTCTTGGTAGAGTTCGAACGGCAGGCTGTTCAGCGCCTCCACGGCATCGATGTCCTGAATCAGGTACCCGCGGCAGGGCTGGTTCCACTCGATGCGCGGATCGTCCTCCACGCGGGGGTTGAGCACGACGTATCCGTCGTATTCCGCTTCTTCTTCCTCCTCAAAGTCATCCCAATTGAAGGATTTCTGTGCTCTGACCAAGAAGTAGTCTGCGGCATCCGAGCGGTCGGGAAGGGTGAGGGTGAAGTCGATGGTTCGCGCTACGTACGCGTCCTCAGATTCCTCTTCCTCCAAGAATTCATCCTCCACAATGGCGGTGTACGCATAGGCGTAGCTTCCCGTGCTGTCGATGCGCGGGGGCATAACCTGCGCAGCGGTCACCGTCTCGAATTCGGGAGCCTCCACCGTGAGCGTCCAGTTTCCGTCCTCCAGTTCCACATCGGTCAATACATGTCCCAAGCCTTGTACCCAATCGGCTTCGCCGCCCCACGTGATGCTGTTTCCAGCAGCGTTTTCGAGGGTGTAAACGGCTTCTTTGATCCGCTTGCTACCGATGGAGTCGAGAATGCCGGCGGAGGAGTGGGCTCGGGCCACAATGGTGTCCGCTATAGGCCGGGCCATGAAGGTCACGGCGATCTGCGGATCATGCTCCGGAAAGTCGATGTCGCGCACCACGCCTTCACTCAGTTTGTCGCAACCGGTGGTTCCAAGTATGAGGGACAGAAGGAAAAGAAGCTGCTTCATGGGATCAGAATTCTGCGCGCCACGCGATGGATGGGATGATGGGGAAAATGCCGTACTCCCGAATGGTTCGGGATCCGTCCTCGTTTACGTCGACCAAGGAGAAAAACGGATTCAGGTTGTTGTACAGGTTGTACACGCTGAAAATCCACGACCGCTCATAGTGTTTCTCGGTTTTCAGGAAGGTCAGCGAGACGTCTGCCCGGTGGTATGGACTCGTTCGGTAGGCGTTTTTGGCGCTTGGGATTTCGACGTCGAATCCATTGAGCGCAGGTGTATACCCCGTAAAACTGGAGGGTACAAATGCCCGGAACGTCGATTCGGGCAACGTGAGGGCGCGGCCCGTGCCGTACACCCATGTCGCCGAGAAGTCAATCTGGTCGGAGAACCGGTGCATGAGTACCACCGAGGCGTCGTGGCGCCGGTCGTAGGTGTACGGGAACCAATTTCCGCTGTTGATTTCATCGAATTGCCGCTCAGCCCAGCTCAAGGTGTACCCGATCCATCCAGTTGTGCGGCCTTGCTTTTTCTGAAAGAGGAATTCAAAACCGTAAGCAGTCCCGATGCCCTGCGTGACTTGTTCTTCCCAGTTGGCATTGACCGTGTTGCTGAAACTCGCGCCCTCCCGGTAGCTCAACAGGCCGTCCATGAATTTGTAATAGCCCTCTACGCTGCATTCGATTTCTCCGAACGTTTTGGCCCATCCCGCCGCCCATTGCTGGCTGGACTGGGGGTCCACTTGGTCCGTCGCCGGCACCCACAGGTCAGTGGGTAGGGCGAGTCCTTCGTTCGTCAGGAGGTGGACAAATTGGTTCATTCGGGCATACGAGACTTTAAGCGCACCACCATTTAGAAGACGGAAATTGAGGGCGACCCTCGGCTGCAATGAGGTGAAGGATGTGCCATTGACTTGGAGCCGCGCACCGTGGAGTCCGATGTTGGCGCGGAACTGATCGGAGACGCGAATCTCGTCCTCGATGTATAGGAATCGTTCCGTCGATCGCACTTGCTCTGCCCCAAGTGTCGTGTCGATGCCGGGAAATTCTTGGCCAAATTCTGCTTGAAACGTCGTGGCCCCCGGATTGAACCGGTGCAAGGTCAGATTTCCACCGAAACGCAGGTAGTGCTTGTTGTTGAGCGCATAATTGAAGTCCATGCGCGCCGTATGATCCACAATGCCGCTGCGGTACAAACTGTTAAACCGCTGGGTCGTGGAATCGCTGGCCGTGTTTTCCGTTACTGAAAATTCAATGCCCGTGTTGAAGGAGTATTCGCTGCGGGTCACCGTGAGGTTGGAGAACAACTTGGGCGTCCATTCGTGGTTCCAGCGGGCCGCCGCGACGCTATTAAACCAATCCAAACCGAAATCAATTGAGGACTGAGATACGCCGAACCTTTCCGTCGAGGCCAGCCCAAAATCATCCTTCCCGTTGAAGAAACTCAGGTAGACGCGGTCGCGCTTACCCACCCGCCAATTGACCTTCCCGTTGAGGTCGTAGAAGAAATAGCGGGGGTCGGTTGTGATGTCCGGGTTTTGTTTGTTGATAGAAGCGATAATCGGGTTGACAATCAGGTCGATGTACGTGCGGCGTCCACTCAACATGAACGAGGCCTTGTCTTCAATAATGGGACCTTCCACCATGAATTTCGAAGCGAGGATGGAGACGTTCGCCGTGCCGTGTACCTCCTTCATGTTCCCGTCTTTCATGTTTACCTCGAGCACCGATGAAAGCCGCCCGCCGAAGCGCGCGGGGAATCCGCCCTTGGTGATGGTCATTTGCTTGACGGCATCGGAGTTGAACACCGAGAAGAAACCAAACAGGTGGCTTACGCTGTACAGTGGCACACCGTCGAGGATGATGAGGTTTTGGTCGGGGCTGCCACCGCGCACATACAGACCAGACGTTCCCTCGCCACCCGATTGAACCCCCGGCATGAGCTGGAGGCTCTTCAACAGGTCGACTTCGCCGCCGATGGCCGGCAATCGCCGCACTTGGTCCATGGGAATTTCCATTTTGGACATCTGCACCTGGTCTTCGATGCGGTTGAAGGCTTCTCCGGTGACGACGGCCTCATCAATGGCAATCCCTGCACTCAATTTAAAATCCAATTTCAGGTCGCCGCTCAACTCGATTTCGTAGGTCTGCGGGGTGTATCCGATGTAGGACACGGTAAGCTGGTGGGTGCCGGTAGGCAAGGCAATGGAGTAAAATCCATACGCATTCGTACCCGTTCCCGCCTGAACCGATTCGCACCAAAGTGTTGCCCCGAGGAGCATCTCACCGTTGGCGGCATCTTCGATGTAACCGCTGAGTTGGTGGGTTTGGGCTTGGGCCCCAACCGCCACCAAGGCAAGAAATGACAAAACAAGGACGCTGAAGAGGTGATTCACGGAACCAAGGTACAGGGAATCTCCTGTAACTTGCGTCCATGACCTCTATGAAATCGCTTGCCCTCGGCCTCGGCGTCCTGTATTGGTGCGCGCCAATTTCTTCCCAAGTATGGACGGAAGTAGCCCCGCTTCCGGACGGATTTGTTTCCAACCACAGCTACGGTTTTGCCCTCAACGGTAGAGGCTACCTCGTGGCCGGTGAATCCACAAGCGGGTATACCGATGCGATGTACGAGTATGACCCAGTGGCCGACGCCTGGACGGCACTGCCAGATTTTCCCGGCGCAGCCCGAGGCTACACCATCGGTGACCAATGGAATGGGCAGGCGTGGATGGGATTCGGCTTGAGCAATTCAGGCTACCTCAATGACCTGTGGATGTACGATCCGGCGACTGGGGAGTGGACGGAGAAGGCTTCCTGCCCCTGTACACCGCGCACCCACCCGGCCTTCATCGCAGAGGCCGGCAAAGTCTTCGTCGGACTGGGTGGAGGCCCCAATGGGGACATGGACGATTGGTGGGAGTACGACATGGTGACCGATTCTTGGAGTCAGAAGCCGGATTTCCCCGCGAGCGAGCGGCACCACCCGTACCAATTTGGCATCGACGGTATGATCTATGTAGGCTTCGGCCACAACGGCCCGAACATCTACAACGAGATGTACCGCTACAATCCGTCCACCGAACAATGGACCGAGGTGGCTACCCTGCCCGCCGAAGGCCGCGTAGCCGGCACGCAGTTTTCCTATGCGGGCAAAGGCTACGCGCTCAGCGGTGACGGCGATGACCACAGTTCCATGGACGAAGGGGAATTCTGGCAGTACGACCCGGCATCGGACGACTGGTTCCAGTTGTCTTCGCACCCGGGCATGTCGCGCTGGGCTCCGGCCTCGTTTGTCTTGAACGATGAGGTGTACCTGGTCAACGGGATGAGCTACGATCCGGGTACGTTTGATTACATGGAGACCAATTGGAAATTGGCGATGCAGCCGGCATTCGCAAACGACGTCGCCGTCACGGCCTACCTCGGCGAAACCGACATTTGCGCGGGTGACGAAACCCCCATCACGGTGCAACTGACCAACATGGGCAGCGCATCGTTCGCCGCCAGCAGTGCACTCGGCTTGACGGTGGTCATGGAAATCGATGGTGAGCAGGTTTTGAGTTCGGACTGGACAGGCGAATTGGATACGTACCAGACAGCTGAATTCACCTTGGGTTCCTATGCGTTCGATGCCGATACCGAATTCACGGTTCGGGCTCTAGCTGCGGATGAAAATGTGGTCAACGACGCGATCCCAGCCGAAGTCTCGGTGTCTGAATCTGCCACCTCACAATGGCTTATTACCTTACTCACCGACAGCTGGGGTGAGGAAACCGGTTGGGAAGTCCGTAATTCGTTCGGGCTCATCGTCGGGATCGGCCTGCCAGGCAGCTACGAAAGTGAAACCCTGTACGAGATCCCCCTCGAACTCACCGGCACCGGATGCTTCACCTTCAAGCTCACTGACGAATACGGTGACGGCATGAACGGCGCTACCTGGGGAGGTTCCAATGGGACGTGCACGGTCCAGTCTTTGGACGACACCGGCTCGCCCATGAACACCTTCTTCGACTACGACGGGACATATGCCTTCGATGAGGTTATCACATTAGTTAGTGTGAGTTCTACCTCCGGCATTGCCGATGTAGCTCCACGATTGCGGGTGTTTCCCAACCCAGCAGCGGACGGCCCGATTTGGGTAGAAGCGGCCGATCACTTTGATCGTTGGTACGTCTTCAGTAGCACCGGATCCTTACTAGATGAAGGCCCTTGGCAAGGGGCGACCATGGCACTACCAGCGAATGCGTGGCCTGCGGGACCATTGGTCATTATCTTGACAGGTGAAGCCGGGCGCGCAACTCTGCCCGTGGTAAAGCGCTGAATCCTAGCGGATCATGTGAACATGCCCTTGAAATCGAAAAAGCGCTGGTGACAAAGGGTTGTCTTCATCGGGAAATTCCACCTTGATTCTCCAGTGATACACGTTGCTGCGCGTGAAATATCCCGAGTAATCTGAAGAGGAAGGGTCTGCCTCCACCTGCCCGAACCATCCCGTTTCTGGATCGTCCGTGGCGAAGATGATATCGCCCCACCTGTTGAAGATTTCCAATTGATAGCTGTCCGGTTCGCAGCCTAGAACGGGCTTGAACAAATCGTTGGCACCGTCGTTATCCGGCGTGAACGCATTGGGTACGTATACCGGACACTCGCAGTAATCCAACTTCACTTCGAAGGATTTGTTAAGTGTATCGCAGGCATTGGCCAGCGTCACTTCATAAATTCCTTGACGTTCAATCCGAATGGCCGGTGTGGTTTCGCCGTTGCTCCAGCTGTAACCGATGGGAAACAGGTTGTCCGGGTTTTCGGCACTAACGACCACGGATTCGCCTTCGCAGAACGACAGCGGTTCCACGATATCGACGAACAGATCGGCGGCACGGTCCACCGTGACTTCGTCCGTCCACAAGCAGCCGTTCCAGTTCACCAGAGCGGTGTAGGTGCCGGGTGCATTAGTGGTCAGGGTGGGTTCGTAGTGCGCGAGGTTCCAGCTGAATGTCGCACCCTCTGGCAACGGGTAGATATAAAGATATGCTTCCTCATCCGGGCAGAGCATTTGGTCCGCCCCAAGGTCAAAAACCGGCAAGGCTTGAATGTCTAAGGTGACGGCATCGGTGGACGAGCAGCCGTTCTCGGTAACGGTGACGCTGTACGTTCCGGCTGTTGAAACCTCGAGGGAGGGAGCGTCCGTACCAGTGGACCAAGCGGTCGCATCGGCTGCGGGCAGGCCGGTGTTGAGTAACAAGCTTTCCCCGTCGCAAATGGTCTGATCCGCACCCAAATCGAAGACTGGAACAGGCACGTTTTGGATGGTCACACTAGTCTCATAGAGGCAACCTTGAACAGGGGTGACCAAGGTGTATGTGCCGGGGCTGTATATCCACGTGCCGGAACCGGTATCGCCGTGGCTCCATTGGTATTCCGGCGCCCCAACATTGGCGGCTAGCCAAGTGCTGTCGCCTTCGCAGAGTGGGAGCGATGCCGGTAAGCCCGTGTTGAACACCGGCGCATAGTCGATTACGATGGTGTCGCGCTCCACGCACGCACCTACGGTGACCTCGGCGATGACGGTGGCGTCCTCATTGAGCACAGTCCAGCTCGGGCCGTTGCCTTCCGGACTTCCGTTGATCCACCATTCCGTTTCTGCGGCCGTGTATCCACTCGCCAGTACGACGGCTTCACCGTCGCAGGCGACGGCATCTGGGCCGAGGGAGATGCCGGTATTGGCGGAAGGGTTCACCGTTACTTCATCGGTAAAAACGCAGCCGTCAATGGCCAATTCGACGCTGTAGGAGCCAGAGCTGTTCACCCATAGCGCTGGCACGTCAACGCCGTTGTTCCAGGTGTAGTCATCGGCTCCGGACGCAGCCACCAGCAACAGGCTGTCGTTCAAGCACAAATCCAAGGCATCCGGCAAGCCACCGTCAAAGAAGGGTACGTGGGTGACTTCCACCGTATCCCGTTCGACGCATGCCCCGATGCTGATTTCAGCGATCACCAGGTCAGCTTCGGCATTGACCGTGGTGGTCGCGGCCTGGTTGCCGCTGGCATCGCCGCCGCTAATCCATGTTGTAGCACTTGCGGGGTACCCGCTGGCAAAGGTCACGGATTCGAACGCGCACAGCAGCACATCGGCGCCAAGGTCCACGCCTTGATTCGGCGAATATTCGACATCGAGGTCGTACGTATACGCACAATTCGGTGTAGTGATTTGAACGCTGTAGTTCCCAGTTTGGCTGACGTCAAGGGCATTGGCCGTTGTTCCATCATTCCACAACCACGATACGGTTCCACTGGACCAACCCTCATCAACCGCTGCCAAGGTTTCCACCTCGTCCAAGCAGAGCACCACGGGGTCTTCTTCCCATGTGACCGCATAGGTGGGGTGGTGACTGAGTTGAATCTCGTCGCTCGCAGTACACCCCGAGAGCTCCCATTCCAACGTGAGCGTTCCAGTCTCAGCCGTGGTGTAGGTCGCTGTGCCAGGAAGACTATTCCAAGCAAACGACAGGTTGGGGTCAAAGCTGGAGTAATCAAAGCTGACCGATTCGTATGGACAGGTGGTCTGATCGTCACCGAGGCTGATCTCGGGAAGGGTGACGCCGATGACGTCAACGCTTTCAGTTGCCGTGCAACCGCTGGCGGTTTCTTCCAACGTTAAAGTATATGTTCCAGGGGCATTCGCGGTGAAGGTTTCGCCCGTGCTGCCATCATCCCATACGCCTGTGATTCCCGATGGCCAAGGGCCGCTGTTTAATTCGATGGCGTTGCCATCGCAAACGATTGTATCGAGGGGAAGATTTGTTTCTGGGAGTGCGGAAACACTGACTTCCACATCAAGAGTGAATTCATCCTCGCATACGTCCTCGTATGTGACGGTGTAGGTTTGGCTCTGGTCCAAGGTGGCAATTACCGTGTTGCCATTGGTGCTAGACAAGCCAGTTGATGGTGACCAGACGGGATTGAGCGCATGATCCGATAGTGTCAATTCTACAGGCTCACCTGCGCACACGGCAGCCGCTGGTGCGATGACCTCTTCCACTACCTCCCAGTTGGCATTGCAAACACGGTGCAGATTATCGAGCCCGCCGGTCGCCGCAGTGAATCCCCACTTTACTTCGTTTGTGCCGATGATCCCTTCGATATCGACTACTTCAGATAACCGTTCCACGCAATTCCAATACACTTTCATCATTTGCGTGCTAGCATTGTAGGTTACCCGAAGGGCGTATTCAGTATTGTTTTCGATATTACCGAAAGAGGCCAATGCAGGAACGGGACCAGCTAGCGCATTCCCAGAATTGTGGTTGACCGCTCCATCACGGTGGATGGCGAGGTGATCGTACCAGGGATCTCCATGGTTGTTACCTTGGTAGGTATCCATTTGAACACCAATACTTGGTTCAATTCTTGTTGCGGCATTTCCACCGTACCCCATTCTTCCACCGTTTCCTCCTAGAACAGACGCATCCGAACTCCGAATTACAAATACCATTCCATCCGCGCCGCTGTTATTCGTTCCGAGATACACATCTGCAGTCATCTCCCAGCTCTCAGACACATCGACGGTCCCAAAGTACCAGACTGAACCACGTTGATTATTGGAATTATTCGTTAGGCGGTAACAGCCACCTCCGAGGTTTTGTGCATCCCCGTGCGTTATGCCCAATTGCGCTGAACTGGTCAAAGTTGAGGTGGTGAGAGTGAGGCAGAAGAGCGCCCGAATTAACAACTTGATTGCAGTGCAATTCATGCTGCAATTTCGTCATTTTCATGCAATTCCTCATCTGCGACCATCCGTGGGAATTTTCAGCCCTTTGGAGCATAAATCAACCTTGGTCGCTTTTCGAATCAGGCGAATTATTTTCGATGTCAGTTTCTGTCGAGAATTGGAAGCGGCGCGAGCGGTTAATGTGGAGTTGCACGTTGGCTGGTTGGGTATCTTGCGCTAATTTTCGGCCATCTTTATGGAACAACATACCCCATGGGCCCTCGTGACTGGAGCAGCCTCCGGCCTCGGCGCCTCATTTTTGAAGGGATTGGCCCGACGTGGTTACAACATCGTAGGCGTATCCAAACCCGGAGACAATGTGGCCGAAGTAGCGCAGCTCATCGCCCAGGAGCACGACGTCCAATCGCTCGGCATCGATATGAACTTAGCTCAAGATGGTTGTGCCACTGCACTGAAGGAGGAAGTGGAGGATGCCGGCATTCACGTTGATTTCTTGGTGAACAACGTTGGTGTTGGAGGGACGTCGGAGTTCATTCATTCACGGCCAGAAGACAACCGATTGATGATGAATTTGAACATGCAAACCACCGTTTCCATCTGCCAGGCATTTCTGCCCGATATGGCCAAAAGACGAGCAGGATATGTTCTCAACGTATCGAGTATGGCGGCCAATTTTGCCATGCCATACAAAAGTATTTACAGTGCTTCAAAAGCTTTCGTTCGGACATTTACCATTGGAATTCGCGGGGAGATGAAGCCCTTAGGAGTCACGGTGAGCGTGGTGCAACCGGGCGCTATGTTGACCAATCCGTTGGTGATTGAGCAGTTGCGCTACGGGTCCGCGATGGCTCGAGTCAGCGCCATGCATCCCGATGAGGTAGCGGAATTAGCACTGGATGGCACGATGCGCGACAAAGCTGTCATCGTACCCGGCATCAAAAACTGGTTGACCCTTGGGATGCTTCGTGTTTTCCCACGCCCGCTGAAATCGGCCTTGGCGATTTTCAATTACGTTCGGACCCGAGAGAAATCCAACGGACAATGATGCATTTTATCCCATCCCTTTCTCCAGAAGACGCTCAATCCGTCGTGCCGTTGGGAGTGGCTTTAATTGGATTCCTGCTGTTTTGGTTCACCTTTCATTCTGAGGCTTTGCGTCGGACGTTTCACACCCGCATGGATCACGACCAGGCCTGTCTATGGCACATCTTTACTGCCAAGGCTTGGGGATTTGTGACCATGGGCGTTCTACCTGCGGTGGTACTCCATCAAGCCATTGGGTGGGGGCCGGAAGCATTGGGGCTGGCGTGGCCGGCAGCGCACAATGCATTGATTTGGAAATGGACCTTTGGGCTGGGAGCCGTGGTCATTGGTGTGGCCGCACTGGGCGCGCGAAAGTTTGACCCTCAATATCCGCAAGTACAAGCCCGGGAATGGAGCGGGTCGATGATGGCCGTGAATTGGCTCGGTTGGGCGCTGTACCTCGCTGGATATGAGTTCTTGTTCCGAGGCGTACTGCTGTTTCCACTGGTCGAGGTGTTGGGTGCGTGGCCAGCGGTGGCCATCAACACGGCGCTGTATTCAGCGACGCACGTGCCCAAAGGACGGGATGAGGCCATCGGCGCCATCCCGTTGGGTTTCCTCTTATGTTGGGTGACCTTGCAAACGGAAAGTCTGTGGCCGGCAACGTTGGTTCATATTTTCATGGCTTGGACCAACACCACCGCTCGCTTTATGCGTCACCCTGAAATGAAATGGAAGGGCCAATGAAGGTGGCGATTACAGGTGGAACGGGCTTCATCGGAGCCCACCTGATTCGCGCTTTGCTGGATGCAGGTCACAATGTGCGCGCCGTGGTACGCAACCCCGACCGCGCCCGGCGATTGGAGTCATGGGGCGTAGAACTAGCGGTGGCAGAACTATCCGACCGGGAGGCGCTGCAAACGGCGCTTAGTGGTTGCCAACAGCTGTACCACATGGCGGCTTGTGCCACCGTTTGGGAACGGCAGTCCGAGACGTACTTCAACGTCAATGCACACGGTACGGACAATGTCCTGCGCGCCGCAAAGTGTGCGGGGGTGGAACGGGTGGTTGTCACGTCGAGCGGTGGGGTCATGGGCCCTTCTGTGTCCGGCGTCGTTTCCGAGGAAAAACCCCGCGATTTGAACTACTTCAATGCCTACGAGGCCTCAAAAGCCGCTTCAGATTTGGTGGTATTGCGGCATGTGCTTGAGGAGGGAATGCATGCGGTGTTGGTGAGCCCTACGCGCGTGTTCGGACCGTATTTGTGGGGAGAGCCGGCGTCGGTGTCGCTTATGATCAAACGGTACATCAACGGCAACTGGCGTCTCATCCCCGGCGGGCGGCATTGGAAAGGCAATTATGTGGACGTTCAAGATGTAGTCCAAGGTCACATCAACGCCATGGAACGCGGCCGTTCGGGGAGCAATTACATGCTGGCAGGCCACAACGTCACGTACGGAGAATTTTTCGATACGCTCGCGGAGGTGAGTGGGCAAAAGCACGCCATGGTTGTGGCGCCCATCTGGCTCCAGATGGGTTTCGCTCGGGTGCACGCTGCCCTGGCCAAGCTCCGCGGTAAACGCCCTGATTTGACCACGGAATGGGTGCGCCGGGGCAACTACCATTGGGAAGTGTCCCCCACGCGCTCCCTCCAAGAACTCGGTGTACGTTTGACGCCATTCAAGGAATCCTTGCAGCGAACGGTAGAAGCTTTTCGCTCATCAAAACAGTAAATAATTTAATTCTTCGCCATGCGTCCCATCATTCTGCTTCTTGCTGCCTTACTGTCGGTCAGCTTCTGTTCAGCTCAATCAACTGTTTCTCCTGAAGAGGAAACGCCCTCGTATGTTCGGCTTGTGATGTTCGATGGCAGTTCCCGCATGGGAGAGCTGATTGAATCAAGCGATTCAGAGATTGTTATCGAAACCATTCAGCTAGGCGTTGTACGGGTGCCCAAGTATTTGGTGAAAGGCATGACAACATTGGCTGCCCGAGAATACGAGCAATTGGTCCTGGCGTTTGAAGGACGCGAACTGGCCCTGAATCCGCAGTCAAGCCGCTACTTCTTCGCGCCTTCGGGTATTCAACTCCGGCAAGGCGATGGGTATTTTCAATCGAACATTGCGCTGAATTCGGTGAGTTTTGGGGTGACCGAAAACATCACCATTGGCGGACTCCTTTCGTTAGCGGGAGCAGGCGGTTCGGTCAAAATCGGAAAGCAGTTGAGTCCAGATACCTACGCATCATTCGGCGGCATCGGTTTCATGGATTACTACGGTAATTTCGATCGACCCATTGGGTTGGTATTTGCCAACATGACGTGGGGAACAGAGGACCGTAACGTCACCGTCAACATCGGCACAGGCACCAAAATAGAAGACGGTTTGGGCGAGGTTTTCGCGTACACCTTGGACTCCACGGAATATGTTTGGGATCCCGGTCAGTACTACTACTCGTACAATATATCGGAATACGACCAAGAGTGGGTCCGTCCTTTGCTGGTGAACATCAGCGCAATGAATCGCATTTCAGAAAACCGCTGGTTCATCACGGAGAACTACTGGGTGCAAAATCTGCGGTACTCCACCCGAATTACGGGCGCGAGCCTTATCTCTTCGTATGTGCCCGTCGATAACGGTTTTAATCCCCAGTCCGATGGGTTTGCCATCCTCTCGATGGGCATCCGCAACCTGAGCACGCGCAACGGTTGGCTGTGGGATTATGGCATGGTGGGTGTGCTGGGCGGAGACTTTGGGTTTGCGGCGCCGTGGGTGTCGGCGACCTTGGCCTTTTAGCGGTTAAGCGCTCATTCGACGTACAGAGAGAGAAGATTTCCAACCCCGCCGCAAGTAAAAGAGGGAATAACTCTATACATTTCGTCTCTAAATTAATTGCAATGCGATACCTTACCCTTACCCTAGCGGCTTTGGTGTTTACCACTGTCAACGCCCAAAACGTTCAGCGCGAAAGCATTCAGGTGGAATACATTAGCCGCCCAAGCGAACCCCTTGCAGACGGTGTGACCACATACAACGTGATGGTCAAACAGTCGTATCGCGATCAGTTCGAAGCGGAACTTCAGCAGTGGGAGATCGACACCCAACTGGCACAAGAGACCTACGCAGCCGAGATGGAGGCCTATAACGCCAAAGGCACCGGTGCAAAGATTTTGGAACGCGCACTACTTGATGAGAAGAAGCCGCAACTCATTCTCCCTCGAAAGCCGATGGCAATGGAGCGTGTGTTTGAGCCTGGCCTCATAAGCTCCAAGATTATTATGGAAGGGATGACCCGAATGGAAGGTGGCGCCAAGGTTACCATCGAAATTATGAACTATGAAGCCTCTGATCCGGAGGATGGTCGGCGGGAGTCAAGGGATAAAGACGGTAACGTCTCGTATAAGTACTACCGGACTATGAAATACCGTCAGCCGATTCGATTTACGCTGGAGCTTCCCGACGGATCCATAGTTATCGATGAAGTGCTAACATCTTCAGAGGATTTCACGAACTATACTTCGGACAAGTACACGAGTAAGTCAGCCTTGAATAAGGCGTGGGATCCAATGGCAGTTAACAATCGATTAAGCGAGATGTCTGTGGAGGCGGGCTGCATAGCTATAAAGAGCATCCTAAACAATCGGTTCTGCTTCTCGAAAAAGATTCGTCCCATGACCATTTACCATGCCAAGACGAAGAAGAAGGTGGATTACACGGACTTGAACAACGCCGCATTGGACATGAAAATGGCCATGGAGAAATACATCGACAGGCCAGAAGAAGCGGCGGCAGGTATCCTTACGTGTGTTGCGGTTTGGGAGCAGGTACTGACCGAAGCCGATTTTGAGAACAAAAAGGCCCGCATCAACCGCAAAATGGCAGGGCTGCTCTACCTCAACCTCATCAACGCCAACATCTGGCTCGAGGATTACGATCGGGTAGACGCATTGTTCGATGAGATGCGCCGCCTCGACACCAAGAAAAGCGCCGAAGGCACAGCCGACGGGTTGGACACCTTCTCAGATGACCAGCGCCGCCGGAAGGAAATCAATTCTTGATCCCACTGGCGAATCAGCCGCCGCGCTGAACGATTAACTTTTCTCGGATTGGCCCGGAGTGCACGATGTAAATGCCTTCGGGCCAATTTCGTAGGTCGAGTGTGGCGATGCCGTCGGCTCCAGCCGTTGTGGTTTGGACGAGTTCCCCATGCGCACTGAAGGCGCGCACTGTGGCGCCGGGTTGGACCTGGATGAACGCCCGTTCATGGGCCGGATTCGGGTAAATGGTTGGCCGGCTGGCTTCCACCGCCTCCAATGCCATGGTGCCAAGCCCCTCCACATACGTTTCTCCTGCCATAACGCTGCAGCCATCAAAGTACACCGTTGCCGAGTAATTTCCGG
Source organism: Flavobacteriales bacterium (assembly GCA_002863125.1). Lineage (GTDB taxonomy): Bacteria > Bacteroidota > Bacteroidia > Flavobacteriales_D > Sanyastnellaceae > UA16. The sequence goes on from PKEB01000016.1 coordinate 16,977, forward strand.
AGAATTCTGGCCACCAGCTGGGCCCTACGCCCACCGTGACGCCATCCAAGTGCCACGCGATGGAATCGGCATAAGGCACGTTGCTTGTAGTCACTGATAAACCCGCATCGCCGGCGTCAACAGTAGCGCTCGCGTCCTCCGGGCAGGGGACGAAATGCGCTTGGTACAGGTCGTCCGTGAACAGCGGGATGGTGTTCAGCTTGATGAATTGCTCCATTTCTCCGCTGGCGATGTGCTGGTTGGTTTCCCATTTTTCAAAAAGGTAGCCGGGCTGAGCGACGGCTTCAATTTCGACGGGAACGTTTTCGAAATAGATCCCGTCCCACGGCAGTGGACCGGGCGTGATTGTATTGATGCGCACTAAACCAGACATCGTGGGGACCACATCCAGCGTGCATTCGTAAGGGTTGGGTAAATTAAAACTCTGCATCAGGTGGTTGCGCGACGTATTCACCCTGCTTTGGTTGTGGGTCACCATCGCATTGATGCTGTTCAGCCACGACCCCATTGATGGCGGTGAATCCCACCGATTGATGTGGTGGGGCATGGCCGTTTCGATGGCGTCAACTGCAATGTTGGTCTCGACGGAAAAGGCCCACGGCTGAAAAATAGTGTTCACTAGGTCAGCATACCGGTTGATGAAGCGCCTCTGGAAAGGAGCGTTGTTCAAGACGTGGTCGAACAACTCACTGTGTACGCTGGGGAATCCGGGGTTGCGTGCCGATTCGATGTAATTGTCATAGATGCTGCCGCCAAAGAAGCCAAACCCTGCATCGGTGTCGTAAAGTAAATAGGTCCAGCGGCCCTCGGGGGAGGGACGGAAAACCTTGACGTTGTTCAGGCCCCAAGCGATGCCCATCCAATCCATATTTTGGATGTACGTCTCAAAAACAAAGTAATCAATGTAATTATCGACGTCGAAAAGCGATTCAAACAAAGGCAGGAAGGATAAACTCATCGTCGAGGTGGACTGCAACACGTTAATGTCCGTGTAGAAGGCATCGTCGGACCCTGCTAGCGATCCTTGGGGACCGATGAGATCCACGTCATCCGTCGACACGTCATAGTCGTAGGCGATACTGTGTTCGTCGTACTTCTCACGTGCACCGTACAACCCCCAGTATTCACCGTTCAAGTAGAGGTGGGCAGGTTGCCAAGCGCCTGCCACATTTTGGGTTTGCATCGCAATGCGGTTGATCAAGGCATCCTGCATTTTGGTCGCCCAGCTGTGCTGCCCGCCGTTCCGCAAGTTTATGTTGTTGAAGGTGACGCTTTCGGGCTTGTCGGGAAACAGCGGCCACTCCAGGTTGCCGGTGTATTCGTTTTTGAAATCTAACCGGAACGATCGCTGTGGCTCCGCGCGCGACCAGCCGCCGTGGATTTCGAGGTCCATGTTTTCGCGCAGCTGCAGCGTACCGTCGGCATCAAAAAACTGCATGCGGGCGAACCGGGACCAGGGCTCCCAGAAGTTGGCGCCGAAGTGGGGGTAATCGTTCGCCGCATTGGGTCCCATGACGTAGATGCCGGTATTCCAATCCCAGAGGTCGGCTTCGTTCACGAGGATGGAGAACGTCGGAATGTCCGGATCAAATTCATCGATGATGTAGACCTCATCTTGCACATCGCTCGGCAATTCTTCGTTCCCGTCGTCCCAGACCCGAACGCTCAAGCAGGTGGTCGCATCGAAGACCAAGCCACCATCAGGAAAGACGGGGGACGAATCAGTGGGGAGGTCGCCGTTGGTGGTGTAGCGTGCTGTGTAGCCCGCTGTTGCCCCCGCAATACCTACCGCGAGTTCACCGTCGTACCAGCCCGAAGGAACGGTTAGACTCGGTGCAGAAGCGATGCCGGAATAGCACATCGTTCCTTGGTTGGCTTCACCCGGGGTGGGCGCGTCGAAAATGCACCAGTCCTCGGTCTCGCCCTCGAGGCGTCCCACCGAGTACCCTGCTTCCAGGTCGGGGTGGATCGGCAGGGCATCGACCACGTCGCCATCTGCATTTCTGAGCACGACGGACTCGCCGGTGCTGAGCTGGAACGGCACGTGGCAGTACCCTTCAAATTCCGGCCACCACGTTGGCGGCTGCGACCAGGCTTCGAGCTCGCCGTCCTTTCGAGTCAATCCCAAAAACGGACGGATGCTCAAGTCCGATGATTCCGCATTGAAGTTGTGCACTTGAACCGAAAACACGTTGGTACCCTCGACCAGCCAAGGCTCGAATTCTTCGGCATTCCAAATCCACTGCTCGGGTTGACCGCCACTGTACAACACCGCTTCGATGTACGAAGTGGCAAAATCTCCGGCGACGCCCGCGACGCCCGCCATGTTGGACGAACGGGCGATTTCAATGCCATTCAAAAAAGCGATAAATCCGTCGTCGTAGTCGATTCCAAGGGACAAGTATCCGTAATCTTCGGTGGCTGCCACATCGAATTCTTTCCGCAGGAAGATGCAGTCGGCATTGGGAACGATGGTCACATCGTCGTTGTCTCCGTATCCAAAACCACCCGCTCCGGTGAACCAAGCGGAGGCATCAAAACCCGGTAACCGCCAGTCGTTGGCAAAGGGGGGCGTCGGCACGACGTACTGCCATTGATCACCCTCAACGGCCGGACAGCGCCAGTTTTCGGGCAAGTAGGTGCGGTCTTCGCCGGAAGCGAGGATCAGTAGTCTCTCACCGGCATCTAAGGTGATGTTCGGCAACGGCACCGTGCCGCCCGTTCCGAAACCGTCATTGAGCGTAAAACCGCCCAATTCGATCGCTTGCCCGCCGTCGTTTCGCAGCTCAATCCAATCCGATGCATCGCCTTGGTTGTCGGTGACACCATTGTGGGCAGATACTTCCGAAATGACGAATTGTGCGCCTGCCGCGTGCGCCGTCAGCAAGCCAGTAGACACCAGTAAAATCCTCAGCCATTGCATGGAAGAAAGATACGTCGTACGTGGACTGGATTGGAGGTGGGAGTCGAGTTTTGGGAACATCCAGGTGTGTAGGGTTGTCACACACGACCATTAACTTGGTATTTTCAGCCCCATGCATCGCTTTCAAATCGTGGTCGTTCTTTCGTTGTTGGTTTTCAGCCTGCCTGCTTGTTTTGATGGGTCAGCAGAACGCGAAGCATACCCCGTCGATGGGCCGATGCTGCAGGTGTTGGGAACCCTTCAGGACGGCGGTGCGCCCCACATCGGGTGCAACCGGCCGTGCTGCCGCAACCTGTTTTTGCGGCCGGCGACGGACCGGAAAGTCGTGTGCCTGGGAGTGACAGACACCAACGCGGACGGTGAACGTGTCGGGGCCATGTTCGAGGCGACCCCAGACTTTCCATCTCAGCTCCAGGCATTCCAATCCGCCCAGGACATCCCGCTCGACCGGTTGTCCGTGTTTTTGACCCATGCCCACATCGGCCACTACAGCGGGTTGATGTTCCTGGGGCGCGAAGCGTTGGGGGCCAACAATGTGGACGTTTGGACCATGCCCCGTTTCCGGGAATTCTTGACCACGAACGGTCCGTGGAGCCAGTTGGTGGAGTTGGGGAACATCCGGTTGAACAGCCTGACCGAGCTGCAGCACGTATCGATTGGTGAATCCGTTCGGGTCGTGCCCCTTCGCGTCCCGCACCGGGATGAATACTCCGAAACCGTGGGTTACCGAATCGAAGGTCCGCGCAAGGCGGCCTTATTCATTCCGGACATCAACAAATGGGAGCTGTGGGAGCGTGCCCTCGAGGAGGAGTTGGCGAAGGTGGATTACGCTTTCCTCGATGCGACGTTTTACGATGCAGAGGAGGTGGGGTACCGCGACATGGCGGAAATCCCGCATCCGTTCATGGTGGAGACCATGCAGCGTCTTGCGGGGTTGCCGTCATCCGAAAAATCCAAGGTGCATTTCATTCACCTCAACCACACCAATCCGTGCCTGGACACCACGTCACAGGCGTACCGGACGGTGATCGGTTCCGGCTTTAACGCGGCGCGCTTTGGACAAACCCTCCCTTTGTGAGGTCAGTGTTTTAATTGCCTTGCATTTTTTTTAATTTGGAGCGCAATTCAAGACGCTGTGAATCAATGGTATAATCGGTTGGTGTTGGCATTCATTGGGGTGATGCTCCTGGTGAATCCACAGGTGACCTTTGGGCAATCCATCAGCGATTGCGAGGGGGCCATCACATTGTGTGGCGATTTTTACACCGAGACTGAGGCCTCATTCAACACAGGCGCGGTGTACGAGTACACCGGCATCTGCAACCAAAGCCTCGAGCAAAGCAGCGTTTGGTACACGTTCACGGTCCAAGCAGACGGAATGTTGAGTTTCATCATTGATCCGCTGAACCCCATGGACGATTACGACTGGGGCTTGTTCGACATCACCTCAGGGGGGTGCGAAGGCATCGGCTCGCAATTGCTGTCACCGGAGGTGGGTTGCAATTCGTATGGCGTTGCACCGCCGGAGCCCAACGGTGCCACGGGCATCTCCACAGCCAACGGCGGAACCGGTAATTCAAACGGTCCGGGGAACTTGAACGGCCCGCCGTTCAATGCAGATCTGCCGGTTGAGGCGGGAGAGACGTATGCCTTGGTCGTGATGAATTGGACCAATTCCTTGGAGGGGTATGCCATCGATTTTGGCCAATCCACAGCGAGTTTGTACGACGAGGCATCCCCCTCCATTGATAGCGTGGAGGTGATGAATTGCGAGAATACTGCTTTGCGCGTGTTCCTGAGTGAATTTGTGGACGATGCGACGGTGACCGTGGAAGATTTTGAACTCATTGGCCCGACTGGATTGGTGCACGACTTTTCCACGGTAACGGCTGTCAATCCGGTCAATGGATTCAACCAGGTCTTGGAACTGGATGTGGCTGACCCCATTGAAATTTCAGGCCTCTACGAACTCCACATCACAAGCGAAGCTGCTTCCATTTTGGATGCTTGCGGAAACGTGGGAGAAGGGTTCATTGGCGTGGAACTTACGGTGTTAGAACCGCCGTTGGGGTGGGATGCCATCGAGGTCCTCGTTTGTCCTGACGATGCCGCCAACCTGTCGGTGAATTCCGTGGTTCAGCAGCCGGAAAACACCCCCTACACATACGTTTGGTCGTGGGACATGGCCGGCGCACCCGTCGTCGGTACAGGGCCCTGGCTGGAGAGCCTGGGCGATGGCTACTACGAAGTGGTAATGGCGACAGCTCCGGCGTGTTTTTCAGCCGCAGGAGCGTTCCAAGTGGTAACGGAGGAATGCAGTTTGACCATCCCCAATGTCATTACGCCGCTCAACGGCGATGCGGTGAACAACGCCTTCCTCGTGGATGGGCTGGATGCATACCCCGGCAGCTCGATCCGCATCTACAACCGGTGGGGCGACTTGCTGTTTTCCTCCAACGATTTTGGGGCCACAGCTGGATGGGACCCCAGCGCCGAGGAGGCGGCTGAAGGCACGTACTACTACGAGTTGAGCATCCTCCGCGGGCAGGACGAACTCAGTGTCATCACCCTCGAGGGCGAAACGCTGTACCCGCCGAACGGCGATCCGGTGCTCGCGCTGACCGGTTCATTCAGTTTGCTGCGCTGAATCAGCGAACGACCAACCGCGCAGGCAGGCTTTCGCCGCACTGCACGAGGTAAATCCCTGGATTCAAGTGGCCGATGTCGAGGCGTGTGGTCTGCGCCGTGATCTGGCGCTCCAACACCAAACGGCCACTCGCGTCCCGCAGCTGGAGCCATGCGCCTGTTGCGTCCTCCATCGCTACAGTCAGTTGATCTGCCGCTGGGTTCGGATACAGGGTGCATACTGTTTGCATTGTCGCCGCTTCGGTGATGCCGACGCCCATGCCGTTCAACAATCCAGTGAATTCTTGGTAGTACAGGTTTGCCACGCGTTCGTCGTGAATGACCAGCGTGTTCTCGTCATTGGTTGTCTCGGCCGTGGTGGACCAGTTGTGCGAACCGGTGACAACCGTCGGATCGGAAAGGGCTTGGCTGTGGTCGACAATGGCGTATTTGTGGTGTAGCTGGCCGGAGATGCCTTGGTGCGAGTAAATCTCAATGCCCGCATCGAGCAATGTTTCGTATTCCGAGCCGGTGTCGTTGATGTTCTCCATCGCACCGACCGGATTGATGAACAAGCTCGATCCTGCGTCCACAACGGCCGCCCCCAAGTCATTTCGCGTAAAGCTCAATACAGCGAAATTCAGGTCGTAGTCTGTTGACTCGATGGCGTCGAGGATGGCAGAAGTCGTTCCGTCGGTGGGTGAGAAGTACAACTCCACGGGGCTGCCGCCAATAAGGAAGCGACGAGGCGTGTTGATGGACTTGGATGCGCCGAACTTAGCGTTGGCCGGGTCAGGCTCCATACCCGTAGATCCCCACATCTCTTCGAATTCCAAGGTGTACGCACGGGCCAAACTCTGATCGCCCAAGATGATGACGTTGTTGGGATCGGTGTTGAGGTTGCCGGTGGTGAAGTTCGTCGAACCGGTGAGGACGAAGGCGTTCTGAGCGTCGTCGCGATCGCCCACGATAAACTTGTTGTGCATGCCGCTGCCCATGCCGTCGGTGCGGAAGTGGATGGGCATGCTGTCATCGATGGCGCTCAAGCCCAAATTGGCATTCTGTCCTTCGGCGATGTAACGCACCTGTACGCCGTTGGCGATGGCCGTGTTGATGGCTTGTTCGATGGCGGAGTTGTTGATGTTGTAAGCCGCAATGTCCAGCGTGTTTTGGGCCGAAGTGATGTAGGCCGCGATGGTATCGTTGGTGTTGGTGCCCAAGGCTTGGGCCTGCTCAATGGTCGCAACGCTGTTGTCCACCTGGGTGGTGAAGTAGGCGCGGATGTAACCAGGCGACTCCGAAACGGTCGCGTACGGGCGGATGGTCGAAGCGGTCGAATCTTCGCCCGCAATGGAAATAACGCGGGCGTAATAAATGGTGCCTGGCTCGAGGCCTTCCACGGTCACTTGGTGTTCCAAGACTTGCATGTCATCGACCACCTCCATGCCGAGGTCGGGAGTGAGCCCATACTCCACGTGTGAATCACCTAGCACGTCTGTGTTCCACACGAGATCGAAGCTGGTGGTGGTGATGTTGATTTGGTCCACTTGCGTGCTCAAGTTGATGGCAGACGTGGGTACGAGGTCCCCGCTGCCGCGTGGAAGCAGCTGGTAACCGCCCACCCCGTCGAACGTAAACTGGGAAACCACGCCGTAGAGGTCTACTTCGCCTGCGGGCAGCACCTGCCCAACGAGTTCGTTGTCATTGCGCACGTAGATGATGCCGTCCTCGCCAGCGGCTGAAAAGCTGAACGTGCTGTTGCCGGTGATCATGGTGCCGCCGTTGGTGAACACGACGTCCGGGATGTACGCCAACTCACCTTCCATGCTTTCGTTCATATCGTTCGGCGTGATGGTCTGGAAAGCAGGCAATTCGTTGCCGGTTGAAAGGACCGTGACATCGGTGATGCCATCGGGGCCGACCTCGAGGAGTCCGTTGTACTCGCTGAGCGCTCCCGTCATGGTCAATTCGTCGCCGGGCTGCGGTTCGGGCCAACCGTTTTGCGTCCATTGCCCACCGGGGTACAACGCGATGCCGGCGGTCTCATCTTGGAGATAGCGCACGATGCCGAGGTTGCCGTCGGAGGTCACGATGCCCGTGACGGTGACGGTTTGACCGACGCTGTAGTTGGTGCGCGCGTCGAGGATGTCCGTTTGGCCCCAAGCGGTGAATGCCGCGAGGCAGAGGAGGGAGGTCAGGAGGTTTTTCATGCGGTTATGCGTTAGAATCGGATGCGGATACTGAGGTTGGTGCGGAAGCCGTAGCCCATGTATACACTGGCCGATCCGGCATCGAAGTTGTTTTCACTGAAGGCGTATTTGCGGTCGGGATCGGTGAAGTACCACTCGCCGTACGCATCGTTGTTTTGGGCGTTGCTCAGGTAAACGGCATTCAAAATGTTGAACGCGCTCAGGCGCACGTCCATGTTCGTCTCGTTCACGGTGAAGTTGTAACCGGCGTGGAGGTCGAGGAGGCCGTACGTCGGAATTTGCCACGACTGGCGGCCCTCGTTTTCGCCGTTCAAGCTGAAGGGGTCAAAATCCGCATAGTGGCGGCTGAACACCGTGTAGCGTGGCTTGATGTAGATGTTCTTGTAGCTGTACTTCAACGAAACGCTGTACTGACTTTGTGGCGAATCGCCTACCGATACGCCTTCTGCGTTGTACTGCACCACGGCCGGATTGCCCTCGGCATCGATGTAAGGGAGGTTGCTGTCGTCATCCAGCAGCACGAGGCTGTCCTCGGAGCTGGTCCAGCGCCAGTCGCCCAGGCTGATGTACCCTTCTATGGTCAGCGACGGGTGCACCCGCCAAGCGACATCGGTTTCAATTCCTTTGTGCAGTGCGCTCATCGAGTTCACGTTGGCGCGAACGATGTCGCCTTCGACGGTTTCGAAGCGAAGCAGCGATTGCAACGGGCGGTTTTGCCAATCCGTGTAGTAGGCGTTGACGTTCACGCTGAACGGGAACTTGCTGTAGCTGTAGCCCCATTCCACGGAGTTGATTCGCTCGTTTTCGGTGTTCTCGACGAAGTTGTTGTTGAAGTCCACTACGTTGCGGAAGACCGGCGTTCGGTTGAGGTGACCGAGGTTGACAAAAGTATTGGCGTACTCGCTCAAGTTGTAGTTGCCGCCGGTCTTGATGGTGTACCCTGGAATCCACTTCCAGCCGCTCGTCGTGAACTGACCGTCTTCCTGCAGATCCGCGAAATAATCCACGCTCTTATATCCTTGGGTCACGGCGCTGACATTCAAGAAGGCGTTCCACAGATACCCTTTGTATTCGAGCAAGGCAAAGGCGCCGCCCCAACGCACAAACGCATCGTTGTGGTAGCCGATTTTGTCCCCGACAAAGCGCATGTTGGTCGAGGCGTTTGCATTGCGGGTATCTACGAAGTAATCCCCACCGAGCAGATCAAAGACCTCAGCGTAGTGTTCGCCTTGGTACGTGCGGAAATCAACCCCGCCCGACAGGGTCAACGACTCCGACGTTTCGTGGCGGAAGGTGGAGAGCACACCGTACCAGTAGTGGTTGTTGAAGAGTTTGCGCAGGATGCGCCCGGACTTCAACAAAGAGTCGCTGTACGTTGGATCGATGGGCGGGCCGAACAGGCCACCGATGGTGTTCGAGTTGTAAAACTTCTGAAAGTCGACTTGCCCATCGGGTGTGTAGTCACCACCGCCGAGGCTGTTTTCGAGTCGCGTGCCCCCGCCGTAGCCGTAACTCGCGTAGGCCATGTTAGAAATGTACAGCTTGTCCGAAACGCGCCAACTGTGCCGCAAGGAGAAGAGGGGCTTGTGGTACTTGTTCTGGCGCTCGTACAAGACCTCGTTGTTGAGCATACCCCAGTGCACGTTGTAGTTATCGCCGTAGCTCACGAGGCCGGTCGTATCGATGAAGTCCGTGGCGGAGACTTCTTCCTCGAAGTCGTCGGCAGAGCTGTAACCGTACAAGGCGTTCAGGCTGTCGTAGGCGGCCAGCTCTTCTTGTTGCAACAAGGTACCGTCATTGAAGATGGCATCGTAGGCAACGCTGTATCCGCGCAACCGCTCGTAGTCCGCCTCACTGCCCGTGAACAGGGATCGCGCAAAGTTCTTGTTGTGGGTGGCAATGCGCTGCTGGTAGCCGCGGGAGGCATTCTCTGAAGGCGAACCGGTGGCGCTGATGGAAAGTGTATGGTTCCCGAGGGCCTTTTGGATTTTCACGTAGTAGAAAAAGGCCCGGTTGTAGTCCTGCTGGAAGTAGCCTTGGCGGTTTTGGAAGCTGCCGGCGAGGGTGTAGCCCCAGCCGCCGTCGAGCCGGCCGGAGGTGTGGCCGAGGGACGTTCGGGTGAAACCGAAGCTGCCGACCTCTTGCTTGACCGACGTCTTGCGCGAAGATTCAATGCCGGAGGTGACGATGTTGACGGTTCCACCGATGGCAGGCAAGGCGAGCTTGGAGGCGCCGAGGCCGCGCTGGACCTGCATGGTTTGGGTCACCAAATCCAACCCAAACCAGTTGTTCCAGAATACCGCCCCGCTCTCCATATCGTTGACGGGAATGCCGTCGACCAACACCGAGACGTTCCGCTGCTTGAAGCCGCGGATGGAAATCGATGGGCCGTTGTCGTCCGATCCCGCTTGGGTGGCATATACGCCGGGGGTGCTGTTCAGGATCATGGGGATGGGCTGCGAGCCCAATTCCTCCTGGATCTGAACGGGTTTGATGTTAGAGAAAGCGACAGGCGTCTCGCGCTCAATGGCCACATCGGCAATGACCTCGGCTTCTTGCAAGACGATGGTGCTCAGCTTAAAGTTGGCCTGAACCAACGCCCGATCCACCTGGACCGAACGGGTCTGGCTCTCGTAGCCGATGTACTGCACCGTGATGTCGTAGGTACCGTAGGGCAGGTCCAACGTGTATGCACCATCGAAATCAGTGGCGACGCCGGTGCCGTTCACCAGCACGCTTGCTTGGATCAGGGCCTCTCCGGTAATGGCATCCGACACCACACCGGTGATTTTACCGGTTTGCGCCCATGCCGTTGCGCTCAGCCAGAGGGCCAAGCCTGCAATCGCCAATCGCTTCATCAACTATTTATTGAATCACCACGCGGTGCGCGAAGGTGCGCCCTTCGGTGAGGTGAATGTTCACGAAGTAGGTTCCGCTCGCGAGGTCGGTCAACGCGAACTCCCGCACTGCTTGCGCCATATTCTCATCGCGAAGCACCTGACCCGTAGCCGAGAATACAGTGATGCGCTCGATGGCTTCAGTGGCCGAAAGGGTCAAATTGCCGTTGGCAGAAGGATTGGGGAATACAGCGGTTTCAACGGCTGGCAACTCTTCCAATTCGTTCGGACTGCAGGCGCAGCTGTGCATGCCGAGGCCGTCCCAGGTGTTCACGAGGAGCGTATCCCACTCGAGGAAGGTGTTAAAGCTGACAGGTGGTACTGTCACACCGCCCATTACATCGTACTTGCGGCGAAGGGTGTGGTTGGAAGTCAACCAAGCTGCGCCATCACCGATGTCGATGTACCCGTTCACTTCATCGTTCGTCCAAGCCACGCCGGGATTCTCACCGGGCTTGCCGAAGATGTCCACCACAGTGGTTTCGTTTTTCACCAAGACCAAGGCGTCGTTGCCGTTCATGTAGGTCGGTGCTGGGTAGGGATTGTCCAATTGATCCGCGTATGCCTGCATCGCGGGATCGCAAGCCGGTGAAGTCGCGCCACCGCCCAAGTCCACGTCTTCGGTTTGGCCATTGACCAACACCCACGTGCCGTGGGGTTCGATGGTGCCGATGAGGTCGGTCCAATCCGTTGCAGTTCCTTCCCCGTTGCTCCAGCGCTGTAGCTGGTATGCTGAGAGGTCGATGGCTTCGCCGGTGGGGTTATAAAACTCCACGCCTTTGTTGTTGCCCGTGCCTTCGCAGTACTCGGAAATGAAGATTTCAGTGCATTGCGCTTGCACCAGAGCGGGCAGGGTCACGGCCAATGCCAATTGGAGGAAAGTGAATCGCATGTGATTTGGTGTTTGTGAAAATCGTTGCAATTTAACCGGGAATTGGCCAAAATCGATGAGAACAATTGAGTTTGAAGAGGTGCGGGACCGTTGCCTGTCCAAAGCCCACGTCACCGAGGAATTTCCCTTTGACGAAAACACCTGCGTGTGGAAGGTGGCGGGCAAGGTGTTTGCCTTGGCAGATATAGATGCGTTCGACGGTGTTACGCTCAAATGCGATCCCGAATACGCGGTGGAATTGCGCGAACAACACTCGGGCATCATCGGCGGCTACCACGCCAACAAAAAGCACTGGAATACCGTCCAGTCGGAAGCCGATGTTCCACGTGCATTGGTCCTCGACTTGATTGACCACAGCTACGAACGGGTGGTCGCGGGTTTTTCACAAAAACAACGCAAGGCGCTCGGATTGCAAGGGCATTGATTATCCTTGTTGCATGGAGATTGCAGCACTCGATTGGGCCATCATTGGCGCATACTTTTTGTTGGCCCTCGGCGTCGGCATCTGGGCATCGCGGGTCGTCGGAAACTCGGCAGCGGGTTTTTTTCTTGCCGGCCGCAACATGCCCTGGTGGCTGCTGGGCATCAGCATGGTCGCGACCACGTTCTCGACCGACACCCCCAACCTTGTCACCGGTCTTGTTCGGGAGCAAGGCGTGAGCGGCAACTGGGGATGGTGGGCCTTTTTGCTCACCGGCATGCTCACCGTTTTCGTTTACGCTCGGCTGTGGCGCCGATCGGGCGTGATGACGGACATTGAATTTTATGAGCTGCGATATGGCGGCAAACCCGCTGCTGTGTTGCGCGGGTTTCGGGCGTTGTACTTGGGGCTGGTCTTCAATGTGCTCGTGATGGGGACCGTTTCGCTTGCCGCCATCAAATTGGGCGGCATTTTGCTGGGCTGGCCCGGCTGGCTGACCCTGCTTGTCACCGGCGCCATCACCTTGTTGTACAGCACACTCGGCGGATTGCGGGCGGTCATTCTCACCGACTTCGTGCAGTTCATCTTGGCCATGATTGGCTCGGTTTGGGCCTGCTGGTACATCCTGAACTTGGATGCGGTAGGGGGATTGGATGCGCTGTTGGCCCACGCGGACGTCGCCTCCAAAACAAGCATGTTCCCCGCCATGGACGACCCGGCCCAATGGGTGCCGATCCTCCTCGTACCCCTCGCGGTGCAGTGGTGGGCGAGCTATTACCCCGGCGCCGAACCTGGCGGGGGCGGCTACATCGCGCAACGCATGTTCAGTGCCAAGGACGAGAGCCATGCGGTGGGGGCCACGCTGCTGTTCAATGTGGCGCACTACGCCCTGCGCCCGTGGCCGTGGATTTTGATCGCCTTGGCGTCGATTGTGGTGTTCCCCACGCTGGCGGATTTACAGGCGGCGTTCCCCAACATTCCTGCGGACAAAATTGGCCACGACCTGGCCTACCCGGCCATGCTCTCCTTGCTGCCTGCGGGACTCTTGGGCTTGGTCGCGGCATCGCTGCTGGCCGCCTTCATGAGCACGATGTCCACCCAGCTCAACCTCGGTGCGAGCTACTTGGTCAACGACTTTTGGGTGCGCTTCATTCGACCGGATGCTACCGATGCGGAGCAGGTGCGTGCGGGCCGATTGGCGACCGTGGTTTCGTTGATGCTCGGCAGCGGGCTCGGTTTGCTGCTGACGGATGCTGGACAAGCCTTCAACCTGCTGTTGCTCATCGGCGCCGGCACCGGCGGCCTGTTCATCCTGCGCTGGTTTTGGTGGCGCATCAATGCGTGGACCGAGTTGGTGGCGATGGGCGGCTCGTTGGTTGTTGCGGGGTATTTCACCTTCGTTCACGACGGCTTGGACATTGTTGAGCTGGCCGCCCACGAGAAACTGATCTGGGGTTCCTTGCTTACCACCTTGGTGTGGGTAGTGGCCACCTATTTGACGCCCCCCGAGTCGGAAAAGACCTTGAGTTCGTTCGTAGCAAAAGTCAACCCCGGCGGTCCGGGATGGAAACGCTGGGCCACAGCAGAAGCAACTGCTCCTTGGCCCGTTCCTCGGGGCATCCTCTCCATGGTATTGGGATGCACAGGCGTGTATGCCGCGCTCATCGCCACGGGATCTTGGTTGTACGGCGACGCATCCGCGGCGATGATCCTGCTGGCGGTGGCAACCGGCAGTGCATGGGGCGTATTTGCCTTGAACCGAACGCCGGCAACCGCATGATTATCAATGCATCAGCGCCGGGCAGGATTTGCTTGTTTGGCGAGCATCAAGATTATTTTGGACTCCCCGTGGTGGCGGCGGCGATTGATTTGCGCGGCCACATTCGCAGCACTTCCCGGTCGGATCAAACGGTAGAATTGCACCTGCTCGATTTGGATGAGGTCCACACGTGGAACTTGGATGAATTGCCCGACCCGGGCCCGCGGGCGTATTGGTTGGCAGCGCTGCACGTCGCTCGCAAGGAGGGATGGCTGCCGGAAAACGGCTGGCGGGCGGAAGTGACAAGTGCCATTCCGCAACAAGCCGGTGCCAGCAGTTCGAGTGCGCTCACAGCAGCGTGGTGTGCATTGATCGCCACGCGGGCGGGGAAGGCCCTTGATCGCGAGTGGGTGGCCCATGCGACGTGGCGCGTGGAAGTGGCGTTTTTTGATGAGCCTGGGGGCATGATGGACCAGGTGATGTGCGCCATGGGCGGCGTGCGAGCGGTCGATTTTCATCCTGCGTTCGCGACGCATCCTTTTGCATGTCCTTCGGGCGAGTGGTTGCTGATCGACTCCGAAGAGCCCAAAGACACGTTGGGCATTCTTTCCCGCGCCAAGCACCAACGGCTCGAGCTCCTCGAGGAGTGGGGGGCTTCCTTGACTGAAGGGGCATTTCCAGCGCGACCGAAGCAATGGGACTTGAACGCCCACCGACTCATGGACGCCACGGTCGGCATCCAATCCGTTTCGGCGGACGGCCGCGCTTTGCTTGAAACGGGCGGCGCGTCATGTCAGGCCATTGGTCAACGGTTGATAGAACACCACCGTTGGTTGTCCGAAGGGATAGATGTATCAACGAAGCGCATTGACGCGTTGCTCAAACAGGCTGCGCAACTCGGAGCCTGCGGCGGCAAAATCAACGGTTCCGGCGGCGGTGGAACGGCGTTCGCCGTCTTTCCTGATGGAAAAAGGCAGCCAGCGGTGGACGCTTTCCGCGCAACAGACGCGCGGGTCATCCCGATTAACTTGGGTGCTGAAGGCGTCCGCATAGAGGTCAATTGAGTGAGATGTATGAACTTCGAGGCATGACGTGCAATCGGATCATTGTGTTGGCGGCCGGCCGTGCCACGCGCATGCGCACCAGTGCTGCATCGGCGGAGCAAACGCGTTTCGCCCAAGATGCACTCGAGCGGCCCAAGCCCATGATTCGAGTGGGCCCCAACGGCGAGCCCATGCTGGAGCTCATCCTTGAGCAAGCCCTGCGAGCGGGTTTCACCGAAGCGACCGTGGTCATCGCCCCCAATGACACCATCACGCCAGCATTTCTGCAGGAATGGGAGGGCCGAGGCCTCGGCATGCGCGTCCAAACAGCGGTACAGCCTGAACCCAAAGGCACGGGCCATGCCGTCCAATGCGCGCTGGAGAGTGACCCGGTGCCCTCAGGCGCGATGTGGGTCTTGGCAAACGGCGACAACCTCCCAACCCGGTCCGCCCTGTCGCGTCTCCGGACGGAAGGTGCGGGGCCGGCTGTGTTGGCCTACGACCGGGATGCCTTGGGCCTGGATCCCGCCAAAACCATGGCGTTCGCCGTGCTCGAAGGAGACGGGACGACCGTTCACCGCATCACGGAGAAGCCAGACGCGTCAGTCGTTGAACGCTTGGCTGCGAGCGGCTCCGTTCGCGTTTCCATGAATTATTTCCGGCTCGACGGCGAGCGCCTCCAGGCGCATTTGGCCGCATTGGCGCCGCATCCGGAACGCGGAGAACTCGAGTTGCCGACGGCGTTGCAGGCGATGATGGATGCCGGCACCGGGCTGACCCAAATCAATGCCGCGGAGGAAGTGTTGGATCTGACCCGCATACAAGACGTAGCGGGCGTGCAGGCCGGAATGCACCTGCTTGAACCCTTCCAATTGGAGGTGTGCGCGAGTTCGCCGTATGACGTTCGGACAGCTGCCGCAACTGGAGCACAGCGCGTGGAGTTGTGCGCGCATTGGGAGTGCGGGGGCCTGACGCCAACCGAGGCAGACATCCGCTTGGCGCGCGTCCACGGGTTGCCGGTGCATGCGCTCATCCGTTGCCGGGCGGGGCATTTTGTCTACTCGGAGGAGGAAAAAGCGCTGATGACGGCGCAGATCGAAGGCTCGTTGGCTGCGGGTGCCACGCGGGTGGTGGTGGGTGCCTTGCAAGCGGATGGAACGTGGGACGCACCGCTGTTGGAACGCTGGGTGGGCGACTTTGGAGCTCACCGCATCGTCATTCACCGGGCATTTGATGCCTGCACCGATTGGGAAAGCGCAGCCGCCGCTTTGGAGGCACTGGGTGTGCGCCGGCTTTTGACAAGCGGCGGCGAACTCCGTGCGTGGGACGGCCGCGATCGGATTCGTCAATTGGTCGACGGAGGATTTGACGTAACGGTCGGAAGCGGCGTGGTGCCGGAACAGCGCGAGGACTGGATGGCACTCGGCGTCACCCAATTCCATGCCTCGTGCCGGGAGGTGGACGAACACCCGACGGCCCTGTTTGACGGAAAGTCCAGCAAGGTCAGCGCTGCAGCGGTTCGCCACTGGTTCAACCCCTGATTGCCCGGAGGTGCGCTATTTTGCACCATGGAAAAACCCCTGCTGTTCTCCGCTTTTGCCCTCTTCTTGGGAGCTTGTGCTCCGGTCGCAGAAACGCCTTCATTGGACCTCATTCCGCATCCAACAAGCTGGAATCCCGGGCAAAACACCTGTGCCATCTCCGGAGCGTGGGAACTGGAAGTGCCAGCGGATTGGCAACCGGAACGGGGTTTTTGGTCGGATTGGCTCACGGCTGATTCGGATGGACAGGAAGCAGAGGCCGTGTCGGTCATCGCAGAGCAGGTGCCCGGTATGGAACCCGAGGCGTACGCGCTTGCCATTCGACCGGATGGCATCACCATCAAAGCCGGCTCAACGCACGGGGTGTTTCACGGATTGACTACGTTGCGTTCTTTGGCGCTGACGAGTGATGGCGCCTTGCCGTGCGGAGACCTTGCTGATGCGCCGCGGTTTGCCCACCGAGGATTGCTGCTGGATTGTTGCCGGCATTTCATGGAGCCGGAATTTATCAAGCGCACGATTGACCTGCTTGCCTTGCACAAAATGAGTGTGCTGCATTGGCACCTAACGGAAGACCAAGGGTGGCGCGTTGAAATTGATGCCTACCCTAAATTGACCCAAAAGGGTGCATGGCGGACGGAGGCGGACGGCAGCCAGCACGGCGGGTTTTACAACAAAGAGCAAATCCGCGACATCGTCGCCTACGCAGCCCAGCGCCACATCGAGGTCATTCCCGAAATCGAACTCCCGGGCCACAGCCGTGCCGCATTGGCCGCCTACCCGTGGTTGGGGTGCACCGGCGAGGCCATGGAGGTGCCGCATGACTGGGGCGTGTTCAAGGACATCTACTGCGCGGGGCAGGACACGACGTTGGCGTTTTTGAAAACCGTGTTGGACGAAGTGATGGAGCTTTTTCCTTCTGAATACATCCACATCGGAGGCGATGAGGCGCCCAAAGTGCGGTGGGAGCAATGCCCCAAATGCCGAAAACGCATCGCCGACGAAGGCCTGCACGACGCGTATGAATTGCAGTCGTGGTTCATTGGCGAGATCGGTCGGTACCTCGAAGCCCACGGGCGCAAAATGATCGGTTGGGATGAAATCCTCGAAGGCGGCTTGCCCGACGGGGCGACCGTGCAGTCGTGGCGGGGCATGGACGGCGGTCGCGACGCCGTGGCCATGGGCCATGATGCCATCATGTCGCCGACGTCGCATTGCTATTTTGACTACCCCGTGGAATCCACGGACCTCGAGGAGGTCTATGGGTTTGAGCCCGAGCCAGAAGGTCTGGAAGGGAGCGGCCGCATCCTCGGTGGGGAGTGCAATATGTGGAGCGAACGCGCACCGCAACACCTCGTCGAATCCAAGGTGTATCCACGCCTCGTGGCGATGGCTGAGGTGCTCTGGAGCCCGCCATCCACCCGCAACTGTCCGGATTTCCAAACGCGCATGGAATCCCATTACACCCGGCTCGATGCCTGGGCTGTGGCGTACGGATGGGAAACGGTTCCCATGGCGCTTCAATGGGAGCAGGGCACTGCCCCCAACGGCCTGCGCGTTCAACTCGTTCCGGCCATGTCCGGGGTCGGAGGTACGGGAGAATTTGTGGCTTTGGGCGGTGAAACAACGGCCCGTGCCATGGGCCTGGAGGCAACCCATGAGATCCAGGGTGAGGGCGAATTGCGGGTGGCGCTGTCGCGCAAAGGCGTATCGATGGGCGACCCGTTGGCTTTTCCCCTGGCCGGTCACGTCGGTGCATTTCGACCGGTTGAGTTGGCTCACGAAATCAACGCATACTACCCAGGACGGGGCGAGCAGGGCTTGGCGGATGGGCGATTGGGCTCAGCGGATTTTCGGGACGGGTCGTGGCAGGCGACGCAGGGCGAGCACATGGGCGTTACCTTGCAGTTGGATGCGCTCACCGAAATCGATTCGCTGAGCATGCAGGTGTACCGGTACCAGGATGCTTGGATTTTCCTGCCGGACTCTGTGCGGTTCCAGTGGTCCGCTGACGGCGAAAACTGGAACGGTGGGTGGTGGACCCAGCCGTTTGGCACGTCAACCTTCGATCCCAACGACGCCCAGGACGTGCAGCGTTTGGCCCTTCCGGTTGGAGAGGCGGCGAGTTGGGTGCGGTTCGAAGCCCGCAACCCCGGTCCATGCCCCGAATGGCACGATGCCGCCAGCTCAGCGACGTGGGTATTCTTGGATGAATTGGTGGTGCACAGCCAGTCTAAGTAGCCTTAACACGGCTGTCCCCACACGGTCAACATGCCGAGCAGATCGCCGGTATTGACGTCCCCACTTCCGTCGAGGTCCAAAACCGGAGAGGCGCCATTGCCCACCACGTCGACGGCCTCGCCGAAGTGGACGAGCAGCAGGAGCAGATCCGGCAGGTTGCGCAATCCGTCCGAATTGAAGTCACCGGGACACAGGCACGGATAACCTCCGGCTTCAAAACAGTCGGTGCCGAGCAAGGGGAAAGCGTACTGCTCGGCGAGCAAAATGGCGTCCATGCCCACTACTTCGCCCATGGCCCGACCGGGATAATCATCAATCGGGGGGTGGATGCCGCCCCAAATGCGGGACAACGCACTTTGGTCCGCGGCGTCGCGGTAGGTGGCCCACTGCAATTCAAAGTCCATGGATGGCCCGTCTTCGAAAACAAGGAATTCATGGGCTTCCACCGGGAACGCGCCCATGCCTCCGGGGAAAAACGCATCGCCCGTCAAGGCGGTCAAGACCTCCGCAGCTGCTCGGCTGAACGTCGAGTGCCCGCTGACGTAGCCGGCAAACGGCGGTGTGACAAACGTGGGGCGCTGGTACGGCCACCATTCGCGGGCGCGGATCCAATCCACGCCGGCCCATTGCAACGCGGGCACCCCGATGTAGTCCGGTCCTTTCCAGCAGCGGATTTTCATTTCGTACAGGTGCTCGTTTTCAGGTCCACGGAGGTCCACGGGGTCCTCCGGTCCGATTTGTTCGATGTGTCCCGGGATGATGGGCAGGCCCGCTCCGTGGTAGTTGGGCAGCTCCGGGTCGGTGCATTGTCCGCGGTCAGCCATCCAGCGCAACGCCGACACCGGCCGCACGTAGTCGTGCCATCCTTTGCAACTCCACGCAGCGATGGCTGCATCGTGCATGGCGCCCCCCATGGAGAAGTAGGCGATGACGTCCCAATCGAGGGGGGCGAGCGACTCACCGAGGCCGCGCCATTTGCGTTGCAGTTCAGGTTGGTCGTTGACGTAGTTGAGGAGGGTGAACCAGTGCCCGGGCGGGGTTTCTGAATCCGGACCGTCCGCCCAGTATTCCGCCAGGACCCGTGTGAAGTCTCCGCGCAAAACCGGTTGGGGCGCATAGGGCTCGCCAGTCACCGGATTGAACGGGTGCCCGGCTTCGACACCTGCGGCGACAGGAACGCCATCAACCGCATAGTAATCGCGTGCCTCTTCGATGGTGCCAGGCAAGAACCCATTCCAGCTGAATGCTCCGGGGCCGATGTCCCACACCACGGAATCGGAAGGGTCGAGGTGGGAGGCCCAGAGGGCGACAAGGGTATGCCCCCATTTGTAATCGCTTTCCAATCCGATTTCTGCGTTTGGATCGATTTGCGCCGGAGGCCCCGGGTCGTGGTAGACGGTGTAGGTGCTTCCCAGCCGTTCGAACTGTGCAGTGTCTGCCGGCGTCATAGCGAACGGTTGGACGTTGCCCCATTCAGGACTGAGGAAGTCGGGGGAAATGTTGGAGCCTTCATTGCCGGATTGATCGATGAACTCGGCCAATTGCAAGGGTTGCCAGCGGTTGGGAAAAAACATATTGGGGTTGCCCGGTTCGTCCATCACCAGGTTCCAATTCATGGGGTTGTAGTAGGTATTCTGGTAATCGATCACTTCGAACGAACCGTCTTGGAATCCATACGCGATGTACTGTTCCGCGAGGTAATTGCCGAGCGATGCAGCGCGCTCCATCCACGTCCCGTTTGTGTAATCGGTCTCGTGCCAAGCCGTGTCAAAGCCCAAGGCTTCCATTTGGGTGTCGATGTGTGTGGCGATTCGCTCGGCGCGTGGCGCGTTGGCAAACCGGTGCTGCAGCAACCGGTACACCCCGTAGCTGATGCTCAACTGCCGGGCTGCCAGTCGGTCTTCCGCCTCAATCTCGGACACCCCTTCATAAGCACACGTGTAGCTTCCTTGTTGGTTGCCCAAAAGCCACGGCTGCGCGCCGACAATGGTGTCCTCACCCCAAGCCGCCCACGCGTCGTACATCAGTGCGGAAGTGTGCCACAAGTTCCGTGCGTGGACCGTGGGGCGCGCCCAGTCGTGGCGAATGCTCAGGAGGGTAGCCTCGTTCCAGATGCGGGCAACGCTGTGGGTCGCCAAGGTCGGGAAATCCGGCAGGGGCTCGCCAGAACAGTCCAAGCCGGCCGAGGGAAAGAAGCACGTTCCGTCGTCCTCAGTCGCGGCCATTTCGTAGTTGCATGCATCTGCATCGGTGCAGCCGTAGGTCAACCAAGGTTCTGCACCCGGCTCCAGCACCGCATGGATGCTGTCCGCGGCAAATGGCCCGTGCGTAGAGTATTCCCCGGTGGGCCAGCGCACCACAAGGGAGTCCACGCTGGTTGCAGTGCCCAAACCGACATGGACATCGAACGAACTGGAACCGCTGTACCCTTGGCCGCAATGGATTTCGTCGTAGCGGATTTTGCCATCAAAATGGACTTCGATGCGCGCCCCAATGGCGGATCGGTTGGAGGTGGTGCCCTCGAGTCGGAAGCCGATGTAGTGCCCGCTTGAGTTGAGGTTTTCCAAGACCTGGAAACCAGGCTGGGTGGGAGAGCCGCTGGTGGCGATGGCGAGGTCCCAATCCCCGTCACCGTCCAAATCCCCCGCTGCCAGCCCGTAATCGCTGTGGTCGTGTTCCAGGACCACATCCCCTTCGCTGACCCAAGCGAACGTGGTGTCGCCGAGGCCCCTGTACAGGCGGTTCGACGTAGGCGCGAAGGCGTAGTCATTGACGATGTACAGGTCCGATTCTGCGTCGTGGTCGTAGTCGAAAAAGATGCAGCCCCACGTCATGCCTGAATCGTCTACGCCAGCCGCCTCGCCAATGGCGGTGTAGGTCCCATCGCCGTTGTTCAGGAACAGCTCGCTGGGGTAGAGGTCGGTGATGTAGAGGTCCATCCAGCCGTCGTGGTTGATGTCCGCTGCGTCGACCCCCATGCAATTGCCTTGGTAGTCCAACCCCACGCCCGCGGCGTCTTGCGTGAAGCTGCCTTGGCCGTTGTTGCGAAAAAATTTGTTGACTTGGTTGCCATCGTGGGTGACATACAGGTCCACATCGCCGTCGTTGTCCGAATCAAAAAACAGCGCCCCCATGCCAATGCCCGTATCCACCGTTCCCGAGGGAAAGGTGACGTTCTCAAAGCCGGCACCTTCGAGGTTGCGCAGCATGGCATTGTGGCTGTTGATGTTCACCACATAGAGGTCCAACCAGCCGTCCCCGTCGATGTCGGCAGCGTGGAGGCTTCGGCAAGGCCCGGCGTTGCCTGCATTCCAGGCGTCTGTTGCATCGGTAAAGGTGCCGTCGCCGTTGTTGAGGTACAGGCGGTTGGGATCCAGGTAATTTCCTGTAATCAGGTCCAGCCAGCCGTCGTTGTTGAAGTCCGCCCAAAGCACCGCGTTGGTCGTGCCGTCATCGGCGACTCCTGCGGGAACCGCCACCTCCTCGAATTCCATTCCGCCAAGGTTTCGGAATAAACGGTTGGGTGCAAACTTGGTGCCTACGTAGATGTCTTCCCGTCCGTCGCGGTCAAAATCTCCAATCGCGACCGCATGGTGCAGGCCATCGGCGTTCACACCAGCGGCTTCGGAAACGTTCGCGAACAGCCCTTGTCCGGATGCCGACAGACCGAAGTGTCCGAGGAGCAAACAGCACATCCATGCTTTCCAGGAATGCTTCAACCGGTGGCGTGTAAAGTTGAACATGAACCGAGGTCAAAGGTAGGTTTGCGTGCTGTTGGATTTGCGCTTGAGGGGCATGAATGAATTTGAGTCAACGACAACCCGAAACCGCTCTTAACTATAAAATATACAATTTAGTCGACTTATTTGATTGTTGATGGAAAATATTTATGTAATATAGTGCCGTGTTTTGATGCGAGGTTTGCAGGCGTCGTTGTCGAAATACGAGTAGATTGTTAGGGTGAAAGGGCGCAGGGGTGCGCCCTTTCTGTTTCTTTGCCGGCAGCGCTTGCGTGCATTGGAATATCTACTATATTTGCACCCCCTTATCGGGATAATACAGAAGAAAGCTTATGGCTCATCACAAGTCCTCATTGAAGCGCATCCGCTCTGACCGCAAGAAAGCGGCGCGCAATCGTTACTACCACAAGACAGCGCGTAATGCTGTCCGTGCACTCCGTGCAACCACTGACGCGAAGAAGGCGGCAGAGATGCTCCCTGTAGTTTCCGCGATGTTGGATAAACTGGCGAAGAACAACGTCATCCACAAGAACAAAGCCTCTAACCTCAAATCAAGCCTCGCCACTCACGTAGCGAAGCTCTGATTGGGTTCCGATAACATTGAAATTAGCCCCCTGAACAAGGGGGCTTTTTTTATGCCCGAAAATCGCATGGATGATGGAGGAGGGAGGCCGAGGGCAGCAGCCGAGGGAGAAAATGTTGTTGACCGGACCGCAGGAATTGAGCGCGGTCGAGTTGATCGCGGTGCTGTTGGGATCAGGGGTGCAGGGCCATTCCGTTCACGAGGCCGCGCAGGCGTTGCTTGAATTGGTGCAAGGAGACTTGTCAGTGCTTTCCTCGATTCCACCTTTAGGCATGACGGAAGTCCCCGGCATCGGCCGCGCCAAAGCCCTTCAATTGTCCGCGGCGTTGGAATTGGGTCGGCGCCGGCAGATGACCGCCCAGCCGTATGATACCTTCATTCGATCATCGGCCGATGTGTTTAATCGGTTCGCCATCCGGTTGTCAGATCTGGGGCACGAGGAGTTCTGGATGGTGCTGCTGCGGCGTTCCAATGCGGTCATGGCTGAAGTGATGGTCAGCAAGGGTGGATTGACGGGCACCGTCGCGGATCCGAAACTCATCTTTTCGAAAGCGCTCGCGATGCGTGCGGCGGGCATCATCGCGGTGCACAATCATCCCTCCGGCAACGTCCGTCCAAGCCGATCCGACCGAGAGCTCACAAAAAACCTTCAATGGGCGGGCAAAATGTTGGATTGCCCGTTGCTCGACCACTTGATTGTTTCCCGCAACCGTTACTTTAGCTTCGCTGACGAAGGCGAGCTGTAATTGAATGAATTCAAACGTGGTTTTATTATGACAAGGGTTCTTACGGTAATCGGAGCTCGTCCGCAGTGGATGAAGGCAAGTGCGCTCAGTCGTGCCTTGAAAGATGCCAAATGGGGGATTGAGGAACGGGTGTTGCACACGGGCCAACATTACTCAGATAATATGGCGGGCAGTTTCGTCAAGGAGTTGGATTTGCCGCGAGCACACCATGCGTTGACAGTTTCAACGGATCCTGCAGAACGCATGGGTCAAATGATGGGAGGCATTCAAGCGGCCATTCGAAAGGATCAACCAGCGGCGGTGTTGCTTTTTGGAGATACAGATTCGACGTTGGCAGGAGCTTGGGCAGCAAGCAGAGAATGCATCCCCGCCGTCCACATCGAAGCTGGTTTGCGTTCATTTGATCGCCGCATGCCAGAAGAAATCAATCGGATCCTCACAGATTCTTTAAGCGACCTCTTGTTTTGTCCATCGGAGGCTGCTGTTCGCCTGTTGGCGGATGAAGGGATTTCGACGGGCGTGCGGAACACGGTTCGGGTTGAGGTGTCAGGAGACCTCATGTTGGATACGGCGAGGTTTTTTGGAGGACAACCGGTGGCGCCATCAGCAGACGCCAAATCGGTTCTGCTGACTATGCACCGTCCCTCCAATGTTGACAACCCAGAACGACTTGCAGCGTGGATATCGAACATTGGACAGGCCGCCAAATCAAGGGGATGGCAGGTGATTTTTCCAGTTCACCCGCGAACAGCCAAAATGGCGGAGATTGCCCTCGGCGCCCGCTGGAAGGAAGTCATGGGGGAACAGAACATACAGGTGAAAGAACCAGCCGGTTACCTTCAAATGATCGAATGGCTCAAGCAAGTTCGGCAGGTTTGGACAGACTCAGGAGGGCTGCAGAAAGAAGCCTATTTTATGCACCGACCGGCTGTCATTCTCCGAAATTCATCTGAATGGACGGAATTACTTGACAGTGGTGTGGCGGCATTGTGTCCTGAAACAACTGACCTTCATGATTGTATCGACCGCATGGAAAACCAGATGCAAAGTATGGATTTCAATGTGCCGCTGTACGGGGACGGCAACGCAGCTCAATTCATAGCACAGACCTTGTACGATTGGCTAAAGAAGTAGCAATTTGGATTGAAGGGGAACCTAGAACTCCTCGCCATGATTACGTCGCATACATCGTATTCGACGTTGTCTTGGGTGTTCCGTTTGTTTGGCCGGAGCACCGTGAAGATTGGGCGTCGTTCGAAGGATTGAAAATAGGTTACGCAGCAGAAGAAGTTCCGGAGTCAGATGCCTGGATTCCCTCGTCTGGATTCCTGTCGCAAACCGAACTGACACATTCCGGTGTGAATATTTGGTCCGATGGAACCCCAATCCCTTTTTGCTCCTCAGGCCGATTGCCTTTTGGTGTAGCCGCTGCTAACAGTGATCGATTGCTTTCAGATTGGTGGAGTTGGATTTTCTGGACTGTGACGCGACTGGAAGAACACCAACCACATTCGGTCCAATTGGACCGAATGAATCGCTTCATTGGCAAACAGTCCATTGCGTACCAGGAAGGATGGCTCCGGCGACCCGAAGTGGAGGCCCGGATATTGGAATGGGCTGAAACGGTCAAAATCGCACCTGCCAAGGGCACGTACAAAGTGCGTCCCACCATTGACGTTGATAGCGCATATGCATACCTACACCGCAGTGCTATTCGGAATGTGGGTTCCATTGCCCGAGATGTGTTCACCGGTCAAGGTCGACGTTTACGGGAACGGTGGAACGTTTGGTTCAACGGACAGCAGGACCCTTACGATACGTACGATTGGTTGGAGTCCGTCCACCGCCAACACAATGTGCGCGCTACGTTTTTCTTTCTCATGGCGGACCGAGGGGACTATGACCGGCCCGTGCACTGGAGTCAACCCGGCATGACAGGGCTCATCCGCAAGATTGCCTCCACTGCAGACATCGGAATCCACCCCGGGGTGGAAGGTCACAACGCAGAGGACTCGAGACGGATGTTCGAAGAGATTCAGCGATTGTCGAGGGCGGTTGAAGCCCCGATTGCGCGAGCGCGGCAGCATTATTTGCTTCAGCGTTGCCCGGCCTCATGGAACCGCTTAGAGGAGGTAGGGATTTCACATGATTACAGCCTAGGCTATGCAGATGTGATTGGTTTTCGCTCGGGGATGTCGCGTCCTTACAAAGCCTTCGATGCGGTGGCGAACCGCCTACTCGACCTCACCATCCACCCCACGGCAGCCATGGATGCTACATTGAATCGGTATATGGGGCTTTCACCTGAGCAAGCCCTGGATGCCCTCGAGCGATTGGCAGATGAAGTGAAGGCAGTAGATGGTGAGCTCACCCTGTTGTGGCACAACGAAACGGTCAGTGAATGCAACGAATGGGAGGGGTGGCGTGCGGTGTACGAACAAGTATTTGAACGCGTTTGTTAAACTGAGAACCATGGTTGCCGACTTTTCTACAACGGACAGCGTAGTTAATGAATTCGTTGCGGAGCTGCGCGATGCGAGTATTCAACAGGACACATTGCGGTTTCGGTTCAACCTGCGGCGGCTAGGGAGTGCCATGGCCATTGAGGTGAGCAAATCCATGCGGTATGCTGCTACTCAGGTCCAGACGCCGTTGGGGACCGCAACGGTAAATCGTTTGGCTCAACAGCCGGTGCTGGCCACCATCCTGCGAGCAGGCTTGCCCATGCACCAGGGCGTGGCTGACATCTTTGATCGCGCGGAGCAAGCTTTCGTGTCGGCGTGCCGGAATTACACCGATGAAACGCACAGCGCTTTCGAAATTGGTATTGACGCAGTCAGTGCGCCTCCGCTCGATGGCAAGGTCTTGGTGGTATGCGACCCCATGCTTGCCACTGGCGCTTCTTTGGCTCAAGTGCTCACGGCACTTTTTGCATCCCACGGCACC
This sequence comes from Flavobacteriales bacterium, assembly GCA_002863125.1. Lineage (GTDB taxonomy): Bacteria > Bacteroidota > Bacteroidia > Flavobacteriales_D > Sanyastnellaceae > UA16. Next base: position 43,544 of record PKEB01000016.1, read on the forward strand.
CCGGCGACGGTGCATGTGCTCGTCGCAATTGCGAGCCAGCAGGGGATTGACCACGTGCAAAGCCGCCATCCGCAAGCCCATTTGTGGGCAGGAGCAGTGGACGCCAAGTTGAACGATAAAGGCTACATCATTCCTGGATTAGGCGATGCCGGTGACTTGGCCTTCGGAAACAAATTATGAGCATGCCAGGACTCCTTGAAATCGTGCTGTGGATGTTTGGGGCGGTGGTCAAGTTTTTAGTAACGCCATCGCTGATGATTGCCCGAGGTTGGAGTTTTTGGTCGACTGTCATCATCACTTCTGCAGGTGCTGCGGTCGGAGTGTGGGTGTTCTTTTACTTCGGCAAATGGATGCTCAGAAAGTGGTCTGAATTTCGGGGGGAAAAGGAACCCAAACGACCCTTCTTCACGCCCCAACGAAGACGCGTGGTACGATTTCGTAGGCAGTTTGGCATGTGGGGACTGCTCGCTGTGAGTGGCCTGATTTCTGTTCTCATTGCATCCATTTTGGCGGCTAAATATTACCAACGCAATGAGCGCATGCCATGGATTTTGGTGCTTGCATTTGTGGTGTGGTCGTTCATCCTGACGGCACTGTCGTTCTGGTTCATAGACATTGGTTGAGGTGATGTACCTTCGGAGCATGTCCACTTCCAACGCGCTCGCTGACTTGTTTTTTGACCTCGACCGCACGTTGTGGGATTTTGACCGCAATTCGCGGGAAGCGCTGGAGGAAATTTTTGTGGAGATCGCTCAGCCCAATTTGCCTCAAGCCAAAACAGCAGCGGAATTCATCCCTGTGTACGAGGCTGAAAACGAGAAATGCTGGAAAGCGTACCGCGAAGGCCGTATCACCAAAGAAGAACTCCGCCCCCTTCGCTTTCAGAAAGCTGTGGAGGGATTGGGTATTCCGGCATTTGATGGCATGGAAACGTTGGCCGAGGCCATGGGCACTGCCTATGTCAAGCGGGCGCCTTACCGCACCGCCCTGTTCGATGGCGCCATCGACGTGTGCCGAGCGTTGAAAGCACGCGGGCACCGGATGTTCATTTTGACCAATGGGTTTGAAGAGGTGCAGCACATCAAGGTCAACCGAAGCGGACTCGAGCCGTTTTTTGACGGGGTGTTCACGAGCGATGCGCTGGGCTTCAAGAAGCCGCATCCGAAATGCTTTGCGAAAGGCCTCGCGCTGGCCGATTCGAGCGCAGAACGGGCCGTTATGATTGGTGACGACTGGGAGTGCGATGTGGACGGAGCCATTCAAGCGGGATGGGGAGCCATCCATTTCGACCCCCATCAACCGGCGGCACCATCTTCCAACCCGCGCCGAATCAGCGAGCTGTCCGCCTTACTCGATTTGGATTTCAATCAACGATAACCCCTAAAGCCTGTTGCCATGGCACAAGAAGAAAAGAAGAAGAAGCTGAACATTGATTTGCCAGAGGAATTGGCATCGGGTACCTACTCCAACCTTGCCGTCATTACGCACAGCCCGGTGGAGTTCGTGGTGGATTTTGCCCAAGTGATGCCCGGGATGAACCAGGCGCAGGTGCGCAGCCGCATTATTTTGGCGCCGCATCATGCCAAGCGACTGCTCCACGCGTTGAGCGAAAACGTCAAGCGATTCGAGCAACAGCAGGGCCCCATCCAGCCGCCCAAGGGTAACCAAGACCCGGCGATGCCATTGACCTTCAGTGGACCCCAAGGGGAAGCGTAATTCCGCTCAACCAAGCAGGGTGCCGAGCACGGCGCCTCGGCCGGTGAATTCCGTTGTTCGCCCCGCGTACTCGGGCTGATTTTCGGCGGCTGAGACCTTGGTTTCGCTGCCCGCTTGTGCCGGGTGGTACCAGGTCAGGTTGGCCGCTGCGCCCACGGCGATGTGCGGCACATCCAGTCCCAGCACGGCGCGCGGTCCGGCCGTCAACGCCTGAATGATGGCGCTGTGTGCCTCGGGTGTTGCCCGCAGACCTGCAAGCGCCACGGGAAAGACCGATTCAATTCCGGCCATCCCGTTGGATGCGAGCATGAATTCCACGTCGTGATGCTCGAGGTCCTCGGGCCGGTGGTCGGATGCCAGCGCATCAATCGTACCGTCCAGCACTCCTGCGCACAGCGCTTCCCGGTCGGCTGTGGAGCGGAAGGGTGGCACCGTCTTCAGTGTACCGTCAAAGGCGCTGAGGTCTTCGTCAACGAAGAACAGGTGGTGTGCAGATGTGGCGCACGTCACGGCCAACCCTTCTTTTTTGGCTTCCCGGATCAAGCTGACGGATTCCGCGGAGCTGATGCAGGAGAAGTGCAGCCTGCCTCCGGTGTAGCGCAAAACATCGAGGTCGCGCTTGATGCGCATGGTTTCAGAGGCCGTGGGGTTGCCAACGACGCCCATGTGCGTGCTCGTGATGCCTTCGTGCATTTGCGGGTGGGCATTCAGCCCCAATTCCAAGGGGCACGTGATAACGGGGTGGGGCAGTCCGTGCGTGTATTCCAGTGCGCGGCGCAGCAGCTCAACACTGTTGAGCGGGGCATCGTCCGAGAAGGCAACGGCCCCGGCGTGGGCGAGGTCGCGCATTTCGGAGATTTGCTTTCCGTCGCGCCCTGTGGAGACGGTTCCCATCGGCAGCAGGTGGGCGCTCAACCCGGCTGAACGCGCGATGAGGTACGCGATGTTGGATTTGGTATCCGGCACCGGATGCTGGTTCACGTTGAGCACGACGTGGGTGAAACCTCCCGCTTGGGCCGCTCGCAGTCCGTTTTCAAGGCCTTCTTTCTGCTCAAATCCCGGGTCGGCAAAATCCGCTTGCAGGTCCATCCATCCAATGGAAAGGTGAGCGCCGGGCTCGTTCCATTCGGTGGCTGCTGGAGCGGATGAAATGGCATCTTGAATGTCGACAATCACGCCGTCTCGGACGAGCACGTCTTTGGTGGTGCCGTCGTGTGGGCCGTTGGGGTCGGTGATGGTTACGCCTTTGATGATGGTTTCCATAAGCGGAGAAATAAAGTTTCAGCAGCGAGGGCTGCCACAGCAAGGAGGAGCAACGCTTTCCACAAGGGGACACCTTGTTCCATGCGTTGAATGATTTGAGGCAAAGTAGAGCTTGTTCCAGCGAGGATGCGCATGGATGGCCACGGGAGGGCGTTCCAAGCGTCTTCGAATTCCGTCACATCCCATGCGCGGTGATCCGATTCCGCACGGTCTTGGTTCAAGCCGATGGCCGCGACGGGGTTCTCGCCATTGAGCAGGGTGTAATGCCCGGGGGCAAATGGCACGCCACTGAGGTTGACTCGGGCGCGTTGGCCCAGTTGGCGCACTTCCGGAAGCCACTGCGTTGCGCGGGTCTCTGAAGTGGCTCCCCACGGTTGGGCCCCTTCCATGGACCAATTGCTTTCCGGCATCAGCGGTGCCGCAACCGCCCAGGCTTCTGTGACGCCCAATTCCGCTTGATGAATCACGTGCGCGGAGGAACGCTCAGCAATGCGCAGCATGAGCGGCACCCACAGGGCATGCCGGATCAAATTGGTGGCTTCAGCGGCGGCGCCCGCATTCAATACAAATGCCTGACCGCGCCCTTTGGGAATGCGCGAGAAGAAGGTGCGGCCCGATTCCGTGGCGGCCAGAACCTCCTCACCAGGAGCTTCCGGTCGATTCCAAATGGATTCAACAGCCGGCAAGTCGATGCGCTCTGGCGTTTGGTCGAACATGTCCGTAAAAAACGGATGGTCCATCTGCAGATCGCGCACCCGATCTGGTTGGTCCGTCCACGGAGCAGCCTCAGCCACGCCAAATGCCGTGAGCACCGATGCGTCGGAGGTGCGCGGCGTAGGGATGTAAACGGCGGTTCCGCCTTCCTCAACATAGGAAAGCAGCGCGTTGTTAAAGCCGGACCCCGAGGCAGGCCAGTCGTTGAGCACGACCACTTGCTGCCTGGCAAAATCGCCCGGATTCCATTGGGTTTGATACGTCACCCGGTACAGACCGCCTGCCGTATTGTACGCCCGGCGCAATGCCGTGTTGACCGTTTCTGAATTCCCCGAGGAGAGCACCAGAATGTCGATTTGGTTCAAGACGTCGTAACCAAAATGCCACCGGTCGTCAAAGCGAATCGGCGCGTCTTCCACTTCGACCGAAGCGGATTGGATGCCGGCCGCTCCATGGGTGAAGCGCAGCACGGTATCCGTTGGAATGCCCGGGACGAGGTTGAAGGTGCCAATGGCGACCCGTTCGCCGTTGATGCGCAGGTTCATCGGGATTCGGTCGACCGAGGCCCGGGAGTTGTGTTGCATGCGCACGTGCAGTGCCGCTTGCCGCCCCTCAATGCGCACCGGTTCGTCGAACCACACGGAGTCCACCCAAATGTTCGGGGTGTTGCCCGCCAGTTCCGGTACAAAAAACCACTGGATCGAAGAATCCGGAGGGGAAGCTTCAGCCGATAGTCCATGCGTTGAGGCTTGCAGGTCGCTGAAGACGTAGGCCGATGCCCGGCGTCCGTCGGCCTTTCCAAGTTGATTTTCGATGCGTTCGAGCACAGCACCCAAGGGTTGCGTTTGGTGCGAGGGACGAATGCCTTCAATGCGTTCCACCGCTTGGTCGCGGGTCAAAAACGATTGGTCACGCCCGGAAAACTCGTTCGTGATGACCTGAAATTGGTCGGTTGGTTCGTATTGCTCGACCACCAGTGCAGCCTTGTTGCGCGCCGACTGAAGAAGCTGGCCTTCCTCACCCATGCCCTCCATGGACAGGCTGTTGTCCACATAAATGGAAACGGCATGCCCGGCTGCAGCATCCGTGTCCGCGTCCCCTTCAAACCAGGTGGGCTGGGCAAACGCAACGATGAGGGCGGCAAAGGCCAACAAGCGCAGCAGCAAGACCCACCAGTGTCGAATTTGCTGGATTGCACGCGCATCGCGCTGGACATCTTTGAGAAAAGCGACTTGTGAAAACCGAACCCGTTTGAACCTCCGGAAATGCAGGAGGTGGATGGCTATCGGAATAGCCAGTGCACCGAGACCCCAAAGTATTTCTGGATGCACAAATTCCATTCTCCGCAAATTTAGCTCCAATTTTGCGTGCGATGGCGATGCGAGCAGCGAAGGATGAAAAATTGCACGTACCGGATGACCTCCGGGACTTTTTGCTGGAAAAAGCAGCGCTGTACGAGCGCCCCGACTTCATCCCCGATGACCCCATTGCGGTGCCGCACCGGTTTTCCGACAAAGCGGACATCGAACTTGCCGGATTCATCGCGGCGACCCTCGCTTGGGGGCAACGCAAGACGATCTTGGCCAGTGCTAGGGCCTTCATGGACCGGTTGGATGGAGCCCCTGGTGACTTCATGAAGCACGCCACCGCTGACGACATCCGCACCGCGGCAAAAGGATTCGTTCACCGTACGTTTCAGCCGCGCGACGCTGAACTTTTTCTGCATGCGCTGCAAGCCTTGACCCACGCCTACGGCGGCTTGGAATCTGCCTTCGTGCCGGACGGAGCCAACCACAATGCCGAAGCGTGCCTCACCGCGTTCCATGCGCGGTTTTTTGAAGCCGCTGCCCAACGCGGATACGCAGCAGACCGCACCCGCAAGCACGTCGCTACGCCAGCCCGCGGTTCCGCCGCCAAGCGGTTGAACATGTTCCTGCGGTGGATGGTGCGGCCCAGTCGGCGGGGCGTCGATTTCGGAATCTGGAACCAAATCGCGCCGAGTCAATTGATGGTGCCCTTGGATGTGCACACGGGCAATGTGGGCCGAAAACTCGGGCTGCTCGACCGAAAACAAAACGACTGGAAGGCGGTTGAATTGCTCACGGCTGCCCTGCGCGAAGTGGACCCGGACGATCCGGTTCGCCTTGATTTTGCGTTGTTTGGATTGGGCGCCATCGAGCAATTTTGAAAGAAGACGTTGTGAAACCACCGCGCCGCACATGGAACCGCCGCTTGGCGACGACAAAAGACGGATCGCCCACCTTGGAAGTGGTCGAGTGGGGCGTCGCGTACCACAGCATTCACGGCGCGCTCACCGAGTCCGAGCACGTCTTCATCGCCCGCGGATTGGAACGGTGGTGGTCGGAAAACGAGGAAACAACTGAGCGTATGCGCGTCCTTGAGGTGGGATTCGGCACGGGACTCAATGCAGCGCTGGCTTGGCAATGGGCGGAACGTCAAGGGGTCGCACTTGACTACGTCGGCATCGAACCGCATCCACTCGAACCACATGAGGTTGACGCTTGGGCTGCATCCGGGCTTTCGGAAGACCTTGCATGGCGCCTGCGTGCGCTGCATGAACAGGCAGGAGGTGCGGACGGGCTCAAGGCTGATGGGTTTTCTGCGCAAATCCTGCACTGCACCCTGCAAGCGTGGAAGGGGAAAGGCGCGTTTGACGTGTGCTTATTTGACGCATTTGCACCCACGCAACAGCCCGAGCTGTGGGAGGTTGAAATTTTTGAGCGCTTGTTGCCGGGCATGAACCCCGGCGCGGTGCTGGCCACGTACTGCGCCAAGGGCCAGGTGCGCCGCAACATGGAGCGCGCCGGTTGGAAGGTGGAGCGGCACCCGGGACCTCCGGGCAAACGCGAAATGCTCGTGGCATGCAACGTGCCGGTTACCCGATGGAACGTGCGGTGCTACGCGCTGGTCTTGAACCCGGCGCGCACCCACATCCTCGTGGCGCGCGAGCGGTTCCCCGATGGATCGGTCGGGTGCAAATTTCCCGGTGGTGGCGTGGAGCAGGGCGAGGCGATTGTGGATACGCTGTGGCGGGAGTGTGCCGAAGAACTGGGTTCAACAGAGGGCCTGACGGGGTTGGGCCATGCCTACACCAATGACTTTTTCGTCCGCAGCGCCTTCCGGGAGGACGAGCAAATCCTCGCGGTTTACCATTGGATGCAAGCGGATCATGAAGGCATCGCATGGTGGGATGAGAAGCCCGCTGCTGTCGCTGCTTCCGAACCGCTGCTCGAGATGAATTGGGAAGCCCTTGCGGAGTTGACACCGGACGCCATGCGCTTTCCCATTGACCGGCATGTGGTGGCAAATTTGTCGGAGTGGCTGGCGGCTATCCAATCAAGCCCAAGCGCTGGTTGACGCAATCGTCGATGCGCTGATAGAGGTTCGCCGGCGAAAACGTGCGCCACCCGAGTTCACTCAATTCGCCCCCCAGCACGAAGTAGCTGTCCAGGTCGATGGCCTTCATGTCGTCAATGACGTGCTCTCGGAAGTTCAGGAGGGCAATCCATCCGTCGTCCTCGGTGACTTCATCAAACCATTCTTCGTAGTAACAATCGTCGCTGAAGTGGAAGTTGAGCACGTTTTCTCCGATAAGGATGTAGCGGTGAATGCCCTCGGCCATCAGCACGTCAATCACCTCGCGTTTGAGCTGCATGATGTCGTTGTACAGGCAATCGTTCCATTCGCCAATGAACTCAATGATGGCAAAGCGTTCTTCGTAATCGACGAATAAGATTTTGCAAAACAAGGTGGGCGAGTGGATGGAGTCCCACTGTGGATGGATGAAGTAATTGTAGACTTTGGTTGAGTACTCAAACTCGCTGTAGGTCCGGTCAAAAAAAGGGCTCCGCGGGTCGTTGCTCGCTACGTAGTGGTTGCGCCACGCGTAATACGGTTCCAGGGTGTGCATGGCCTATCCTCGTTCGTTCAACTGCGCAATCGACGCACGAACGTCGTTGGTCTCCACGAGGGATGCTGCTGCTGCCTCCGCCGAAGCGCCCGTGGCTTCTTGGATCATGCGCACGCCGCGTTCTTGGAGTTTGGCATTGGAAGGCTTCATGTCCACCATTTTTGAACCCACCACGTGACCGAGTTGGATCATGGCCGTGGTGCTGATCAAATTGAGGATCAACTTGGTGGCCGTTCCCGCATTCAGTCGGGTGCTGCCCGTGACAAATTCCGGACCGGTCACCGCAACCATTGGATGCTCAGCTGCTTGGACCACGGCTGAATCGGGATTGCATGTGATGCAAGCCGTCAGCAGTCCCGCACCCCTGGCCGCCTTCAAGCCGCCCACTACGCATGGCGTCCGTCCCGAAGCGGCGATGCCAACCAGCGTGTCCTGTGGGGTCGGCTGTGCGGAAGCCAAGTCGAGCCACGCGCCGTCGGGGTCGTCTTCAGCGCCTTCCACTGCTACCCGCAGGGCGCCATCGCCTCCGGCAATCCACCCTTGCACCTTGGTGGGATCCACCCCAAACGTTGGCGGACATTCGCTGGCATCGAGCACGCCCAATCGGCCGCTCGTTCCGGCACCGATGTAGAAAAGCCGTCCGCCCGCTTTCATTCGAGGCACCAAGGCTTCTATGAATTGCTCCACCTGTGGAAGCGCTGCACCGACCGCATCAAACGCCGCTTGCGTTTGCCCGTGCATGGCCGCGACCAACTCCGGAATGGACTTGGATTCCAGTCCTTGGTGTGGCCCGGATTGTTCGGTGGGTGGAAGGTGGGATTCGTCGGCGTGCATGCAGCTGTAAAAATACGCGGGCGAGGCCGGAATCAAGTGGTTGCATTCCACCATTCCCACGCCGCTTCCGCTTGCGCTATCAACATGGCTTTGCCGTTCATTGTTTTGGCGCCCGCCGCTTCAGCACGCTTCAGGAACGCAGTTTGCGCCGGGTTGTACACGAGGTCCACGGCGAGGTGCTCAGGCGTCAACCCGTCCCAAGGCAAATCGATGCGCGCTTCGGTATTTGGGTAGGTGCCCACCGGGGTGCACTGCACAACCAGTTTGCAGTGCCTGAGGTAGGCGGCATTCAAGGTGTCGTACCGCATCGCTTCCCATTCAATCGGCGAGCGCGTGACGTGGACGACGTCGATGCCCAGGGATTGCAACCCAAACCGAACGGCCGCCGCGGCGCCTCCGTTGCCAAGGATCAACGCCCGGTCATGCGCCGAAGTCAAAAAGGGGCGGAGTGATTTCATGAAGCCCTCCGCATCGGTGTTGTGTCCGATCCATCCGTTCGCGCCGGGCTTGATGGCGTTGACCGCACCGATGGCACGGGCCGTCGGAGTCAAATCTTGCAACAGCGGAATGATGGATTGCTTGTACGGGATGGTCACGTTGAGTCCCACCAAGGCCGGAGACGCCTCAGCTTCGGTTTGCAACCACTCCCCAAAGCCCTCGAGGTTTGCGCGTTCAAACCGTTCGTACCACGCGTCGTTGATGCCCCAAGCTTTGAATCGGTCGGCAAACAGCGCCGGCGATTGGCTGTAGGCCAAGGATCGACCCAGGACACCAAACCGGCGTGTGATGCTCATGTGGCAAAGCGGTTTCCGAGCCGCTGCATGGCAACGACGAGCCCCGCGCCTGCTGCAGCACAGGCGAGGCAAATGAGCAATTCACCGGAGTCCGGCCAGGCATTCGTTTGAAGCCACGTTTCACGGCCGTCGCTGTGGGTGTGAAGCAGGAGAGCGTCCTCCTTCCATGGCCAAAGGGCTTGCAAGGAACCCAGCAGCAATCCGGTCAACATCGCCATGACCTGGTTTCGGGCTTTGGCCAGCAGGGATTTGAGTCCTTTGCTAAACCCCAGCAGTCCACTGATGGCGCCGGCGCCAACCGTGGCAATGACCACGAGATCCTGCTCTTTCAAGGCCCCGATAATGGCGCCATACACGCCCAGAAGGAGCAAGATGAAACTGCCTGAAATGCCGGGCAGAATCATCGCACAAGCCGCGATGGCTCCACAGGCAAACAGGTACGCCAAGCTCGGTTCCACCTGAAGCGGCGGCAACGAGCCCACGCCGAATGTGATGGCCGCTCCCGCAATGAACAGCGCGGCGGTGGGGGCAGTGCGCTGCGTGATTTCGCGGCCGACCAGGGGGATGGAAGCCCCAACCAGCCCGAAGAAAAAGGCGAACAAGGCCGCTTTGTGGTGTTCCAGTAGGTGGTGCAGCAGGCCGGACAGTGCGAAAATGCTGGTGCCAATTCCAGTGACCAAGGCCACTAGGAAAGGGGCGTTCAATGCCCGCAAGACCCCTTGGAAACCTCCGTTTTTCCAGGTGTCAACCAACCCCAATGACACGGCAGAAATCGACTGCAGGAGGTCGTCGTAAACGCCCGTAATCAAGGCCACGGTTCCACCGGAAACGCCGGGAACAAGGTCCGCGGCCCCCATGGCCATGCCGCGCAAGAAAATCCCGAGGTGGCGTTTCATCCCACTTCTTCTTCGGGAGAAAATGCCGCGCACCACGCTGTGATCCCGCCCTTCAAGCTGTAGAGGTTGTCGAACCCATATTTCGTCATCAGCGCACTGACGGTCGCTGCCGATCGCGCACCGGCGCGGCAATACACCACAACGGGATGCGACCGTGGAATCTCCGCTTGCCGGCTCAGGCAAAACGCCATCGGAATGTGGACTTCCGTGAGGCGGCTGACCGTCACCTCATAAATTTCGCGGATGTCCAAAAACGAAAAGGCCTGTCCGTCCTGTTTCCATTGCTGGACTTCATGGGGGGTGATGGTAGGGACGGGAGGCTTCATGGGTTAGGGCATGGGGTTAGTCTTCCTCGACGGTGTCGTTCACGAGGCGTTTGCCTTCCGCCAGCGCATCGGGCAGGTGCTCGAAGAAGGTGTCTCCGCGCAGCCCGAGCCGCAAACACTCCAGTGGAATCAGGTCGTTCGGTCCGATGTTGCCCAAGTTGACGTTGGCTCCAAACTGACGGAGGAACCACACCTGTTGAGGTTTTTTCGGTGCTTCCCAGAGGATGTCTTCCAAAGCGACGTTGGCCAAGATGCGCCTAACCAGCTGCACGTGGGCGCTTCCGTTGGGGCGGTAGATGCCGACGTTGCCGCTTTCGCGGGCTTCTGCGATGACCTTGAAGCTTCCGGCTTGCAACTCGTTGCTCATCATCCGAATCCACTTGGCCGGACTGATGAGGATGCCTACTTCTTTGGAACCCACTTCGGAGAGCACTTTGTAATTCTTACTGAGCTTGTTGATGAGCTCGCATTTTTCGTCGTGGGGGATGACCATGGATCCGTCGCTGACTTCCAAGCAGGTGATGCCCAAACTGTCGATGAAGCGCAGGTAGTTGTCGAGTTCGTTGCGGATGTAAAACGCTTCGAACAAGGTGCCGCCGCAGTAAACGTCAAATCCAGCTTCGTGGTAGCGCTTGACCTTGGCTCCAACGTTGGGGGTGACCAAGGACGTGCCAAAACCGAGCTTCAACAGGTCAACCAGCTCGCCACCGGTTTCAATGAGGTCCTCGGCTTGCCGGAGGCTCAACCCCTTGTCCATCACCATGGTCAAGCCATTGGTGCGGGGGCGTGTTGTGCGTTCAGGCAGATGCGAAATTTCGAACATTATTTAAGGTTTAAATCGTTCAATCCGTTCGATGTAGCGCGCATCATTGGCAAGCGCAGGTAAGAAATTCAGGAGAATTTCGGACTGATCAAAGTGGTGTGTCAAAAGGAATTCAAGCAGGTCAAACGCTGCTTTGTGTTGGCCCAAAACGTACAAGCTGATGAAGCGTCGGTAGCTTAGGTTCGCAGCTTCTCGAAGTGCAGACAAGCCGTCATCGATGACGAGCAATGCGTCTTCATGGCGACTGGCCAGTTGCAAATTATCCACCCGCTCGAGCCAGAGTTCTTCGTGTTGGATGTCCAAGAGCAGCCCCTGGGTGTAAACCTCTTCAGCGCGGTCGTGTTCCTCGCGTTTTTTGAGGCACGTCGCGAGCAGCAGGTGGTAATCGGCGTGCTTGGGTTCGATTTCCAAGGCTTGCTCGAAGTAAGAACACGCTTCCCCGAGTCGCCCTTGCATGTCCGCGAGCACGCCCAATCCGACAAACGCATCGGCAAACCGCGGGTCCAGTTTCAAGCTATCGCGGTAGTAGGATTCCGCGCGTTCTAAATCACCGATCCGCTCGAGGCATTCGCCCATGTAGCACCGCGTGCTGGGCGAGGGGTCTTCAAACGTCAGGGTCTCTTCGTAGGTGTGCAGTGCGTCTTGGTACCGCTCCATAGCGACCAAGGCCTCCGCTTTCTGGTGGTAGGCGGGACCGAATGCGCTTTCGATGGCAATGGCAAAATCATATGCATCGATGGCTTGGGTGTAGCGCCCACATTGCTGGAGCGCATTGCCCATGCTGTACCAGGCGGCAAACGAGTACGGCTGCTTCTCAAGGAACTGCTCGTAGAACGATGCCGCTTGTTTGAATTGTCCGGTCCGCTCGTAGCAGAAGGCCAGTTCGTAGACGGCCGTCTCGTTCAGGGCGTCCTCCTCCAGGGCTTCGTGCAGGTTGCGGATGGCTTCTTGCCAGGCGCCCATGTTTTCGTGTTCCAACGAAATGTCAATGCGGATTTCCCGCTTGGCTTCCTTGTCCGCGAAGACCAGGGCGCGTTTGAAACAGTCAATGGACAGCTTGTGCTCCGACATTTGGCTGTACACCGCGCCGAGGGTAACGAGCACTTCCTCGTTCAGGGGTTCGATTTCCAGTAACTCCTTGAGCAGGGGCACGGCCTTCACGCCTTGACCAGAAGCGATGCGAATCTGGGCATGCTTCAGTTTGAGGGCGAGGTTGGTGGGGTACAGTTGGCTCGCGTATCGCGCGACTGCGTGGGCTTTGCGGATGGATTTCTGCTCGAGGTAATGCTCAATCAGTCCTTCCAGTTCATCCACGTCGAAGAAGGCTTGTTCGCCGTGCTCGACCATCGCCTCGAACTTCTCAACGAGTCCCTGCAGTGCTGGCTCGCCTCGGTAAGCGCGTCCTTCTTCATTCATCAAACAAAGCTACTACGGGAAGAGATTCCGGGCTGCATTTCGAACACTCCTTTTTTCACATCTGAGGGCAATTCTTTCACGACTCATGCCCAGCCATGGTATTTTTGGACCATGCTCATCACATCCATCTCTGGCATCCGAGGAACCATTGGAGGGGCTCCCGGAGAAGGCCTAACGCCTCCCGATATTGTCAAATTTGCCACGGGGTATGCGCGCTGGATCCGTGAGGCGACCGGGCAGCCACGGCCCACGGTGGTCGTAGGGCGGGATGCACGTTTGAGCGGAGAGCTCGTTAGGGACCTGCTGGTCGGCACGTTGAACGCCGCCGGTGTAGATGTCGTGGATTTGGGCCTGAGCACCACGCCGACAGTGGAGTTGGCGGTCCCTGCGGAGCAAGCCGACGGCGGTATCATTTTGACCGCAAGCCACAACCCGCGGCAATGGAACGCGTTGAAGTTGTTGGATGCGACCGGTGAGTTTTTGAGTGCTGCGGCAGGAGAGCGGGTGTTGGAACTCGCCAATGCCCCGGCAGAGTATGTCGACGTGGATGCCATTGGCGGGGTCACTCGACGATCCGATTGGATGGAAAAGCACGTCGCGCACGCCTTGGCCTTGGCCTTGGTGGATGGCGATGCGGTGCGTGCTCGTGGATTCAAAGTGGCGGTGGATGCCGTCAACTCCAGCGGTGGAATCATTGTGCCGATGCTGTTGGAAGACCTCGGGTGCGAAGTGGTCAAAGTCCACTGCGATCCGACGGGCCAGTTTGCCCACAACCCCGAGCCGCTTCCCGCGCACTTGACGGACCTCTGTGAGGCCGTGGTGAAGGAGGGGTGCGACCTCGGAATCAGTGTGGATCCCGATGTAGATCGGCTGGCGTTTGTGGGTGAGGATGGAAGTTGGTTCGGAGAGGAATACACCTTGGTGGCCGTCGCCGATTACGTCCTGAGCAAAACCCCCGGCAACACCGTGAGCAACATGAGCTCAACGCGCGCCCTTCGGCAGGTGACCGAAGCGCGTGGAGGGCAGTACACGGCAAGCGCAGTGGGCGAGGTCAACGTGGTGAAGGCCATCAAAGACACCGATGCGATCATCGGCGGCGAAGGCAACGGGGGCATCATCTACCCGGCTTCCCATTGCGGGCGTGATGCCGTGGTGGGAACGGCGTTGTTTTTGACCCAACTCGCTGAATCGGGCCAGCGTGTGAGCGCACTCCGCAGCACGTACCCGAATTGGTTCATGTCCAAAGATAAATTGGCCTTGCCGGCGGTTGATGTCGACGCGGCGCTGAAGCAACTGATGGAGGCCCATCCCGAGGCGGAAGTGAACACCGTAGACGGGGTGAAATTCGATTTGGAAGAAGGGTGGGTACACTTGCGAAAATCCAACACGGAACCCATCATTCGCGTGTATGCCGAGGCGTCTTCACCCGAGGCGGCATCCGCTTTGGGCGACCGCTTCAAAAACGAATTGCAAGGCTTCTTGCGCGCTTTGGAGGATTAATCCAAAAAGGTGCATTTTTGCGTTCCTGACCCTGCGCCATGAACGTGTACCTCGACAATGCCGCGACGACCGCCGTCGCACCGGAAGTGGTGGAAGCCATGGTACCCGTGCTGCAGGAGTGTTTCGGGAACCCTTCCTCCAGCCATGCCGTGGGCCGCAAGTCACGGGTGTTGATTGAACAGAGCCGCCGTCGGGTGGCCAAGCACCTCAAATGCCACCCCAGCTGCATCTATTTCACATCGGGCGGAACGGAAGCGGACAACCTGGCGCTGCGCGGCGCAGTTCGCGACCTTGGGTGCACCCGCATCATCACATCGGAAGCCGAACACAGTGCCGTCATCAAAACCGCTCAATCCCTCGAGCGGAGCGCGGGCACGACCCTGGATTTGGTGCGCCACTTGCCGAACGGCAAAGTGGACCTCGAACACCTCGCAGCGCTGCTGGCAAAGGGTGGGAAGACCATCGTGAGCCTGATGCATGCCAACAATGAGGTGGCCGTGATCCAGGACTTGGAGCACATCGGCACGATGTGCCGAGAAGCCGGCGCGTTGTTCCATTCGGATACCGTTCAGACCATGTGCCACTACGCATTCGATTTGGAGGCGTTGCCCGTGGATTTTATCACGTGCTCAGCCCACAAGTTTCACGGGCCCAAGGGGGTTGGCTTTTTGTACATCCGCAAGGGGGTCAAACTCAAAGGGCAAATTGAAGGGGGAAGCCAGGAACGCGCGGTGCGCGGCGGTACAGAGAGCACGCACAACATCGTAGGCCTCGCAGCTGCCATGGATCTGGCGTATACGGACTTGGTGGCACATCAAGACCACGTACGGGCGTTGAAGACCCAAATGGCCACCGGTTTGACGGAGGCGATTCCCGGCGTCCGGTTCAATGGCGACTCGGACAGTCCTGATGGCCTGTACACTGTATTGAATGTGTCGTTCCCGCCCCATCCCAAATCGGGCATGGCGCTGTTCCTGCTGGACTTGGAGGGCGTAGCTTGTTCGGGTGGAAGCGCGTGTTCAAGCGGTGCGACGCTGGGATCGCACGTGCTGCGCGCGCTCGAATTTCATGATCCGCAGCGGGCGAGTTTGCGGTTTTCGTTTGGTCGGTACAACACGGCCGAGGAGGTGGATTACGCCATTGCCGCCATCCGTCGGGTCTTCGCGTAAGGCAAGCGACCGCATTTTTTCCTTTCGGATTCCGGCTCCAAGGCTTTTTTCATCGCGCTCTTCGGGTTAATTTCGGACCTCGACCAAATCCATGGCACTTAACGCTGCATTTCGGTGGTTCATCCGCAAGCACATGATGAACATTGAGCGGGTCCGTTCGCGGCCGGTCGAATTGCAGCGTCACTTATTCAACCGGTTGCTCCTCGAGGGCAAAAGCACGGCATTCGGTGCCGAGCACGGCTTCAGCAGCATGCGCTCCCTCCGCGAATTCCAGCGCCAAGTGCCCATTCGAACCTACGATGAATTCAAGCCGTACATCCAACGTGCCCAGCAAGGGGAGTTGGGAGTGTTGTGGCCGGGGGAGACGCGTTGGTTTGCCAAAAGCTCAGGAACGAGTTCCGACCGCAGCAAGTTTTTGCCGGTGACGGAAGCATCGTTGCGGGGGTGCCATTACAAAGGCGGGAAGGACCTCTTGGCCCTCTTCTGCAATCAGCGGCCCGAAGCGGAGCTTTACGATGGCAAGCACTTGATCCTTGGAGGCTCTTCGGCCTTGCATGATACCGGCTCGGGTGGATTCACCGGTGACCTCAGCGCCATCATCGTTCGCAACCTCCCGTTTTGGGTCGAAGCCCGCCGAACCCCAAGCCGGGACATCGCTCTCATGGAGAATTGGGAGGAAAAGGTGGATGCGCTCGCACGCGCGACCCTTCGAGAAGACGTTCGCATACTGGCGGGCGTGCCGAGTTGGATGCTGGTGGTGGCCAAGCGGGTGTTGGAGTTGTCGCAGGCAGACGCATTGGGTGAGGTCTGGCCCAACTTGCAGCTGTACATGCACGGCGGCGTGAGCTTTGAGCCGTACCGAGCGGAATTCGACGCCTTGATCGGGGAGACGCGCCTGCCTTTCGATTGCATTGAAACGTACAACGCGTCGGAGGGCTTTTTCGGATTACAGGACCGGTTGGACGGCGATGACATGCTGATGATGCTCGACTATGGCATCTACTTCGAGTTTGTGCCGATGTCGGAGTGGGACTCGGAGTCGCCGCGGGCATTGGAATTGCGCGAATTGGAGGTAGGTGAGGAGTATGCACTGGTCATTTCGACCAATGCGGGCCTCTGGCGCTATGCGCTCGGGGACGTGGTGCGCATTACAGAGACCCACCCATTCCGCATGCAGGTGGTCGGGCGTACCACGTCGTATTTGAATGCGTTTGGGGAAGAGGTGATGGTCGCTCAGGCCGAACGGGCGATTGCCGAGGCGAGCACGTTGGCGGATGCGCACGTGCGGGACTACACCGCGGCCCCGGTCTTCATGAACCTGGAGGAAACCGGCGCACACGAATGGTGCATCGAATTCAGCAAGCCACCTACAGGCGGCATGGCGTTGTTCATGGAGTGCTTGGATGCTTCACTGCGTCGTCAGAATTCGGATTACGACGCCAAACGAACCGCGGAGCTCGCCTTGCGGTTCCCCATCGGGCATGCGGTGGCAGCCGGGACGTTCGACGGGTGGTTGCAGGCAAAAGGAAAGCTGGGTGGGCAGCACAAGGTGCCGCGGTTGGCCAATGACCGTGCCATTGTGGACGCGCTGCTGGCAGGGCAAAAGGCTGTGGAGCGGAGCGAATTGGCCTAACAATTCGCCGTTGATTCCATGTGAGGGACCTGTTGAAAACCCGGTTTTCGTTCCGATGGAAATGGGCCTATTTTGCACCTTCAACGAAGCCAGAATTATGCACATTGCCATCGCCGGAAACATCGGGTCGGGAAAGACTACGCTGACCACGCTCCTCGCAAAACACTACCGCTACGAGCCTCATTTCGAGCAAGTGGATGACAACCCGTACTTGAATGATTTCTACAAGGACATGCAGCGTTGGTCGTTCAATTTGCAGGTTTTCTTCCTGCGATCTCGATTCGCTCAACTGGCTGAATTGCAGGAAAGCGGAAAGAAGGTCATCCAGGACCGAACCATCTACGAGGACGCGCACATTTTTGCGCCGAACCTGCATGCCATGGGCCTGATGAGTTCGCGTGACTTCCAGAATTACCTCGACCTCTTCCAGTTGATGGAGCGGTTCATTTCACCGCCGGACCTGATGATCTACTTGCGCGCTTCTGTACCGAAGCTCGTGGAGAACATCCAAAAGCGCGGACGGGACTACGAGGAGGCGATTCGCTTGGATTACCTCAACCGCCTCAATGAGCGCTACGAAGCGTGGATCAGCACGTACAGCGCTGGCAAGCTGCTCGTGATTGACGTGGACAACAACCGCTTCCACGAAAACAAAGAGGACCTCGGTGTTGTCATCGAGGGGGTGGATGCCGAGCTGCACGGCTTGTTTGTTTAAGGCTCAGCGCTTTGGCCCTCACCGCAACCTGAATCAGGCGGCGCAAGGCACGAAAAAAGGGACTCCAAACGGAGTCCCTTTTTCATGGACAGAATGGCCAGCTTAGTGCGCTTCGCCTTCTGCGTTGATTTCGATTACGTGTGCCGTGGGCTGAGCTTCCTGCGCAACCTGCGCTTCGATTGCTTCACCGTGGCTGTGGCCTTCCTCGCTGCCGTGGCCGCCGAGGATGGGGGCGATGACGAGGCCAACCAAGCAGGTCAACTTGATGAGGATGTTCATTGAAGGTCCGCTGGTGTCCTTGAAGGGGTCACCGACCGTGTCACCGGTTACAGCAGCCTTGTGCGCTTCTGAACCTTTGAAGGTCATCTCACCGTCGATTTCAACACCGGCTTCGAAGGACTTCTTGGCGTTGTCCCATGCACCACCTGCGTTGTTTTGGAAAATCGCCCACAAGACGCCGCTCACGGCCACACCGGCCATGTAAGCACCCAATGCTTCTGCGCCCATGCCGAATCCAACAATGATTGGAGCGATGATTGTGATGGCACCGGGCAACATCATTTCACGCAGAGCCGCCTGGGTGGAAATGTCCACGCACTTGCCGTACTCGGGCGTGCCCGTGCCTTCCATGATGCCGGGAATCTCTTTGAACTGACGGCGTACTTCTTTTACCATTTCCATGGCTGCCTTGCCCACGCTGTTCATGGCCAAAGCTGAGAATACAACGGGTACCATGCCTCCGATGAAGAGGGCGGCCAAGACTTTCGCTTTGTAAATGTTAATGCCGTCGATGCCCGTGAAGGTGACATAAGCAGCGAACAACGCCAGGGCTGTCAATGCTGCAGAAGCGATGGCAAAACCTTTACCAATTGCAGCCGTTGTGTTTCCAACCGAATCGAGGATGTCTGTACGCTCACGCACTTCGTCCGGCAACTCACTCATTTCGGCAATGCCGCCTGCGTTATCCGCAATGGGACCAAACGCGTCGATGGCGAGCTGCATTGCAGTCGTGGCCATCATCGCACATGCAGCGATGGCTACGCCGTAGAAACCGGCGAACTCGTATGCGCCCCAGATGGCACCTGCGAAGAGCAGGATGGGGCCGAACGTCGAGATCATGCCCGTTGCCAGACCAGCGATGATGTTGGTCGCTGCACCGGTTGAAGACTTCTGTACGATGTCCAAGACGGGCTTCTTGCCGAGGCCCGTGTAGTATTCGGTCATGTAGCTGATGGCACCGCCAACAACCAAACCGACCAATACGGCATAGAAGACTTGGATGCTGCCGAACGTGCGGCTGCCTTCTCCGAAGAACTCCATGGTCAACTGGTCGGGGAGCATGGTGTCGATCAAGAAGTAGCAAGCTATAGCTGTGAGCAAAATGCTGCCCCAGTTGCCGCGGTTCAATGCCGCTTGAACTTCTGCCTCCTTGCCGTCGTTTCCGACGCGAATCACCTGGGCTCCGATGATGGAGAAGATGATGCCGAGTGCAGAGATGACCAAGGGGAGCAACATGGTGGAGATGCCGTACGTGCTGTAGTCGTAAGAGGCGCCCATGTCACGGATGACGTAGTTGCCAAGTACCATGGCAGCCAAAACCGTGGCGACGTATGAGCCGAACAAGTCAGCACCCATGCCCGCCACATCACCTACGTTGTCACCAACGTTATCGGCGATTGTCGCTGGATTCCGGGGGTCATCTTCGGGGATGCCCGCCTCGACCTTACCTACCAAGTCAGCACCGACGTCCGCGGCCTTCGTGTAAATGCCGCCGCCCACACGGGCAAACAAGGCGATGCTCTCTGCACCGAGTGAGAAACCGGCGAGGGCTTCCAACAAGATGGTGAAGGACTCCACATTGCCACCGGCGTAATCCACGCCGAGGATGCTGGTTTGGAAAAGCAAGATGAACAAGGCGCTGAGTCCGAAGACCGCCAAGCCGGCTACGCCCAATCCCATGACCATGCCGCCTGTGAAGCTGACCTTCAAGCCTTCGCTCAAGCTGGAGCGAGCCGCTTGTGTTGTGCGGACGTTGGCTTGTGTCGCGATGCGCATGCCGATGTTACCGGCCAATGCGGAGAACACCGCGCCGATGACAAAAGCGACGATGATAAACCAGTGGGTGGTTTCAACCATGCTGGCCACCAAACCGAGCAATGCTCCGGCGATTACCACGAAGATGGCGAGGATGCGGTACTCCGCGCGAAGGAAGGCGAGGGCGCCTTCGTGAATGTGGTTGGCGATTTCAGCCATTCGGGCTTCGCCGGCGTCTTGCTTGCGAACCCAAGCAGCCTGCACGGCCATGACGAGCAATCCCAAGATGGCGATTGCCGGTACTGAATAAAGCAGCGTTTGATCCATAATTGTGTGTGTATGCGCGTGTTCGCGCTGTTGTTTCGGGTTAATTTCCAGCTTACGCGACGTAAGCTACGCTTTTTACGGCCTCCATGATGTCCTTCACTTGCGGAAGAGCCTCGTCGATGAGGGGAGGAGAGAATGCAAAAGGAGTATCGGATTGGCACAACCGGACGACCGGCGCGTCGAGGTAGTCGAATGCGTTGCGCTGAACACGGTAAGCGACTTCAGAACTGATGCTGGCCACTGGGAAGCTTTCTTCAACGATGACCAAGCGGTTGGTCTTCTTGATGCTCTCAATGATGGTGTCCAAATCCAGCGGGCGAATGGTCACGAGGTCGATGATTTCAACTTCGATGCCTTCCTTCGCCAATTCGTCAGCGGCCGCGTGAACGGTCTTCAGGATTTTACCGAAGGACACAATGGTCACGGCATCGCCCTTGCGGCGGATGTTGGCTTTGCCAATGGGCACCAAGAATTCACCCTCGGGGATCAATCCTTTGTCTCCGTACATCTTCTCGCTCTCCATGATGAGGACGGGGTCGTCATCTCGGATGGCGGACTTCAGCAATCCTTTCGCTTCGTAAGGCGTGAAGGGAGTAACCACTTTCAAGCCGGGAATCGATGCGTACATGGATTCGAAGGATTGGCTGTGGGTAGCCGCCAACTGGCCTGCCGTTCCGTTTGGACCGCGGAAGACGATGGGCACGTTGTACTGCCCTCCACTCATCTGCAGCATTTTGGCTGCGTGGTTGATGATTTGGTCAGCGGCCAAAATCGCGAAGTTCCACGTCATGAATTCAACGATGGGGCGAAGGCCGTTCATCGCTGCACCAACGGCAATACTCGCGAACCCGAGTTCCGCAATCGGCGTGTCAATGACACGTTCAGGGCCGAACTCGTCGAGCATTCCTTTCGAAGCTTTGTACGCGCCGTTGTATTCGGCGACTTCTTCCCCCATCAAAAAGACGTTCTTGTCCCTTCGCATTTCCTCGCTCATGGCCTCAGCCACGGCCTCTCTGAATTGTACTTCGCGCATGCGTATCTACTTGAATTGGTCGGCAAAGATACATCAACAAATAAAGGAATAAAACCCTCGTTTTACGGCATGAAAAAATCTATGCATGCATAGGAAATTCCCGTCGATTTTGGGCGGCAACTTCCTACCTTTGAACCATGAAATTACTTGTCTGCATGAGCCAAGCACCCGACACGACAAGTCGCATCGCGTTCACCAATGACGACCGTGAGTTCGACTCCAATGGGGTGCAATACATCGTCAATCCCTACGATGAATGGTATGCGTTGGTACGCGCCATCGAATTGAAGGAACAACAGGGCGGCACAGTCACCACCATTACAGTCGGTGGCGCCCAATGCGACCCTACCATCCGCAAGGCCCTGGCCATCGGCGCCGATGATGCCGTGCGCATCGACAGCGAACCCACAGATGCCATGCAAGTGGCGCGCCTGATTGCAGGATACGCCAACGGCAAAGGTTTCGACGTCATTCTGTGCGGAAAGGAAACCATCGATCACAACGGAGCGGTCGTTCCGGCGATGCTGGCGGAGCTGCTCGATTGTGGATTTGTGGCGAATGCGACCCATTTGGACGTCAACGGCAGTGAAGCGTCGGTGAAGCGCGAAGCTGCTGGAGGGGAGGAAAACGTCACCGTGACGCTGCCCATGGTCCTCAGCGCAGCCAAAGGAATGGCCGAGCAGCGCATCCCCAATATGCGCGGCATCATGTCCGCACGCACCAAGCCCTTGGCGGTCGAAGCCGCCACTGCGGAGAGCGGTTCGCGCATTGAGCGTTTCGCTCTGCCACCAGAAAAAGGAGCTTGCAAGATCATCGACGCGGAAAACGCCGCTGAACTCATTCGTTTGCTTCGCGAAGAAGCCAAAGTCATCTAAGCCATGTCAGTACTCGCCATCATCAACACCCAGAACGGTTCCGCCACGAAAAGCGGATTGGAAGCAGCAAGCTATACAGCGGGACTCGCAGCACAACTCGGAACCGATGCGGTCGGCATCGTGGCCGGACCGTTGAGCAGCGCCGATGCCATCGGTACCACAGGCATCACACGCACCTTGCACCACGAAGGCGCCGTTCAGGACAGCGGTCAATGGGCCAAGCTTGCCGCTGCAGCCGCGGAGGCCGCGGGAGCCACGCATGTCGTGTGCGGCCATGACCATTTTGGACGCGCGGTGGCCCCCCGGGTTGCCGTTCGCATAAACGCCGGCTTGGTTGCAGGCGTGACGCACTTGCCCGAAGGCGGCACCGTCCGCAAAAACGTATTCTCCGGTAAGGCCATGGCCGACGTCGCTGTGACCACCGACAAGGCGGTCTACACCGTGACGCCCAATGCCTTCGGCGTAGCAACGGACGGTTCTACCACGGCGTTGGAAGCCTTCAGTGCCGACCTCGGTGCCGCCCGTGAGACCGTCACCGGATTCGAATCGGCAAGCGGGGACGGCCAAGTGCCACTCCCAGAAGCGGAGTTGGTCGTCAGTGCAGGACGCGGATTGAAAGGCCCCGAGAATTGGGGCATCGTCGAAGAGTTGGCCACAGCGCTCGGCGCCACAACGGCCTGCTCCCGTCCCGTCTCGGACATCGGGTGGCGCCCTCACCACGAGCACGTGGGACAGACGGGCATCACCATTCGTCCGAATCTGTACATCGCCGCGGGCATTTCCGGTGCCATCCAGCACCTCGCTGGCGTGAACCAGTCCAAGACCATCGTCGTCATCAATACCGATCCGGAAGCGCCGTTCTTCAAGGCTGCAGATTACGGGATCGTTGGTGATGCGTTCGAAGTGTTGCCTAAGCTCACGGCTGCGGCGCATGCACTTGATAGCTGATGCTCATTCCGTTCCTACCTTTGTAGCAATTCCCACGGAATGAAAAAGGTAGAAGTCGAAGTGTCGGACATTGCCCTGAGCGGTTCCTCCTCAGGAGCTTACGCCATGGTGCTGAGTGAGGTGGAAGGCAACCGCAAACTGCCCATCGTGATCGGTGGGGCGGAGGCGCAGGCCATTGCCATCGAGATTGAGAAGATGAAAGCCTCGCGTCCGCTGACGCACGATTTATTCAAGTCGGCATTCGGCGCATTCGGCATTCGCGTGCTTGATGTGATTATCTACAACATGGTAGAAGGGGTGTTCTTCGCTAAAATGCATTGCGTTTCCGACGAGAAAACCGAGGAAATAGACTGCCGTCCAAGCGACGCCGTGGCCATCGCATATCGATTTGGTTGCCCCATCTACTGCGCGGAATCCGTCATGAAAATGGCCGGAATCGGCCCGGAAGAAATGGAGCGGGTGGAGCGAGCGGAAGCCGCTGCCGAGGCGGCAGAAGATGAGCCCGCCAAGGAACGGAGCATTGGAGACTTGAAAAAAGAATTGTCGCAGGCCATTGCGCGAGAGGATTACGAACTCGCCAGCCGCCTGCGCGACGAAATTGACGCCCGAGAAAAATCCAACTCATAAAACCACACGGCTATGTCACGACCGGTAGTAAGCATCATCATGGGGTCCGCAAGCGACCTTCCTGTCATGGAAAAGGCGGGTGAAGTACTAAAGGAGTTGGATGTGCCCTTTGAGATGACCGTGGTCTCTGCACACCGCACGCCGGAGCGCATGGTCACCCACGCGGCAGAAGCCGCCGGACGAGGCATCAAAGTCATCGTTGCGGGCGCCGGAGGTGCAGCGCACTTGCCCGGCATGACCGCATCCTTGACCACCTTGCCTGTCATTGGCGTTCCCATCCACAGCAGCAACTCCATCGACGGATGGGATTCGGTGCTCAGCATTCTCCAGATGCCTTCGGGCGTGCCGGTCGCAACCGTCGCCTTGGACGGAGGCCGCAACGCGGGGATCCTGGCTGCTCAGATTGTTGCCACCAGTGATGAAGCGTTGGCAAGTCGATTGGCAGCCTTCAAAGCTACGCTAAAGGACAAGGTGTTGAATTCCATCGATACCGTCGAGAAGCACTTCTGAGCATGGCGGAGCACGCATACGCTTCATTCAATCCTACCGAACTCGCAGGGCGCGATTTGCACGGCAAACTCCTCGGAGGCATCGCCCCGCGTCCCATCGCCTTTGCCAGCACCGTGGACGAAGAAGGCCGCGACAACCTCGCGCCGTTCAGCTATTTCAATGTGTTTTCGGCGAAGCCGCCCGTGGTCATTTTCAGCCCGGCCCGCCGGATGAAAAACAACACGACCAAGCACACGTTGGAAAACGTGTTGGCGGTGCCGGAAGTCGTCATCAACCTCGTCGATTACAACATGGTGCACGCCTGTTCACTGGCCAGCGCCGATTTCGACCGGGGCGTCAGTGAATTTGAAAAGGCCGGCTTGACCGCTTTGCCGTCAGATACCGTCAAGCCCAAGCGCGTGGCGGAAAGCCCGGTCGCCTTGGAATGCAAAGTCTTGCGCGTGGATTCGCTCGGTGAAGAAGGCGGCGCCGGGCAATTGGTCGTCTGCGAAATCCAACGGATGCACTTTCGATCGGATGTCCTGAACGAGGCCGGTCAGCCGGTGCCGGCCTTGCTCGATTTGGTCGGGCGTTGCGGCGGCAATGCGTACGTCCGGGCATCGGGGGCGGCGTTGTTCGAAGTGCCCAAGCCACTGGTTGCACTAGGCATTGGGGTGGACGCCTTGCCGCAAGAGGTCCGCGAGAGCAAAATTTTGACCGGCAACGACTTGGCCCAGTTGGGTGCCCTGCTCGAAATGCCCAATGAGACGGATGTCAATGACTTCAAGCTCATGGAGCTCTCCGAGCTGTTCATCGAGCACGAGGGTGACGGGGTGGCGCTGGAGCATGCCGTGCATTCATTCGCTGCGCAATGCATCGCGGATGGAAATGCGGCGGATGCCTTGAAGGCGGTGATGGCCTTCAATTTGGGTTGATAAAAAAGCCCCGGCCCGTGCCACGGTTTTCGAATGGGCATGAATACCTTCGCACCATGAGTTTTGAAATGAAAGGGAAGATCAAAAAGATCTTCGATCAGCAGGATTTTCCAAGTGGGTTTTACAAGCGCGATTTCGTCATCACGACCGAGGACCAGTACCCACAAGACGTGAAGTTTACGGCGACCAAAGAGCGCACCGAGCAGATCGCCAAATACAACGAGGGCGATGCCGTGTTGGTCAAATTTGATATCCGCGGCCGCGAGTACAACGGCAATTTTTACGTCGACTTGAACGCGTGGCGTGTCGAGCCCGGACAGGGGGGAGCTCCTGCTGGACCGGCCGCACCGGGTGTCTCTGCAGCGCCGCTTCCTGATGTTCCGCCGATGGCCGCTTCGGGTGACGACGAGGACGATTTGCCCTTCTAACCCCCTCTATGGCCGACGTGCTTGAACGCGCTTTGCCCCACTGGGGGAAAGAAGAGCTCCATACTGCGCAATTCGAAAACGGATTTCGAATCATCTACAAACATGTAGATCGCCCCGTTACGCATTGCGGTTTGGTCATCAATGCGGGCACACGGGATGAAATTGCTGCGCAGGGCGAAGCCGGTGTCGCGCACTTCATCGAGCACACCCTATTCAAAGGCACCCGCAAACGAAAAGCCTTTCACGTCCTGAACCGATTGGATTCGGTGGGGGGTGAATTCAACGCCTACACGTCGAAAGAAGACACGTGGATATACGCCGCCTTTTCCGAGCAGCACCTCGAGCGGGCGGTGGAGTTGATTACCGACATTACCTTCAATGCGACCTTCCCGGTCAACGAGATCAAGAAGGAGCGCGACGTGATTTTGGATGAGCTCAATGCGTACCTCGACAGTCCGGCGGATTCCATTTTTGACGAGTTCGAAGAAAAGCTGTTCGAAGGCCACCCCATGGGCGGCAACATCCTCGGCAACACCGATTCAGTGCGCGCCATGAACCGTGCGACCATTGAGGGCTTTGTTGCGCGTCATTACCACCCCAATGAAATGGTGTTTAGCGTCGTGGGAGCTACCCCGTGGTCCAAGGTCAAGCGGTTGTGTGAGAAGCACTTCGGACGGATTCAGAGCGGAACTTCCACCCTCAATCGCGTCCCGTTTAAAGGCAGCGCCCCGTTCGATGTCCGCCTGAAAAAAGACATCCACCAGGTGCACCACGTCATGGGCACCTTGACCCACGGCAGCAACCACCCCGATCGCATAGGCTTGGCGCTCATCGCCAACCACCTCGGTGGCCCCACCATGAACAATCGGTTGAGCTTGAACGTGCGGGAACGCCACGGCATGGCGTACAACATCGAATGTGCCTACACGCCCTACAGTGACGTGGGTGTCTTTAGTGTGTATTTTGGAACGGACAAGCGCCTCCACAAGCGCGCCGAAGCCCTCGTACGCAAGGAGCTTGCCGCGCTTCGGAAGACCAAGCTCGGTGTGCGCCAGCTGCACAACATCAAACAGCAGATTGTCGGCCACGTGGCCTTGTCGCAGGATTCGGGAAGCAGTGTCATGACGAGTTTGGGAAAGAGCTTTTTGCTGTACAACCGGGTGGAGCGGCTCGAAACGGTCTTCGAAGCCATTGAAGCCATTACGGCTGAAGACGTATTGCGGCTGGCCAATGAAGTGCTGGACGACCGCACCTGGAGTCACTTGGTGTACGCCAACGCCTGAGTTCCGGGCTCAGCGCCGGGAAATTTTGTGCATGTCGTTGTTGTCCGACTCGATCTGGTTTTTGACGGAGCGGATTTTGAGAGCGATTCCGGCCCATTCGCGCTGCCCCGCTTTGATGAGACGCTTGATGGCTTCGTCGTCGTTGTCGGCGCCGAGGGCCACGTCTTTGAGGTAGTTGAAGCCGAATTTCTCCATCCATTGGATGGCTTGCGCATCGCCCTCTGAGCCGCTCACGAGCGCCATGAGGTGCGGATGCTGGTTGGCCATGAGCCACGACCGGGCGCTGTCGTCCAGGTGCAGTGCGTGGCAGGTGAGCGCCAACTCGGGGTAGCCGTTTTGCATCAGCCAATCGCGGATTTCGCGGTTGCCTGAGATGGCTTCCCCCCACGCCAACAAGACTTTCGCCGGGTATTGCATGGAGCCAAGATAAGCGGGGGTATCTTTGCGGCCAAGTGACGAAACAAGCTCCTCCCGAGAACGCCACTATGTTCTCCTCCCAGTTTTGGGTTCTCTGCACCAGCACCGTTCTCTTCATGGCCAGTTTCGGCATGGTCATGCCGGAATTGCCTGGGTTTTTGACGGAGTTGGGCCGTCCGGATTTGATCGGTTGGATTGTGGGGCTATTCACGGTGGGTGCCTTCCTTTCGCGGTTTTTGAGTGGCCGAATTGCCGATCGAGCAGGACGGAGGCCGGTGATGCTGTTTGGTACATGGGTCACCACAATCGCCGGATTGGGCTACATCGGCGTGGGCGCCATCACGGGCGAAGCAGTCTGGAGTGGAGTGCCGGTCGCCGTGTGGGCGTTCCTGTCCCTGCGCCTGCTGCACGGCATGAGCACCGGATTCCGCCCTACAGGCACCACGGCTTTCCTCACCGACATCACGCCCCTCAACCGGCGGGGTGAAGCGCTGGGCTACCTCGGTGTGGCCGGCAATGCCGGCATGGCCGGGGGACCCGCGATCGGGAGTTGGTTGACGGTTGAATACGGCTACAACGCGATGTTCATCGTCTCCACGCTTTTTGGTTTGATAGCCTTGGTCATGACGCTGAGGTTGCCCGAGACCTTGCCCCAAGGGCGGCGCGTAAAATGGGCGGATTTGCACGTTTGGAAGGGGGATATCATGGACCTGTCTTCGTGGCCAGCGGCGTTGGGTTTGTTGCCCGTAGCCTTCGCTTTTGGCACGTTTTTGACCATTTCCCCAGACTTCGTGGGTTCGTTGGGGTACGTCTACAAAGGCTCCTTCAACACCATCATCGTCATCGCCTCCATCTCGATGCGCTTGATTGCAGGCCGTGCCTCGGACCGCCGTGGCCGGGTGCCGCTCATGCTCATTGGCGGGGCGTTGCTGGCAGTCGGGATGTTCGGTTTGAGCGTGGCAGAGACCAAGGCGACGGCCGCTTTGTTCGGGGTGATTTACGGGATGTCCATTGGGATCAATATGCCGACCATCATGGCTTGGACGGCGGATTTGGCGCGTCCAGGCAGGGTCGCTCTGGCCTTGGGCACCATGCTGATGTCGCTCGAAGTGGGCATTGGCGTTGGCGCCGTGTTCTCGGGGTATCAATTCCAGGGTGACCTCTCGGCCATCTCATCGTTGTATGCCATCGCAGGTGGCCTCGGGTTGTTCGGTTTTGTGGTGCTCTTGATTTTCCGAAAACGCGTGCCGGACCCTCAAGGCGAGGCTGTTCGCGCGGCGTAAGGCCGGGTTGTTGAAATGAACGGCAAAAGGTGGAAAAGTGCCGAGCACGTCTGTTGGCAAGGGCATGCGCGTCCGCGTTATTTGTATTATGGAAGATCTCATGGTCCAACTCGAAACCGCTCGTCAAGAGCGCGTGCAGACGCTGAAGGAATTCATGCGCCTCAAAAATGAATTGGCACGTGCACAACGCCGATGCGATGAGTTGCGCTTGGAAAATGGCAAATTGAAGGAAGCGCTGTTGGTTGCGGAGAACGAGGTGCAAAGCCTTCACGCCTACGCTGCGGAAATCGTGATGTAAGCGTTCGACAAATAGACAAGCAATAAAAAAAGCGAGCACTGGGCTCGCTTTTTTTGTGTCCGGTTGCGCGGTGCGGATCAGAGTTCCGCTCCGGAAACGGCAAAGGCGCGGTCCACCTTTTTGAAGAGGCCTTGCAACACTTTGCCAGGACCCACTTCAATCGCTTCGGTCGCTCCCAGTTCAATCATCTTGTGCATGCTTTGCGTCCACCGCACGGGTGCAGTCAATTGAGCGATGAGGTTCTCGCGAATGACTTCTGGGTCGGTTTCCGGCGAGGCGTTTACGTTTTGGACCACCGGGCAGCGCGGCGACTGGAATGGTGCGGCAGCAATTGCGGCTGCCAGACGCTCCCGGGCGGACTCCATCAGCGGCGAGTGGAATGCACCTCCTACAGGCAACACGAGTGCCCGTCGCGCACCGGCCTCCGTAAGGGCGGCACAAGCCGCTTCAATGGCCGAGACTTCTCCAGAGATCACGAGCTGACCTGGGCAGTTGTAATTGGCCGCGACCACCACACCATCGGTGGAGTTGCAGACGTCCTCAACGACGTTGTCCTCGAGACCGAGTACGGCCGCCATGGTGCTGGGCGTTTCATCGCACGCCGCCTGCATGGCTTGAGCACGCTCCGAAACCAGCTTGAGGCCGTCTTCAAATGAGAGGGCGCCGGCAGCGACTAAGGCTGAGAATTCACCCAAGCTGTGGCCAGCGACCACGTCTGGTTGAAAGGCATCGCCCAACGCCTCCGCCAACACCACCGAATGGATGAAGATGGCGGGTTGGGTCACCGAGGTTTGCTTGAGGTCTTCGGGGCTGCCATTGAACATGGTATCGGCAATGTCAAAGCCGAGGATTTCATTGGCCAATTCGAAACGCGCTTTCAAAGCGTCCGAATGATCGTACAGGTCTTTTCCCATTCCGGGAAATTGGGCGCCTTGGCCCGGGAATACGTATGCTTTCATGGAATTGGTGTGAATGCGGCGCAAAAGTAAGCGCTCAAACTTGAATGGACAGCCCAACGGAGAGGACCTGTTTCAACTGAAGGCCCGGGCCGATGTTGGGAACGAGCACGCCTTCGATGACTTCTGGGTTTTTGGTCAACTGGATGTCATCGTCGTAGATCAGCGTCGCAGAAATGGACGTGGACAGCCACGGGTTGACCTTCAACAACAGGACGTGGTCGGAATACACGTCAATGTTTTGCGGGTTGTCAAGGAAATTCGAAAACAAGTCGAGCCGGACGGCATAGCTGATTTCTTCGCTGAAGTCCTTCTTGAAATTCAACTTCAGGTAACCGCCCATCTCGTAGCGGCTGCGCTCCCCGGGTTCCACACCGAACGCCCCGGCGGCCGAAAGCGAATCATCGAGTACCCAGGTGGATTTGATGGTGATGGGAGCCAAGAACAACGCCAGTCCGCCTTTGGGGGTTTTGTAGTCCATGCCACCTGCCAAGACCCCGTAACCGGGCGCGAGGAAGTTTGAATTCAAAATGTCGCGCACAGGGATGCCATTTTCCATCGCGTAACCCGGGGCGAATTGCGACCGGAAATGCGCCATAAACGTCACGAAACCCGACTCGGTCGTGCGGTACCCCAACTTGGTTGACCATTCGATGCGGTCGTCTGTCTTGATGATGACCCGGTCCTCCGGCCGATGCAACAGGCCAAAAGCCAGGTGCAGCTCACTGTCCCAGCCGAACCGCCCCCGGTCGTAGTTCCAGTTCTGGTCAAACTTGGTGAGCAGGGAGATGTTGCTCTGGCCGCCCGCAGCCCAGTTGCTCAGTTGGACTTGGCTGAAATGGATGTTGAACTCGCCCTTGCTTACTTGGAGCAAGGTGTCGGTGGTCGGTGCCGCCGAACTGCGCAGCGCCTGCTCCTCAGCGGCAGTGAGTTTTGGGGTGTCAGTTTGCCCCCAGACGAGGGTGGTCCATCCCAAGAGGATTGCTATGATTCCAATGCCTTTATGCTGCATTACTTCATCTCCATGGGTTCGAGGTGCACGACGGTGCCAGCGCCCTCAATTGCAACGAATACTTCTCCTTTTGAATTGCGTGCGATGTCCCGAACCCGACCGGCGCCTTCGAGCAAGCGCTCGCGGTCGACCACGCGGTTGTCCTTCAATTGAAGGCGTTCGAGGTATTCAAAACTCAGCGACCCCACAAGCAGGTTGTTCTGCCACGATGCGGGCCAGCTGTCGCCGTACACGACGTCCATGCCACAGGCCCCAATGGAGGGGAGCCAATAATAGAGCGGCTGCTCCATGCCCACCATCGCCGTGTCCTTGGTGATGATGGTACCGATGTAGTTACGGCCAAACGTGATTTTCGGCCAGCCGTAATTGTTGCCCGGCTCCGGGATGTTGATCTCGTCGCCGCCCTTGGGCCCGTGTTCGTGGGTCCAGATGGTGCCGGTCTCCGGATGGCAAAACATGCCCTGCGGGTTGCGGTGGCCCCACGACCAGATCGACGGCACCGCGTCGGGTTGATTCACGAACGGGTTGTCTTCGGGAATGCTGCCGTCGGGGTTGAACCGGTGCACCTTTCCTGGAGAGGTCCGCAAGGTCTGCGGATGCACGTCCCTGCGGCCGCGTTCGCCACACGTCAGGTACAACTTGCCGTCTCCACCAATCTCGACGCGGCTGCCGTAGTGGTGGTGGGTCTTTTCGTACGGCGTGGCGACGAACAACTCCTCCCATGCCTCGATGCTTTCTGTTTCGGCCGACCACGGTGCGCGCACCAGCACCGTCGCCGATTGGCCGGCATCACCCGGTCGGTCCTTGCTGTAGGTCAAGTACACCCATTCTTCTTCCGCATCGTTGTCCCGCCAGTGCATGACATCCAATAAACCGCCTTGGCCCTTCACGTGGATGTCATCTGGGAGCCCCTCGATGGAAACGAGCTGCCCCGCCTCCAGTTTCCACAGCCGCCCTTCCCGCTCGGTGATGAGCAAGGTGGTGTCGTTGACAAAATCCATGCCCCACGGCGTTTCAAGTCCGTCGACAATCGTGTTGGCACGGAGGGTCAAATCGCTGCTCTCGATCAGCTCCGGCGCGGTGGGTTTGAACCCGCGCTTGGATGCGGCTTGTTCCATGACGAATGCTGCGATGGAATCGATTTCACTCGCAGAGAGGGTTGAGCCATAGGCGGGCATGCCCAGCAGCTCGTGGCCTTCTTCAATGACGCGGCGAACCGCATCGGCCGTGCTGCCCAATTTCCAATCGCGGTCAACGAAATCCCGGCCTTCCGGACCGTGGCAACTGCTGCACCACTGCGTGTAGGCTTCGGGCGCCGGGGACTCAGACGGAGTGGAGTCGATCCAACCCAATGAAGCGGCAACGATGCCAACCGGCAGCAGGAGAACAAGGGGATAGCGCATCAGGCGGGTTTTTGAGCTATGAATTGAATGATGTATGCTGGACCCTGGTGGTAGGGCCCTTCGTCCAAGACGACCGAGGCTGTCTCGTTTTTGAGGATTTCCAGTCCGGCAAAATCAGCAGCCAGCATCGCCGGTGTGAAAAGCATGGCTTCATCCTTGGGACCACCGGAGGGCAGGCCCAATTGGCGTGGTTCGAATCCCTCAAGGATGACGCGGCCGCCCGGGCGCAGCCAGCCAGTCGCGAGTTCGTGAAATGGCAACCGGAGGTGAGGGGGCATGTGGGCGTAGAACAAGCCGACAACGTCGAATCCGGCCGCGTCTCCCTCAAATTCAAACGCATCCGCGTGGTGGGTGCGCACCTCGACACCGGCCTCAGCGGCCCAGCGTTGGCAGGTCTTCATGGCCACGCTGCTGCCGTCAAACGCATCGACGGTCCACCCGTTCCGCGCCGCCCAAACGGCATTTCTTCCTTCCCCCTCGCACGGCAACAACAGCCGGTTACCGGCATGGGGCGGAGACAAGCGTTCGAGCTCCCGCAC
Source organism: Flavobacteriales bacterium (assembly GCA_002863125.1). Lineage (GTDB taxonomy): Bacteria > Bacteroidota > Bacteroidia > Flavobacteriales_D > Sanyastnellaceae > UA16. Next base: position 76,161 of record PKEB01000016.1, read on the forward strand.
CCAAAACGGGTTGGGCGCTTTGCCGTACACCCCTTCTTGTTGGTATCGTTCATCCCAAAACCGGTGCATGGGGTGAATTTCCCCAGAATCATGAGGAATTTGGGGGTGGTCGTTGTTAGTTTGCTACAAATCCATTGTTCATGACGCATTCCATTTTGCCCGTTGCTCCTGAGGTGGAGGTAATCGAGAAAACCTTCGCAGGGCTCAAGTCGCGTGTTCCGCAGCAGCGTGCCCTCAACGCCAAGGAACGCATCGCCCGCTTGGATTCGTTGTATAATGAAGTGTTGAGACGCCGGGATGACCTCAAAACGGCCATGTGGAACGATTTCCGCAAGCCGCCGGAGGAGGTGGACTTGACCGAGATTTTTGTCGTCAAGAGCGAAATAAAAGCAGTGAAGCGCGGCCTGCGCAGGTGGATGCGACCCAAGCGCGTGCCGGGTGGACTGGCCCAAATCGGCAGTGCCTCTTGGGTACGCCCCGAGGCCAAAGGCGTGGCGCTGATCATTTCGCCGTGGAACTACCCCATGCAACTGGTCTTCCGTCCGTTGATTGCCGCGATCGCTGCGGGATGTACAGCCATAGTAAAGCCTTCTGAGCTTACCGGCGAGACGGCACAATTGGTCGCGGAAATCGTTTCGGCGGCGTTCAACCCGGACGAGGTCGCGGTGGTGCAAGGCGGGGTGGAAACCGCCACACATTTGCTCAACCTGCCGTTCAACCACATTTACTTCACCGGCTCACCTGCGGTGGGCAAAATTGCCATGAAGGCGGCGTCTCAGCACCCGTGCAGCGTCACGTTGGAATTGGGGGGGAAGTCTCCAGTCATCGTCGATGACCTCAAGTCCATGCGGGATGTGGCCAAGAAGGTGGCGTGGGCCAAGCTCTCGAACGCGGGTCAAATCTGCGTCGCACCCGATTATGTGCTGGTGCCCGCTAACCGCGAGGCGGACTTTGTCGCTGCCGTCAAAGAGGCCATGACGGAGATGTACCCGGGCGAAGCTTCGGCCAACAAGGATTACCAACGCATTGTCGCGACGCACCACGCAGAGCGCATCTCGAAGTTGGTCGACGACGCCATTGTCCGAGGCGCCAAGTGCGTGATGGGTGGTGAGGTGGATGCACAAGGTTGCTATGTGGCGCCCACGGTTCTAACTGGCATCGATCCAAATGCGGAGATTTTGGAGGAAGAAATTTTCGGCCCAGTCTTGCCCATCATTCCCTACACGGCGTTCGACGAAGTCGTCCGGTTCGTCAACGACCGCCCAACGCCACTTGCGTTGTACGTGTTCAGCAAGCGCAAGCGGTTCGTCGAATCGGTCTTGACCCAGATCCAATCCGGTGGGGCCTCCATCAACAACTGCGTCATCCACGTTTCGAGCAATCACTTGCCGTTTGGCGGGTTGGGCAACAGCGGCATTGGCTCCGGCCATGGCGAGTATGGATTCACCGAGTTCACCCACCTTCGGGGGGTATACGAACAGCGTTTTGACGGTGCCGGAGCCTTGCTCATGCCGCCGCACACCCCGTGGAAAACCAAGCTGGTCGACCGGCTCTTGCGCTGGCTGTAATTGCGAATTCCGCTTTTTCTTTGCGGGCATGCTGAAACGCTTGCTCCACCTCATTGTGCTCCTGTTGCTCACGGCGACCGCTCCGCTCCACCTCGCGGCTCAATCCTTCATTGAACACTTGGATCCGCCGTTTTGGTGGGTGGACATGCCGGTGGACACGGTGCAGATCATGGTGTACGGTGACCGCGTGGCACAGTTGGCGCCGGTGGTGGATTACCCGGGGGTGAACATCGCCCGCGTGGTGCACGGCGACGGGCCGAATTACGCGTTCATCTACTTGCACATCGCCCCGGATACCCAGCCGGGCACCCTTGCCATCCAATGGCGGGATGCCACCAACCGCAAAGGCAAAACCGTGGGGCGGACAGCGTTTGAATTGAAACCGCGTGAAGAACGCCCGATCCAAGGTTATACAGCCGCGGATGCCATTTACTTGATTACGCCAGACCGCTTCTCGAATGGCAATCCGGCGAACGATGAGGTCGCGGGCATGAAGGAGGGGCTCAACCGCGCTGACGACCACGGTCGCCATGGCGGGGATGTCGCCGGCATCCAGCAGCAATTGGACTACTTAAACAACATGGGCTTCACGGCCGTTTGGCTCAATCCCATTTTGGAAAACGACCAGCCCCAGTGGTCGTACCACGGCTACGCCACCACGGATTATTACCAGGTGGACCGCCGGTTTGGAAGCAATGAAGAATACAAAGCGCTCGTGGACGCGGCACGCGCCAAAGGCATGAAGGTCATCATGGACATGATCATGAACCATTGTGGTTCGGAGCATTGGTGGATGGAGGAGTTGCCAACAGCAGATTGGATTAACAACGGCGGTGTCTATACACAGACGACCCATCGCCGGACGACGCTACGCGACCCGTATGCCGCTCGGATCGATGCCGAAGGATTTTCTGACGGGTGGTTTGTGGAGGAAATGCCCGATTTGAACCAGCGGCAACCGCTGCTCGCGGATTACCTCATCCAGAATACGTTGTGGTGGATTGAATACTTGGGATTGAGCGGCATTCGGATGGATACGTACCCGTATTCGGACGCAGCGTTCATGAGCGATTGGAGCTGCGCGGTCATGAATGCGTATCCGGATTTCAATATTTGTGGGGAGGAGTGGAGCTTGAACCCGGCGGTGCTGGCGTATTGGCAGCGTGACAAGGTGAACCCGGACGGCTACACGTCGTGCCTGCCTGGCCTGCTTGACTTCCCGCTGCACCATGCCTTCATGCAATGCTTGACGGAAGAGGAGTCATGGCACTCCAACTGGGTTCGGCTGTACGAGATGCTAGGCAACGATTTCCTGTATGCGCATCCAGCGGACCATGTCATCTTCCCAGACAACCACGATATGAGCCGGGTGCACACCCAGCTCGGCGACGACGTGCGCAAGACGCAGTTGGCCGCCTATTTCTTCGCGACGACGCGTGGCATTCCGCAGTTTTACTACGGCACCGAGATCCTCATGTCCAACACCGGCAATGACAGCCACGGCAACATCCGCAGTGACTTTCCGGGTGGTTGGGCCGAGGACGGGGACGCCGTCAATGGGTTTGCGGCCGTCGGCCTCACCGAGGAAGCCCGCGCCTTTCAAGCGGAACTTCGGACGTTACTGAATTGGCGGCGCACCGCCACCGCAGTCCACATGGGTACGCTCAAGCACTACGTGCCGGTCGCCGGCAGCTACGTGTATTTCAGAGAGTCAGCCGGTCAAACCGTCATGGTCATCCTAAACCAAGGGGATGCCTCAGAAACGCTCGATTTGGTGCGGTTTGATGAGGTGCTGCGGGGCCGTCGCCAGCTGGTGGACGCCCTTACCGGAGAGTCGCTCAATGCCGGTGAAACGCTCGACGTGCCCGGTTGGAAGGCGTGGGTGCTGGAGGTGCAGGATTGATTCATCGGTAGGGTGCTGAGCTGCCAACGGCTGATTGTGGATTTTTAAATTAATTCCCACAGCATTAAGCGTTTGCAGCGGCTAAATTCGCTCAAACGCATTTCTGTGAAGATGAAACAATTTTTGAATTCGATGTTTTTGATGGTTGCTGTAGGGGCAGCGTCCATGGTCGTTGCCCAAGCGGAATCAAGCGCGACGTGGCAACCGGATTTCAACGATGACCGCTTGCTTTCGATGCCTGATCTGCTGCCTTTGTTGGGTCACTTTGGCTCACAGTGGGGAAGCACGGAGGACGGCAACGAGGCGCCAAAGTCCAACGTGGTGGAACTCAATTGGAGCGGTCAGGAATCCGAGGCGTTGAAACTTCCGTTCGACGCCGATATGGTCATTCTTACCCCGGGGATCAACGACTTATCGGATCCCGATCAACGGTCCGTTTCGATTCGGCACATCCTGGTCGAGAGCTACGTGATCAATGAAGGGGGTACGGCGAGTACAACCCAAGTACACACTGCCATGCCCATGAAGCAACAATTATTGTTTCTGAACCAGGGCACGGACCTCCATGGCGTTCCTATGCCGCACGGGACCCGGTACATCTTGCACATGCCAGATGGAAGCAAAGGCGAAGTATCGACCAACAGCATGGGCTCTGTGAGCGTTTCAGGAAAACCCCTCCGCACGATGGCCTCGCTTGTTCACGCGGGAGGCCAAGTGTATTTCGCGCAATGACCGAACGCCAAGGGCTTACTTGCGCCCCTTTTTCTTCTTCTTGAATTTGGCAAAAGGCGCTTCCTCTCGCTTATTGGAGCTGGTAGCGCCCCGGCGATCAGAACGCGAGCGACGGCTGTAGCGTGGGTCGCCATCATCTGCCGGCGCAAACGGCGTGCGCTGGCTGAATTTTTTCTTGCCCGGCTTTTTGCGCTTGTCGTTTTCGGCGCGTGCGGGACGTTGGCGTTTTTCGAACGGGCGTCCCGAGGGGCGTCCTGCATGGCGGCCCGTTGAACGTCCTGTTGTGCGGCCGCTGCTTCGTCCGCCGCCCTCGTCCGTCCAGTTCAAATCCTTGCCGCGCGTCACGTGCAGTTTGGACAACTCCAGGCTCACGAGCCGGTTGAGCAAGGCATCCTTGGAGACCCCTTCAAACCGTTCTTGCATGGCAAACCAAAGGTCCATCGGGAGCCCTTGGTTTTCCTCGCGGTCCATCACGACTTGGGCCCAGCGGTCCAAGCGCGCCGCGGCGATGGCTTTGGCATCCGGGATGGAAATGGGCGTGAAGTCGATGCCCAGTGCGTTTTCCATCCGACCGATGAAGGCCTTTTCGCGCCGGCTGATGAAGGCGATGGATACGCCCTTCTTGCCCGCGCGGGCGGTGCGGCCGGAGCGGTGGGTGTAGTAGGCGTTGTCGTTGGGCAGGTTGAAATGGAAGACGTGGGTCACGTCCTGCACATCGATGCCGCGCGCCGCCACATCGGTTGCGATGAGGACCTGCAGGTGCTTCAGTTTGAACCGCTTCATCACACGGTCGCGCTGCGGTTGGGAGAGGTCGCCGTGAAGGGCATCGGCTCGGTAGCCTTTTTTCATAAGTCCCTCAGCCAATTCCTGGGTGTCGCGCTTTGTGCGGCAAAACACCACGCCGAAGAGGTCCTCATTCAAATCCATGAACCGGGTGAGCGCCTCGGCCTTGTCGGCATTGCGCACCATGGCGTAGCGGTGCTCAATCTGTTCGTTGACGGCAGTCTTCGGATCGATGCGGACTTCATACGGGTCCGACATGTACTGCTTGACCAAGCGCCGAATCTCCTTGGGCATGGTAGCGGAAAACAGCCAGGTGCGCTTCTTGTCCGGCGTCATAGCCAAAATCGTGTCGAGCTCTTCCTTGAACCCCATGTTGAGCATTTCGTCCGCCTCGTCGAGAACGACGCATTCGATTTGGTCTAGGGCGATGGCTCCGCGCTTGGCGAGGTCGATCAACCGGCCGGGTGTGGCGATGACCACTTGGCACGCCTTGCGGAGTTGACTGATCTGCGTCGCGATGTTGGCGCCGCCGTAGACGGCTGTGGTGCGGATGCCCTCGTCGTATTTGGCAAACAGCTCGATCTGCTGGGCGATTTGCTGGCCCAATTCACGCGTGGGCGCCAGCACCAGCGCTTGCACATGCGGCTGGGAAGGGTCGAGTCGCTCGAGGAGGGGCAGGCCAAATGCTGCGGTCTTGCCCGTCCCGGTCTGCGCCAGGCCGATGAAGTCGCGTTCACCGCTCAGCAGGTGCGGGATGGCTTGCGCCTGGATGTCGGTGGGCGTCTCGAATCCGAGTTGCTCGATGGCTTGGAGGACGTTCTGCGAAAGTCCGAGGCGTTGAAATTGTTCCAAACGATTGGGGATAGCGGAGCAGGCGAGCGGCGAGGTATTAACACCCAAAAGGCCTGCAAATGAGCCGCGAAGGTAGGGCGGAAGCCACGCCTTTTGACGGTGGGACCGCCCGTTCTCTGCACAAAGGTATTGTGAAAGCTCGGGTTTTGGCCCCTCGCGCGTTCCCTGTTGTTGCAGTATCTTGCGGTAGATTTTAACGCAAAAACTTAGAAATCCTGGGAAGGTCACAGCAATCATTCGGTAAGCGAGAACGAGAATTGAAGCGCGAGAAGAAGCGCAAAGAGAAAGAAGCCAAAAAGTTGGCGCGTGCTGAGAACAAAAACAGCCTCGACGACGACAGCATGATTGCGTACGTTGACCAGTACGGCAACATCACCGATACGCCGCCCGATCCGGAGGAGCGCGAGGAGATCAACGCCGAGGATATTGAGTTGGGCATCCCCAAGAAGGAAAAAATCGAAGGCGACGAGATCCGCGAAGGCATCGTCTCCTTCTTCAACCACGACAAAGGGTTCGGTTTCATCCGCGACCTCGGCTCGGGCGAAAGCATTTTCGTTCACATCAACAACGTCCAAGGCGACGAGTTGAACGAAAACAACCGCGTCACCTTCGAAGTGGAGCAAGGCCCCCGCGGGCTCGCTGCCATCAAGGTCAACAAGGCCTAAGGGTTACTTTCCGATACAGAAGTTACTGAAGATGTGATCCAGGATGTCCTCTGGGTCAATCTCCCCGGTGATGCTGCCGAGGTGGTGCAACGCCTGGCGCACATCACTCGCCACAAGGTCGCCGGGGATGCCATTCTGCAACCCTGAGCGCGTTGCTTCAAGTGCGGTTCGCGCCTCCACCAAGGCCTCGTAATGGCGGAAATTGGTCACCATCAGCGCGTCTGAAACATGGCTTTCACTGCCCCATTCTGCGAGCCAGTTCTTCAGCTCTTCTATGCCCAATCCTTGCGCGGCAGACACGTGAAACTCCAGGTCGCAGCGATTGCCGGGGGCCGCGGCGAGGTCCGTCTTGTTCCAGACAATGGCCGTCTGAGCCTCGGGCCCAATGGCGGCCGCTTCGAGCGCTTGGTCCACGGTTTCAGCACCGTCGACCGAAGTATCAAACAAGTACAGCACGATGGAAGCGCTTTGGGCTTTGTCGAGGGCGCGGCGGATGCCTTCGCTTTCGATTTCATCGGTGGTTTCGCGGATGCCCGCGGTGTCCATAAAGCGGAATTTCTTGCCGCCGATGATGCAGGTGTCTTCGATGGTGTCGCGCGTGGTGCCGGCGTTGGCGCTCACGATGGCGCGTTCGTCACCTAGCAAGGCATTCAAGAGGGTGGACTTGCCGCGGTTGGGCGCGCCAATGATGGCAACAGGGATGCCTTCGCGGATGGCGTTTCCGGTGCGGAAGGAGTCGGCCAAAGATCCCACCTTGCCGAGCAAGTCGCCGAGCAGCGCATCGAATTGGCTACGGTCCGCAAATTCCACGTCTTCCTCCGCAAAGTCCAATTCCAATTCCAGCAGTCCCGCAAAGCCGATGAGACCCTCGCGCAACTCGCCGATTGCGCGTGCAAAATCCCCGCGCAGTTGGTTCATCGCGAGGCGATGCGCCCCGGCGTGATCGGCGGCGATGAGGTCGCCCACGGCTTCGGCCTGCGTGAGGTCGAGCTTGCCGCTGAGGAAGGCCCGCGCCGTGAATTCGCCCGGCCCGGCGTGCCGGCACCCGGCGTCGATGAGCCAGCGGACGAGTTCGGTTTGGATGAAAGTGGAGCCGTGGACGGCGATTTCCACAGTGTCCTCGCCGGTGAAGGTGCCGGGCGCCCGAAATACGGTGGCGAGGCATTCGTCGAGTACCTCATCGCCGCGAACGATTTTACCAAACGCCGCCTTGTGGCTTTCGAGGCTTTCCAAGTCACGAGAGAACAGGCCGTTGGCGATGCGGATGGCCTCCGGTCCAGAGACGCGAACGACCGCGATGCCGCCCATTCCGGCCGGCGTCGAAATCGCGCAGATGGTTTTTCCATCAATTGCTCCAACAATTCCTCGGTTCATGGCGCGAAATTCGACTAAATTCGCGGCGCGAACAACAACCGATTCCCATGAGCGTACTCGTCAACAAGCATTCAAAAATCATCGTCCAAGGTTTTACAGGTGGAGAAGGAACATTCCACGCCGGTCAGATGATCGATTACGGTACGCAAGTGGTTGGCGGTGTGACCCCAGGAAAAGGCGGCCAGGAGCACCTCGGTAAGCCGGTGTTCAACACCGTCAGCGAAGCGGTTGAAGCGACCGGTGCTGATACCAGCATCATTTTCGTGCCGCCCGCATTTGCAGGCGACGCCATCATGGAAGCCGCAGACGCAGGCATCAAGGTCATCGTGGCCATCACCGAGGGCATTCCCGTAGCGGACATGACCAAGGTCAAGGCGTACATCGACCAACGCGATTGCACCCTCATCGGCCCGAACTGCCCCGGCATCATCACAGCGGGCGAAGCCAAAGTCGGAATCATGCCCGGCTTCATCTTCAACCCCGGCCGCATCGGCATCGTTTCCAAGTCCGGAACGTTGACCTACGAAGCGGTGGACCAAGTGACCAAAGCCGGCATGGGCCAATCCACGGCCATTGGCATCGGCGGTGACCCCATCATCGGCACCACCACCCTCGAAGCGGTTCAACTTTTGATGGCCGACGACGAGACCGACGGCATCATCATGATCGGTGAAATCGGCGGCGACCTCGAGATCAAAGCCGCGCGCTGGATTCAGGAGCACGGCACCAAGCCCGTCGTCGGATTCATTGCAGGCGTCACGGCACCCAAAGGCCGCACCATGGGCCACGCAGGCGCCATTGTAAGTGGAGAAGAGGAGAGTGCCGAAGCGAAGAAGCGCGTGCTCCGCGAGTGCGGCGTTCACGTTGTTGACAGCCCAGCGGACATCGGCGATAAAATGGCCGAGCTGTTGGCCTGAGGCCTTAAGCGTCCAACGAACGGTTGACCGGGTGGGGCACCGATTGCTTCCACCGTCCGGCGGTCATGTCCGGAATGTCCATGCGCTTGGAACCGGCGGCCACCGAGGCCTCCGATAGGGCGCCGACCATGGACCACATTGCTCCGTCGTATACGTTCAAATCGAGCGGTTGTCCGAGGTTCAAGCAGCGAATCAAGCGGTACATCATCACGAAATCCATGCCGCCGTGTCCTTGTGGGTGCTCTGCTGCCAACTTCTGGAGGCGATCCCACAACGGGTGCTCGTAGCGGTCCTGGTACTCGGCCTTTTCGGCATCTTCCAACCAGCGGTGACCACCCCAGTCGGCCCCGTGGTCGATGTACAACCGGGAGGGGTAGCCGTAATGCGTGGCCTTGGAACCAACGACCTTGTCGAGGCGATTGTACGGTCTCCCGCTGTGCACGTCAAATTGCAGCATGATGGAACGGCCTTTGGCGGTTCCGATCAATGTCGTGTTGACATCCCCGCACACCACGTCTTTGGCCATCTTCTGTAGCTTCTTGTCTTTCGAATTGCGCAAGGCTTCAGACAAGGCCGCTTCCTTCGAACTCATGGAAGTCAAATGCGTCAAGGTGTCCCCGCGCAGGATGTCGAAGTACATGCAGACCGGACCCAACCCGTGGGTCGTGTACAGGTTGCCGTTGCGCGCCAGGTGGTGCTTGAGGCGCCACTGGTCTTCGTAGTACGTAGGATCAAGCATCAGGGCACGCAGGTCGTGCAGGTAGGCACATTCAGCGTGGGTCACCGTGCCGAAGACGCCGTCCTGGATCATGTTGAGCAGCCACAGTTCTTCGCGGTTGTAGCAGCAGTTTTCCAGCATGATGCAATGCCGTTGCGTTTCCTCGGCTACTTGGACCAATTCCACGCAGGCCTCCGGGGTGTACGCGATGGGCACTTCCGACGCCGCGTGCATGCCGCCGAGCATGGCTGCGACCGCCATCGGCGCGTGCAGTTCCCACGGGGTGCAAATCAAGGCCACGTCTGCCACGTCGTCCGACATGGCTTCCATCCAAGCGTCCGGCGTACCGGTGAAGACCCGGGGCGCGGATTGTTGGAATTCGGCGATTTGCTGTTGGGCGCGGCTGATTTTGGTCGGGTTGATGTCGCTGATGGCCGTGATTTCGGCGTGGCCTTCTTGCACGAGCCAATTCAGCATGTCAATGAGGCTCTGGCCTCGGTTGCCCAATCCGAAGACCGCAACGCGCACCCGCGAGATGGGGGCGACGGACAAGTCAAAGGCACTGCCGGTGAGGCCGGCGGTTTTGATTTTGGTGGCGAGGACTTCATCCAATGAAGCCGCTTCTGTAGGGCGGGAAAACGAACTCAGCACGCCGCCGAGCCCAAGCAATCCGCCCATCCGTAGAAAGTCGAGTCTGCGCATGCACCGAAGATAGGAAAAGCGGCGCCTTACGCTTTCAATTCATAGACCCCGGGTTTGCGAGGCGTCAGGACGAGTTCGGCCAAACGTTCCGCGTCGCCCTTGCGCTTGACAAAATCGATGTCAGACGTGTCAATCCAGAGGATGCGGGATCCCCGCGCATACCGGTAATGCCGTTGGTAGTGGTACGCGATTTTGTCGAGGTATTCTTGGGGCATGTCCTGTTCATAGGACCGGCCGCGCTTTTTGATCTGCTGCTGAATTTTCTCCGCGTTCGGATCGAGAATGGCCACTACTTCCGGCTTGGCGATCTGCGCGTCCATCAGCTTGAACATGGTTTGAAACAAGCGGAATTCTTCTGCAGGCAAATTGGCCTTGGCAAAAATCTGGGACTTGACAAAGCTGTAATCCGCAATCAGCAACTGCCGAAACAAATTGCGCGCGCCCAGTCGCTCGCGGAGCTGACGGTACCGGTCACTGACAAAGGCCAACTCCACGCTCAAGGCAAAGCGCTCGGGATCGGCGTAAAATTTTTCCAAAAAAGGATTCTCCTGAAACTGCTCCAGCAGCACATCCCCACCAAGGTGCTCGGCCAGCCACGTGGCAAACGTGGTCTTGCCGGCGCCGATGTTGCCTTCGATGGCGATGTATGCGTAGGGGGATTTCACGGCGTGGTTTCCAGGCGTTGAACAGCGGATTCGTCTGCACAAGTTCGCAACAATTCCGCTGCCGTGGGGCCGTCCGCAGTCAATTGCAGTTCGGGTGCCAGCTCCGCCAACGGCGCCAACACAAACCGGCGCAGGTGCATCCGCGGATGGGGCAGGGTCAAGGCTTCTGTTTCCATGCGCACCCCTTCGACTGCGAGCAGGTCGAGGTCAATGGAACGCGATTGGTACCCCTCGGCCTTGGCAGCGCGGTGCCGGCCCAGCTTCTGCTCGATGGCCAACAATGCGTCCAACACGAACAGTGGCTCAACGGCCTCCGGCAATGAAATCGAAATGACTTGATTCAAAAAGGCCGGGGTGCCGGGCGCCATGCCCCAGGCGGGGGTTTCGAATCGGCTCGAACGCTCCTGAACACAGGGAAAGGCCAGCTGAATTTCATTCAACGCCGCGTCGAGCAGCGCATGGCGGTTGCCCAAGTTGCCGCCCAGTCCGATGAAGTGCCTTCGGTTCATTCAGCAAAATTGGGTAAAAATGTAGGGCGTGCAGCGGAGCATCGCATACTTTTGCGCAAAACCTTGATTTCATGTCATTCTTAAAGAACGTCGCATCCTCATTTGTCGGTTCGACTTTGGCTTTCCTCATCGCAGGAACCATTTTGATTTTTGTATTTATCGGCGCCTTGGTGGGCGGATTGGTGTCGGCTGCGGCCGGCGGCGAAGCCTCCGACCAGGAGGCTGTGAGCAAAGCAAACACCGTACTCAAAATCGACTTTAGTCAGCCGATCAGCGAGCGATCAACGAACGACGCGAATTTTGATTTGACTGGATTTCAATCGAATTCAACCATGGGCTTGCGCGACTTTACGGAAGTGCTTCAGGAGGCGGCCGAAGACGAGGATGTCGAAGGCCTGTACTTGAATGTTGAATCGGTGGCGGCTGCGCCTTCCACCATGGCCGATTTGCGCGATGCACTCGAGGCGTTCAAATCTTCCGGCAAATGGGTCGTGGGATGGGCCGAATCGATGAGCATGGGGGCGTTGTACCTCACCTCAATTGCGGACGAATTGTACCTGCACCCCAACGGTGGGGCGGACTTCGCTGGCATGCGCCTGCAGACCACCTACTACAAGGGCATGCTCGAGAAGCTCGGCGTCGGCATGACGGTGCTTCGCGGACCGGACAACGAATACAAAAGTGCGGTGGAGCCATTCACCCGCAAGAGCATGAGCGCCTCCAACCGCGAGCAGTTGACCGCTTTGCTTGAGGATTTCTGGTCGGAAGTTCGCGGCGGCATCGCCGAGGGACGAGGCATCTCCGAGGAACGGTTGGATGAAGCCGCCGAAAGCCTAGCCTTGCGCACGGCAGAGGATGCCGTGGAGTGGGAGTTTTTTGACGGCTTGTTGTACGAGGATGAACTCAAGGAACGCATCAAAGAACTGCTCGACGGGGAGGATCCGGTGTACGTTGGTTTGGGGGAATACATGAACCCCAATCCGATGGAAGGATTTGCGGCAGAATTCGATTTCAGCATTTTCGAATTGATGAACGATGACTCGTACGGAGAATCCGAAGAGGCGGAGCCCTTGGGGGGATCGCTCGCGGTCATCTACGCTACAGGTGGCATCGAGATGGGCAACGGGGACAACCAGACCATCGGTTCAGTCACGCTTGCTGAAGCCATCCGCGAAGCCCGCCTCGCACCAGATGTTGAAGCGGTCGTTTTGCGCGTGAGCAGCCCCGGTGGTTCAGCCCTCGCCAGTGACATCATCTGGCGCGAAACTGAATTGCTCAAAGAAGCCGGCAAGACATTCGTCGTCAGCATGGGCGACTACGCGGCTTCAGGAGGTTACTACATCAGCGCAGGAGCGGAAAAAATCTTCGCCTCTCCCAATACCATCACGGGATCCATCGGCGTATTCGGTATGTTGCCTTACGCCCAGGAATTGCTCGAGGACAAGATGGGATTGGCATACGACGACGTGCGCACGCACTCCCATGCTGGCGTGGGATTGGAAGCGAAATTGGATGACGTTCAAATGGAAGCGATCAACGAGAGCATCACGGACATTTACGAGGAATTCATTGGCGTCGTCGCTGAAGGACGTGGCATGACCTACGATGAGGTGGATACCATTGCCCGAGGCCGGGTGTGGACCGGTCAGGATGCCCTTATAATTGGCTTGGTTGATGAGCTCGGAAACCTCCAAGACGCGATGGACGAAGCAGCAGCCATGGCGGGGTTGGATTCGTTGAGTGAAGACGATGTCGTTTTTTTGCCCGAGGCCAAAGACCCGCTCGAACAGTTCATCGAGGAGTTGGCTGGGGCAGAAGTCTTGACCGATGCGTTGGTTCAAGTCGGGTTGTCGCGTCAGCAACTCGAACACATCGTGGCCGTGCGCCGCATGCTTGAGTCGGATGATCGCATTCAAGCGCGCCTTCCGTACTTCATCGAAATCCAGTAATTTCCGCGCCGTGGAAAATCGGCGCATAGGGATCCTGATGTGCCTGTTCTTAGTAACAGGCATGCTGTTCATGGCTGCCTGCCAAGACCAACGAGGTCTACCCGGTGCGGCCTTGGATTGGTCGAAGCCACCGTCTGCACCGCTTGATGTGATGCAGGCTTCCATCCAAGGCGATTCACTTGTGGTTCAGGTGGCCTACAGTGGGGGGTGCGCGGAGCATGCATTCGAACTCGTCGCTGCCGGACCTCAGGTGCGGTCGCTGCCGCCAAAGCAACCGTTGATGATTGCGCATGAGGCAAACGGCGATGCCTGCCGCTCCCGCATCGAGGAAATCCTTGCCTTCGACCTGCGTCCCCATCGCATGAGTCCCACAGGCCTGACGGTTATCCTGTTCAACGACTCCACGCTGATGTACCGTTATGAATGAGTGGGTCGCACTATTGGCGGCCTGCGCTGTGGCTTATCTCGCGCACGCGGTGGCCTTGACTCGGGCTTGCTTGCGTGCGCTGTGTTCTCGCGCATCCATTGGTGAGCAGCCCACCGTCAGTGTCATAGTGTGCATCAAAGATGACGCCGAGCATTGGCCGGCGTGGTGGACGGCGATGAAATGTCAACAATGGCCAGCAGGCACGGAGGTCATCGCCATTGACGACGGCTCAGCCGACGAATTGCCTGCGCTGTTGACGCGAGCGGCGCAAGATGAGGTGGCATTTGCCTTTTCCCACCATCGGTTGGATGGGACATCCCCCGGAAAGCGCGATGCCCTGTTTTTCGGTGTGGGGCAGGCCTCTGGAGAATGGCTGTTGTTCACGGATGTGGATTGCCAGCCTGCGGGTCCTGCTTGGGCTTCGGAAATGACCGCCGGCCATCCCGATGACGTGGCCGCGGTGTTGGGGGTCAGCTGGCCAAAGGATGGTGCCCCAGCGACAGGGCTTTCTCGCGTGCAGGCCTTAGATGCGTTGTACATCTTGCGCTCGTATGTGGGGTGGGCGAAGCGGGGCAAACCGTACATGGGGGTGGGCCGCAACCTGGCCATTCGCCGATCGGTATTTCCGGGTTTTTCCAACGCAGCACCGACCGCTTCAGGCGACGACGACATGGTGATTCAAGCCCTCGCCAGCGCGCCCGACGTGCGCATAGCAGTCACCGGGCACCGGGCTGCGCACATGGATGCGACCATGCCGGCTACGTGGTCGGATTGGTTGGCGCAAAAGCGCCGGCACTGGACCACAGCACCGCATTACAAAGCCGCTGACCAGTGGCGATTGGCCGTGCCGAAGGTGTTGCGCACAGGTGCGCTTTTGGCCGCGGTTTTGGCAGTGGTTGTTCACAATTCGCTATGGATTACAGGTGCGCTGTTGGGGGCCATGTGGTTGGGTGAGCTGCTTAACTTTCGGTCCATCACCAAAGCCTATCAAGCCCCAGATTCTTGGCGAAACCGGGGCGGTTTGCTTCCAATCTGGTCGGCGTGGAGCGCATGGATCGCGCTGTCGTTGATGTGGAAACGGCAAGACAAACGACACTGGTAGCTGGGGTGGTGAAGCAAAACCAAGCCCGCATACCACCATGGACGTCAATCCCAACCTCTCCGACAAAGCCCGTTACGACTACGCGCTGGTGTTGCGTGTGACCAAGGAGAACGACCAGCGGGCATTTGGTGAATTGATGGAGCGCTACCGCGATTCCATTTTTCACATGATCAATAAGATGGTGTTCAGTTCCGACGATGCCGAAGACCTGACCATGGAAACCTTCACCAAGGCATTCAACCGATTGCACCAATACACACCGGCATTTGCCTTTTCGACGTGGTTGTTCAAAATCGGTTCGAACCACACCATTGACTTCATTCGCAAAAAGCGCATCAACGCGCTGTCGCTGGACCAAGGATTCCGCAACGAAGACGGTGAAGCCATGGAGATTCACATCGCAGACGACAAGCTGGACCCCATCCAAACCCTCGAAAAAAAGGAGCGCATCGAGTTGCTCCGTGACGTGGTGAGCAAGATGAAGCCCAAGTACCGCGAGTTGGTGGAGTTGCGCTACTTCGAGGAGAAGAGCTACGACGAAATCGCGGAGGAATTGGATCGATCCCTCGGAACGGTGAAGGCGCAGCTGCACCGTGCGCGCGAGGCCCTGGAAGCGATGTTGGGGCAGGTCCGCGAAACCATTTGAACGTGGACTACCGGACCTTCATTCCGGAGCTTTCGGACGAGTCGGTGGCGCAACTCGGCAAGCTCAAGGCCCTTTACACCGAGTGGAATGCGGCCATCAATGTGATTTCTCGGAAGGACATGGACGCGTTTGACGAACGCCACGTCTTGCACAGCCTCGCCCTCGTGAAAGCGATGAAGTTCGCGCCGGGCAGCGATGTGCTCGATGTAGGGACTGGGGGAGGATTCCCTGGTATTCCATTGGCCATCGTGTACCCTGAAGTAAACTTCGTTTTGTGCGATAGCATTGGCAAAAAGATGAAGGTGGTCCGCGCAGTGGTCCAAGCCCTCGGGTTGACCAACGTCACCGTTCACCACGGACGAGCTGAGGACATCAACGGCCAATTCGACTTCGTAGTCAGCCGGGCAGTGACGCGCATGAACCGGTTCATTCCGTGGGTGCAAGGCAAAATCAAGAAGCAATCCATCAATCCTTGGCCCAATGGCATACTCGCATTGAAAGGCGGGGATTTGAGCGAAGAGCTGGAGGAAGTGGATTTCCCGACGGAGCGGTTGCCCATTTCAGAATGGCTGGATCAACCGTTTTTCGAGACCAAGCAGGTGGTCTACGTCAAGCTCCAGTAACTGCAGACTACAAAGGCCCAAAATGAAAGAAGGGGAATCCCATCGGACCCCCCTTCAATAACCTGCAAGAAATTGAAACCAACACAGTATTCTCAGACCGTGTCTGCACAATAGACGGACGCGACAACCGATGGTTGCCTTTTTTGTTCAAAAAAAGCAACACAGCCGGTTAAACAAATGTAAATCAGTTGATTAACCTGCGTTAAATTTGTAGCCAACACCCCGGACAGAGGTGAAGTGGACCGGATTTTTGGGGTCCTTCTCGAAGTATTTGCGAAACGTAACGATGTGGTTGTCGATGGTTCGGGTGTTCGGGAAGGCGTGGTAGCCCCAAACAACTTCGAGGATTTCTTCGCGGCTGACGACCTGTCCGGCTTTGGAAATCAAGAGCCGCAGGAGTTGGCTTTCCCGTTTGGAGATGCGCTGGGCTTCGCCTGCGTGGGTCACAATTTCGAACGCATCAAAATCGATGGAGCCGCCGTCGTCAAACGTGAACGACTGGAGCACCTCCGTGGCCTCGTTATTTTGGGAGCGAAGCAGCCGTTGCACCCGCAAGATCAACTCCTCAAGGTGAAAGGGTTTACCCAGGTAATCATCGCCTCCTGCCTTCAGGCCCTCTATTCGGTCTTCGCCGTCGTTTTTGGCGGTTAAAAACAGAATGGGCAGCCGGGAACCTTCCGTGCGGAGGGATTTGCACACAGCGATGCCATCCAACTTCGGCATCATGACGTCCAACACTGCAGCGTCTAACCGGTGCTGCCTTGCCAGAGCCAGCGCTTCTTCACCGTTCTCAGCTTCCACCACAAACCAGCCTTCCCGCACGAAATTGAGCTTCACCGCTTTGCGCATGGCCGCGTCGTCTTCCGCGAGGAGGATGCGCACTTGCTGTTGGTCGGGGCTATCCATGGCGTAAATTTCGGACGAAATTGAATCCCTCTGAGATGGACACCAAATCAAACGACCTGCGCGGTGTGCCCACCATTGCCGATGCCATCGGATTGGAGGTGCTCGAAGTAAATGGAGAGCAGGTCAAGGGGCGACTCCCAGCCGATCATAGGACGCACCAGCCCTATGGCTTGCTGCACGGTGGGGCCAGTGTGGTCCTGGCGGAGACGCTTGGTTCGGTTGGCTCGCATTATTTAGTCGCCGACCAGAACAAAGCAGCCGTGGGCGTTGAGGTCAACGCCAACCACGTGCGCAGCGTACGCAGCGGTTGGGTCTACGGCGTGGCGAACCTGGTCCATAAAGGGGGGAAGATGCACGTGTGGTCCATTGACATTCGCGATGAGCAAGAGCGCTTGGTGTGCACCAGCCGACTCACGGTCATGATCATCAACAAGCCAAACCAAGGGTAAATTGAGCGAACAAGCGGGGGGAATATGGTGGCGGCGACCGGGTGAACAGCACGTAAACCGACTGCAATTGGCTGAAGACGGCGATGTGGTTTTTCGGTTTGCCCCATTTCAAACCACTCCAGCATGTCCGTCGCTGCAGCTGACAGGACGAACCGTGACCACCGAGTTTCCGCAGCCGGGTACCATCACCGCGCTCGCTGAAGGTTCCTGCGAAGGGGCAAGTCAGCAGGAGCACGAGCACGCGGTTCAGGAGGCCCTGAATGCCATCGAAGCCGGCACCCTCGAAAAGGTCGTGGTGAGCCGCTCCGAATTCTGGACCACCCAACGGACGCCTGAGGAAGTCTTCCAGGCAAAATGCACTGCCTACCCCGACGCGTTTGTCTATTTGTTCGCGCATGCCTCAGCCGGCGTGTGGATTGGAGCGACACCCGAGGTCTTGCTCGTCCGAGCAGGTGAGCAGTATGAAACGACCGCCTTGGCGGGGACGAAGGCGGATGTACAGGGCGAATGGACGGACAAAGAGCGCCACGAACAAGCCGTGGTTGCCGACTTCATCGAGCAGAATGTCCGCTGCGGAAACGCTTCCGATGTGACCGTCAGCCAAGCGAAGTCCATGGCCTACGGCTCACTGCAGCACTTGCAATCCAACATCACGTTTCGCTCGGAAGAGGACGAGGACTTTTGGCTGAATGCTTTGCACCCCACTCCGGCGGTTGGAGGAACGCCTCGGAAGAAGGCGCTTGATTTCATCGCCAACCACGAAGCCGGCGACCGCAGGTACTACACGGGTTTTTTGGGAACCATCGAAGGCGATCAGGCCGCGTTTTACGTCAACCTGCGGTGCATGCAGTGTTTTGCGAATGGCTTTCGCTTGTTTGCCGGTGGCGGCATCGTTGCGGGCTCCGACCCGGCGAAGGAGTGGAAAGAGACCCGCGATAAGATCGAATCCATCCGAACGGGCATCGGCGCGCAATAGCTTGAATCGCGCCGTACCTTTGCGGCATGTTAACGACCGACCACCTCGGGGCATCCGTTTTATTGAAAACGTGGGTGGCGTGCGGCCTTCGGGACGTGGTCGTTTCCCCAGGTTCACGAAATGCGCCCTTGGTCATCGCGGCACACGCCCATCCTGAAATCCGGTTGGTCACCGCATTGGACGAGCGCTCGGCTGGCCACATCGCTCTCGGCATGGCCTTGTCGACGAGGCGGCCTGCTGCGGTGGTGAGCACCTCCGGCACCGCTGCTGTTAACCACGGTCCGGCACTGGCAGAAGCATACTTCAGCGGCGTCCCACTTTTGAGTGTGACCGCTGATCGCCCCGTCGCCGCTCGCCCCACGGGCCCCGGCCAATATGTGCGTCAGGCCAATTTATTCGCGGCCCACACGGTGTTATCTCTCGAGGTCGACGAGGCTACTCAGGGGGAATCTGACATTGAACAGCAAGCCTTGGCGGCTTGGACGGCCACAGCCAAGGGTCCCGTCCACGTCAACGTCCCATTCGAAGAGCCCCTGTACGGAACGGTCGAGGCAACCCCGACGTCCGCCAGTGTGCCTGTTATCCGAGCAGAGGAAACGCCCATGCCCGAGGAATTGCTCGACGCATTGAGTTGCCACGATCCACGTGTCTTGGTTCACATAGGTTCCCTCGGCGAAGGCCAATTGGATGCGGACGGTGTGCGGGCCTTGGAGGAACGGTTTGCGCTGGTGGTTGATGCTTTTGCTTGCACACAACCCGATGCCGAAAGCAGTACCATGCGTTGGATGTGTGGGTGGGACGAAACGTGCGCTACATCCCTCGCTCCGCAGGCCATTGTAACGGTTGGTTTGCCCCCGATGGACAAAGCCTTCCGGGCACAGCTCAGGCGCTGGAACGTGCCGCATTTTCACATCGGCACGGAGGCCCTCAGTTGGGATATGTTTGAAACGCCCGTGAACCGCTGGAAGATTTCCACCAAAGCGGGGCTCGCTGAATTGACGGATGCTGCACCTGCGATCAATGCCTACGCGCAAGCTTGGTCGGTCCGCAAGTCTCAGCTCGAAGTGGCTGATGAGGCGTCGCATGGGAACGAATGGGTGGATTACGAAGTGTACCGCTGGCTTGCCGCTCAATTGCCCGCCGCATCGCGCATTCATTTTGCCAATTCCACGTCGGCGAGGTATGCGCAGTGGTTCGACTGGCAGGGCAGCACGTTGCACGCCAACCGAGGCGTGGCCGGCATCGACGGATGCTTGAGCACGGCGGTAGGGGATGCGTTGCAAAACCCCGATGCGCAGACGGTCCTGATCGCGGGAGATGCGGCCTGGTTGTACGACACGAATGGCTTGCACGTGAATCCGCGGCCAAAGAGGCTGAAAATCATTGTCATCAACAACGGCGGCGGCAACATTTTTAGGTGGCTCAAAGGGCCGGAGGAAACCGGCCTGCTCGAAGCGCACTTTGAGGCCGGTTTCGCTACCGATGTCTCGGCCAGTGCCCAGCAACTCGGCCTGGAATATGCCTGCGCACAGGATTGGGAATCGTTGGAAGTTGCGTTCGCATCATGGCTCAACAATGCCGCGCCAGGGTTGTTAGAAATCCAAACGCCCGGTGCGGCTTCGGCTGAATTTTTGGCATCCAAATTGACCGCGATTTCCGAGGCCATGAAACGCATTCAAACCCCAGAATAACCTCACTTTGAACGGTTCTACTCAAGCCTTCCTGCTCGCCTCTCGCCTGCGCACGTTGCCCTTGGCTTCCGCCTGCGTGATGGTCGGAGCGGCAGTGGCTTACCCCCGGGTGACAGCTGTCAACGATAGCACAGGCGCGTTTTGGCGTGTCTTCGGACTGATTCTCTTGACCGTTGTGTTGCTGCAAACGCTGAGCAACTGGGCCAATGATCTGGGGGACTACGAAAACGGGGCCGATGGAGCGGATCGCACGGATCGCATGGTGGCCTCGGGCCAGCTCTCACCGGTGGTCATGAAACGCGCCATCGTCGCCTTGGGGGTGCTGGCCTTTGGTTGCGGTCTTGCCGCAGTCGGTGCGGCGTTTTGGGGCACTTCGCTCCTCGTTGAGGCGCTGGCAATGGTGGGGCTGGGTGTGCTCGCCATCGGCGCGGCCTACCGCTACACGGTGGGCAAAAATCCATACGGCTACCGGGGTCTGGGCGACCTGATGGTGCTGGTGTTTTTTGGATGGGTCGGAGTTGGAGGGACGGCTTTTTTGCTGGCCGGTGAATGGGACTTCGCTTGGCTGCTGCCGGGAACGTGGACCGGATTGATGAGCACGGCCGTGTTGAATTTGAACAACATGCGCGATCACGTGAAAGATGAAAAAGCCGGAAAGCGAACCGTTGTCGTCGCAATGGGCTGGGACCGAGCCAAGGTTTACCATGGCGCGTGTTTTGTGATCGGTTGGGCTGCTTGGTGGGCGTTTGCTTTGGCGGTGGAACCGGGTCAGTGGCGGGGAATGGGGTGGATTGCCATCATCAATGCCTTCCACTTTACGCACGCATGGCGGGTGTGGCGCTGCGAGGACCCGGCTGCGCTGGATCCTGAATTGAAGCGCGTGGCCCTGTCCACAGCGGTGGCTGCCCTCTTCATTTTGTTGGCTCAAACTGGTGGTGCGGCATGACCTTACGACCACGTATTGCCCGCGTGGATGTGTTCCCTTGGAACCTTGCATTCAAACGCCCCGCCAAAACGTCGAGGGACACCTTGACCCACAAGCCATCTTGGTTCATCAAGTTGACAGACGAAAACGGTCGCGAAGGGTGGGGCGAATGCAGCATTATTCCGGGATTGAGCCTGGACGATCCGGCGGCCATTGCTGCGTTCTTCTCGAAGGCCCAAACTGATCCTCCGAAGCGGGCGGAGGAAATCCCGGCGTCGCTCCCAGCGGTTCAATTTGCGTTCGAAATGGCGCTGAACGACCTGCGCAACGGGGATGACCTGCGCTTCTTCCCGGGTTCGTTTGCCGATGGTCAGTCGCCGATTGACATCAACGGATTGATTTGGATGGCGGATGCCGAGGGCATGCTGGACCAGGCCCGTGGTTTGTTGAGCCGCGGATTCACCACCTTAAAGATGAAGGTGGGAACCTTGCCGTTCGACGCTGAGTTGGAATGGCTGACCGCCTTGCGCAACGAAGCTGGGCCCGACGTTGTTTTGCGCACGGATGCAAACGGGGCGTTTTCCAAGGATGAAGCGGGTTGGCCCCCCTTTCAGAAGTTGGAGGCCCTGGCCAAATTGGATTTTCACTCGATTGAGCAACCGCTTCACCCGTCTGACGTGAGCGGATTGTCGGCGCTGTGCGCCACCTCACCATTGCCCATCGCGTTGGATGAATCGCTCATTGGAGTGCGCGGCCGTGAAAGCAAAACAGAACTGCTCGATGCAGTCCGGCCGCAGTTTGTCATTTTAAAGCCCAGCTTGCTTGGCGGTTTTGCTGAAAGTCAGGAATGGGTGGACCTCGCGGAAGAACGCGGAATGGGGTGGTGGGCAACCTCCGCCTTGGAATCCAACCTCGGCTTGTACGCCATCGCACAATGGGCCAACAACGGTGTGCGCACGCGTAATCCATTGCTGCTGCAGGGCTTGGGAACCGGGGGGCTCTTCACCAACAACGTACCCGGTACCCTTGAAGTGGAAGGCGGCCAATTGATCAACCATGCAGGCGGTCAGTGGCCGAACCTGACCGAATTTTTTACCACGGGATGAGGGGTACGTTGACATTTGCCGGCCAACGCTGGCCCATGCAGCCGGACTCCTTGGAGTCAATGCGCAGTGCCGTGCAAGCGCCTTGGCAAGGTGCCATTGTGGATTTTCTGGAGCGTTGGTGGGGGGAAGAAGTGACCATCGCTGTCCATACCTCAGGTTCAACGGGCGAACCCCGACCGCTGTCGCATGCCAAGTCGGACATGGTCGAAAGCGCCCGCCGCACCATCGCTCACTTCGGATTGACACCCGGCACGCAGGCGGGATTGGCCATGCCCGTTCAATTCATTGGAGGCATGATGATGGTGGTGCGCGCAGATGTGGGCGGATGGAACCTCACCGCAGTGCAGCCCCAAGCGACCCCGCAGTTGGGTGCCGACCTTGACTTCGCAGCGCTGACTCCAGCACAAGCGCAAGCGTGGCAGCAGGCGTATCCGGACGAATGGGCCAGCTGCAAACAGCTGCTCGTTGGAGGGGGGCAAGCCCCGGTAGCTTGGCTCAACGGAGCCCAAGGCGGTCCGGTGGTCCATGAGGGGTTCGGGATGACGGAAACGATCAGCCATTTTGCGGTGCGGCAACTGCACCCGAATCACGAAGACACCTTTCAATGCCTTCCCGGATTTACCGTCTCAACCGCTGACCGGAACGCCCTGCGCCTTGAAGGTCCGGACGGTCGAACACTCCAGACGAACGACGCGGCCGAAGTCCAGAACGCTCAGTCGTTCCGTTGGCTCGGTCGTTTGGACGACGTGATCAATTCAGGGGGCATCAAAATCCATCCCGCAGCGGTTGAGCGCGAGTTGGCCTCCACCATCGACGGGCCGTTCAAGTGCTACGGCGAACCCCATCCACAGTGGGGACAAGCCCTGGTGCTCCGTATCCACGCAGCAGGCGAACCCGCCGATGCCGAACGGGAACGAGAACGCATTACGGAGTGGGCACGGACGAACTTGCCGCCACACCACGCCCCGAAGCGCATTGAATGGATGCCCATCGAAACCACCGCGAGCGGCAAATGGAAACGACCAAGAACATGAAGAATTCTGCAGAAAAACCCGTGCTAGTGTTTGCGACCCACAACCCCAACAAAGCCCGTGAGGTGCAGCAAATGTTGGGGGATGCTTATGTCATCAAGACCCTCACTGACATTGGGTGCCACGAAGCGATTCCTGAGACCGCGGAAACGCTTGAAGGCAATGCGCGCATCAAAGCCATGCACGTGGTGGAACACTATGGATTGGATTGTTTTGCCGACGATACCGGCCTCGAGGTAGAGGCGTTGAATGGCCGTCCCGGAGTACGCACTGCGCGGTATGCTGGGGAAGATGCCGATGCAACGCAAAACATGGCCAAACTGTTGGCGGAACTGGGCGGTACCGAGCACCGTGGAGCGCAATTCCGAACGTCGATTTGCCTGGTGCGCGGCGGAGTTGAGGAGTGGGTCGAGGGAATATGCAAAGGGCACATCGCGCAGGAGCGGAGCGGGGCCGATGGATTTGGCTACGACCCGGTGTTCATTCCGGAAGGGGAGAACCGCACGTTTGCCGAGATGAGTCCTGCCGAAAAAAACGCCATCAGCCACCGCGGAATTGCCGTCCGAAATATGGTGGAGACCTTGTTAGCAAGCCAATGATTCCTGATGCTTTCGGCTTAAAAAGTTGTTGCATCTTTGATCTTGCAAAACCTTCCATGCATGAACTACTTGGAATTTGAAGAGCCGATTCGTCAGCTGCGGGAACAACTCACGCAGGCACGCGACTTGCAGGAACAGAGTGACGTTAACATGGAGTCGCTCGCGCAAGATTTGGAAAGCAAAATCCGAGAAGTCACCGAACAGGTGTACTCCAACTTGACGCCGTGGCAGCGAGTTCAAGTCAGCCGTCACCCAGATCGTCCGTATACCTTGAACTACATCGAAGCGCTCACCGAAGGCAACTTCATGGAGCTCCATGGCGACCGAACGGTGAAGGACGACAAGGCGATGGTGGGTGGATTTGGATTCATCGACGGCCAGAGCGTCATGTTTATCGGCCAGCAAAAAGGCGTCAATACGAAGATGCGCCAGTACCGAAACTTCGGCATGGCCAACCCCGAAGGTTACCGCAAGGCCCTGCGCCTCATGAAATTGGCGGAGAAATTCAACCGTCCCATCGTGACCTTGATCGACACCCCGGGGGCCTTTCCCGGGTTGGAGGCTGAGGAGCGAGGACAAGGCGAGGCAATTGCGCGCAACTTGATTGAAATGTGCCAATTGCGCGTGCCGGTCATCTGCATTGTCATCGGCGAAGGAGCTTCCGGAGGTGCCTTGGGCATCGGCATCGGTGACCGCGTGTTGATGTTGGAGAACACGTGGTACTCGGTCATCAGCCCTGAGTCCTGTTCGTCGATTCTCTGGCGCAATTGGGACCACAAGATGGAAGCGGCAGAAGCGTTGAAACTGACCGGTACCGACATGCAGAAATTGGGCCTCGTAGACGGCATCATTCCCGAGCCGCTTGGCGGCGCGCATGCCGACCGTGACGCCATGTTTGCACAGGTCAAAAAGGAAATCAAAAGGCACCTCAACAAGCTGGTGCCGATGGACGCCGGTAAGCGAATTGACCAGCGCATCCGGAAGTTTGCCTCCATGGGCGTTGTAAATAGCTGAGGATGTGCGGAGATTCCGTAGTTTTGTCTCGAATTTGAAGATTCACAATAAAGCATGAACTGTTACACCAACCCAAGCAAGTGGTCCTTCGCAGGCCTCGTTGCTTCCCTTTTATTTTTAGCGGGCTGCGCCGGATTGGGCAGCATGGAAAAAGAAATCGAAGCCATGGGCCTCGAGGCCTCTCCTGAGCCCCTCATTCTCCGTGGCGACCAAGTTGAATTGGAAGTGACGGGCCGATTCCCAGCGAAGTACTTCGGCAAGAAGGTCAGCGTGGAAGCCACCCCGGTTCTGACCTGGGAAGGCGGTAGTGCTTCCTTTGAAAGCGAGGGTTTCCAGGGCGAGGATGCTGCTGGCAACTTCACGGTCGTGCCGTTTGAGTCGGGTAAGTCCTTTTCCTACTCGTCATCGGTACCGTTTGATCCAGCCATGGAGGACGCCGCCGAGTTGGCCGTTGTCATCTCAGGAACGCAGGGCAACAAGAGCGCCAAGTTCGCTCCGTTTGTTGTAGGAGCCGGGGTCATCACCACCCCACTATGGGTTCAAGCTGACGACCAATTCATTCCCGTGGAAGACAACTTTCAGCGGGTCATCACGTACACGCAGGAGGTGACGGTGAACTACAGCGTCAATTCATCAACCGTTCGTTCGGGTGAGCTGCGCGATGCTGATTGGAAAGCGTTGAAGGAGTTGATTCAACTGTCCGTAGACGCCGATAGCGTCACCATTACTGGAGCACGCATCGAAGCCTATGCATCACCTGAAGGCGAGATCACCTTAAATGAGGATTTGGCCAGCGACCGCGCGAATTCTGCAGCAGCGTCCATGACCCGCGAGATGAAGCGCAAGAAGTTGACCGCTGACGAGGCCTTCTACGATTTGGTTCCCAAAGGGGAAGACTGGCAGGGATTCAAGTCCTTGATGCAGGCGTCTGAAATCGAAGACAAGAACTTGATTCTGCGCGTGCTCGAAATGTACTCGGACAAAAACAAGCGCGAAGAAGAAATTCGAAACATCGCCAAGACGTACAAAACAATCGAGAAGGAAATCCTTCCTGCGCTGCGTCGTTCGCAGGTGGTTGTCTCGTACGATGTTGAGGGATACACCGACGAGGAGTTGATGGATTACTGCATGAGCATGCCGGATTCATTGACCGCTGATGAGCTGCTTTACGCGGCTACCTTGTTCGCGGACCTCAACGACAAGTTGACCATTTACCAAAGCGCCGCTCGTGTGCACGCCGACGACTTCCGTGGCTACAACAACGCCGGTTGGTGCTTGGCGCAAATGGGTCGCATGAACCAAGCAGGTGAGGTGTTCCAGCAAGCGCTTGAGTTGGAGCGCAACAAAGCAGTCGTCAACAACGTGGCGGCGTTGACGCGCCAAAATGGTGACATCGACGGAGCGATGAAGTTGTTGAATGAGGCGGCGGGTGCCGGTCCTGAAGTGGGCTACAACAAGGGAATCATTCTCATCCAAAAGGGCGATTACGCGTCTGCCATTTCGAACATGGGCCGTATGAGCTCTGTGAATGTGGCATTGGCTAAGATGCTGAACGGCGATGCTGCCGGAGCGAAGACAGCATTGGAAAACGCCGACGACGATAGCGCTGTTGCGAGCTACGTAATGGCCGTTGCCTGTGCGCGCTTGAACGACTCAGCGGGCGTCAAGAAGCACTTGGGCGAGGCATTGGCCAAAGATCCCAACCTCCGCCAGAAGGCCGAGAAGGATTTGGAATTCCGTGACATGCGGGATGCCATCGGCCTCTAAGGCCTCCCGAAACGAATTTGAAAAGCCCCGGCACACCGCTGGGGCTTTTTAATTGCAGGGCCGGTCGGAGTAAGGTACCTTGACTCCATGATACAAACTGCTCGATGGATGGCGCTGACTGCGATGGTTGTTGCCATTCCGTTCACCTCGTGGACGCAAGATGAAGGACGCTCCTGCGAAGCGCTTTTATTTGATATGCCCGGCATTCGGTTTGAACCAATGGCCGCCCCCTGGGCTCCTTCCGAAACAGCGTGGGCACTGCAGTTTGAACAGCCCTTGGACCACGCCAATCCGGAGGCTGGGAGTTTTTACCAGCGCGTGTACGTAACGGAAATGGACCCCGCCCGTCCAACGGTCCTCGTGACAGAGGGGTACGACCGCAGCATCAATTACCCGAGTGAACTGGCGACGTCGATTGGAGCCAACCAAGTCATCGTTGAGCACCGGTATTACGGAGAAAGCGTGCCCGATTCGATGGACTATGCGTACTTGAACATCACGCAGGCCGCGCAGGACCTGCACCGCATCCGCACTGTGCTCGGTGAATACTTCACCGGACCTTGGGTGGCTTCTGGCATCAGCAAAGGAGGCCAGACGACCATTTTCTACCGGTATTTTTTCCCGGAAGATGTCGCAGCGAGTGTGCCGTACGTGGCGCCCGTGAACTTGGCGCTGGAGGACGAACGGATCTACGCCTTCCTCAACAGCGTGGGCTCGCGCAAATGCCGAAAAAACATTGAAGCCATCCAACGGCGCATCTTGACCGATTACGATGAGAGCCTGTTGCGCTTGCGTTGGCACGCCAAGGGGCAAGAATTGCGGTTCAACTACTTATCCGTTGAGGAGGCGTTTGAGTATGCGGTGTTGGAGTATCCGTTTTCGTTTTGGCAATGGGGGGCGGATTGCGACGCCATTCCCGATGCGGACGGG
Organism: Flavobacteriales bacterium; assembly: GCA_002863125.1. Lineage (GTDB taxonomy): Bacteria > Bacteroidota > Bacteroidia > Flavobacteriales_D > Sanyastnellaceae > UA16. The sequence continues at coordinate 103,690 of PKEB01000016.1, forward strand.
CCGCTTGATGAAGTTTTGGACCATTTTCTGGACGTGAGCGGGTTGTCCTTCTTCTCGGATGATGGCATGGAAGACTACGCCTCGCATTATTACCAATGTGCGGTGGAGTATGGGTATTACGGATATGAAACGGAAGCCTTTGAAGGCCTGCTGCGAGCATTGCCCATTTCGCCGCACCCATCAGCCATCTTCACGCCGGAGCGCATGGAGGTGCCATACGACGGGGGCGAGCTGGCCCAAAACGTCTACGACTGGGTGCAGGCCAACGGGGATGCATTTATCTACATCAACGGCGCGTTGGACACCTGGAGTGCCACCGCCATGCCGCCCAACGACGCACGGGACGCCTTGTACTATTTCTTGGAAGACCAAAGCCACGGCACCGCGCGCATCCGCAACATGACGGATGAGCAGCAAGACGAAGTCAAGGCAAACTTGGAACGGTGGTTGGGCATGCCGGTGACCGGCAGCCTGGCTGATTGATTACGCGGGCAGACCGATTTTCTGCGCGGCGTCCCACAACACGATGCCGCCGCACACGCTGACATTCAGGCTCTGCTTGACCCCGAATTGCGGTAGTTCCAAAGCCACATCGCAGGCGTCCACCGTGTCGGCTTCAACCCCGCGCACTTCATTGCCAAAAACGAAGGCCCATTTGCTGCCAGGCTCAGGGTGCCAATCCAGGAGGGAGGTGCTGTTTTCGGTCTGCTCAATGGCAGCGATGGCAAATCCTTGCTCCCGCAGCGCGGCGATGGCATCCAACGCGTTTTCGTGCGCCGTCCACGCGACGTGTTCGGTGGCGCCGAGCGCGCTTTTGAGGATGTCGCGTTGCGGTGGATGTGCGGTGTACCCGCACAAGTCGATGCCGTCAATGCGCAGGGAGTCCCCGGTGCGAAAGAACGCCCCCACGTTCAAGCCCGAACGGATGTTCTCCAGCACGACGCGCAACTGCGTTTTCTGCGCTTCGCGAAAGGCGTCAGGGGTGAGTCGGTTGGGTGTCATTGCGCGGCTTTTCGCTTGTCCATGATTTCCTTCAAGGCAAAGTACTCATCGCGGAGGCGTGCTGCCTCCATGAAGTCCAACTCTTTTGCCGCTGCCTCCATGCGCTGCTTGGTGTGCAAGGTGGACTTTTCGAGGGCCTCGTCACTCATGGTCTCCCACACCGGGTCGGTCGGTGCCGGTCCGGGTTCGGCTGCAATGTGACGCGGGCGGTCATCCACTTGCGGACTCTGCTCGAAGATGGTCTTCTTCTGCTTGCGGATTTGTTGCGGTTCAATCCCGTGCTCCGCGTTGAAGGCTTCTTGTTTCTTGCGCCGCCGCTGCGTCTCGTCGATGGTGCGCGCCATGGATTCCGTAATGGAGTCCGCGTACATGATGACGCGGCCGTTGACATTCCGCGCAGCACGTCCCGCTGTTTGGGTCAGGGAGCGATCGGAGCGCAGGAAGCCTTCTTTGTCGGCGTCCATGATGGCCACCAACGAAACTTCGGGAATGTCCAAGCCCTCCCGCAAAAGGTTGACGCCGACCAGCACATCAAACACGCCGTCCCGCAGTTCGCGGATGATTTCGACGCGGTCCAATGTTTTCACGTCGGAGTGGATGTACCGAGCGGGGATGCTGAGTCGGTCGAGGTATTTAGTGAGCTCTTCAGCCATACGCTTGGTCAAAGTGGTGACTAACACGCGGTCGCCTTGCTCGATGGTCGTGCGGATTTCTCCGATGAGGTCGTCCACTTGGTGGGTGCAGGGCCGCACGTCAATCGGCGGATCGAGCAAGCCCGTTGGGCGGATGACCTGTTCGACAATGATGCCCTCGGACTGCTCCAATTCGTAATCCGCAGGCGTGGCGGAGACGTAGACGACTTGGTTGGTGATGGTGTCGAATTCATCCGCCTTCAGTGGGCGGTTGTCCAAGGCAGATGGCAAGCGAAATCCGTATTCCACCAATGAGGTCTTGCGCGAACGGTCCCCGCCGAACATCGCGCCGATTTGTGGCACCGTCACGTGGCTCTCATCAACGACGAGCAAGAAGTCATCGGCGAAGTAGTCGAGCAGGCAGAACGGACGTTCACCGGGTTGGCGCCGGTCGAAGTAGCGGCTGTAATTCTCGATGCCGTTGCAGAATCCAATTTCCTTGATCATCTCCAGGTCGTACAGCGTGCGTTCCTCGAGTCGCTTGGCTTCGAGGTATTTGGCTTGTTCGGTGAAGAATTGCTTTTGCTTTTCGAGGTCTTGCTGGATTTCCCACACGGCTTGATCGGTGGTGGATTTGCTGGAGACAAAAAGGTTAGCTGGGTAAATGATGATGTCGTCAAACCCGTGAAGCCGCGACCCTGATTCCGGATCAATGGTTTCCAATTGCTCAATCTCATCGCCCCAAAAATGCACACGCAACGCGTGGTCGGCGTAGGCGAGAAAAATGTCAACGGTATCGCCTTGGACCCGGAAGGTTCCACGCTTGAACTCCGCACGCGTGCGGCTGTAGAGCCCGCTGACCAATGTGTGGAGGAAGGCGTTGCGGCCCCATTTCTGTCCCACCTTCAACGGAATCACACTCTTGTGGAATTCCACTGGGTTGCCGATGCCGTAGATGCAGCTGATGGAGGCCACCACAATGACGTCGCGCCGCCCGCTGAGAAGCGCCGACGTGGTGCTCAGCCGGAGCTTTTCGATTTCCTCGTTGATGGCGAGGTCTTTCTCAATGTAGGTGTTGGTCGTGGCGATGTACGCCTCCGGCTGGTAATAGTCGTAGTAGCTAACGAAGTACTCCACGAGGTTGTTGGGGAAGAATTCCTTGAACTCGCTGTAGAGCTGAGCGGCGAGGGTCTTGTTGTGGCTCAGAACCAAGGTGGGCCGTCCGGTCTCTGCTATGACGTTGGCCATTGTGAAGGTCTTGCCGGACCCCGTGACGCCGAGGAGGGTTTGCGCTTGGGTTCCGTTGTTGACCCCCTCAACCAATTCGGCGATCGCCTGGGGCTGATCGCCGGCTGGCTGGTATTCACTTTGGAGGACGAACTTCATCTTAAACAAAGTTAAGGTGGGGACAGCAGCATGAGGGAGACGGTCGGGCACAAAAAAAGCCAGACCGAGGGCCTGGCTTTTCCTTGCAATGCTGTAGAATCAGTCGGCGACGACTTCGAATTTCACGGTGGCCGTGACTTCCTTGTGCAGCTTTACAACTGCTTCGTATTCGCCGAGTTCTTTGATGCTGTCTTCTGCGATGTTGATCGTCTTGCGCTCCACGTCGTATCCGGCTGCCTGAATGGCTTCCGCGATTTGGATGGAGTTGACAGAACCAAAAATCTTTCCGCTCTCACCGGCCTTCGCTCCAATCTTGAGTGACAAGCCTTCGAGCTTGGTGGCCAATGCCTGCGCTTCTTCCATCGCTTTCGCGGCTTTGTGCGCTTGCTGCTTGATCACCTCTGCAACCACCTTCTTGGCGGAGGGTGTCGCCGCAATCGCCATGCCCTGGGGGATGAGGAAGTTGCGGGCGTATCCGCTCTTCACGGTCACGGTATCGTGCTTGCTGCCGAGTCGATCGACGTCTTGCTTGAGAATAATTTCCATGATCGTTGAAGATTATCGGAGGTTATCCGCCACGTAAGGCATCAAGGCCAGGTGGCGTGCTTTTTTGATTGCTTGAGACGCCTTGCGCTGGTACTTCAATGAAGTTCCAGTCAAGCGGCGTGGCAAAATCTTGCCTTGCTCGTTGCACAACATCAGCAGGAAGTCCGCGTCTTTGTAGTCGATGTACTTGATTCCCTTCTTTTTGAAGCGACAGTACTTCTCCTTTTGCGTGTCAATGCTGATGGGGTTCAGGTAACGTACGTTCTTGTCAGCCATGGTAGTGTCGTTTTAAGAATTAAGCCTCTTCGGTGGTTTCGGGAGCGGAGGCAGGAGCCTCTTTGGATTTGTTGCGACGCGATTCAGCGTAGGCAACGTGGTACTTGTCCATTCGCGTAGTCAAAAAGCGAATGACGCGCTCGTCCCGACGGAATTCAGTTTCGAAGGGCAGGATAACAGATGCATCGGCTTCAAACTCCAGCAACTGGTAGAAACCAGTAGATTTTTTCTGGATGGGATAAGCCAGCTTCCGCAAGCCCCAGGCCTCCTCGTGCACAATGATTCCTTTGTGCTCTTTGAGAAACGCCTTGTACTTCTCTACTGTTTCCGCTACCTGCTCGGCAGATAGCACGGGAGTCATGATGAAAACAGTTTCGTAACGGTTCATGTAGAACGGGTTTAAATTTATGGGGGGCAAAAGTACAGATAAGAACCTTAAAAACCAAAGGTTTCTCCGTGGGAAACCTGTTCATAAAGCGGTTTGGCGATGCGTTCGAATGCGTGCGATATTCGCATGAACAATGGAAGCCGCTCAACAACCGCAATATACCGTGTCTGCACGGAAGTACCGCCCGCAACACTGGGACGCGGTCGTCGGGCAAGACAGCATCACGCGCACCCTCAAGCAGGCCATTGACCAAGAGCAAATCGCCCAAGCGTACCTCTTCTGCGGTCCGCGGGGCGTGGGTAAGACCACGTCGGCGCGCATTTTTGCCCGTGCCATCAACGGGTTTGACGCGAACGACCAGGAGGATTACGCGTTCAACGTTTTCGAGCTGGATGCCGCTTCTAACAACAAGGTCGAAGACATCCGGTCGATTGTGGATCAAGTGCGCATCCCCCCGCAACAAGGACAGTACAAGGTCTACATCATCGACGAGGTGCACATGCTGTCGCAGGCGGCTTTCAATGCGTTTTTGAAGACGCTCGAAGAACCACCGCCGCATGCGGTCTTCATCTTGGCCACCACCGAAAAGCACAAGATCCTTCCGACCATCTTGTCGAGATGCCAAATCTTCGACTTCCACCGCATCACCGTGCCGGACATGGTGGAGCACCTGAAGGGCATCTGCGCGAAGGAGGGGATAGAAGCCGAAGAAGCCGCGCTGCATGTAGTAGCCGTTAAGGCAGATGGCGCGCTCCGCGATGCGTTGAGCATTTTTGACCAGCTCGTCGCTTTTGCCGGCAAAAAACTCGACTACGCCACCGTTGCGGAACACCTGCACGTCCTCGACCAACAAACCTACTTCGATGTGGTCGACGCCGTCCGAGAAGCGGAAGTCGCCAAAGCGCTGCTCATCCTCGACGGCATCATTTCGCGCGGCTTCGATCCGCACCACTTCATCACGGGGCTCGGGGCGCACTTGCGCAACTTGCTCATGAGCAAAGACGCCAGCACGGTGGCTTTGATGGAAGTGACGGACGATGTCAAAGTGCAATTCAGCACCCAGTCCGCGAGTGTGGATCTGCGGTTCTTGGTGCGAGCATTGGATGCGGTCAACCAAGCCGACGTGCAGTACAAGGGAAGCAACCACCAACGGCTGCTTGTCGAATTGACCTTGATGCAGCTCGCTTCGTTTACGGAGGCTGAAAAAAAAAAGCCTGAACTGACGCCCATTGAAGCCGGCGCATGGTCGGCCGACGCTCCACCAACGAAAGCTCCGGCGAATCCTGTGCCCGCCGCCGCCGCGCCGCATGCGCCTGCCCCGGTATCAGCCCCTGAGCCCGAGCCTGCGCCCGCAGCGGAGCAACCCAAAACCGAAGAGCCGCAACAGCCGGCGCCAGCCCCAGACCCGGTTCGCGAAAAGCCGAAAGCGCCTGAGGTACAGGCGGTTCCGTCGCTTGGCATTGCCGCCCCTTCAACCTTGATGGATGTGGCGAAGCCCGTGGAGACGGCTGAGCCCGCTACTGGGCGAGAGCAACCGGTCACCGGAGAGGCCGTTGAAAAGGCATGGGAAACGTTCATCATGACCGTAGAGTCGGAAGGGCAATTCAACCTCCACACGACGCTCAAGGCGACCACGATGGGTTTTGAGGACTCCACCATCACCCTAAACGTGCTGAATCAATTGCAAACTGAGCAGATTCGGGAGATCCAGTTGCGTCTGAATCAATACTTCGCTGACCAGCTTCAAAACGACACCTTGAAGTTGGTTATTGAAATGGCTGAGCTTGAATCCGCTGCGGCCTCCGCGGAATTCATGAACGACCGCGAGCGGTACGATGAGATGGTGAAGAAGAACCCAAAGCTGGACGAATTGCGCAAGCGATTGGATCTTGATTTACTGGGTTGATACCGGATTCGAGAATCTTCATTCCGGTATTGTTGCGTCCTGCACTGAAAATTGTCGGCTTTTTTAAGCGAACAATTGAACGCAACCAGCAGGGGCTTGTTATCAAACCATGAATTGGAAATTGTGCGCCGTTTTCGGTACTGCTTTGTTCTTTTTTAACGCCTCTGCAGCGGCCCAATCCTTGGGCATCATCCGAGGCCGGGTAAACGATTTACAGACAAACGAAGCCATCCCATTTGCCAATGTGGTTTTGCAAGGGTCGACGGTGGGCACAACGACTGATTTTGATGGCAACTACGAGCTAATGGATGTGCCCGCAGGCATCCAAAACATCCAAGTCAGCTTCGTGGGCTACGAGCCCAAAATGGTGTTCGAAATCGAGGTAACACCGGCGCGACCGGCCGCAGTAAACGTAGTCCTCAAGCCAGCCTCGATCGCGATAGAAGAGGCAGAAGTGGTGGGCAGTCGACGGCCCAATGTCGCAGAAGCGCCCCTGAGTGTGCGCAGCCTTGGTACCAATGAAATCAAACGAAACCCGGGCGGCGGACGTGACATCAGCCGCGCCCTCCGCACCTTGCCGGGTGTTGCGGCCATTCCGAGTTTCCGCAACGACATCGTCATCCGCGGCGGCGCACCGAACGAGAACCGTTTCTACATCGACGGCATTGAGATCCCCAACATCAACCACTTCGCCACCCAAGGCGCGAGCGGCGGACCGGTGGGGATGATCAACGTCGATTTGGTGGAGAACATCGATTTCTACGCAGGGGCCTTTCCAGCCGCCCGCGGCAATGCGCTCAGCTCGGTGATGGAGTTCAGTTTCAAAGAAGCCCGTACGGACGAATGGACGGCGAACATGATCGTCGGAACCAGCGACCTCGGCCTGACGTTGGAGGGGCCGACCGGTGAGAATTCCTCGCTCATCTTGAGCATGCGCAGGAGCTACCTGCAGTTTGTTTTTGAAGCATTGGGGCTCCCGTTTTTGCCCATTTACAACGACTACCAATTCAAGTGGACTGCGCGCCCCAATGACAAAAACGCCATCACGGTCATCGGCCTTGGTGCACTCGATGACTTCGAATTGAACTTGGGCATAGCGGACGATACCTCGGCGACCAATTACCTTGATCAGGTCGCCATCCTGGGCGCCTTGGATGTCCAAAAGCAGTGGAATTACACCCAGGGCATCCGGTGGGACAACTACCGGGATAACGGCAAATGGACTTTGGTGGCCAGCCGGAATATGCTGAACAACCGTGCGTACAAGCACCTCGACAACGACGAGGATGCTCCGCTGATCCGAGACTACCTCTCGCAGGAAATTGAGAACAAATTGCGCATGGAGCGCAAACTTTTCGGAGATGCGGGGTGGGAGGCCACGTTGGGCGCGGGGTATGAATACGTCAAGTACAACAACAGCACCTCCGAACAGCGGTACAATCCCGCCGAAGGCACGTTGGATTCCGTGGCGTTTGCCTCGGATTTGAAAGCACACAAGTACGGAGTCTTCGGCACCGTCAACCGCAAAGTTTTGGACGAGCGCTTGACGTTATCAGCGGGTTTTCGAGCGGACGGATCCACCTTGGGCGAGGGCCTGCGCAATCCGCTTCAGCAATTCTCTCCGCGTTTTTCGGCGTCGTACGCATTCGCACCCGGATGGACGCTCAGCGCAAACACTGGCCGCTACTTCCAATTGCCCGCCTACACCATCCTCGGGTATTTGGAGGACGGAGAGCGCATCAATGCAGGAGCCGACGCTCGGCACTTGAGCAACACGCAGGCCGTTGCTGGCATTCGCTGGGAGGGGGGCAAACGCAACATCGTGGCTTCCCTTGAAGGCTTTTGGAAGGGCTATCAAAACGCACCCGTAAGCATGCGGCAAGGCGTACCGCTCGCCAACTTGGGGGCAGATTTCGGAGTGGTCGGAAATGAAGCCGTGGCCTTCAATGGCATCGGGCGCTCCTACGGGGCGGAGGTGCTCCTCCAGCAACGGCTTTACCAGGGGTTTTACGGCTTGCTGGCGTACACGTTTGTGCGCAGCGAGTATGCCGTCGATGGAGGAGAATTCGTGCCCTCCAGCTGGGACAACCGGCACATCTTGAGTGTCACGGGCGGCAAGAAATTCAAAGGCGGTTGGGAAATTGGCTCGCGCTTGCTCTTCAGCGGAGGGCTGCCCTATACGCCCGTCGACATGGAATCGCTTGCGGTCGAAACGTGGAACTTTTACGGGCGACCATTGCTGGACTACAGCCTGCTCAACACCGAACGCAACGGTGCGTTTCACCAGTTGGACATCCGCATTGACAAGAAGTGGTTTTTCGAGCGGTGGTCGCTTGATGTTTTCGTTGAAGTGCAAAACGCCACGGGTGCAGCCGTTCCGCAGCCCACGTTCATCGACGTGGTCCGCAACTCACTCAATGGTCAACCCGTGCCGTCCGTCACTCAGCTTGGGTACTACGATGCGCGGGAATTGGACCCAAGCACGGGCGCCGTCTTGCCGGCATTGGGCTTGATTATCGAACTTTGATGCATGCACAATGAGCATTGGAGCGAAGGACAAAGTTGGTCGTGCCTGCCGCATGCGGTGGCGTGTTTCGCATTGACCTTTTGGATTCAAGCGAACGTGGGGGTGGCCTGGTCGGCTGCGCCGCTCGCCTTGGGTCTGGCGTTCATGGCGTGTGAGTCCGGTTTTGTGTGGGATGCCGAGGCGCGTCGAGGCCGCTCGTACACCGGGTGGATTGTGGGGGGCAAACTCGTGGCGTGGGGGAAATGGAGGGCCGTACCCACCGCTTCGGCCGTGCATTTGGAACGCACCCGGGAATCGATGATGAACCGCCGAGGGGCGCCGCGCTCCGTTAAAATCGATTCGTGGGAATTGCAGTGGCAAGATGAGCAAGGCCGTTGGCACCCGCTCCATGATTTCACCGATCGGCACTTGGCGCAGAGCGCTCTGGCCGCCGTTCGACAATCCCTTAACTGCTGAGCCATGCGGGTCGACAAATTCCTGTGGTGCATTCGTGCGTTCAAGACCCGTTCCCTGGCGACCAACCACTGTCGGGAAGGGAAGGTGTTTATGGGCCAGAAGGCGGTAAAACCCGCTCAAGAAGTCCATGTAGGCGATATCATTCGGGTCCGTAAAGGAGCCGTTTACTTTGAATGGGAGGTGGTTGAGTTCCCCCGGAGCCGCGTGGCGGCGGCGCTCGTGCCTGCGTATGCACGGGACATTACGCCTGAATCCCAACGCCATAAACTCGAAGAAATCCGCGCGGCACAACGCGACATCATGCGACCGGTTGGCCGCCCCACCAAACGCGATCGCCGCGATTGGGAGAAGTACTTCGAGGATTAATCCATTCACCATGTTCGAAGCCCGTTCCATTGCCGCTGCTGAAACGCGGTCCTTGCGCCACCGGGTGCTGTGGCCGCACAAACCCAGCCCCGACGTCTGCACCATTGACGTGGACGAAGCGGAGCACGCGCATCACGTTGGGGCGTTCAACGCGAAGGGTGAGCATGTCGGAGTCTGCTCCCTGTTTCACCAGCGTTCTGACCGGTTTCCAGGAGCCCTTCCGGTCGATGATGACGTCTACCGGCTGCGTGTCATGGGTACTTTGCCCGAAGTCCGCGGCCGTGGAGCAGGGGCAGCCATCATTCGGTATGCGGCGAAATGGAGCCGCGAGCAGGGGGCTGTCTGGCTGTGGTGCGACGCCCGCGAAGTGGCCTTTCCATTTTACGAGCGCATGGGGTTCAAATTTGTCTCCGAGGGCTATCACGTCCCGGAGATCGGACCCCATCGGATGATGGCGCTGAAGCTCTAAATTTGCTCGCACACATTTAATTCATGCCGGACATTTCTGCCAAGGGCAAGGCCATGCCTGATAGCCCGATTCGCAAGCTTGCCCCTTTCGCGAACGCCGCCAAAGAACGCGGCACGTACGTCATTCATTTGAACATTGGCCAACCGGACATCGCGACGCCCGAGGTGGCGATGGATGCGGTGCGCAACGTGGACCGTACTGTATTGGAATACAGCCCGAGCGAAGGTTTTGCTCGGTACCGAGAACGGCTGGCTCGATACTACAACGGAGTCGGAGTGGACGTAACGGCCGATGAGGTCCTGGTCACCACGGGTGGTTCAGAGGCGTTGGTGTTTGCCTTCATGTCGTGCTTGGATGCTGGAGATGAGGTCATCATTCCCGAGCCTTTTTATGCCAACTACAACGGCTTCGCTACGCTGGCAGGCATCAAAATTGTACCCGTAACGGCGCGCATTGAAGACGGGTTTTCGCTCCCGCCCATGGCTGAATTTGAACGTGCCATCACCGACCGCACCAAAGCCATTTTGATTTGCAACCCGGGCAATCCGACAGGAACCAAGTACCCCGATTCAGCCCTCGAGGCGTTGGCCGCACTGGTGCAGGAAAAGGACTTGTTCCTCTTCGCGGACGAAGTCTACCGGGAGTTCACGTATGACGGGTCAAATGCCCGTAGCGTCCTGACAGTTCCCGGACTGGAACAACACGCGGTGGTTGTTGACAGCGTCTCCAAGCGCTACTCCATGTGCGGTGCGCGCATCGGTGCGTTGGTAACCCGGAACCATGCAGTCCGCCGCACGGCGATGAAATTTGCCATGGCCCGATTGAGTCCGCCGACGCTCGCGCAAATCGCCGCTGAAGCCGCCCTCGATACGCCGGATGCCTACTTTGATGAGGTGCGCACTTCGTACCGTGACCGGCGCGACGCACTCGTCGACGGGCTCGCAGCCATAGACGGGGTAACGTGCCCAAAACCGGGTGGGGCCTTTTATGCGGTCGCCAAGCTGCCCATTGACGATGCGGATGCGTTCTGCCAGTGGATGCTGGAGTCATTCGAACACGAAGGGGCGACGGTGATGATGGCGCCCAATACCGGTTTTTACGCCACCCCAGGCCTCGGCAAACAAGAAGTCCGCATGGCGTATGTCCTGGAGCGTGAGGAAATTGAGAAGGCAGTGGCCTGCCTGCGAGCGGCCTTGTCTGCGTACCCAGGCAAGGTGAAGTGATTGAGGGTTGGGCAGGCGGATGCGCATTTGTATCTTCCCTGCCAAACCAGAATCACCGACCATGCGCATTACCCTTGCTGTCCTGTTCAGTGCTCTGTTGAGCACGCAATCTTTTGCCCAAGATCCCGATACCACATGGGTTCAGACCTACACGTGGGAAGCCCAAAACAATCCTGCAACAGCTTACGATAGCCCGGGCCGCCGCTGGTTTGATTTCCCAGCCAGTGACAACGATACGTCGTACCAGAAAGTGCTGATGTATTACAACCTCAAGTGCTTTGAGGACGGAACTGCAGGTAACCTCGGGTATGCCTGTGGCGAGTGGGATTACTTGACCTACACGTATTTGTTTGACCACACGGGCATGTTGGACAGCAATTTGCTCACCCATCCGCATTGGTTGATCGACGACCTCGATTTCATGTCGGACACGTTGGTCACTGAAGTTGCAGAAGTTCCTATGGACACCGTGCGCTGGACGTATACCAACTACGCGCTATCCGGAGCGTTATCGACCGGTGAAGTCAACGGCAGTTCCACGGCAACATCATCTGATCTTGGATGGGAGAGTGGCCGGGGCCGCATGCAATGGCTGTGGACGGCGGATGAACTGCAGGCCATGGGCTGGAATGGAACATCCGGCGTAGGGCTTGAATGGCCAGCCGTGGCACCCTTAGTGGACGCCCGGGATGCCGTGCAATGGAACCTTTACTGGTCTGAGGCCGATACGCTCGACGGCTTCCACACGGGGCCGGTAGCAGCCTCGAGCAAGGTGTCGGATGCTTCGACGCCGGGGCGTTTTGTGTTGGATGCACCGCTGGAGTGGGATGGCGCCAGCCACCTCGTCGTTGAGGTGTTGATGCAATTGGATGATGCGCCCGCTTGGGAAGGCGATTGGGCGGGTGATGCGGCTCCGCAAAAGACATGGCAAGCCACCACGGCCGGCACCTACGTGCATTTCGATGGCAACGACCGCATCGAGGTAGCGGTGGAGGAAATCAACGCCATTGAGGATGCCGTAACAGTTGAGTTTTGGTCCCGCGGGACGCCAGAATTCCAGCCGGAGAACAACTCGATTTGCGAGGGCATGAACGCCAGCAATCAACGCGAAATCAACATTCACCAACCTTGGTCCAACGGCCGCATCTACTGGGATGCCGGGGGGCAAGGAGGCTACGACCGCATCGATCAAGCGGCAAGCGCCAACCAGTATGAGGGCGAATGGCACCACTGGGCTTTCACCAAAGACGTCGCGACGGAAACCATGGCCATTTACTTCGACGGAGCTTTGTGGCACTCGGGTACCGACAAAGACAACTTGTTCGGGGAAATGGTCCGCTTCCACATCGGGTGCAATGGAAATGGGGGCAATGACTACCGAGGAGATGTCGATGAATTCCGCATGTGGAACGCGGCATTGACGCCGACCACGGTGGCCGCATACTTTGATCGCTCTCTGGACGCCTCTCATCCCAACGCTGACGACTTATTGCTCGATCTTTCGATGGACATCAACCCGGTTCTCAACGCCATCGGCGATGGCGTGACCCATTTCTCACACGGCAATGCCGGTGCACGGTCGTATGCGGCGAATGAGGCATTTTGGCACCCCGGCGAGATGCCGCAAAGTGTGCGTCCGGGGCTGATTTGGTGGTCGGGTGGTGATGCGGTTGTGGCGGACCCTGTGGTCGTGGACCACGTGGAAGCCATTCCGGCAACCAGCATTGCGGAGTGGGCGGTAGAAGGCAACGCCGTTTCGTGGGAATCATTGGACTATGGATGGCCGGTCGAAACCGTTCGCACGATCCGCACCCCAGAGGGTGAAGTTTTGGCGACGTATCCGCTTGAGGGCGAGGCTACGGCATTCTTGAACGACACCTTAACGTATTACTCGGTGCCTTTCGAAGTGGTGGATCGCTATGAATTGGCCCGGTACATTACGCCGTATGGCATTGGATTGACGTTGGACGATGACGGCTGGACCTGGATTTTTGACGTATCCGATTATGTTCACCTCTTGCGCGACAGTGTCGAACTGCAGGCGGGCAACTGGCAAGAGCTGTTGGACATGAAATTCGCGTTCATTCACGGCACCCCACCACGGGACGTGAAGCGCATGGACGCCTTCTGGAAAGGCCAATACGCCCTCTCGACATTTGATGGCAACGTGACCGACCACGCGTTCACCCCAGAAGAAGGTGAGTCCATGTTCCGACTGAAAACCCGCGCGAGTGGGCACGGCTTCGGTTCTGGAAACAACTGCGCGGAATTCTGCTACAACACGCACTCTGTCAAGGTCAACGGCGACACCCAGTGGAGCTGGGAAATCATGCGCGAATGCGCGGACAACGCTTTGTACCCTCAGGGCGGTACGTGGATTTACGATCGGGCCGGTTGGTGCCCGGGTGCTGTAGTGGATACGAAGGATTTTGAATTGACGCCGCTGGTGGCCGGTCAAGATGAATTCTCGGTGGATTACGATATCACCTACGACCCTGACGGGAACTACCGCTTTGAGGGACAAATCGTCGCGTACGGCGATCCCAACATGGAATACGATGTGGAGATCAGCCAAATCCTGTCGCCATCCGACGACAAGTTGGAATCGCGTTGGAATCCCATCTGCGAATCACCGACTGTGCGCATTCGCAACAACGGTTCCCAGCTGTTGACCTCCTGCCAATTTAGCTACGGCATTGAAGGCGGCGCGACGGCCACGTACGAGTGGACGGGCAACCTGGCTTTTCTCGAGTCGGTGGAAGTGGAATTGCCGTACGACAATCCGACGTTGTACGAAGGAGACGACGAGGAGTGGGTACTGTTTGAAGTTGAAGTCAACCAGCCCAACGGCATGGTCGACGAGGAGCCGCGCAACAACAAAGCGAATTCCCGATTCCACCGCGTACCGACGTGGTCGTATCCCGATTTGGATGACAACCGACTCATCGTTTGGACCAAGACCAACCAGGTGGCGTGGGAGACCTCCGTTGAGCTGCTCGATGCCGCCGGAAATGTGGTGTGGGAGCGCGGGTACCCCACGGCCAACACAACATTCAAGGACACATTGTCTCTGAACCAAGGTTGCTACCGCTTCACTGTCAACGATGTGGGCGATGATGGTCAGAGCTTCTGGGCCAACAGCGACGGTTCCGGGTACACGCGCCTGAAAAAAGTGGCCGGGGGCAACTTCATCAACTTCGAACCCGATTTTGGTCGGTACATCTCGCAAGCCTTCTTCTTCCAGACAAACTTGGTTGCGGTGGAGGAGGAGTTGCCTGTTTCGCCTGCCTCGATGGTGGTGTTCCCGAACCCGTCAGACGGCGTGTTCCAGGTATCTCTCAGTGGGCTTCAAGTTGGACAGGCGCTCGATTGGCAGTGCTTCGATGCCATGGGCCGGCTCATCCAAACGGGCCAGTGGCGGGTTCAATCCGGACTGCTGCAAACCGTGGATCTATCAACGTTGCCCGCTGGAACGTATGCCCTTGTCTGTTTCGATGAACAAGGTCAAAAGTTGAGCAAGTGGATTCAAAAACGGTGATTTTGAAGTTTACCCCCTAAAAAATGAGGGGGTGTTCGTAACATTTTGGTGTTTTTGGTGATTGACCCTATGAATTTAGGGGGTAATTTTGCGCAGAACCAAAAACTGCCAAATGAGCATTTCGCGCCAAAAAGCCCTTGAAGACGTCCTGGAACGCACGCCAAGCACGGTCGAGCGCCCGGACAACAAAATTTCCAATTACTACGGAGAGAACGTATTTAACCTTACCATGATGCGGGAGTACCTCACCGATGAGGCGTGCGACAGCATTGTGGATGCGATGGAAAACCATACCTCCATCAGCCGAGCCATCGCGGATCAGGTCGCGTCGGCCATGAAGGAATGGGCGATTTCGCGGGGTGCGACCCACTACACGCACTGGTTCCAGCCGCTCACAGGAGCGACCGCTGAAAAGCACGACAGCTTCATCACCCCAACTTCCGATGGCCGGGTGATTGAGAAGTTTGACGGTTCGCTGCTGGTGCAACAGGAACCCGATGCCAGTTCGTTTCCGAATGGCGGCATTCGCAACACCTTTGAGGCGCGTGGTTACACCCTCTGGGATCCCACATCGCCGGCGTTTGTTTGGGAAAATACCTTGTGCATCCCTACTATTTTCATCAGCTACACGGGGTTTGCACTGGACAACAAAACCCCGCTGTTGAAGGCCCTGGCCAAAGTAGATGATGCGGCAACATCCGTGTGCCAATACTTCGACAAGAACATCACCAAGGTGGTGGCGACGTTGGGGTGGGAGCAGGAGTACTTCCTGGTGGACAAGGCGCTGCACGCTGCGCGCCCTGACCTGCAGTTGGCTGGTCGTGCGCTGTTTGGTGCTGCGCCTGCCAAGGGACAGCAACTCGACGATCACTACTTCGGTAGCATTCCTGCACGCGCTACGGCATACATGAAGGAGTTTGAGTTGGAATGCCACAAGCTGGGCATTCCTGTGACGACGCGTCACAACGAGGTGGCGCCCAACCAATTTGAGTGTGCCCCCGTTTTTGAAGAAGCCAACCTCGCCAATGACCACAACCTCTTGCTCATGGAGGTGATGGAGCAGGTGGCCCGCAAGCACAACTTCCGCGTGCTCTTGCACGAAAAGCCCTACCCAGGGCTCAATGGCTCGGGCAAGCACAACAACTGGTCCCTCGGAACGAACACCGGCGTCAACCTTTTGAAGCCGGGCAACAATCCCAAGACCAACTTGCGTTTCTTGACGTTCTTCGTCAACACGCTCGCGGCGTTGCATAAGCGTGCAGACGTCGTCCGCGCGGCCATTGCATCGGTGGGCAACGACCACCGCTTGGGTGCCAACGAAGCGCCCCCGGCCATCATCAGCGCTTTCATCGGTTCGCAGCTGTCATCGCTCCTCGATGAGCTCGAAACCAGCATCAAGGCGGGCAAACTGACGCCTGAAGACAAGACCGCGTTGAAATTGGAAATCGGTCGCATTCCTGAAGTGTTGCTCGACAACACCGACCGCAACCGCACCTCTCCATTCGCCTTCACCGGGAACAAATTCGAATTGCGTGCAGTCGGCAGCACAGCCAACTGCGCCGTACCGATGACCGTGTTGAACACAATCGTTGCAGAGCAATTGAACGACTTCAAGGCCGCCGTGGACGCACGCATCGCCGGCGGTGACAAAAAGGACGACGCCATTTTGAAGGAATTGCAGAAGCTCATCGCCGAAAGCAAGGCCATTCGATTTGAAGGCAACGGCTACTCCGACGAGTGGGTGAAGGAAGCGAAGAAGCGCGGGTTGTCGAACCTCCGCACCACGCCAGAAGCCCTCGCGGTATTTAGCCGCAAAGAAGTGGTTTCGCTCTTCGAAGACCTCGGCGTTTTGCGCAAAGAGGAACTCGCCGCTCGCGTTGAGGTCGAGCTCGAGAATTACATTATGAAGCGGCAAATCGAGTACCGCGTGCTCCTCGGCATGTGCAAGAACTCGGTGCTTCCTGCGGCCATCCGCTACCAAAATGGTTTGCTCGCCAACGTGGAGCAGCTGAACTCGGTATTGGGCAAGCAGGCCGCCAAGTTCTCAGGAGCACAAATTGAAATGGTGAAGGAGGCCGGTCAGCTCATCCAAGATCTGTACGCGGCGACGGCCAATATGGAGGCGGTCCACGACAAGGCCGAGTCGGCGAAAGACGCCCTGGCCAGTGCCAAAGCATTCGCTGATAAGGTGGTGCCGAGCATGGATGCAGCGGCTGAGATCTGCGCCCAACTCGAGTCCTTGGTCGACGATGCGGAATGGCCTCTGCCGAAATTCTCTGAATTGCTGTTCACACGCTAAGACGCGGTATGCACTTTCGATAGGAAACGGCTGGGAGCAATCCCGGCCGTTTTCTGTTTGACCTTTTTCAGCGATGCGAGTCCGCGAATGGTCACTTTGCCTTACATTCGGGGATTGAATTAAAGCGTTTGGAAATGCACAACTACCTGCAAGCAAGTTGGAAGCGGACCGGCCTTCTCGGTTTGCTCATGTTCTTCACCTTCGGTTTCGTTTCAGCCCAAAGCGATTTGGCTGAAGAGGCGGACCTGGCCTACAACCGAGGTGCCTACAGCACATCCCTGCAAGAATACATCAAGGCCTACCCCAAGGTTAAAGACATCGACGAGAAGGGTCGCATTGCCTTCATGGCGGGAGAGAGCTTCTTGAAATTGATGGAGCCAACGGGTGCTGAGGAGTGGTACGATAAGGCCATCGGTCTGCGTTACGGATTGGAGAATTCAGAGGTTTACTTGCACTACGGACAAGCGATGTCCATGCAGCAGGAGTTTGACGAAGCCATTGAGTGGTACATCACTTACAAGGAAAACGGAGGCGATCCATCTGTGGCGGATGCCATGATTGAGCAAGCGGACAATGACGCCCTCGAGTTGATGGAGCCATCCAGCCGCTACATCGTCGACAACTTGCTACGATTGAATTCAACCAGCTACGATTACGGTGCCGGATTTGCCTCCAAAAAGGCGGACGCTATCGTCTTCGCTTCCTCACGCGAATCGTCCACCGGTTTTGGCGAGGATCCCATCACGGGACAGCGGTACATGGATTTGTTTACCGCCGAACAAGACAAAAAGGACAACTGGAGCACACCAGAGCCGCTCAACTCCACCATCAACACCGAGTACAACGAGGGTACGGTGACGTTTGACAAGAACTACCGTTCCATCTACTTCACGCGGTGTATTTCCGACGATGACAATTCGTACGCGTGTGACGTCTACCGTTCGAGCTCCATGGGCAACAAGTACGGTCCCTCTGAGGTGGTTGAATTGATCAACCGCGACGATGACGACAGCTCGCAAGTGGGCCATCCGAGCTTCACCGTGGACAACGACTTTTTGATGTTCGTTTCGGACATGGATGGCGGTTTCGGCGGCAAGGACATTTGGTATGTCGCCTATGACGAGAAGGAGGACACATTCGGTGAGCCCGTCAACATGGGCCCCAATGTGAATTCAGCAGGTGACGAGATGTTCCCTGCGATGCGCTACGACGGGGCTTTGTACTACGCCTCTTCAACGCTCGGCAAAATGGGTGGCTTGGACATCGTTCGCGCGCTCCCTGCTGAGGGCACGATGCAGTTCGAAAAAGCCGAACCGATGCCGTACCCAATCAACAGTTCAGGGGACGACTTCAGCATGATTTTCAAGGACGATGAAGATGCAGGGATTTTCACTTCCAGCCGTCCCGGCGGAAAGGGAAAGGACGACCTCTATTCGTTCCGTCTTCCCGAAATGGAATTCTGCTACCAAGGCGACGTGTTTGATTCGTACACCGGCAACCCACTTGGTGCGACCGTAACCATCAACGGTTCCAACGGTGATTCCTTCACGGTGACCGCTGACGGCGACGGTACGTTCGCGCTTTGCGATAAGGAAATCAAGAACAACACCACGTACGACGTTGAAGTCAAATACGAAGGCTACATCGTAACCGGCGATCGTTTCTCAACGGTAGGGTTGAGCAACAGCACGACCATGACCCGCGAATTCCCGATGAAGGAGGTGGTGTTGGACGTGGAGTACGACATGCCATTGGTACTCTATCCTTTCAATGAATCTGAGTTGCTCATCAACGATGAAGTCAACAGCGCCGATTCGTTGAATTACCTGCTGAGCATCATGGAGCGCAACGAAACATTCGTGGTGCAGCTCGAGTCCCATACGGACAGCCGTGGCAACGCGAGCTACAACAAAGAGCTCTCACAGAAGCGTGCGCAGACGTGTGTGGGCTACCTGATCAGCCGCGGCGTCGCACGCGATCGCCTGGTTGCAGTGGGACACGGCAAGGAGCGTTTGCTCATCTCCGATGCGGACATTGCCAAGATGCGCACCGAAGATGAAAAGGAACGGGCTCACCAGGCCAACCGCCGTACGGTGTTCCGCATCTTGCGTTTTGATTACGAGCCGGGTAACTAAGCACCATTTTCGTGGAGGAATCGAGATACGCAAGCAGAGGTGTCTCCGCTGGCAAGGAGGAGGTACATGCTGCGATAGAGGGGGTGGATAAGGGCCTGTTCCCCAAGGCTTTCTGTAAAATTGTTCCGGACTACTTGACCGGCAGCGACGAACATTGTGTCGTCATGCACGCCGATGGGGCAGGTACCAAGTCTTCCTTGGCTTACATGTACTGGAAAGAAACGGGCGATCTGTCCGTCTGGAAGGGCATTGCGCAGGACGCGTTGGTCATGAATTTGGATGACCTACTGTGCGTCGGGGCGACTGGACCGATTTTGCTTTCGAGCACCATTGGCCGCAACAAGCATTTGATCACGGGCGAGGTCATCAAGGTCATCATTCAAGGCACCGAGGAATTGCTCGAGGAGCTGCGCGGGCACGGAGTTGACATCCGCAGCACCGGTGGCGAAACGGCCGACGTCGGTGACTTGGTGCGGACGGTCATTGTCGACTCAACGGTTGTCGCACGCATGAAGCGATCGGAGGTGATTGACAACTCGAGAATTGCACCCGGTCAAGTTGTCGTGGGATTGGCGAGCCACGGTCAAGCCAACTGGGAACGTGAATACAATGGCGGCATGGGATCCAATGGACTGACCAGCGCCCGCCACGACGTGTTCAACAAATCCTTGATGGCGCAGTACCCCGAGAGTTTTGATCCCGAAACCGACCAGCAGTGGGTGTACACCGGAACCCATGGGCTGCAGGATGCCGTTGACGGCGTGCCATTGGATGCGGGAAAATTGGTGCTCTCGCCCACCCGGACCTACGCCCCGCTCATTGCTCGAATCTTGCCGGAATGGCGCCACCGCATTAGCGGGATGGTGCATTGCTCCGGAGGCGCTCAAACCAAAGTTTTGCACTTCGTCGATGATGTCCACGTGGTCAAGGACCGATTGTTCGAGACGCCCCCGCTGTTCAAGATGATCCAATCGAGTTCAGGGACGGACTGGAAGGAGATGTACAAGGTCTTCAACATGGGGCACCGCATGGAGATTTACACCGACCAAGAGGCGGCCGAATCCATCATCGCCGAATCGAAAGCGATGGGGGTAGAGGCGCAGATCATTGGCCATTGCGAGCCGCATACAGGCCGCCGCGTCACCGTGACAGGCGAGCATGGCACCTTCGAATACAACCATTAGCTGGCGAGATGAAAGCAGAGGACACCTTGATGCAAAAGTTGGCCTCCATCTCGGACCGTTTTCAAGAAGTCGAAAAACAAGTCGGAGACCCGGAGGTAATCGCGGACCAACGCAAGTACCGGGATTTGATGCGGGAGTACAAACGCCTTGAGCCCATTGTCGACCACTTTAAGCAGCTTTCCGCCTGGCGCGCCGACCGCGATCAAGCCGAAGAATGGGCTGCAGGAGACGACGCTGATTTCAAAGAATTGGCCGAAGTCGAATTGCCGGAAATCAAGTCCAAGCTTGAAGCAGGACTGGAGGAAGCTCGCATCTTATTGTTGCCCAAAGACGAGGTAGATGACCGCCCCGTGATGATGGAATTCCGCGCGGGAACCGGCGGGGATGAAGCCGCCATTTTTGCGGGTGACCTCTACCGCATGTACCAACGGCATTGCGAGGGCAAGGGCTGGCGTTGGGAATTGGTCAATGCCAATGAAGGAACTGCGGGTGGTTTCAAGGAGATTACAGTACGTGTTGAGGGTGAGGGCGTTTACGGCTGGCTGAAATACGAAAGCGGCGTGCACCGGGTGCAACGGGTGCCGGAAACAGAGTCCCAAGGACGTGTGCACACAAGTGCGGCCACCGTTGCTGTGCTCCCTGTCGCGGAGGACGTTGACGTTCAACTGGATCTCACCGATGTACGGCGCGACACATACCGGGCAAGCGGAGCGGGCGGTCAGCACGTCAACAAAACGGAATCTGCCGTGCGCCTCACCCACGAGCCTACGGGCATCGTTGTGGAATGCCAAGATGGCCGTTCGCAGCACCAGAATTACGAGCACGCCCTGGAGGTTTTGCGCACGCGCCTCTTCGAACGGGAACGCGAAAAGCAAATCTCCGAACAAGCAGAGCAGCGCAAGTCGCTGGTCTCAACCGGTGACCGTTCGGCCAAAATCCGCACCTACAACTACCCGCAGGGGCGGGTCACCGATCACCGCATCCAATTCACATCGCACGCTTTGACCGCCATCATGGGCGGAGACATCGAGGCCGTCATCAATGCATTGCGGCTTGCGGAGCAGGCTGAATTATTGGCCGCGCAAACCTAATTTTGACCCATGACCAATCGCCAGAGTTTGTACGAGATGATGAAGCGCAAAGCCTCGTGCTTGTGCGTGGGGTTGGACCCGGATCCCGATCGAATTCCCGCGCACCTGGGCACCGGTGTGGAGGCGATGGAGACGTTTTGCCACGGCATCGTGCAAGCAACCCACCGGCATGCGGCGGCCTTCAAACCCAACCTCGCCTTTTTCGAACAATACGGCGCCGCCGGATGGGCAGCGCTTGAGCGCATCGTAGCCGCCATGCCCGAGGATGTTTTGGTCATTGCCGACGCCAAGCGCGGCGACATAGGCAACACAGCGAAGCGCTACGCCAAGGCCATGTTCGAAGGGCTGGGTGCCCACGCCATCACCGTCGCACCATACATGGGCGAGGACAGCGTGGCTCCTTTTATGGATGGCTATTCGGATCGTTGGACCATTGTGCTGGCCTTGACGTCCAATGCAGGAGCCGATGACTTTGAATTTCATGGAACGCCGCCCTTGTACGAGCGGGTGGTGGAGCGATGCCAAACCTGGGGCTCACCCGATGAACTGATGTTCGTTGTTGGCGCCACCCGTCCTGAGCAGTTGCGCGCCATTCGCAGCTTGGCGCCCGACCACTTCTTTTTGGTGCCCGGCGTCGGCGCACAAGGCGGTCGCATCGAGGACGTTATGGAGGCAGGGTGGATTGAGGGGGCCGGCGGGCTCCTGATCAATGCCTCTCGCAGCATTCTGTATGCCAGCGCCGGGGAAGACTATGCGGCTGCTGCTGCTGTGGAAGCGCAGAAGTTGCAAGAAGCTACTGCACCGTATTTTACCCGAACAGCAAGCGCATGAATCCATCCGCCAAACGCCTGAGAATCGCAGCAATTCTATTGGGAAGTGTGGTGTGCCTCGGAAGCATTGGCTTCATGTGGATTGAAGGCTACTCCTTGCTCGAAGCCATCTACATGACCGTGATTACGGTTTCGACGGTTGGGTTCGGCGAAGTGCGCAGTCTTTCGGATGGAGGCATGTTGTTCACTGCCATCCTCATTGTCAGTTCCATTGGCACATTTACCTTCGCGGCAACGGCAGTCACCCAGTTTTTCATCGAGGGAGACTACCGGGAGCGCCTTCGGGCCAAGCGAATTCAGCGGATCATGAATGAGATGAACAACCACGTTATTATCTGCGGCTACGGTCGTGTAGGGGAAAAGGCAGTTCAGGAACTGCAGGACCACGCGCACGAGGTGGTGATCATTGAATCCAATGAAGAACTCGTCAAGAAGCTGCGAGATGCAGGGGTTCGGGTGCTTTCGGGTGACGCGACGGAGGATGAAAATTTGGTCAATGCAGGCCTCGATCGCGCGCGCGCACTCATTACCACGTTGCCGGACGACGCACAAAACCTCTACGTGGTCCTCGCCGCAAAAGAACGCCGTCCCGACCTGCTGACCATCAGCCGGGCGTCCAACGCCAATGCCGTGAGCAAGCTGAAGGTGGCAGGTGCCCAGAATGTCATCATGCCCGACCAAGTGGGTGGGGCGCACATGGCCTCACTCGTCGCCATTCCCGATGTCGTGGAATTCCTCGACCACATTCGCATCCAAGGTGCAGACGCCGTCAACTTGGAAGAAATTGAAGTGCAGCAATTGCCCGACCGGCTGCAGTCCATGACCCTCGCAGAAATTGACGCGCGGAATCGCATCGGTGTGAACGTCATCGGATTGCGCAAGGCGACGGGGGAGATGGTCATCAACCCACCGCTGAACACGACCCTTCAAGCGTCCATGAAGCTTTTTGTGTTGGGAACGGCGGACCAAATACGGCGGTTAAACGACTTCATCGGAATACAAAGTCCTTCGCTCTGAAGTTCAGGGTTTGAGTTGCTTTGTATATTCGAGTTCTTACGATTGATAACCCTTCGATTCATGCGAAAATTCCTCCCCCTTGTTGCGCTTGTGAGTGCCTTGTTTCAGCCAGTTTATGCCCAGGCGTCAACCGTTGATGAGAAGATCAATGCGGTCATGGAGCCCCTGACCAACGCGATCATGAAAGTCATTTTCTTTCAAGTATCGTTCGCCGGCGTTTCAGTGCCCTTCGTGCTGATCTGGCTGCTTGCGGGAGCCATCTTTTTTACGTTCTACTTCAACTTCATCAACATCCGAGGATTCGGGCATGCGTTGGACGTGGTTCGAGGGAAATACGATGATCCCAATGATGCCGGTGAAGTCAGTCACTTCCAGGCGTTGACCGCTGCTTTGAGCGGAACGGTCGGTGTTGGAAACATTGCGGGTGTGGCGTTCGCCGTTTCATTGGGTGGACCGGGGGCGACCTTCTGGATGATCGTGGCTGGACTGCTTGGAATGAGTTCAAAATTTGTGGAGTGCACGCTCGGAACGAAGTACCGTCAGGAAAACGAGGACGGCTCGGTTTCTGGTGGTCCCATGTACTACCTGAGGGACGGCTTGGCTAAGCAAGGCAAAGCGCAGCTCGGTAAAATTTTGGCGGTACTGTTTGCCATCGCCTGCATCGGAGGGAGTTTTGGCGGCGGCGGCATGGTGCAAGTCAACCAAGCGACAAAGCAACTCATCGAGGTCACCGGTGGTGAGCAGTCCTTTCTCGCAGGTCAAAGCTGGATGTTTGGTGTAGTAATGGCCATCTTGGTAGGTTTGATCATCATCGGCGGCATCAAAAGCATCGCCCGTGTTACGGATAAGGTCGTTCCGTTCATGGTCGGCATTTACGTCCTTGGGGCGTTGGTCGTTCTGGGTGGAAACATCGCCGAGATTCCAAGTGCCTTTGGCCTCATCATTTCGAGCGCCTTCTCCGCTGATGCGGCGTATGGTGGATTGATCGGGGTGCTCATCGTTGGATTCCAGCGTGCGGCGTTTTCCAATGAGGCGGGCATCGGTTCTGCCTCCATCGCGCACTCTGCGGCCAAAACCAACGAGCCGGTCAGTGAAGGCGTTGTTGCATTGTTGGAGCCGTTCATCGATACGGTGGTTATCTGCACCATGACCGCATTGGTCATCGTGATTTCGGGTTACGGATCAATTGGCCAAGAAGCGGCCTTGGGATTGGCGCAAGCGAAAGACTTGCAAGCGATTGAGTTGACGAGCAGCGCCTTTGCTCAAACGATGTCGTGGTTCCCTGTTGTGTTGTCTGCGGCGGTCATTCTCTTTGCGCTATCGACCATGATCAGCTGGAGCTACTATGGATTGAAGTCCTGGACGTTCTTGTTTGGAGAGTCCAAGGTGGCGGACCTGTCGTACAAAGGCGTGTTCTGCCTCTTCGTGATCCTCGGTTCTGCGATTTCTGCGCAGAGCGTATTCGACTTTGGTGATGCGATGATTTTCGCCATGTGCTTCCCGAATGTTTTGGGCTTGTACTTCCTGATGGGAGAGGTGAAGCAGGATGTTGCGGATTATTTCAAGCGCATTAAGTCGGGCGAGATCAAGCGATACGATTAAGAGACAGCATGTCGGTTGCAGGCCGACACGGAGTGAGTGAGTTGAGGAGATGGAAAAAGCTGAAAGACGCGCCCTATTGGGCTTCGTCCTGATTTCATGGTTGGCATTGGGGGTGCGTGCTGGGTTCTGGTACAAGTCCCACCGGATGTATGTGACGCAGGAACACCCGGTCCCGGTCGCATGGTTGTTGGAGTCATTGGAAACGGTGCGTTCGTCTCCTTCCAATCGAAAACGCCCGAGCGCATCTCAGCGGCCGCGGCATCCCGAGCAGCAACACCAACAACGCCAACAACGGGTCCTCGACCTGAATGCTGCTGATAGTGCTGCGCTCGAGGCAATGCCTTACATCGGTCCGGTTCTGGCGGCCCGCATTTGCCGGTTTCGAAATGCGCTGGGAGGGTTTCATGCGGTTGAACAATTGCGTGAGGTTTGGGGCCTGAAGCCCGAAGCTGCAGAACGGTTGATGCCCATGTTCCATACGGGCAGGGGGGTCTACCACGTGCTTTGTGCGGATACGGCAACGTGGTTCGAGCTGAAGAGTCATCCCTACATCGATGCGAAGGCTGCCAGCGCAATCGAGCGTTACAGGCGGCACCATCCCCTGGATTCACTTGAGGCCCTTGCTGATGCGATTCCCATTACCGACAGCATGATTCGGAGGTGGAGTCCGTATCTTAGGCTTTGTGAACACCGCGATTAATACATATCGCTCATTGGAGGATGCACTGAGGACGGCCATCCGGGATGTCCCGGACTTTCCGCAACCAGGGCTCGTGTTTAAAGACCTGAGCCCGGTTTGGGCCAATCCAAGTCTGCGGGCGAAAGCGGTGAATGCAGTGGCAGAATGGATTCAGTCTACAGGTAGCACACCCACGGCCATTGCCGGCATCGAAAGCCGGGGGTTTTTGTTGGGCATGTCACTTGCCGATCGGCTGAATGTGCCATTTGTCGCGTTGAGGAAGGCGGGGAAGCTGCCCGGTCCAACGGTGAGTGAATCGTATGAATTGGAATACGGCACGGCAGTGTTGGAATGCCAATTGGGGGCCTTCGAATCTTTGGATGAAGTTTTGATTCATGATGATGTATTGGCGACAGGTGGAACAGCGACGGCGGCGGCGGCATTGGTAAATCGCAGCGGGGCCCAGTTGTGGGGCTTCTCGTTTTTGATGAATTTGAATGTTTTAAATGGGAGCGAGCGGCTGCAGGCGAACTGCCCCGCGGCACGTTTCCACTCCCTTCTATCGGTTTAGCATGCATTTTAAAGAGACAGAGGACCAACGGGCCATCCGTGCAACGGTGCGTGATTTTGCAGAGAAAGAAATCCTGCCGCATCGCATGGAATGGGACGAGGGCCAGGTGTTTCCCCGAGCCTTGTTCAGCAAGATGGGCGAGTTGGGGTTGATGGGTATGCTTGTGCCCGAGGCGTTAGGTGGAGCGGGCATGGGATACTTCGAATACAAAATTGCCATCGAAGAAATCGCCAAGGTCTGCGGCTCAATTGGCCTGTCCATGGCTGCCCACAATAGCCTCTGCACCAACCACATTCTCATGTTTGGCTCGGAAGCGCAACGTCAGAAGTACTTGCCGGACCTAGCCAGTGGCCAAGCCATCGGTGCGTGGGGCCTCACCGAAGCAAACACCGGAAGTGATGCCATGCGCATGCGCTGCACAGCTGCTCGCGATGAGGCACGTGGCGGCTGGGTCCTGAACGGAACGAAAAACTGGATTACACACGGCATCTCTGGCGACGTCGCCGTGGTACTGGCACGAACAGGTGAGCTATTGGACAGCCGAGGCATCACAGCGTTTGTCGTAACCCGCGGTCAGGAAGGCTTTTCGGGAGGTAAAAAGGAGAACAAGCTGGGCATGCGTTCGTCGGAAACGGCAGAAATGGTTTTCGACGGGTGCTTCGTGCCTGATGATCAAGTGCTCGGCGAAGTCGGCGACGGTTTCATTCAAGCGATGAAGATCCTCGATGGAGGCCGCATCTCCATTGCCTCATTGGCATTGGGCATCGCCAAAGGCGCCTACGAAACGGCCAAGGCGTATTCCAAGGAGCGCGAACAATTTGGGAAGGCCATCAGTCAATTCCAGGCCATCGCATTTAAACTCGCCGATATGCACACATCCATTGAGGCGGCCGACTTGTTGACCTTGCAAGCTTGTTTCCTCAAAGAATCCGGGAAGCCCGTGACCAAGGAATCGGCGATGGCCAAGTACCAAGCGTCAGAAATGTGTGTGCGCGTTGCCACGGAAGGTATTCAGGTATTGGGCGGGTACGGATACACCAAGGATTTCCCCGCAGAGAAGTTCTACCGGGACAGCAAGCTGTGCACCATCGGGGAGGGGACCAGTGAAATCCAGAAGTTGGTGATCTCGCGTGAAATCATCAACGAGTGATTGCGCTTCAACGATTGCGCCTGGCGTTTTTTGTACTTTGAATCTTATCGTGTAAATTTGCCGTCCAATTTTGATACTATGCTTTCCATCCCTGTAAAAGAAGGAGACAACATTGAACGCGCACTGAAGCGATTCAAGAAGAAGTTTGACCGCACGAAGCGCATGCGCGAGCTCCGAACGCGCCGTGAATTCGTGAAGCCGAGCGTTTTGAACCGAGAGCAGCGAAAGAAAGCCGTATATAAAAACGGACTAAATCTGAAAAACGACTGAGGAATCCTTTGTTTTTCATTTCAAAAAGACGAAATTGACAGCAGACATTTCGTCTTTTTTGTTTTGAACCAAATTCCGCCACACGTCGAAGATTTCCTTGACTATCTGCTCAAGGAGAAGAGAGGAAGCGTACACACGCTTCGTTGTTACAGGTCCGACCTGGGGCAATTGGTGAAATTCATGGACGAGCAATTTGGATGTTCCGACTTGCGAGAAGTCAAATCTGAATGGCTGCGTTCATACGTGGTGGAGATGATGCGAATGCAAAAAGCTCCCCGGACCATTCACCGGAAAGTCAGCGCCTACCGCACCTTTGTCAAGTACGCCAAGCGGCAGGGTTCGATGGAGGCGGATCCCGCAGATTCCATTGCATTGCCCAAGTTGGCCAAGCGGCTCCCAAGCGTTGTGCCGGAGCACGCCATGCGGGAGTTGTTCGAAGAAGAAGTCTTTAGCGATGACTGGAAGGGGCGACGGGACCGCAGCATCATTGCCTTGATGTACGAGACCGGTGTTCGGTTGAGTGAATTGATCGCATTAAAAGTTTCGGATTTGCATACGGAACGGAAAGAAATTCTCGTTCTAGGAAAAGGGTCGAAGGAACGACGCATTCCTCTGCTCTCTGAAACCATGTCAAGCATTGTAGCGCACATCGAAGAAAGGCCCTTCAAGTCCAAGCACCTGTTCGTCACGGATGCAGGCCGTAGCTTGTACGGGTCCTTCGTCTACCGCAGGGTTCACTATTACCTTTCCTTGGTTAGTTCGTTGCGCAAAAGCAGTCCGCACGTGTTGCGGCACACCTTTGCCACCCACTTGTTGAACAACGGCGCGGAGCTATCGGCAGTCAAAGACTTGCTCGGCCATTCCTCGTTGAGTTCTACCCAGGTTTACACGCATCAGTCATTGTCACGGTTGAAGGAGTTGCATCAGGACAGTCCGTTGGACGTTCGCCCGCAAGATTAATCCTTCACAACCATGCAGATGCAAATCCATTCTATCCATTTCGACGCCGACACGCGACTCCTCGAATTTGTCGAACACAAGGTCGGCAAGCTCAATACCTTTCACGACCAGATCATCTCCTGTGAAGTCTTCCTCCGGGTGGAGAAAAGCGACGACCGCGACAACAAGGTTTCCGAGGTAAAAATCCACGTGCCAGGTGCCGATTTTTTCGCGAAGCGCAAAGCCCCGAGCTTTGAGGCGGGGATTGACGAGGTTGTCGAGGCCATTCGACGCCAGATTCGCAAGCAGAAAACGGCCCGTTTAGCCACTGCTTAAACGCTTGCCAATCAACTGATTGAAGGGGGCGAGTTTTTCCAAAAAACAAATCGCCCTCCAACGCATTGTATCCAACGATTTCTTTCATACATTTGCCGTCCTGAAAACCGGGGAGTTTGCGCTCTCCAGTTCTTTGACGTGTTGCCGATGTAGCTCAGTTGGCCAGAGCAGCTGATTTGTAATCAGCGGGTCGGGGGTTCGAATCCCTCCATCGGCTCATTTGTTCGCCGTCCATCCATTGCGTGATGGGCAGTGAATTACAAACGGGGGTACGCCGGAGTTGGAGAGCCGGGGCAGACTGTAAATCTGTTGTCTCTGACTGAATAGGTTCGAATCCTATTACCCCCACCACAGACCGTTCGAACGCGAAAGGTCGAAAAGCGGAAGTAGCTCAGTTGGTAGAGCATCAGCCTTCCAAGCTGAATGTCGCGAGTTCGAATCTCGTCTTCCGCTCCGCCCGAAAGGGTCAAGCCGATGTAGCTCAGGGGTAGAGCGCATCCTTGGTAAGGATGAGGTCAGGGGTTCAATTCCCCTCATTGGCTCGAACATTTAATGTGAAATCAAACAGTAACTAAAACAGTTAGGCAATGGCTAAAGAAACGTTTGACCGGTCAAAACCGCACGTAAACATCGGTACCATCGGACACGTTGACCACGGTAAGACAACTCTTACTGCGGCAATTACAAAAGTTCTCGCAGACGCGGGACACAGTGAGGCGCGTTCATTCGATCAGATTGACAACGCACCAGAAGAAAAAGAGCGTGGTATCACGATCAACTCTTCGCACGTTGAATACCAAACGGCAAACCGCCACTATGCGCACGTTGACTGCCCAGGTCACGCTGACTATGTAAAGAACATGGTTACAGGTGCTGCGCAGATGGACGGTGCTATCTTGGTTGTTGCTGCAACGGATGGCCCCATGCCTCAAACGCGTGAGCACATCCTCTTGGGCCGCCAAGTAGGTATTCCACGCATCGTAGTCTTCATGAACAAAGTGGACATGGTTGACGACGAGGAATTGCTCGAGTTGGTTGAGATGGAAATCCGCGAGCTGTTGAACTTCTACGAGTACGACGGAGACAACGGTCCTGTAGTTCAGGGTTCTGCTCTCGGCGCGTTGAACGGAGAAGGCAAGTGGGTTGAGACGGTCATGAACCTCATGGAGCAGGTTGACCAGTGGATTGAAATCCCACCACGTGACAACGAGAAGCCTTTCTTGATGTCCATCGAGGACGTCTTCACCATCACAGGTCGTGGTACGGTTGCTACTGGTCGTATTGAGACTGGTGTAATCAACACGAGTGATCCCGTTGAGATCTTGGGTATGGGCGACGAGAAGTTGACTTCTACCATTACAGGTGTAGAGATGTTCCGTAAGATTTTGGACCGCGGTGAAGCGGGTGACAACGTTGGTTTGTTGCTCCGTGGCATTGAGAAGTCTGACATCCGTCGTGGTATGGTTATCGCGAAGCCAGGCTCTATCACTCCTCACACCAAGTTCAAGGCTGAGGTCTACATCTTGAAGAAGGAAGAAGGTGGCCGTCACACGCCATTCCACAACAAGTACCGTCCACAGTTCTACTTCCGTACAACGGATGTGACAGGTGAGATTGTTTTGGAAGCAGGCCGTGAGATGGTTATGCCTGGTGACAACGTCACCATCGAGGTACACTTGATCAACCCAGTTGCCATGGACACGGGCTTGCGTTTCGCAATCCGTGAAGGTGGTCGTACCGTAGGTGCGGGTCAGGTAACCACAGTGATCGAGTAAGCTCGATCCTACGACTTGAATCGAACGGAAGAAGGCACTCCCGAAGTGGTGTGCCTTCTTCCTCATCTACGGGCGTAGCTCAATTGGTAGAGTAGTGGTCTCCAAAACCATTGGTTGCAGGTTCGAGTCCTGCCGCCCGTGCTAAACTTGAATGAAATGTCACAATTCACACAATACTTGCAGGAGTCGTACCAAGAACTGGTGCAGAAAGTGACTTGGCCAACTTGGAAAGAGTTGCAAGGATCTTCTGTCCTCGTGTTCGTCGCCTCCTTGCTCATTGCGGGCTTGGTGTTTGTCATGGACTGGGCGTTCGGTGTGAACGCAGCGGATTCCATTTGGCGCGGTGTGATTGGGTTGGTTTACGAACTGTTATAATCGGGACCCCCCGTGCAACTTGCGACTATGAGTGATATCGATAAAAAGTGGTATGTCGTCCGCGCAATCAGCGGCCAAGAAAAGAAGATCAAAGATGTTCTTGAGGCGGAGATTGCAGCGGCCGGATTGCAGCACTACGTAGGCCAGATTTTGATTCCGGTTGAAAAGGTGTTCCAAATCCGCAACGGAAAGAAGGTGAGCAAGGAGCGCAATTTGTTCCCTGGCTACATCTACGTTGAGGCCTCCCTTGTTGGTGAGGTGCCCCACGTGATTCGGGCTACCACAGGAGTTATCGGTTTCCTCGGTGCGGAAAAGCGAGGCGAACCCATGCCGGTCCGTCAGCATGAGATCAACCGCATCTTGGGTGTGATCGATGACATGGCCGACAGCGAAGAGGAAATCAACATCCCTTACAAAGTTGGAGAGTTGGTAAAAGTGACCGATGGACCATTCAACGGTTTCAACGGCAACATTGAAGAGGTAAACGAAGAAAAGAAGAAACTCAAAGTAATGGTCAAAATCTTCGGGCGGAAGACGCCGGTGGAATTGGGCTACTTACAGGTAGAGAAAGAAGTATAAACTGGAACAGACAGCCGCATCGTCGCAATGACCCCTAATGCTTCCCATTTGCGCATGATATGGACTGTTCAATATAAATGACCAATGGCTAAAGAAGTAGCTGGACTCATTAAACTGCAAATCAGAGGTGGCGCTGCCAACCCAGCACCTCCTGTCGGACCGGCTCTCGGTGCGAAAGGGGTGAACATCATGGAATTCTGCAAGCAATTCAACGGCAGAACCCAAGATAAGGCTGGACGCGTTTGCCCTGTTGTGATCACGGTCTACAGTGACAAGTCGTTTGAATTTGTCATCAAGACTCCACCCGCTGCGGTGCAGTTAATGGAAGCCGCCAAATTGAAAGGCGGTTCCCCTGAACCTAACCGCATTAAGAAGGGAAAAGTCACGTGGGACCAAGTTCGCGCTATTGCAGAAGACAAGATGCCCGATTTGAACTGCTTTACCGTCGAGTCTGCCATGAAAATGGTGGCCGGTACAGCACGTAGCATGGGGCTTCGAGTCGAAGGACCTGCTCCCTTCTAATCGTCAATAACTGCGCAAAATGGGACAACTAACAAAGAACCAAAAAGCATACGCTGAAAAGGTCGACGTTGACAAGGTGTACTCGCTTGCTGAAGCATCCGCTTTGGTGAAGGAGTGCTCCAATGTCAAGTTCGACGCGACAGTGGATATTGCTGTGCGACTCGGTATTGACCCACGAAAGGCGAACCAGATGGTACGTGGAACGGTTTCCTTGCCTCACGGCACAGGTAAGTCAGTTCGCGTGCTCGTGCTTTGCAATCCTGACAAAGAGCAGGAAGCAAAAGACGCTGGTGCGGATTTCGTTGGACTCGACGAGTACATTGACAAGATCAAGGGAGGCTGGACCGACATTGATGTAATAATTACCACTCCCCAGGTGATGGGTAAGGTGGGGGCGTTGGGCCGAGTACTCGGACCGCGTGGTTTGATGCCAAACCCCAAATCCGGCACCGTTACCATGGAAGTTGGAAAGGCTGTTCAGGATGTTAAAGCTGGAAAGATTGATTTCAAGGTCGACAAGTATGGAATCATCCATGCCTCTGTAGGCAAGGTGTCATTCGATGCAAAACAGTTGGAAGAAAATGCCGCAGAAGTGCTCAGCACCCTGATGCGTTTGAAGCCGTCTGCAGCGAAAGGCACCTACATGTTGAGCATCGCTTTGAGCTCAACCATGGGACCTGGAATCAAGGTAGATCAGAAATCGGCAACCGCTTAAATTAGAAAACGATGACTCGACAGGAGAAAAACCAATTGATCGACGAGCTTTCTGATGTATTGCGGGAGAAGAACGTTGTGTACCTCACCGATGCATCGGGGATGGATGCAGAAACAACGACTTCACTGCGCCGAGAAAGCTTCAAGAAAGACGTAACCGTACGCGTTGTGAAGAACACCCTTCTTCGCAAGGCCATGGAGCGCGTCGAAGAAAAGAATTTCGAAGAGCTGTACGGATCCCTCGTGGGCCAGACGGCTTTGATGATTGGCGATGTAGGGAATGCCCCTGCAAAGTTGATCAAGGAATTCGCGAAGAAGCATGAGATGCCTGTTCTGAAAGCGGCATATGTAGAAGAAGCCTGCTATGTAGGAGCAAACCAACTGGAAGCATTGACTTCGATCAAGTCGAAGGGTGAGCTTTTGGGCGAGATTGTTATATTGTTGCAGTCGCCAGCCAAGAATGTCTTGGGTGCGTTGCAATCAGGTGGCAATACCATTTCCGGTTTGGTCAAAGCCTTGGAATCCCGGGGTGCTTGACAACATTCAATCAATTTAGAACCAAATAATTCAATCAACAATCATGGCTGATTTGAAAGCAATGGCAGAAAGCTTGGTCAACCTCACCGTAAAGGAGGTGAACGAGCTTGCCGAAATTTTAAAAGACGAATACGGAATCGAGCCCGCTGCTGCAGCAGTGGCAGTAGCTGCTGGCCCTGGTGGCGGTGGCGAAGGCGGCGGTGCCGAAGAGAAGTCTGAATTCGATGTAATCCTCACCGCTGCAGGTGCTGCGAAACTCGCAGTAGTTAAGGCTGTGAAGGAACTCACCGGTCTCGGGTTGAAAGAGGCGAAGGAAATCGTTGACGGAGCTCCAGGTCCTGTAAAGGAAGGAGTTGCGAAGGACGAAGCCGAAGCACTCAAGAAGCAACTCGAAGAAGCCGGTGCTGAAGTTGAGCTTAAGTAAGCACATACTTTAACCGTTCTCAGGTCCAGGTGGGGGAGCAGGTCCCCCACCCGGACCTTTTTTGCTTTGTCTGAACCTGCACCCATCGCTGCTTGTTTCCACCAAAGAACCCCCACACCATGACACTGGTGAAACCAAACTCCCCTGAACGCATCAGCTTCTCGTCCGTAGAGCTGCCGCTGTCACGCCCCGACTTCTTGGACATCCAATTGCGCTCCTTCCAGGAGTTCTTCCAATTGGAGACCAACCCGGAGAACCGTGAATCTGAAGGCCTGTTTAAGGTATTCAGCGAAAATTTCCCCATCACCGATACGCGAAACCAATTCGTGTTGGAGTTTTTGGACTACTTCATCGACCCCCCTCGCTACTCCATCAACGAGTGCATCGAACGCGGGTTGACGTACAGTGTGCCCCTCAAGGCCAAACTGAAATTGTATTGCACCGATCCTGAACACGAGGACTTTGAGACCATCGTACAGGACGTGTACCTCGGGACCATTCCCTACATGACCCCGCAAGGATCGTTTGTTGTGAACGGTGCCGAGCGCGTCATTGTGAACCAATTACACCGTTCACCCGGTGTGTTCTTCGGTCAGAGCCGCCACGCGAACGGTACCAAGTTGTACAGCGCGCGAATCATTCCGTTCAAGGGTTCTTGGATTGAATTCGCGACCGACATCAACAGCGTGATGTACGCGTACATCGACCGAAAGAAAAAGTTGCCTGTGACCACGCTGTTGCGTGCCATCGGCTTCGAAACTGACCGTGATATCCTCGACATCTTTAGCCTCGCGGACGAGGTAAAGGTCACCAAGGCAGGCTTGAAGCGAGCCATTGGTCGACGCTTGGCCGCACGTGTTTTGAAGACGTGGGTCGAAGACTTTGTGGATGAGGATACGGGTGAAGTGGTGAGCATCGAGCGGAACGAGGTGGTGCTCGACCGTGAGACCATCTTGGAAAAGGAGCACATCGAACTGATCACGGATTCCGGTGCCAAGACCATCATCTTGCACAAGGAGGATATCAACCAGGCCGATTACGCCATCATATACAACACGCTCCAGAAGGACAGCTCCAACTCGGAGAAAGAAGCTGTGGAGTACATCTACCGCCAGCTTCGCAATGCTGAGCCACCAGATTTGGACACAGCGCGTGGGGTGATTGACAAGTTATTCTTCTCGGAGCAGCGCTACGATTTGGGTGAGGTGGGACGATTCCGCATCAACCGCAAATTGGATATTAAGGAAGACGTTCAAAACCGAACGTTGACCAAGGATGACATCCTGCTCATCATCAAGTACCTCTTGGATTTGGTGAACTCGAACGCGGACGTCGATGACATTGACCACTTGTCTAACCGCCGCATCCGAACGGTAGGGGAGCAGTTGTACAGCCAGTTCGGTGTGGGATTGGCGCGTATGGCGCGTACCATCCGCGAGCGCATGAATGTGCGTGACAACGAGGTCTTTACACCGACCGATTTGATCAATGCCAAGACATTGAGTTCGGTCATCAACAGCTTCTTCGGTACGAACCAGCTCTCGCAGTTCATGGACCAGACGAACCCGCTGTCGGAAGTGACGCACAAGCGCCGCATTTCTGCACTCGGTCCAGGTGGTCTGTCCCGCGAGCGTGCAGGTTTTGAGGTGCGTGATGTTCACTACACCCACTACGGCCGACTGTGCACCATTGAGACGCCGGAAGGGCCGAACATTGGTTTGATCAGCTCACTGTGTGTATTTGCGAAGGTGAACCGCCTCGGTTTCATCGAGACGCCGTACCGCAAGGTCGAAAACGGTAAAGTCTCAACCAGCTCCGACGACATCATTTACTTGTCGGCCGAGGATGAAGATTCAAACTTGATCGCCCAAGCGAATGCGCCCGTCACGAAAGACGGCAAATTCGAAAACAACATCGTGAAGGCGCGTTTGGAAGGGGATTTCCCGCAGGTTGCTCCCGACCAATTGCACTACATGGACGTTGCACCGAACCAAATCGCTTCGATTGCGGCCTCGTTGATTCCATTCTTGGAGCACGATGACGCCAACCGTGCGTTGATGGGATCGAACATGATGCGTCAGGCGGTGCCGTTGATGCGCCCTGCTGCACCAATCGTTGGTACCGGTTTGGAGCGCGCCGTTGCAGAAGATTCGCGCATTTTGTTGCGTGCTGAGGCGGACGGTGTGGTGGAGTTTGTGGATGCCAATGAGATTCACATCAAGTACACCCGCGACGAAATGGACGAACTCGTGTCGTTCGAGGATGCGGTGAATGTATTGGAAATTCCCAAGTTCAAGCGCACCAACCAAGGTACCTGCATGAACCTGAAGCCCATGGTCGAGAAAGGCCAGGCAGTGAAGGAAGGTCAAATCCTCGTCGAGGGGTACTCCACGGACAAAGGCGAATTGGCCTTGGGTCAAAACATGCGCGTGGCCTTCATGCCATGGAAGGGATACAACTTCGAGGATGCGATTGTGATCAACGAACGCGTCGTTCGCGAAGACGTATTCACATCGCTGCACATCGATGAGTATGTACTCGAAGTACGGGACACCAAGCGCGGTGTTGAAGAGTTGACAGCGGACATCCCGAACGTAAGCGAGGAGGCCACTGCCGACTTGGATGAGCACGGTTTGATTCGAATCGGTGCCGAAGTGAAAGAAGGCGATATCCTCATCGGTAAAATCACACCGAAAGGAGAATCTGACCCAAGCCCGGAGGAGAAACTCTTGCGTGCCATCTTCGGTGACAAAGCCGGTGATGTCAAGGACGCTTCATTGAAAATGCCACCTTCCGGACAGGGGGTCGTCATCGACAAAAAGTTGTTCTCGCGCGCCATCAAGGACCGCAAGTCCAAAGCAGCGGACAAAGCTGTTTTGGAAACCATCGATAAGGAATTCGACGTCGAAGCAGCAGCACTCAAGAAGGTGCTCGTAGAGAAGTTGATGAAGTTGGTGGGCGGCAAGGTGTGCCAGGGCGTCAACAACTACTACAAGGAAGAACAAGTCAAGAAGGGCGTGAAATTCACGCAGAAAATCTTGAACAGCCTCGACTACCTGACCATCAACAGTGAAGGTTGGGTGCGTGATGCGGACAACAGTGCGTTGGTTCGCCGCGTGGTGCACAACTACCACTTGAAGTACAATGACGTGCTTGGCGCCTACAAGCGACGCAAGTTCCAAGTAACGGTAGGGGACGAACTCCCAACGGGCATCGTGAAGTTGGCCAAGGTATACGTCGCCAAGAAGCGCAAGCTGAAGGTGGGTGATAAGATGGCCGGTCGTCACGGAAACAAGGGCATCGTAGCCAAAATCGTTCGCGCAGAGGACATGCCGTTCCTCGAGGACGGAACACCTGTCGATATCGTATTGAACCCGCTGGGCGTACCATCGCGTATGAACCTCGGTCAGATTTACGAGACCGTATTGGGCTGGGCCGGGATGAACCTCGGAACGACGTACTCAACGCCGATTTTCGACGGAGCCTCTTTGGACCAAATCACAGCCATTACCGACGAAGCAGGTGTGCCGGATTGCGGCGTCACCTACCTGTACGATGGTGGTACTGGCGAGCGTTTTGACCAGCCAGCGACAGTGGGCATCATCTACATGATCAAGCTGAGCCACATGGTTGATGACAAGATGCACGCCCGTTCGATTGGACCATACTCGTTGATTACGCAGCAACCATTGGGTGGTAAGGCCCAGTTTGGTGGTCAGCGTTTCGGTGAGATGGAGGTGTGGGCACTCGAAGCCTTCGGTGCCGCGAACATCCTCCAGGAAATCCTAACGGTGAAGTCTGATGACGTCATGGGCCGTGCGCGCGCGTACGAATCCATCGTCAAGGGCGACAACATGCCGACACCTGGAATTCCGGAATCCTTTAACGTCTTGCTCCACGAATTGCGTGGGTTGGGCTTGACCATTTCACTTGATTGATCACCGCATAGAATAGCTATCCATGTTTCAGCAAAAACAACCCAAACAGCTTTCGAGCGACTTCAATACCATCAGCATTTCATTGGCGTCTCCCGAGATGATTCTCGAGCAGTCGCACGGTGAAGTGTTGAAACCTGAGACCATCAACTACCGGACGTACAAGCCCGAGCGTGATGGCTTGTTCTGCGAGCGCATCTTCGGCCCTGTAAAGGATTTCGAATGTCACTGCGGAAAGTACAAGCGCATTCGCTACAAAGGCATCGTGTGTGACCGATGCGGTGTTGAGGTCACGGAGAAGAAAGTGCGTCGTGAGCGCATGGGCCACATCCAATTGGTGGTGCCTGTAGCGCACATCTGGTACTTCAAGAGCCTTCCCAACAAGATTGGTTACCTCTTGGGCCTCCCGTCTAAGAAGTTGGATCAAATCATCTACTACGAGCGTTACGTCGTCATTCAGCCTGGCATTGCCAAAGGACCTGAGGACAGCGAGCTCGCGGTAAACGAATTTTTGACCGAGGAAGAATACCTCGACATCCTCGAGACCCTTCCCAAGGAGAACCAATACCTGGACGAAAAAGATCCGAATAAGTTCGTCGCCAAAATGGGGGCGGAGGCGTTGCACGACATGCTCGCCAACCTGGATTTGGATGAGTTGTCGTACAACTTGCGTCACTCGGCCAACACCGAGACTTCTCAGCAGCGCAAGAGCGAGGCGTTGAAGCGCTTGCAGGTGGTGGAGAGCTTCCGCGATGCCAACTCACGCATCACGAACAAGCCAGAGTGGATGATCGTGAAGGTCGTTCCAGTTATCCCACCAGAATTGCGTCCATTGGTTCCACTTGATGGTGGCCGATTCGCAACGTCTGATTTGAATGACTTGTACCGCCGTGTCATCATCCGTAACAACCGCTTGAAGCGATTGGTGGAGATCAAGGCACCAGAGGTCATCTTGCGCAACGAGAAGCGTATGCTCCAAGAGGCCGTTGACAGTTTGTTCGATAACAGCCGCAAATCCAGCGCTGTCAAGACCGAAAGCAACCGTCCGCTCAAGTCACTCTCTGATAGTTTGAAAGGAAAGCAGGGACGTTTCCGTCAAAACCTGCTCGGTAAGCGTGTGGACTACTCTGCACGTTCTGTCATCGTCGTTGGCCCGGACTTGAAGTTGCACGAATGCGGACTGCCGAAGAACATGGCCGCCGAATTGTACAAGCCGTTCATCATTCGCAAGATGATTGAGCGCGGCATCGTCAAAACGGTGAAGTCCGCGAAGAAAATCGTCGACGCCAAGGATCCCGTCGTTTGGGACATCCTTGAAAACGTCATGAAGGGACACCCTGTACTGCTCAACCGTGCACCAACGCTGCACCGTTTGGGTATTCAGGCGTTCCAGCCGAAGTTGATTGAAGGCAAGGCCATTCAGTTGCACCCGCTCGCATGTACAGCATTTAACGCTGACTTTGATGGTGACCAAATGGCGGTTCACTTGCCACTCGGCAGCGCGGCCATCTTGGAAGCGCAGTTGCTCATGTTGGCATCGCACAACATCCTCAACCCAGCGAACGGAGCACCGATTGCGGTACCATCGCAGGACATGGTGTTGGGCTTGTATTACATGACCAAAATCCGCAAGGGCACCAAGGACGAGCCGGTGAAGGGCGAGGGCATGACCTGTTACTCCCCCGAAGAGGTGCGCATTGCGTACCAGGAAGGCCAGCTCGATCTGCACGCTGAGATTAAGATGCGTCACGTTGACATCGACGGAAACGTCAACATCATCGAGACGACATGTGGCCGCGTTCTGTTCAACGACCATGTGCCGTTGGAAGCGGGCTACATCAATGAGCTACTGACCAAAAAGTCATTGCGTGGCATCATTTCGCACGTATTGAACAGCACCAACGTTCCGCGTACGGCGCAGTTCTTGGACGACATCAAGAACTTGGGCTTCTACATGGCCTTCAAGGGTGGGTTGTCGTTCAACTTGAACGACGTCATCATCCCAGGGGAGAAGGAAAAGTTGGTCGATCGTGCGACGGAGCAAGTGGCGGAAGTGATGGAGAACTACAACATGGGTCTCATCACGAACAACGAACGTTACAACCAGATCATTGACATCTGGACGCACACCAACTCGAAGTTGACCAACATCTTGATGGACCGCATTGAAACCGACAAGCAAGGATTCAACTCGATCTACATGATGATGCACTCCGGTGCACGTGGTTCGAAAGAGCAGATCCGTCAGCTCTCCGGTATGCGTGGTCTGATGGCCAAGCCGCAAAAGTCGTCAGCGACGGGCGGTCAGGACATCATTGAAAACCCAATTCTCTCCAACTTTAAGGAAGGACTTTCCATCCTCGAGTACTTCATTTCGACGCACGGTGCCCGTAAGGGTCTTGCGGATACGGCCTTGAAGACAGCGGATGCGGGTTACTTGACCCGTCGTCTCGTGGACGTCGCTCAAGACGTGATCATCACAGAAGAAGATTGCTTGACGTTGCGCGGTGTGGTGGCTACCCCACTTCGCAAGAACGACGAAATCACCGAAGGCATTGGCGACCGCATCGTCGGCCGTACAGCGCTGAACGATGTCACGCATCCGAAGTCGGGTGAGGTGATGGTCGCGGGCGGTCAAGAAATCGACCACGCAACGGCCATGGCCATTGAAGAGGCAGGCATTGACGAGGTGGAAGTTCGTTCGGTATTGACTTGCGAGTCGATGTCAGGCGTATGCGTGAAGTGCTACGGCAAGAACCTTGCTACTGCGCGCACGGTGCAAGTGGGTGAGGCCGTTGGTGTCATTGCGGCACAGTCCATCGGTGAACCGGGTACTCAGTTGACTCTGCGTACGTTCCACGTGGGTGGTACGGCATCGAAGATTTCGGATGAAAACGAGATGAAGGTCAAGTTTGAAGGGGTCGTTGAGATTGACGACTTGCGTGAAGTGGCCCGAACCAACGCAGAAGGCGAGAAAGAGACCGTGGTGGTTTCGCGTTCGTCTGAATTCAAGGTGGTCGACCCAAAGACGGGCGTAGCCTTGAGCACGACCATTTTGCCATACGGTTCGATTCTCCAGAAGTTCCCCGGTGACAAGATCAAGAAGGGCGAATCCATTTGCACATGGGACCCCTACAACAATGTGATCATCAACGAAGAAAAGGGCTTGATCAAGTTTGACATGATCGAGGAAGGCGTGACCTACCGCGAGGAGTTGGACGAACAAACCGGCTTCCGTGAGATTGTCATCACTGAGACCAAGGACAAGAAGAAGAACCCGGCAATCCTCATCGTCGACAAGAAGGGTGAGGTGTTGAAGACGTACTCGTTGCCTGTGGGCGCTCACCTTTCTGTTAAAGAAGGGGACGCGGCGAAGGTTGGACAAATCCTGACGAAGATTCCACGTGTGGCCGGTAAGTCCGGTGACATCACAGGGGGTCTGCCTCGTGTGACGGAATTGTTCGAAGCGCGTAACCCGTCCAACCCAGCGGTTGTTTCTGAAGTTGACGGCATCGTTTCTTACGGAAAGATCAAGCGGGGTAACCGCGAAATCATCGTGGAATCGCGTCGTGGTGACATTTACAAGTACATGGTGCCGCTCTCGAAGCACATCCTCGTTCAGGACAACGATTTTGTCCGAGCCGGTATGCCGCTTTCCGATGGGGCCATCACGCCTGTCGATATCCTCGACGTGATGGGACCAACTGCGGTTCAGGAGTACATCGTCAATGAAATCCAAGACGTTTATCGCCTGCAGGGGGTAAAGATCAACGACAAGCACTTCGAGGTCATCGTACGACAGATGATGAAGAAGGTGGTCATCGAAGACGCTGGAGATACACGATTCCTCGAGAAGCAGTTCGCTGAGAAGTCTGACTTCATGCAAGAAAACGACCGCATCTTCGGCATGGTGGTTATCACCGATGCAGGAGACAGCGAAGACTTGCGATTGGGCCAGATGATTACAGCGCGTCAGTTGCGCGATGTGAACAGCTCGCTGCGTCGACGTGACATGGCGGTGGCCGAAGGCCGAGACGCCATTCCAGCAACCGCACGTCCGCTGTTGCAGGGCATCACGCGTGCATCGTTGCAGACCAAGTCCTTCATCTCCGCGGCGTCGTTCCAGGAGACCACGAAGGTTTTGAACGAAGCAGCGGTGAGCGGAAAGCAGGATTTCTTGAACGGTTTGAAGGAAAATGTGATCGTCGGTCACTTGATCCCTGCCGGAACAGGAACCCGTGCATTCACCGAGAAAAAGGTGATTACGCGCCGTCCGAACTTGGAGCTTGCTCCAGCAGAGGAGAAGGCTGAAGCGTAAGCCATCACGGCATATGCATACGAAAAAGCCCGTCGCGAGACGGGCTTTTTTCGTTTGTGCCAGGACTTATGAGCGGCAGCCCGGACGATGTTCTATTGTTCGCCAGATGAAATGGCTCGGGCGGCTGCCTCCGCTGCGTCCTCTTGGTCGTGGGATTCCTCCGGAGCGGCAGCTCCGCTGTATCCGAAGAGGCGGTTCTTCTTGATGATGCGGTCCACAAAATCTGGCACCATCGATTCCCAACCGTCCTGACCGGTTTTGATGAGTTCGAGCGCCTCTTTGCTGAAAATGCCCAACACGTCTTCGTCGTACGGGATGTCGATGATGCGTTTGTTGAAGCGGAGGTAGTCAAAAAGTGGCTGCATGCGCGGATGGAGGGGGGTGTTGTCCACCTTCCACAGCTCGCCAGTGGGTTGATCCATCCATGGGTAGAGGTACATTTTGAGGTCCCGGCTGAACAAGATGCCGAACGCCTCGAGGATGCCGCCGTTTAGGTTGCGGTAGTACTTTTCGTCAAAGACCATCGACAACGTGTTGGCGCCCATGATGATGCCCATGCGCCTTTTGGTGTGCTGGGAGAAGAACTCCACAAGCTTGAAGTATTTCTGGTAGTTCGAGATGAGCACGGTTTGGCCGATCGAGCACAAAACATCGGCACGGTCGAGGAAATCCTGTTCATCGATGTCGCCCTCTGCCGAAAGGTTGTTGAGTGTAATCTCAAAGAGCACTTGGATGTTGTCCTCTTCGACACGTGCCTCCTCCCTGAACTGCTGCAGCCCTTTAGCGATCATGTCGATGCTGACCTTGGTGACCGGTCGGAAGGAGCCGCGGATGGCGAGGATGTTCTTCTTGTACAGAACATCGGCTGCTTGGCGGT
Source organism: Flavobacteriales bacterium (assembly GCA_002863125.1). Classification (GTDB taxonomy): domain Bacteria; phylum Bacteroidota; class Bacteroidia; order Flavobacteriales_D; family Sanyastnellaceae; genus UA16. The sequence goes on from PKEB01000016.1 coordinate 146,564, forward strand.
TTCTCCCGTCGGGGGAGAAGATGACCGCATCCGTCATACCGTTTTTGACCAATTGAAGCGAGAGCAGGCGGTTGTCGACTTCTTCAAAATCGGGCCCGTTCATCTCGATCATGTCGATTTCCACCTGATCGCGGTCGAGGTTGTCGTACAGCGATTGCAAGAGCTCCTTCGGCTTTTTGTAGAAGAAGACACATCCGTAAACGAGGTTGACGCCGAGCAAGCCAACGGTTTGGTGCTGCAGCAAGGCATCGCTCTCGTGCAAACGCGCGTGAAGGATGACTTCGTTGGGTTCTTGGTCGGGAGCCGTTTGGAATTTGAGGCCGAACCAGCCGTGGCCTTGGTTGGTCTTATGGTAATTGATGGTCGCGACTGTATTCGCGAAGGCGAAGAAATGCTTGGAGGGGTGTTCTGCGCGGTCCAGGCGATTCACCATCAATTGGTATTCGTGGGCGAGCATCTTGTGCACGCGGCTTTCGCAGACGTACCTACCGTTTTTTTCTTCCCCGTAGATGGCATCCGAAAAATCCTTGTCATAGGCTGACATCGCCTTGGCAATGGTGCCTGAAGCACCGCCGGCGCGGAAGAAATGCCGGACTACCTCTTGGCCTGCTCCGATTTCGGCGAAGGTGCCGTACAGGTCCTGGTTCAGGTTGATGCGGAGAGCTTTCTGTTTGGCAGAGAGGATGACACGGTCGGAATCCATGGCAAATCTGATTTCAGTGTTGGGCCTGTTTCAACAAATGTACGAGATGAACAGGGCGTACCTTTGGTTCATGCAGGTGGAATTCACATTTCTCGGCACAGGCACCTCGCAAGGCGTGCCCATCATTGGCTGTAACTGTGAAGTTTGTCAGAGTGAAAACCCGCGGGATCAACGGTTGCGAAGTTCCCTGCTGGTAAAGGCTGGGGGAGCGACGGTGGTCATTGACACCGGGCCGGATTTTCGCCAACAGTGCCTCCGGGCGGGGGTTCAAACCCTCGATGCGGTAGTCTTCACGCACGAGCACAAGGACCACGTGGCGGGATTGGATGACATTCGTCCGTTCAATTTTCGCAGCCGCAAGGACATGCCGGTCTACGCGACAGAGCGCGTGCGAGCGGCATTGCATCGGGAATTCAGGTACATTTTTGAAGCGGATTACCCCGGTGTGCCGCGTGTGCAGCTCCACCGCATTGCAGAGGATCCGTTCGTCATTGGCGACGCCACTTGGTGGCCTTTGCCGGTAATGCACCACCGGTTGCCCGTCCTGGGTTTTCGGATTGGAGGGCTGGCCTACATCACCGATGCGAGCCAGCTGTCAGAATTGGCGTTAAAGCGCTTGGAAGGGGTGGATGTACTGGTTCTGAATGCCCTTCGTCGGGAGTCCCACCTGTCGCATTTCACGCTGGAGGAGGCCTTGGAGTGGGCTTCAAAAATTGGTGCCCGCCAGACCTATTTCACCCACATCAGCCACCAATTGGGCTCCCATGAATCCGTCAATGCTGAGTTGCCAGAAGGGGTGGCGTTGGCGCACGATGGATTGGTCGGAATTGCCCGCGGAGCCGGGTTGGATTGACCTTATTTTCGCACGACCATGGCATTGTTTTTCCTCCGTTTGTTCTCGCATTTGCCGTTCGCCGTACTCCACGCGATCAGCGGGCTGTTGGCGCGGGTGGCCTCGGATGTGGTGGGCTACCGTCGCCCGGTGATTCGGGGCAACATCGAACGCAGCTTTCCCGAGCGTTCCGAGGCGGAACACCGGCAGATTGAACGCCTGTATTACCGGCATTTCGCGGACATCACGCTGGAGTCCATCAAGAACTTCTCGATTTCCGATGCGGAAGCCCGATCGCGCATGGGGCATGAGCATGTTGAAGTCTTTGAGCCATTTTTTCAGGCCGGTCGGAGTGTGCTCGTCGCCGGGGGGCATTTCAACAATTGGGAGCTCTATGCCATGACTGCCAATCAAAACGTGCCGCACGACGTCATGGCGGTATACAAGCGCCTGTCCAACAAAACCATGGATGAAGCCGTGCGTGAATCGCGTCAACGGTTCGGATTGGAAATGGTGCGCACCGTTGACTCCCAGGCTTGGATGGACGCGCACGTTCAAGGCGAGCGCCCAAAAGCGGTGGTCATGGGGTTTGATCAAAGCCCAGCCGATCCGCTCAAATCGTGGTGGAATTCGTTCCTGCACCAAGAAACAGCGTGGTATTTTGGGTTGGAGAAATGGGCACGTATGTACGATTTGCCGGTGATTTACGGGCACATCAAGAAGCTCAATCGTGGCCGCTACGAAACCCATTATGAGCTGGTTACCGATGCGCCGAATGCGCTGCCTGAAGGTGCCATCCTGCAACGGTGCATTGATTTGTTGGAAGCGGATATCCGGGAAACGCCTCACCAGTGGTTGTGGTCGCACAAGCGTTGGAAGCATACGCGCCCTGAAACGATGCCATTGAACCTGCGTCAAGAATCTGAAACCAAGTTTGGAGATGATGCATGAGGTGCCCTTAGCAGAGCGGATGCGTCCGCGGACCTTGGAGGATTACTTGGGACAAGGCCACTTGGTCGGGGAAGACCAGGTACTTCGCCGGTCGGTTGACGGAGGCAACGTACCCTCCATGATTTTATGGGGACCACCCGGAGTGGGGAAGACCACCTTGGCGAAAATCATCGCGTCCCAATCGAATCGCCCATTCCATGAACTTTCCGCGGTCCAGAGCGGCGTGAAGGAAGTCCGTGAAGTCATCGCAAGTGTGAAGCGTTCGGGCATGTTCTCTGGTCGCGCCATCTTGTTCATTGATGAGATTCATCGGTTCTCAAAATCGCAGCAAGACAGCTTGCTGGGGGCGGTCGAACAGGGGTTGGTCACCCTCATCGGGGCCACCACTGAGAACCCGTCTTTTGAGGTGATTCCAGCGTTAATGAGCCGATGTCAAACCTATGTTTTACAGTCATTTGACGAGAGTCAACTCAAGCAAATTGTAAACCGAGCGATAGCGGAAGATGAGGCCTTGAGTATGCGCACGGTGGAAGTCAAAGAGTGGGAGGCTTTGCTGCGCGCGAGCAGCGGTGATGCTCGGCGGTTGCTGAATGCCGTGGAGCTGTTGGTGGGCTTGTCGACCGAAGATCCGGTGGTCATCGATAACGCGTCCGTTAAGGCGGCCTTGCAATCGTCAACGGTTCGCTTTGACAAAAAAGGGGATGCCCATTACGACATTGCTTCCGCTTTGATCAAGAGCATCCGGGGCAGCGATCCGAATGCGGCCGTGTACTATTTGGCCCGCATGTTGGCTGGTGGCGAGGATCCCAAGTTCATTGCGCGGCGCTTGGTTATCGCTGCAGCTGAGGACATCGGCTTGGCCAACCCTACAGCCTTGGTGATGGCCAACGAGACCTTCGCAGCCGTGGAGCGCATCGGCATGCCCGAGGGACGCATTCCGCTAAGCCAGTGCGTCATTTACTTGGCTACCAGCCCGAAAAGCAATGCGGCGTACGCTGCGATCAACCAAGCGATGCAGTTTGTGCAAAAGACAGGCGACCTGCCAGTTCCGCTTCACCTGCGCAATGCGCCCAATCAATTCATGAAGGACCAGGGGTTTGGCAAGGGCTACCAGTACGACCACGATTCGAACCAAGGAGCCTCGGGCCAGGAGTTTTTGCCTGATTCCATCGCGGGTACTTCATTTTACACCCCCGGTAACAACGCCAAGGAGGCAAACATCCGCAAGGCGATGCAGGCCATTTGGAAGGAGAAGTACGGTTTCTGAGGTGCTCAGCGCATGAGGACCCAGCGCCGGCTGATAAGGACTCCGTCGCTACCGGTTAATTGAAAAATGTAGGTGCCGTTGGGCGATGAGTCAGCAATTCGGGTGTGTCCCTGAAAGTAGTCTTCCGCTGTCGACCATGCAGGCACGTTGCCTTCATCGAGCAATTGCCCGCCTGCATCGAACAACTGCCAGGCTGTTGGGGGCTCGTCTCCTTTGTACAGCCACCGCAAGGTTCCGTCGCTGCTGGGGTTGGGGAAAATCAAGGCTTCCGGTACCGTTTGCGCGGTCCACGTGGCCGCTCCCGCCTCATCGAGCAACTCAAACGCTTTTCGAAAATCGGGAATACCGTGCCCCATGCTGTCATTGGGGGCTTCATACAGGTGAGCGGAGGCGGTGATGGCAAAGCGTATTTCTTGGGCGGTTGCCGCAGGAAATGCTTGCCACAAACAGGCTGCCGCCCCGCACAAAATGGGCGACGAAAAGCTGGTGCCGTTGCCACGGCGAATGGTGGAGTCCGCAAACGGATAGGCCGCTTGCACGCCCAACGCCATGACATCGGGCTTGATCCGGCCGTCTGCCGTTGGGCCCCATCCGCTGAACACGGCGTGTTGGCCCTCCGCGTCCACGGCGCCGACAGTGAGAATGCCGTCGGCATCGGCCGGAGCCGTGATGTAGTGCCAGGCCGCTGCTCCGCTGTTTCCCGCGCTCGTGGTGCACAGGATGCCCTTTTGGGCCGCCCATTCCGCGGCTTGACTGATGCGTGTCGTCGTTCCATTGAGGTCGTCGTACACGTGGTTCATGGTGCTGTCGTCAAACAGGCTGTACCCCAATGAGGTATTCATCAGGTCGACGCCGATGCTGTCCGCGTGCTCGGCAGCAGCGACCCAATAATCTTCTTCGATCAGGTATTCGCTGTAGGCGTCTTCAGTGCGGTACAACACGTATGTTGCGTCCGGCGCCGTCCCAATCAACGAATCCTCCAGGTGCCCGGCCATGGTCCCCAAAACGGCCGTTCCGTGGCGGTGGTGCGCAAACAATCCGCCTTGCGAGTACATGGCGTCGAGGCCTTCTTGGATGCGCCCGTCGTCCCATGCCCGCTGGAAAATCGGTAGGCTTTCCGTGTTTTCAAACCCCGCGTCCAGAACGGCGATGGTCATTCCATCTCCCCGAAATCCGAGCCCGTGTAGCCAATCGGCATTAAGCTGTTCAAGCGGTGCCAGCCCGCCGCCGTAGGCCGACCGTTCAATGGATTCCCGCTCCGGTGGCACTGCACCAGGTTCGCGGACATCGCCGGAAACGTGTTGAACGTTTTTCACAGCGGTGACCATGGGCAGTTCGAGCAAGGTCATGGGGTCAAAGGCCGAGTCGGTTACAGCGATGGTCACGGCATTGAACCACTTGCTTTTTAAGATGACCTTGAATCCGTCCATCGCCCGAAGTGAGTCGATGTAGGAGGGCGGAATCGGCACATCGTGCGGGGTCACGTCAATGTTTTGCAATGCTCGCCGGTAGATGGCCTTGGGGCTCAAAAAGTCCAAAGGGGTGTCCACGGTGAAGGGCGTGGCGTGCCCAGCGGGCAATTCTTCCGACAGCTTGCCCTCAAATTGAACCCAGAAGCGGTTGGGCGCAGTTTGGCCGTGCACCTGATTATGCAAACACAGGAGCGACGCGCTTGCGATCGTTGCGCAAAGCAACCGGGATGCATTCATTGTTTTTCGCTGCTTTTAAGCGTCCCATCCTCGAAGCGCTCAATCAGCAACAGCCGCCCGTTCAGGTCGTAGTTGTAAACGTCACCGTCCAACTTCCCATTTACGTATTCGCCTTCCCTGCGGATGGCTTCTCCGGTGAGGATGCGTTTGCGAATGGGGTCGCCCGTTTCGGGGTCGATGGATTCTTCAATGGTCCATTCGCCGGTGTCATGCCACTCCCGGAAGGGGCCGGATTTGAGTTGGTTGACGACTTCAAATTCTTCGCGGGGACGTCCATCGGAAAAGGTCAACAGCACGGCGCCGTTTTCGTGGATTTCATTTAGCAATTCACCGTGATCAAACTGCCGCGTGGTTTGCACCGTGCCGTCCTCCATGAAGGACTTCCAGTACCCGTTTTCCTTACCGGTATCGTACATACCTACCGTCTGGGGCCGGCCGTTGGCGTAGTTGATTTTGCACATGCCGTGAAACACACCGTCGCGGTAGCCGATCTCTGAGAGCACGGTACCGAATTCATCCCACGTCTTCCAGGTGCCATCGCGTTCACCATCGACGTACGAACCTTCCTCGAGCCACTTCCCATTTTTGCTCAGGGTCACGGCTGGACCGTGGAGGACGTCCATGTTGTAGGATTCTTTGAGGCGGACTTGGCCGCTGGCGTCGTAGTAGACCCACTCACCCTGTTTGAGGCGCATGGGTTCTCCTTGTTCATTGAGCTTGCGACTGGTCATGTACATGCCTTCCGCTTGCAGGGAGCCGCCTTGGCGGTAGAGTTTGGTGAAGGCCTTGCGTCCGTTCTCGATGTGTGTTACTTCGGACATCAGCTCACCAGATTCGAAGAAAAACTTGAACTGGCCAGAAGGGTTGCCATCTTTGAACTGGCCCACGTAGTAAAGGTTTCCGTTCGGCCAAACGCGGATCCACTTGCCCTCTTTGTTGTTTTTGGCGTTGTTGACATTGAAATCAATGCCGGCCTGTCCAGCGGGGTAATTGCCTCCGGATGGCGTTCCCGGTTGTGCCCATGAGGCGTGGCCCATGAACAAGGCAAAACAAAGGACGAGGGTAGCAGGGGTGACGTTGCGCATCATGAAAGCGAAATTAAACAATTGAGAGGTGGTCCCACGGGTAAGAACGGATGCGTTGGTGCGATTTGTACACGGTCCATGGACACAGGCCTATCCTTGTGTACTTTTGCCCTCCCAAACACCATTATTTCAGAACCATGAAAGTAACCGTAGTCGGCGCAGGAAACGTAGGTGCAACGTGTGCAAACGTCCTGGCTACCCGCGAAGTAGCGAACGAAGTCGTATTGTTGGACATCAAGGACGGATTTGCCGAGGGCAAGGCCTTGGACATCTGGGAGACGGCTCCCATCAACTTGTACGATACCCGCACGGTCGGTGCGACCAACGACTACGCGAAGACGGCAGGTTCAGACGTGGTGGTCATCACGAGCGGTTTGCCGCGCAAGCCCGGTATGAGCCGCGACGATTTGATCGCGACCAACTCCGGCATCGTGAAGAGCGTGACCAACAGCATCCTCGAACACAGCCCAGAGGCCATCATCATTGTGGTTTCCAATCCGTTGGACGTCATGACGTACTGTGCCTACCTCACCGCCAATAAGCCGTCGAGCAAGGTGATGGGCATGGCGGGCATCCTCGACACCGCACGCTACCGCGCCTTCTTGGCCGAGGCTTTGGATTGCTCACCGAAAGACATCCAAGCGGTGTTGATGGGTGGCCACGGAGACACCATGGTGCCGCTTCCACGCTACACCACGGTTGGGGGCATTCCTGTAACGGAGCTCATCGATTCAGACACCCTCAACGCCATTGTGGAGCGCACGAAGAAAGGAGGCGGCGAGATCGTCAACCTCTTGGGTACGTCCGCTTGGTACGCGCCCGGTGCTGCTGCAGCCCAGATGGTGGAGGCCATTGTGCGCGATCAGAAGCGCATCTTCCCGGTATGTGCTTGGTTGACGGGTGAGTACGGCATCAATGATTTGTACTTGGGCGTTCCCGTGAAGCTCGGCAAGAATGGCATCGAGAAAATCATCGAGCTCGACCTCAATGACGAAGAGAAAGCCTTGCTCGCCGAAAGCGAGAAGGCCGTTCGCGGCGTAGCTGAGGTGCTCGACCGCATGAACGCCGAAGCATAAACATCCAGCAAACGCCACACGGCGTTACTGCACGACAACCCGCACGGTTTGGATCATTCCACCCGCTGCGGGTTGTGTCGTTAGGAGGTACAGGCCAGGTGTTTTGGGCGCAGGAAGCGAAGCCGTAACCGCTTGCTGGACGCCCAAGGCGAAGACCGACCGACCTCGGAGATCGAGCCACTCCAATCGGGTGGGTTGTTGAAGCTCGAGGCAAATGAAACCACCTGCGCGTGCCGGATTCGGGGCAATGACGGGTGGCATAGGCTGGACAGGGCTGGCAATGCCAACAGCCGTTCCGCTGAACCACCGCAACCCGCCGTTTTGGATGCCGACGACCAATTCGGGGATGCCATCTGCGTTCGCGTCGCCCAGTGTGCCACTCGACCGCAGCCCACGCATCGCCGAACTCCAAGATGAAAAGCTTGATTTCATGTTTTATGTTTTGA
>PKEB01000026.1 GCA_002863125.1 Flavobacteriales bacterium
ACAATGACAACTATTGCGATTGAAGTGTAGCCCCTCTTGAAAACGTACCGCAAACGGCTGTGCATCGCCGTAGTAACCATGGTCGCATATCGGCAGAATCAGCGAAAATCAATTATGCTAGAAGCGCCACTTTTTTGAATAAAAACTCACTTTTCTAGCCATTTTCGAGTAGAAAAGGGCTGAAAAAGGACAAAAAGAGCGAAAATAGCCGTAGTTAAAGAGAACGGAATATTCGACTAGTAGTTACCCTTCGCTAAACTCATCACGTCCAAGATCATCTGGCGCTTTCCTACTCTGGGATGCGTGTGTCTGATTTATCATAGCGATATAGCCCCACATGTAGAGCACAAAAATTATCAGACCAACTATGAACATCAGGCTACTCATGACTGATGTTGTTTTTTCTTTTCCTCTATTTGATTGATAACAGTTGTAAGGGACAAAATTGAAGGTACCCAGATGCCAACAAAAATGCCCTCCAGTTGACTCCCTGTGAACCAGAGTGTTACCGAAAAGAGGAATGAAACGAAAGCTAGTATCAGAGGATAATACGTGCGGAAGAAATTAGCCATACATAAAAAATCCGTAAAAAGTAATTTTTGTTCAATTGACGAGGTGTCGAGCATCTTTAATTGATGATTAGACGACGGATTTATTTAACTTGACTACGTTCAACCTTGTTGGTTTTTTCAAATGAAGAACTGATTCTGCAAACTCCTGACAGTGAGCAATGAGATAGCACTAATTCGAAAACCCTTGGAATTAGCTGCAGGGCCATGCCGTGAGGCTCAATTTTGGCTTTGGCGCATCGCTTAAATCAGCGTATCTTTACGCTCGCTTCGAAGGAGGCGCAGCCACGGGGGATTAGCTCAGCTGGCTAGAGCGCTTGCATGGCATGCAAGAGGTCGCCGGTTCGACTCCGGCATTCTCCACGAAAAGAACGGCGCACCGATGGGTGCGCCGTTTTTTGTTGGCCTGAGAAATAGGAAGATCCCTCACCGTCCCTCCACGTGCAGCACGCGTGAGTAACGCTTGAGGCTGCGGAGTGTGAAGAACACGATGAACGTAGCAAGCAGCGTGTATTGCCAAAAGGGGACGAGGATGTCCACCCAGGCATCGGCGCCGCGCACCGCGTGTTTGGCGGCCGAGATGACTGCCAGGCTCACGAAGATGGCGAAAAAGCCGTTGTATTCGCGTTTCAGAACGTTACGCAGGGAGAACTCTACATCCGGAGCTGTCCAACGCAGGTTGCGCGGCCAAAACGACGGCACGTCCACCGACCAATCCAGGTAGGCTTGAGCGAATTTACCGCGCAGAAAAGCCTCCTCGGCGAACATGATGCGTTCGTAGTACAACCAGTAAATGAGGCTGCACACCACCACGAACCACACGTTGCCCACGTAGACCATGATGCCCAGCCACATGAAGTAGTTACCGAGGTAGAGCGGATGGCGCACCAAGCTGTACATGCCCTGGGTGTTGAGGACTTCGGCGATTTGTCCGTCCTTGGTGTTGCGGCCCGACGTGCCGCGCGGCGTGTAGCCGATGGTCAGGGCGCGGATGAGTTGGCCAAACAGCGAGATCGTGATGCAGGCGACCGCCGAAACTGGGTCAAAGGTTTGGAAAAAGGGGTCGAGTTGGAAGCCGATGATGGCCGCCATGAAGACGTACAATAACAGGGGAAAGAAGGATCGGCCTTTGAAGAGCCAATTGCCGGTTTTCTCGAATTCTTCTATCAGCGCCATGAGCGAACCAATGCATTGGAATTGGGCCGCAAGATAGCGTCCGAATCAGTAACGGAAGATGACGCGCGAGCCGGTGCTTTCCTCCAGCGTTTCTGTGCTCAATACCGACATCCAATTCGCAGAGCCGCTCAAGGTGCCGTCTGCGCCGGGGTCACCATTGAAGCATCCGTCACCTTGGCAACCGATGCACGCTCCAGTGCCTCCCAGGCCACCGCTGATTTCGGCAATCACTTCACCGTTGAGAAGCAGTTGGGTAGTTCCGGCGTTTGCACCGGATGAGGCCGGCCCGCAGTCCCAGTTGGTCCATCCGGTCAATCCGGGGTTGCAGGTGATCAGTTCGCCGCTGTCTGCTCCCGCAGCTGCTGGAACAAGGGTCAATACATCACCTTGGGCCAAATTGTAGACCATGCTCACAACCTTCAAGGCATGGCCACCTGCACCGCCGGTAGCGTCACATAGGTTGCAGGAAGATGCGCCCAAGGTTTGGCCGCAGATGTCGCCGCCTGAACCGCCTGAGGCTCCCCACAATTCGATGCTGACCGTGGCAATGGCCTCGGCAATTTCAAACGTGTTACCGTCGGACTCGCTGTCGAATACGCCGTGCACAGAAGGGGAGAACGCTGCGCCGCCGGACAGGTAGGCAATGAAGTCTTCTTCCGTACCGGTGTTCCCAAGTCCTAACCAAATTTCATAAGCGCTCAAACCTGCTGCACCGTCGGCGCCGTCAGTTCCAGCATCTCCTTGAGGGCCTTGTGGTCCCTCTGGTCCCTGCGGTCCTTGCGCTCCAGCTTCGCCTTGTTCGCCTGGCGCTCCGATCAAACTGGCAAGGAAGTCTGCTTCGTTGCCGGTGTTTCCAGCGGCCAACCAAATCTCAAACGCGCTCAGTCCGTCGGCACCGTCCGCGCCGTTGAGTCCGTCGGCACCGTCGGCACCGTTCAGTCCATCGAGGCCATTCACGCCGTCCGCACCGTCCGCTCCATCGGCACCGTTTGCGCCGTCCGCGCCGTCTTGACCGACAAGGCTCGCGAGGAAGTCTGCTTCGTTGCCGGTGTTTCCAGCGGCCAACCAAATCTCATACGCGCTCAATCCGTCAGCCCCATCAGCTCCGTCGATGCCATTCGCGCCATCGGCACCATCCTGGCCAGCTGGCCCTTGTTGTCCCTCGGGACCCGTCAAGCTTTCAAAAAAGTCTTCTTCTGTGCCTTCATTGCCGTGTGCTAACCAAACTTCGTAAGCGCTCAATCCGTCAGCCCCATCAGCTCCGTCCATTCCGTTGGCGCCGTCTTCTCCATCCGCGCCATTCTGGCCGACGAGACCCGCAAGGAAATCTTCAACTGATCCGGTATTGCTCGCTGCGAGCCAGAGATCGTAAGCGCTGAGTCCGTCCGCACCATCTGCACCGTCCATTCCGTCCGCTCCGTTCATCCCGTCAACGCCATCCGCTCCGCCGATGTAAACGGAACTGTAGATGGTCGAATCAGCAAGCAGCAAGTGCAGCGTGTCACCGTCAATAGCCAACCATTGCAACTCGTTCGTCGGGTCGGGATCCATGTAGTCAGGCAATGTCAACGAGTCGAAGTCCGCCGTGAATTCCAATCCGAACAACGCCGCAAAAGGCAAAAAATCAAATGTACCGATGACCCCATCGCAGTCAGCATCGGGGTTATACGGCAAGCCGTTGCAGGAGACAGTTTCAATCTGAGCATGAGCTGATCCGAGCGCAAGAAATCCGAGCAGAATCAGCGATGTTATCGAGTGAATGAGGCGCAAGACGTCTGGTTTAATTCCATGCAATATAAGTGATTTATGCTCTTTGTCGATTAATAGAGCCTATCAACTATTTGTGAATGCTTTTTAGTCGATGATTTAAGGCGCGTTGTTTTGCGTTGTTTCTAATGTTCAGCCAGAACAGGTTGATGTCACCAACGTGCCAATTTTCACGGTGTAAAATGCCTGCGAACGGTACGTCGGGCTTGTGAACCTGCAGCACTCCCCGCTCCACGTGGGCCACTACCGCTTCGGGGTAGGCATACCGCATTTGCGACAAGACAACACCTTGGTGATCCTCAATGGAATTGGTGCCTTCGAGTTGCCAGGTAATGGGGTGGGTACACATGGGCGTTTTCCCATTTGCTTCCAACCAATTCGGGAAATACCCTTCGCCATAGGACATCCAAGCGCACACACAACCGGTTTCGTCAGCGTTGGCACAGTAGCGCACGTGCTCAAAATCGGTCGCGTAAAAATCAAATCCGGGTGCATAGGCCACGACCAAACGGTCTTGCAGCGGTTTGCCATCGAAGAATTCTTGCAGCAACCACCGGATGTGCCAGCTCCCTTGGCTGTGGCCCGCAAGGATGATCGGGCGACCGTTGTTCCAGTGGTCTAGGTAGTGTTCGAACGCAGCTTTCACATCTTCATAGGCCAACTCCAGCGCCTTCCAACTGGTGCTGTCTTGCCAGGTAAAGACGCCAATGTGTGCCTGGCGATAAGTCGGTGCATACAGTCGGCCGCCGACGTTAAAGGCACTTGCTTGCAGCCGCATGGGATACTTCGCATTCAGTGCGTTGACTTTGCGGTTGTCCATGTGAGCGTTCCAGTGCTCTCCCCGAAAGAATTGGGTGGGATGAACAAAAAAAACATCCACGTCAAGGCTGTCCATTGTCCGCTCAGCTTCAGGAAGGTTTTTGGGAACCGCATCGGATTCGTCCTCACGATTAGGTAGTGAGACCCAGGCTGAATTTGAGGTATAATCCGGCGTTGCGCCGGGGTCCCATGCCAGGCCTGCAGGGTCTTGAAGTCCAGCGCACCCCGTCAATCCGACCCCAATGACCAACGTCAGAAGCCAATTGGGATGAAAAATTCGTCGCATAAGGCCGTAACAAAGTCGCATGGAGAATGTTGAATGAGAAGTTTTCGAAGCGTGATGTAAATTACCAACGAACAGAAGAACCATGAAACCAATCTCCCTCACTTTTTTGGCGAGCCTTTTGGCGTTCGCCGCAGGCGCTCAGAATGACGCGCTTTACGACATCAGCGTGGCCATCGATCCCCTCGAAGTACGCATGCTGCCTTTGACCGATGATCCGCAGCCGGACGAGCAGCGCCTCCTGCGCGAAGCCTCTGGTTGGAATTCGTGGGCCGCGGACCATGCCAATTGGCGCTGCATCATGAGTGAAGCGACCGGACTTCCGCACCGCGCCTTTGGGCCGGCCATTGATGTTCCGGGCCTGACCATCGCGGATAAGGCCACTGCCTTCGCTGCAGGGGAATTGGACGCATTTGGCGTTGATGCTCCCCTCGCGTGGGACATCGAGTCGAAGATGGGACAACACACGTGGGCGCATGCCGAGCAAACATGGCAAGGCATCCCCGTCAAAGGTGGAAAGCTCGTGACCAAGTGGTGGAACGACCAGCTCATCATGTGGGGCGCGGATTGGTACCAGGGCATCCCCGAAGACGCCACCGAGTCTTTGTCACCCACGGCACAGCAAGAAGCGGCCACGGCAGGGGTCGTTTTTGACGAATGGGGCGAGACCGAAATGGGCGAGTTGGCCTGGACGCCCACGCGCGGTGAAGGCGACGAGTTGGATTGGCACTTGACCCGGACGTGGACGGTGGCGGGCCGCCAGGGAACCATCCCACGCCGCTACGAGACGGGGGTTGACGTTCAGACGGGTGAGGTGGTATGGCGTCGAAACCAAGTGATGCACATCGATGGAAAGTGGGGCATGCCTTCCATGAATGGCAAGCCCGAGCGCGCGGTGCTGCGCATGGGCATTGATCGCCCCAGTGCCACACCACCGCTGGTGATCAGCGGTGCCATTACTTCCGATGTTCACGAACTGTATCCTTACCAGGATGCGGTCAACATGAGCCTGCCCGCTTTAGAAATTCCATTCGCTGGTCAAACGATTCACACCGACGCCGATGGCGGCTTCATCACCACGGTTGCCGGTCCGCAGTCCGTCGACGTCGACCTCGCCGGTCTTTGGAGCACGATTTACACCAACGGCAATACGCCGAGTGCCAGCGTCGATTTTGCCGATGGGTACAATGCACTGGATTTGTCTAACCTTGGCAACTTGAAAGAGCGTTCAGCGTACCGCTCGACCATTCTCATTCACGAGCACATGAAGGAGCTGATGCCGAATTTCAACGACTTGGATTGGTCGCTTCCAACCAACATCGATGTGGCCGGCGAATGCAATGCGTTTTATGATGGCCAAAGCATCAACTTCTATGATGTGGGCGGCGGCTGCAATGCGACGTCATTGATCGCCGACGTGGTCTGGCACGAATACGGCCACGGCATCAATGGGTATTTCTATAACAGCCTCAACGCCGGCTTCAACAACGGTGCCATGAACGAGGGCTACGCAGACCTGTGGGCCATGAGTTTGGGAGACATTGCAGAGATCGGCAAGGGATTCTACACGGACAACGAGGACGGCATCCGCGTTTACGATGAAGACCCCAAGGTGTATCCAGAGGACCTGGTTGGTCAGGTGCACGCAGACGGAGAAATCATTTGTGGTGCGTGGTACGATACGCACTTGCTCATGGGCGGCGATTGGGATGCTACGATGGCATTGTTCATCGATGCCTACCCCGGTTTGCAGGCCACTGCTCCCGACGGCAGCGAAGGACAGGCGTACACCGACGTTTTGCTTGATGTCTTGCAAGCGGACGATGACGACGGCGATTTGTCCAACGGCACCCCGAACGACCTCGCCATTATTGAGGGCTTCGACATCCACGGCATTTCGATTTTCAGCTATGCCGAGATCGATCACGATTCCGAGGAATTCGTCGAGGCGGCTTCAACCATCGAAATCGAAGCTGAGACGTTCATCGTGTTCCCGTACAATTTGTACTTCGATGCGGTGAACGTGTGGTACCGCACCGAGGCAGAAGGCGACTGGACGCAAGTGGCCATGGACAACCCCGATGGCAATGCGGTGTACACGGCTGAGATTCCTGCGCAGGAGCCGGGAACAGTGGTTTCCTACTACATGGGTATCTCGGACGATTTTGGTGGGCTGTCAGCTGTAACTCCGTTCGCGGCTGCAAACGAGACGTACCCCAACCTGCCGTTCCATCTGCTGGTCGGGGTCGAGCCGGTCCTCATCAACGACTCGGATGAGTATTCTGACTTCGGTGGCTGGACCACGGGTCTGCCTGGTCAAGACAACGCGACCACGGGCATCTGGGAAGAGGCCATTCCCGTGGGTTCGTATGCGGAAGTCAACGACCCCAGTACGGTGGTGGCGCCAACGCAAGACCACACCTTGGGCACGGCCGGCTATGCGTTCATCACGGGGCAAAACCCCGGCGTGAACGATGGAATTGGCGTGAACGATGTCGATGCGGGCAAGACCACCTTGGTTTCACCGGTCATCGACTTGACCCCGTATGCCAATCCTGTGATGGCTTACTGGCGTTGGTACGTGAATGCGCCTCCGAGCGGAGCGAACCCCGCGACGGACTGGTGGCAGGTGGAAATCTCCAACGATGGCGGCGACAGCTGGCAGTACCTGGAGAACACCCTTCAGCAGGATGTTTCATGGCGTCGAAACGCCTTCCGCGTCGCCGATGTGATTGAGCCGACAAGCGAATTCCAAATGCGCTTCATCGCCTCAGACAGCACCACCATTGGGGAATACCTGGACGGCGGCTCCTTGATTGAGGCGGCTGTGGACGACATCATCTTGTATGATTTGGCGAGCGGTGAATCCGTGGATGAAGCAGGTGAATCTTCCGTGGTGGGTTATCCCAACCCCGCGAGCGACCGCGTCGTGATGAACGGCTGGATGCCCGGAGCGACGTTGCGGTGTTTCCAGGTGGCGAGTGGCAAACTGGTATGGCAACAGCGCGCAGCCGGCGGTTCGACAGAATGGTCGGTTAAGGGCTGGGCTCCAGGCCTCTATGAAGTGGTAGGCGCAGACGCGGATGGTCGTCAGGCTCGCTGGACGCTCAACGTGGTCGAGTAAGTTTACTCAGACTTCGGTCAAATCTTCAGCGGCCATCCAACCGGTGTTGCCGTTGGCAAGCTGAATTTTCCAGTGGTTCGCGTTGCGCTCAACCACCGTTACTTTGGTGCCCTCGTGCAGCATGAACAGCGTCATGCCATTGCTTCCGGGTTCATTCCGTACGGCGGATTCGAGGGCCATAACAACGGCCGATCGGCTCGATTCGATGCGCAGGGATGCGCTCCGCGCCAAGACCATCGCCGTCAATCCAACCGCGATCAATGCTGCGGCGCACGACCCGAGCAACCGTCGGTTTTCGAAGCTGACAACCCACATGCGCCAGGCAAGAGCGCCGAAGCCCAATGTCCACGCTGCAATCATGATGCGGGCCCACAGTGGGTATCGACCCGGTGCAGTGATGCGTTCCCAAATGTCGATAATGCCATTCGATGGCAGTGATTCGATGCGGTCCTTGATCTGGGCGTTTGCCAGCGTGAGGTTGGTCTTGACGTCTGCATTGGAAGGGGAGAGGAGTGCGGCCCGCTCGTAGTGAAGAATGGCCGGTCCCCACTGTTCCAATTTGTAGTGGGCATTGCCGAGGTTGTACTCACTGTCAAAATGCATGTGCTCTGCCAGGATCGATTCGTACGCTGCAATAGCGGCTTCATAGTCGCCGACGGCATAGGCTGCATTGGCCGTTTCGAATTGGGCCTTTGCGTCTGTCTGTCCCCACGCTGCGGCGCAAACGGCCAGTGCAAACAGGAAGGATGAGAGAAGGGATTTCATCATGCGTTCCAGGTTTTTTCCGTGGCGTCTACCAAGCGTTCGGCCTCGGCAATCATGGCATCAGGAGCGAGCACTTGGCCGGGTGCGTAGCGTGCCATGTCCAAGTCGTCGAGCAGCGCATTCCACTTTCCTTTCAACTCGGGCACGTGTGTTTCCAATGCTTCGCTCAACGCTGAACGGGTTAATTGACTGGCGTTCCATTGAAGCTTGGCCATGAGGTAGGCTTCCAAGCCGGACCCCAAGGCCGGGTAAAACAACGCCGCATTGTTCATGTGCCTCTTGGCTTCCTTGAGTTCCTGACGTACCGCACTTTTGGCGCGTCGCTTGCGCACGTTCAGCGGATTCTTTTCGTCCTCTTCGCGCCGGCGCCGGGCAACAAATGAAAGCCCCAACGCCAGGGGGCCGATGGCCAATAAACCACCGGCAAGTTGACCGCGGTTGTCCCACCGGTTGCGCGGCAGGCACGGTCCGTTCCATTCGCTGTGGATGAAATTGATGTCCTGGTTGAGGACTTGCACGTCCGTTTTGGAATTGTAATTCACTTGGCCGCCATCGTCTGAGGTGTTGGTGGCCACCGTAAGTTTTAACGGCGCGGCATCGAGGTTGGCATAATCGCGAACCTTCGTGTTGAACCAGGCCCCTGTTGGAACGGGCAGTACGTATTGGCCGGGGGCACGCGGGATCACGACATACCGGAAAGTGCGGCTCCCGGATTCGCCACCGGCATTGACCCGGATTTGGTCAATGACTTCGGGGTCGAAGACTTCAAATTCTCCGGGCCACGTCAACGAAGGCTCTTGAATGAACTTGAGGTTGCCTTGCCCGCTGAACGTCAGGTCATAGGTGATGGCCTCATTGGTCCGGCATGCCTGCCCCGTCTGCTTGGGTGTAACCTGCAGCTGCCCGAAAGCACCGATGAAATCCGAGGGGATGGGCTCCGGCAGGGGCTTCACTTCAATTTTGACGGGATCGGCTTCGGCAGTTACGTTTTGTCCATTGAAAAAACTGGTTCGCATGTACCCGACCAAATCAAACCCGTCAATGGTCAGGGTTCCTGTTTGTTGCGGGAACAAAACCAGTTTGCGCACAGTGGCGACGTTGTAGCGCTGACCGGCAACAACCTGAGGCTCCCAACGGGGTTCGGGAATCTCCACATCCTCTTTCCAGAATCCCGGGGTCTCGGGGATGTTATATTTCCGTACATCGAGGTTGTTGGCGCGGTTGAAGATTTTGAACGAAACCACCAAGGGCTCACCGATGTGCACGGAGCGTTTCGAGGTTTCGATGACGCAGGCCACGTTGCCGAGGTTGCCGGCATTGGGACCGGAGGGTTTGGCACCGCGGGCGGTGATGCGTAGGACGAACGGTTTGCTTTTGAGTTTGCTCTGGGTCCCCTGGATTTCAAATGCGGGTATTTGAACATTGGTTTTGGACACCACTTGATAGGTATACGTATAGCCCACTTCGCTGGTCCGCTTGCCGTTGTAGATGCTCGTGCTGTTGGATGTGCTGGGACCAAAAAGCAACTTGAGTCCCTCGATTTGTGGGCCATCCACACGGCCCGATACATTCTTGAGGGTGAACGTGAGCTGCACCTGTTCGCCTACGCGCACGGGGTTCCGGTTCACGCTCACTTCGAATACCTCTTGACTCCAAGCCGAACCCACGCTTAGCAAGCACAGCATCAGCCATTGGACACAGGATGTAAAAGTGAACTTGCCCATTACCAGTCCTTTTCGATTTTTTTCTTCTTGCCTTGACTCTTGGCCTTCATCAGCTTGGCTTGAACTTCTTCTTCACCTCGTTCTAGGCTCTCCAAGATACGCTCCATGTCTTCTTTGGAAATCTGACCTTCCACTTGTTGAGGCTGTTCCTGCTGCTGCTCTTGCTGATCCTGTTGGTCTTGCTGGTCCTGCTGGTCCTGCTGGTTTTGCTGCTGGTCTTGCTGATCCTGCTGGTCCTGTTGCTCTTGCTGCTCTTGTTGCTGGTCCTGCTGGTCCTGCTGGTCCTGTTGGTCTTGCTGGTCCTGTTGGTCCTGCTGGTCTTGCTGATCCTGTTGGTCTTCCTGGTCCTGTTGGTCCTTTTGGTCCTGCTGCTCTTGCTGGTCCTGCTGGTCTTGCTGATCCTGTTGGTCTTGCTGATCTTGCTGGTCCTGCTGCTGGCGGAGGGCATACGACAAGTTGTACCGGGCTGCTTCGTTTCGTGGGTTGGCTCGCAAGGCTGATTTGTACGCTTCAATGGCGTTTTCCAAATCTTGCTCCATCAACAAGGAGTTCCCGATGTTGTGCCAAGCGTCGGAGGTCAGCTGCTGATCGGATGCTGATTTGATGGCCCGTTGGAAGGCCTGCCGGGCTTCTTGTCCAGCTTCAGATTTTTCAAGCAACGAACGCCCAGCGTTGTAGGCCGATAGCCCGGCGAGATCGGAATGGCGCTCTCCCAGGACAAAAAGGCTGTCTGCACGGTCCTCACCGGCTTCAAATGCGCGGATGCCGTCGATGATGCTGGCCTTTGCGGCATAGTCCTCTGATTGGCTCCAGGAGCAGTTGAAGCAAGTCACAAGCGCCAACATGGCGCATGCGAGCGAAACACGGGTTGCGGCGTGTTTCATCATGCCATGCGCGGTTTAAAGGTGAGGTTCAAGGCGCCTTCTGCCAAAATGAAGAACAGCGCAATCATGAAAAACCAATGAAAGTGGTGCGTGAAATCGGTGTACGCCACGGTGGAGGTCTCCGTTTGGTTGAGTGTGTTCATGGCGCCGATGATGGGAGCGATGTTCACGAAGCCGTTTCCTGCTTGAACGTACGTGCCATTGCCCGCCTCGGCCACTTGTATAAGCGTCGCATCGTCCAGCGCCGTAACGATGGGATTGCCGTCGGCATCCGTTTTGAAACCTCGGCTTCTGCCGAACCGATCGTACAATGGGATGGGCGCGCCCGAAGTGCTGCCCATGCCCACGGTGTGCACTTCGATTCCTCGGTCAAGTGCGTCCTCTGCCATGGCAACGGCATCGTCTTCGTGGTTTTCACCATCGGTAAAGACAACGACTATTTTGGAGGCCGGTGATTCCGGGTCAAAGCCCTGAGTGCAAACTTCGATGGCGCGACCTACCGCCGTGCCTTGCACCGGCACCAAGTCCGTCGTGACCCCATCCAGGAACAGTTTTAGCGCACCGTAATCCGTGGTGATGGGGCATTGAACAAACGCATCTCCGGCGAAAATGACGAGGCCCATGCGGTCGCCGTCCAAGGCGTTCACAAGCCGTTGGATGCTTTGTTTTGCCAAATCAATCCGACTGCTGCCCGTGTCTTCGGCTTCCATGCTCGTTGAAACGTCGAGGGCCACCATCAGGTCAACGCCTTCGCTTTTGACCTCCTTCAGCCGTGCGCCCACTTTCAAGTCGAGCACGCCAATCAACATGGCCGCGAGGGCCATCCGCCAGCAGAAAAACCGCCAGCCGTGCAACTGAGGTCGCCATTGGGGGAGCAATTCGGGCCACAGGTCCTCATCGGCGAGGGCTTTGGCCCACTGCTGTTTCTGGCGCAATCCCCACATGAACACGGCCAATGAAAAGGGCAGCACGAGCAGAATCGCCCACCAGGCCTCGTTTTCCAATTGGACATTGGGGGCAATGCGCTTGATGCTGTAGTACCCGACGAAAAGGGCCACCCAGAAGATGACTTCAGCGAGTGCCAATGCGACGCCATTCGCAAACACCTTGAATTTTCGTTGATGTCGAGTGTTCATATCAGGGTGCGGATGGCGAATTGACGAAGGAGGAATTCGATGAAAAAGGCCAAAACGGCGGCGATGCCGTAAGGCAGGAATTCCTCGGTTTTCTGGTTGTAGCGAAGCACGTTGAACCGGGTTTTCTCCAATTCGTCGATTTCGGTGTAGATGCTCGCCAGCTTCTCGCCATTGGTGGCGCGGAAGTAGCGGCCGCCGGTGAGTTTGGCGATGTCGCGAAGGACGGTCTCATCGATTTCGACTTCCACCCAGTCGTACTGGAATTGGTTTCCCATTTTGGCGACGGGGCTGCGGGCTTTGCCGATGGTGCCAACGCCGATGGTGTAGACACGGATGTCATTCAATTTGGCCAGCTGAGCCGCATCAAGCGGTTCAATTTTCCCGGCGTTGTTGACGCCGTCGGTGAGCAGAATGACCACTTTGCTTTCGGCTTCAGAATCCTTGAGGCGGTTGACTGCGGTGGCGAGCCCCATGCCGATGGCCGTTCCGCCTTCGAGCAAACCGGTCTGAAGTTCTCCAATGCCGTTCATTACCACGCGCTGGTCGGTGGTCAGGGGGATTTGTGTGAAGGCTTCCCCTTCGTAAGCCACCACACCGATTCGATCGTTGGGGCGGTCATTCACAAAATCCGTCGCGACGGTTTTGGAGGCTTCGAGGCGGTTGGGGTCGAAGTCCTTGCTCAACATGGAGGCCGATAAATCCATGCTCAACACAATGTCAATCCCTTCGCGCGTCAAATCCTCAACCGATGAAGACGATTGAGGGCGGGCGGCGGCAATGGTAAGCAAACCAATGGTCAGGGTGCGCAGCGCGTAGGGGATTTCAGGAATGCATTGAAACCCCATGGTTTTCCATGTCAACTGGCTTTCCGGAGATTCCCAGCTCCACACCAATCCGGAAAACCGCTGTCCGGACTGCGCATGAAGCCGCAGGCCAATGTGCAAGGCAATCAGCGCGCCGAGCCAGAGCAGGGCGGGTGATTCAAATTCAAAATGCTGACTGGCATAAGACAGGCCAATCGCGTAGGTGACGACGGCAAGGATATGCGGTATGAGGGTAGCCAGATTGCGCATTATCCTTGACTGTTTTCGGGGGCAATGGTAGTGACTTCCACGAAGCGGATGCCCTGTTTAACGATGCGCTGGTGATCAGCTACCTGAGGCGACCATTTGGCAAATTTGACCAAGTCGGTCAAGCTCAACAATTCGAGGATCAGTTCTTTTTCGTGGGCGCGGATGGGCAAATTGACCAACCCGCTCCGCAGCTCGTCAGTCGAACGTTCCATGGCCGGGTAGTTGTAGCGTCGTTCGAAATAGGTGCGGATTACTTTGCTTACGGCAGCGTGGTGCGCCTTGACCTGTCCTTGTTTCCAAACTGCTTCTTTTGCGATACGGTCCAGCTCACGAAGGGCAACAATGTGTGCGGGCTCAAGCGGGTCTGCAGGTGTAGATTCTACGACCTCCTCGACAGGACGATTGCGCCACCATCGCATGATGAAGAAGGCCAATCCGAGTGCTGCGGCCAAGGCCAAGATCCACGGCAGCCAGCGCTGCAGTTGCTCCTGCCACGACCACTGAACGCGCCGGATGTCAGCGTGTCCAGCGATTTGTCCGGGCTCGCCGGGCGGGGCGAGCAGTACGTTGAACAGCAGGGGGTTGGAGGCAATGGTGTCCGTGCCCCAGACCAGCAAAGCCGGGGGGATGGCGAGGTACCCGCTGTCCCATGCGGTGATTTCATACGCGCGTTCCACGCGGATAACGGGGTTGCCGTCTTCGCCTTCGATGGCCGTTGTGTCAGCACCCAATACCTGAAGGATTTCCAAGCCTCCCGGAATGGTGTCTTGCCATGCAGGCCACTCAAACGACCCACTGCCGGCGGTTACATCGCGGTCGGCTTGAACGCGCAGCACCGTTGGGTCACCAATGGCAATGACGGTTGTGTCCACGGTCATGCGCACCTGTTGCGCGTGCGCTTCCGGCGTGCCCCAGCCGCTCCATGCAGCGAGGATGCAAAGGCATATGCAACTCATTCTACCCACGGCGATCGAACAGTTGCATCAAAGGTTGAACATAGGGTCGGTCGGTACACAGCACGGCCTGATCGACGCCCGAACGGGCAAACATGGCTTTCAGCTCGGCTTCGCGGACTTTTTCGCGCTTCGCATGGGTACTCCGTGTGGATTTTCGGCCGGTGAAGACCCATTTGGTCTGACCGGATTCGGGGTCTTGCACAGGAATCCAGCCGATGGAGGGCAGCTGCCGATCGAGTGGATCGGTCACGCGCAATGCCACGAGGTCGTGCCTCCGGCCCGCTTGGTGCAGCGTCTGGTCAAAACCTTCATCCCGGAAGTCGGAAATGAGGAATGCGATGGTCCGCTTTTTCATGGCGGAGAGGAAATGTTCGAGTGCCGAATTGATGTCGGTGCCTTTGCCCTCGGGTTCCACTTCGATGATTTCCCGAATGATGCGCAAGATGTGGGAGCGGCCTTTTTTGGGCGGGATGAACCGTTCGATGCGGTCGCTGAATAGTACGGCGCCCACTTTGTCGTTATTCCCCATGGCGCTGAATGCCAACACTGCGCTGAGCTCCGTGATGAGGTCGCGTTTTGTTTGCTTGCGGGTGCCGGTTGCATTGGATCCACTGACATCGAGCAACAGGAACACCGTGAGTTCGCGTTCTTCTTCAAACACCTTGACGTACGGGTGGCCCATCCGCGCCGTGACATTCCAATCGATGGTTCGGATTTCGTCGCCGTGCTGGTATTCGCGGTTTTCGGAGAAGGCCATGCCGCGTCCCTTAAACGCGCTGTGGTATTCGCCCGAAAAAATCCGGTCGCTCAGTCCGCGGGTTTTCAGTTCAACCCGCCGTACCCGTTGAATCAATTCGGTCGTGTCCATGCATCAAGGCACCTGCACGTTGTCCATGATCTCGGTGATGATCTGTTCGGTGCTGATGTTTTCAGCCTCCGCCTCGAAGGTCAGACCAACGCGGTGGCGCAACACGTCCAACGAGACCGCGCGCACATCTTCCGGTGTCACGTAACCGCGGTGATTGAGGAATGCGTGGGCCTTAGAAGCCACACCCAAGCCGATGCTGGCACGCGGAGAAGCGCCGAAGTTGATCAGTTGGGTGAGGTGCCCCATGCCGTATTGCCCGGGTTCGCGGGTGGCGAAAACGAGGTCTACGATGTAACGCTCAATTTTTTCGTCGAGGTAGATTTCCTTGACCAGTTTGCGCGCTTCGATGATGTCTTGTGGCTTCACCACTTGGGTGGGCTTGGGCAATCCACCCGGTGTCAAATTTGCTCGGACAATCTGTTGTTCCTCGGACTTGCTCGGGTAACCGATGACCACCTTGAGCAGGAATCGGTCCACTTGTGCTTCTGGGAGGGGGTAGGTACCTTCTTGCTCCACCGGGTTCTGCGTGGCCAATACCAAGAAAGGCTCTGGCAAGGGATACGAATCCGGACCGATGGTGACCTGGCGTTCTTGCATCGCTTCGAGCAGGGCGCTTTGCACCTTGGCCGGAGCCCGGTTGATCTCGTCCGCCAGCACGAAGTTGGCGAATACGGGCCCCTTCTTCACCGAGAATGCCTCGGACTTCTGGTTGTAAATCATCGTACCCACGAGGTCGGCGGGCAGCAGATCGGGCGTGAATTGGATGCGGCTGAAGTCGGCCGCGATGGATTCCGAGAGGCTCTTGATGGCCAGCGTCTTAGCCAGCCCGGGTACGCCTTCCAGCAACACGTGTCCGTTGCCGAGGAGGCCGATTAGCAACCGGTCGACCATGCCGGCTTGGCCGACAATGACCTTGCCCAATTCCATGCGCAGGAGGTCGACAAACTGACTCGCTTTGCCGATGCGTTCGTTCAGGGCGCGGATGTCGGGAGCTGCAGAGCTACTGCCCGCTGCCTCGGGTGTTTCGACCGGCGTTTCGACCGGAACGATGTCCGGGGTGATTTCAGGTGTGGATTCTTGGTCCATAAGATTCAGTCGGTTGGTTTGACGACGACGTCATGCGAATATACCTTTCGGTTGAGCCTCCGGTTGGGTGGACTTCATAAAATCATGTTAAAGAGCCAATGAACACGAAAAAACACAACTTCGCCACGATCATCGATTGCGTGCGGGAATTCCACGATGCGTTTGGAATTGCCAATGGGAATTCGCCTCAGGGCCAATTGGATGAAGGTACCGTTCGCCTGCGTCATCGACTGATGGCCGAGGAGACGGAGGAATACCTCGAAGCGGCATTGGCCGGTGACGCCGTTGAGGTCGCGGATGCCCTTGGCGACCAACTGTACATACTCTGCGGTACCATTTTGAGCCATGGGATGCAGCACGTCATCGAGGAAGTATTCATGGAAATTCAGTCCTCTAACATGAGCAAATTGGGGGCCGACGGCCAACCGATTTACCGCGAAGACGGCAAGGTCATGAAGGGCCCCAATTATTTCCGGCCCAACATTGCAGCCATCCTCGAATCCGTCGAAGCCTGATGCTGGACCGTTTTTTTTACCGTTCACTCGACGCGGCCAAACAGGGCAATGCCTTCTGGCTCAACGCGGTATTCAAAAGAATCCTGCCGTTCAACGCCCCGCATGGCATTCGCGTGCTCGCATTTAGCGATGAAGAAGTTCGGGTGGCGCTGCCCGACCGCCGCGCCAACCGCAACCACCTCAAAGGTACCCATGCGTGTGCCATCGCCACAGCGTGTGAGTTTTGCTCAGGGTTGGCGGTGCTCGCCCAATTTGACATGAAGGATTACCGCCTCATCATGAACCGGTTGGAAGTGGACTACATGCGCCGGCCAGTGAAGGGCGGATGTGTGGCCAAAGCCGACATCTCGCCCAATCTTAGAGAAGAGGTGCAGCAGTTGATTGAAAGCTCCGCCGATGGTGCAGCGCGTTTTGTCATGCCTTCTGTGCTGCTCGACGCCTCCGGCGAAACCGTGGCGCGTGCCACGGTTCACTGGCACGTGAAGGCGTGGGACGATGTAAAGTACAAGCCCACGGCTTGAGGTTGGAAACTCCTAATGGGCCTGACTTTCTGAGCCTTTCCGGTCGTATCTTTACGGACGAAATTTACAGGAGGCAGACATGATCAACATCACCCTACCGGATGGAACGGTAAAGCAAGTCGAAAACGGCACGACCGCATTGGACGTAGCCATGGGCATCAGCGAGGGCCTCGCGCGTAACGTGTTGGCCGCTGAAGTCAACGGCGAAGTGTGGGATCCGCAGCGCAGTATCAACGAAGATGCCACGCTCAACTTGCTGACCTGGCGCGACGACGAAGGCAAGCGCACGATGTGGCACAGTTCTGCCCACCTGATGGCCGAGGCGCTTGAGGCGCTGTACCCCGGTGTCAAGTTCTGGGTAGGGCCACCCATCGAAAACGGTTTTTACTACGACGTGGACTTCGGTGAGCACACCATCACGGACAAAGACTTTCCGGCCATCGAGTCCAAAATGATGGAATTGGCCAAGCAGAAGAATCCCTACATCCGCCGCGAAATGAGCAAGGCCGAAGCCTTGGCTTACTTCCAAGAAAAAGGGGATGAGTACAAATTGGACTTGCTGGACGGTCTCGAGGACGGGACCATCACGTTTTACGACCAAGGTAACTTCACGGATCTATGCCGCGGGCCACACATGCCCCACACGGGTTTTGTCAAGGCGTGCAAAGTCATGTCCATTGCCGGTGCCTACTGGAAAGGCGACGAGTCCCAGAAGCAATTGACCCGCGTGTACGGGATCACGTTCCCGAAAAAGCAAGAGCTGAAGGAATACCTCGAATTGCTCGAGCAGGCCAAGGCTCGGGACCACCGAAAGTTGGGCAAGGAGATGGACCTGTTCCACTTCTCCGAAAAGGTGGGCCAGGGTTTGCCGCTGTGGTTGCCAAAAGGCACCGAACTGCGGATGCGGCTCGAATCCTTTTTGAAGGAAGCCCAGCGCAAGGCCGGGTACGAAGGCGTGATCACACCGCACATCGGCAACAAAGAACTCTACATCACCAGTGGCCACTACGCCAAGTACGGGGAGGACAGTTTCCAGCCCATCAATACCCCGGCGGAAGGCGAGGAGTACTTGCTCAAGCCGATGAACTGTCCGCACCACTGCGAGATTTTTAAGTCGCGTCCCCGCAGCTACCGTGACCTGCCCATTCGGTTTGCGGAGTTTGGAACGGTTTACCGGTACGAGCAGTCCGGTGAATTGCACGGTTTGACCCGCGTACGGGGCTTCACCCAGGACGACGCGCACATTTTCTGCACTGTCGACCAAGTAAAAGAAGAGGTGGGCAAGGTCATCGACCTCGTTTTGTACATCTTCCGCACGCTGCAATTCGAAGATTTCATCGCCCAAGTCAGCTTGCGCGACCCGGACAACCCGAGCAAGTACATTGGGGAAGATGCCAATTGGGACAAGGCCGAAAAAGCCATCCAAGAAGTGGCCGATGAGAAGGGCTTGACGACGGTGGTCGAACTCGGGGAAGCCGCATTCTACGGGCCCAAGCTCGACTTTATGGTGCGCGATGCGATCGGCCGAAAGTGGCAGCTCGGCACGGTGCAGATTGACTACAATTTGCCCGAGCGATTTGAGCTTGAATACGTCGGTGCAGACAACGCCAAGCACCGCCCGGTCATGATCCACCGAGCGCCGTTTGGATCCATGGAACGATTCGTGGCCATCCTCATCGAACACTGCGCCGGAAAGTTCCCGCTTTGGTTGACCCCAGAACAGGTCAAAATCCTGCCGATTTCCGACCGTTTCAATGAATATGCAGAAAGGGTTTCAAAAGTCCTTGAAAATCACGATATTCGCGCCCTCGTTGACGACCGGTCAGAGAAGGTGGGGAAAAAGATTCGGGATGCCGAATTGGAGAAGGTTCCCTACATGCTCATCCTGGGAGAAAACGAGGCCAACGAAGGAACCGTATCTGTGCGCAGGCAGGGAGAAGGCGACTTGGGAGGCATGAGCATCGAGGCATTCGCTGAGCACATTCGCTCGGAAATTGCGGAGATGTTGAAATGACAGAAGTATCACTAAAACTGAAGCGTTATAGCGATTAGAAGGAAAAGGACCCCTTACCGGGGCCGCGTTCGAAGAGAGGATCTTCACCGCATCAATGACAAGATTGAGGTGGCGCAGGTACGTGTGGTGGGCGACAATGTTGAGCCCGCTGTCATGAGCACGCGCGATGCCATTCAACTGGCGCGGGAGATGGAATTGGACTTGGTGGAAATTTCCCCCAAGGCAGATCCGCCCGTTTGCCGCATCATTGAGTACAAGAAGTTCCTGTACGACCAGAAAAAGAAGCAAAAAGAAATCAAAGCGAAGCAGCAGAAGGTGGTAGTGAAGGAAATCCGGTTCGGACCGAACACGGACGACCACGACTTCCAATTCAAGCTGAAGCACGCCAAGAAATTTTTGCAAGAGGGCTCCAAGCTCAAGGCGTACGTTTTCTTTCGCGGTCGAACCATTGTGTTCAAGGAGCGCGGGGAAATTTTGCTTTTGAAATTTGCGCAGGAACTCGAGGAATACGGAACGGTTGAACAACTGCCGAAGCTCGAGGGAAAGCGCATGACGGTCATGTTCAATCCGAAGAAAAATTAATAACCATAAAATCTAAGGCCATGCCGAAGATGAAAACAAAAGGAAGCGCCAAAAAGCGCTTTAAGTTCACGGGGACTGGGAAGATCAAGCGGAAGCACGCCTTCAAGAGTCACATCTTGACCAAGAAGGGCACGAAGCAGAAGCGCAACTTGACGCACTCTACCACGGTTGACAAGACCAACGTAGCGAGCGTGAAGCGCCAACTTTGTGCATAAGCACTCCAACTGATTCAATCACCCCTGGTACGTTTAACCCGGTAACCGGCTTTCAAGACTGGATTTCGCCAGCGCCGTCTACCAAAAAAACACTTTAAAATGCCAAGAGCAACCAATTCAGTCGCATCGAGGGCGCGACGTAAAAAAATCCTCAAGATGGCCAAAGGGTACTACGGTGCCCGCAAGAATGTTTGGACCGTCGCCAAGAACGCCGTAGAGAAAGGCTT
This sequence comes from Flavobacteriales bacterium, assembly GCA_002863125.1. Classification (GTDB taxonomy): domain Bacteria; phylum Bacteroidota; class Bacteroidia; order Flavobacteriales_D; family Sanyastnellaceae; genus UA16. The sequence goes on from PKEB01000026.1 coordinate 20,305, forward strand.
GTTGTACGCTTACTCAGGACGTAAGCAGCGCAAGCGTCAATTCCGTTCATTGTGGATCCAGCGCATCAACGCCGGAGCGCGCCAGCACGGAATGTCCTACAGCGAATTTATGGGTAAGTGCTCAAAGAAAGGAATCGAACTGAACCGCAAGGTGTTGGCGGACCTCGCCATGAACCACCCAGACGCCTTCAAGGCGGTTGTGGATCAGGTCAAATAAAGCTGGAATCCCAGCACGAGAAAAGCCGGCACAAGCCGGCTTTTTTGTTGCCATCGTGTTACGGATTTGGATGGCATGGAAATACGTTGTAACCTGCATCACAAACCCTTACGAATGAAACACATCATGATCATCAGCGCTGCGTGCGCTGTTCTTTGGGGGTGTGCCGGAGGCGGTGCGCCATTGACCCAAGACGAAGTGACTGCCTTCGTCACCAACCACATCGAGAGCCAAGTGGGCTACGATGAAGCGGTTGAACCTTACATCGCTGGCCTTTCCGAGGAGATGAAGTACTTCCGTGCGGGGCAGGCTGAGCCGATGAACGCCGACCTGTCCAATGTCGATGGCGAATGGTTTTACGAAGATTCTGTTACCGTGGAGGTCCTGGATGTCCAGCTGTACGGAGCTGCAGCCAGCGTTATGGGCGTAGTGCACTTCTACAACTTTGGCGAAGCGGGTCACCGCTCGTTCCACGGCACGGTGGTGCGCGATGGCGACCGCGTCCGTTGGGACCGCTGGTTCCACCAAGACCACGGCCAGCTCGCACGCAGCTACATCCCAATCGAATCGGAAGTGGAGGGTGCAGAAGCGCTCTGCAATTCCATGCTTTGGATGAGTTTGCAAGCCGACGGCAATGCTGCGGGCGCCTTGTCCGATTCATTGCTTGAGGTCGATCCGACCATGGCGATGGCCCACGTCGGTCAGTTGTGGCGCGCCTGGTTCCAAAGCGATGTTGAAACGTGGAATGCCAACGTGACAGCGGCTGTGGCGAAAGCCACGGACCCTGCAACCAAGCATTACTTGATGTCGCACTCTGAAGATTTTGGAGACCAACTTGAAAATGCGCGCATCGCGCACAACCTCGCTCCAGACTCGCCACTCAACCAAGTTAACCTCGCTTGGCAATTGATGGGCAAGGATGCCGCCGCGGCACGCATCTTATTGGAGCGCGCAACAGAACGCTGGAGTTCATTGGGCGGACCACACAATTTGCTTGGTTATCTGAACATGAACGAAGGCGACATGGAAGCTGCAGAGCGGAGCTTCAAAATGTACGTGCGCTTGGCACCTGAAGTGGCCAATGCCCACGACAGCATGGGGGACTTTTACGCGAAGCAAGGTGACAACGACAGCGCGCGAGCGTGTTATGAGAAAGCCTTGGAATTGGATCCTTCCTTCTCCGCATCTCAAAAGAAAATCGACGAGCTAGATTCGTAATCAGCGATTTTCACGAAATGAAAAACCCCGGACGAATCCGGGGTTTTTTTATGCGGTTGGGCCAAGGCGCAAGCAGAAATCAGTTCGCTTTCAGCGCGCGGTCTTTGGCCAAGGCTGCGACAGTGTAGTCCGGCTTGATGCGCAGTGCCTCCGAATAATCCGAAATGGCACCCGATCGGTCGCCCAAACTCTCGCGAGCCAACCCACGATTGAAAAACGCCTGGTGGTAGTAGGGCAGTCGCTTGATGGCTTCGGTAAACCAATACGCAGCGCTGTCGTACTGGGCGTAGTACTCCAAATGGATGTAGCCTTGGTTGAAGGAAGCCGTCGCATTGGTGGAGTCGAGCGCTAAGATGGTGCGGTACGTATCCAAGGCTTCATCTAAGCGCTGTTCTTCCTGCAGGAACATCGCCAAATTGTAGTGGGCTTCCACGGAGAATGGTCGAAGCTCAATGGCCGACCGGTAGAACTCCTCTGCAATGGGGTCCCCCAATTCAGCGAGGAAAAGGCCCAAGGAAATGAACCCGTCAAAGAAGGATGGATTGACTTCAATCGCCGTCTGGAGGGAGCTGATGGCCTTTTCTGTGTCGCCGTTGGCCGCATAGATTTTGCCTTTCATCCAGTAAGCCTCGTGGAGTTGATCGTCGATGCGAAGCGCTTGGTTCAAATCGTCAAAGGCCCGTTCGAACTGGTTCAAATGGATGTTGAATTCAGCTCGTCGCATCAAGCAGGGGGTGCTTTCAGGTGCGAACCGGATGCACGCGTTGAGCTCCGTCAAGCACGCTTCCATGTTTTGCATGCGGTACAGCATGTCAACGCGGTTTTCCCAAGCAGGAGCGAAGGTGGAGTCGGCCTTCAAGGCCAAGCCCCAATCTTCAAAAGCACCCTGTGGGTTGCCTTGGCTCGCCTGGTATTGGGCGCGCGCGTGGTACGGTTCGGGTGTGTTGGGAGCTTCCAAGATCGCGGCTTCCAAGGAGTCGACGCGGGAGGATACGGACACAGCCGTTTGTTCAGGGCCGCCCTCACCGCACGATGTCAACCCGAAGCAAAGCAAAACCAGGGCCCCGAATCCGAGAGCCCTGGTTGTCGCGTAGTTTCGAAAGAGTCGGTCCATGCTCACCGGTTTACACCGCTTCGACGGCCTCAACAGGTTCGGTGGCTTTGGGAGCCGGGGCCATCGCTTCTTTGATTTTGGTTTCGAGTTCCTCCATCAATTCGGGGTTGTCCTCGATGAGGGCGCGCACAGCATCGCGGCCTTGACCCAATTTCGTGTCGCCGTAGCTGAACCAAGAGCCGGACTTGTTGATGATGTTCATCTCGACGCCGAGGTCAATGATCTCGCCTGATTTGGAAATTCCTTGACCGTACAGGATGTCGAATTCGGCCCGTCGGAACGGCGGTGCTACTTTGTTCTTGACGATTTTGACCTTGGTGCGGTTGCCCATGACCTTGTCGCCGTCCTTGATTTGAGTCGAGCGGCGAATGTCGAGGCGAACAGACGAGTAGAATTTCAATGCGTTTCCACCGGTTGTGGTCTCGGGATTGCCGAACATGATGCCGATTTTCTCGCGCAGCTGGTTGATGAAGATGCAGCAGCAGCCGGTTTTACTGATGGAGCCGGTCAGCTTGCGCAGGGCTTTTGACATCAGGCGTGCTTGGAGGCCGACGGAAGAGTCGGACATTTCACCTTCGATTTCAGCTCGGGGCGTGAGGGCGGCGACGGAGTCAATCACAATCAAGTCAATGGCGCCTGAGCGGATGAGGTTGTCAGCGATTTCGAGGCCTTGCTCACCGTTGTCCGGCTGGGAGATCAGCAGGTTTTCGGTGTCGACGCCGAGGTTTTCCGCGTAATACTTATCGAACGCGTGTTCCGCGTCGATGATGGCGCAGATTCCGCCTTGTTTTTGAGCTTGTGCGATGGCGTGGATGGCGAGGGTCGTCTTACCCGAGCTTTCAGGGCCATAGATTTCGACCACGCGACCTTTTGGGTAGCCTTGAATGCCCAACGCCAAGTCCAGCGTCAGCGATCCGGATGGGATGGCTTCGACTTTTTCAACGGCCTCGTCGCCGAGCTTCATAACGGTCCCTTTGCCGTAGGTCTTGTCCATGCGGTCCAGGGTCAACTGGAGTGCTTTGAGTTTTTGTGCTTCTGCAGACATTTTTTCGTGTTTTGAGCGAAGGTATTCTACCTACATCGTAATGAACTTACGGAGTGGGGTGTTTTTTGTCAACGAAGTACCCACGTTTGCCGTCGGGCTTGGTTTACAGGCCGAATCCGGCGATGACCTCAGCGGCGTGTTCTTTGGTCTTCGGTTTCAAAATGACCGAAGCGATGGAACCGTTTTCATCGATCAGGAAGGTCGTGCGGTGCGTGCCTTCGTATTCCTTTCCCATGAATTTTTTGAGTCCCCACACCCCGAATGCTTTGTGAAGGCTGAGGTCTTCATCGCATGCTAAGTCAAAAGCAATGTCGTACTTCTCGATGAACTTCAGGTGCTTCGCAGCGGGATCGGGGCTCACGCCGAGCACTTCGATTCCCGCCTCGCTGAGGCCGTTGTAGTGTTCAGTCAAATTGCACGCTTGCGCGGTGCAGCCGGGCGTCATGTCTCGGGGGTAGAAATAGAGCGCGAGTTTCTTGCCGGCATAATCAGCAAGGGAGCGCGTGCTTCCGTCCTGGAGGGTTGTTTCAAAAGCGGGGGCAGGGGTTCCTGCGGTCAGGGGGTTGGCGGTCATTGGCATACCCAAATAACAGTTGTTTTTCCTTCAAGTTCGTTAGTTCCTCTGCATAATTCTTCCCAATTTGCGAACCCATGATGCCGTTGCCTCCTTATGCCGATGTATTGGTGCCGCTTCCGTTGCCCAACCTCCTTACGTATGCGACGGAAGGTGTAGAGGACGCATTGGAAGTCGGCATGCGCGTGGTGGTGCAAGTGGGTGCGCGCAAACGGTACACAGGAGTTGTGTGCCGCTTGCATCAGGATGCCCCCAAGGGCTACGCAGCGCGCGCCATGGATGCTGTGGTGGATGACCGTCCGATGGTGACGCCGGGTCAATTGCGCATGTGGGAATGGATGGCCGGGTATTACATGTGCACCCGCGGTGAAGTCATGGCGGCGGCACTTCCCAGTGGCTTGAAGCTGTCCAGTCAAACCCGCTTGGTGGTCCACCCGGAGGCCAAGGTCGACGATTTGCGCAGCATGGCGCCCCAAGCGCAGGTACTCTTCGATGCCATCGAATTGCGCAAGGGCCTCCAACTTTCCGAAGCGGCCGAAGTGCTGGACGTGAAGCACCCACAGCGATGGGTCAATCAACTCGTCCAAGCGCAATTGATTGTCTCCGAAGAGGAATGGAAGGAACGGTACAAACCCAAGACAGAACGCACCCTCCAATTGCCAGAGCCGCTGCGCGACGAAGCAGCATTGGGTGCGGCCTTGGATGAATTGGACCGCCGGGCACCGAAGCAAGCGCGCATTCTGACCGCGTTTCTCCAGTTGGTGGAGGAGCAAGGCGGCGAGCGCCTTGCCATCGTGTCCGAGAAGGAAGTATTGGTGCGCGCAGATGCCGATGCGGCGGCGGTCAAACGCATGGAAGCCAAAGGGCTGTGGGAACGGGGCGAACGCGTGGTGGATGCCAGCGAGCAAATGGATGCCAATCGGCCTGTTCCTTTGCCGGTGTTGAATGCCCATCAATCGGAGGCCTACGGTGCATTGCGGGCGAGCCAGCAGGCCGGGCGCATGGCGTTGCTGCACGGCGTCACCGGATCCGGTAAGACCGAGGTGTACATTCACCTCATAGCGGATGCCCTGGAACGCGGCGATACGGTGCTCTTTCTCGTTCCAGAAATCGCTTTGACCACCCAGCTTATCCAGCGGCTTTCCCATCACTTCGCCGCCTTCTTGCACGTCTACCACAGCCGATTCACGCGCCGCGAGCAAACAGAAACCTGGCTTGAGGTACTTGGCAAAGGCCGGCCTGCGCCCAAGCTGATCGTGGGGCCTCGGTCCGCCTTGTTCTTGCCTATGCAGCAACTTGGTTTGGTCATTGTGGACGAGGAGCACGAGCCCAGTTTCAAGCAATACGATCCCGCACCGCGCTACCAAGCCCGAGACGTGGCAATGTGGATGGCCGCTCGCGACGAGGCGTTTTGCGTGTTGGGTTCAGCGACGCCTTCCGTGGAGACGCATTGGCTCACGACCCAAGGGCGCATCGACCGCGTGGAGATGAACGAGCGCTATGGCGGCGTGATGTTGCCGGAAATTTGGTGCGCCGACCTGCGCAAGGCCCACCGGCAACGCGCCATGTTCGGCCATTTTACGCGCTTGTTGAAGTTGGAGATGGAGTCGGTGCTCGAATCCGGTCGTCAGGTCATTTTGTTCCAAAACCGGCGTGGCTACAGCCCGATGTGGCAGTGCGAGACCTGCGCGTGGATTCCGGAATGCGAGCGCTGCGACGTCCCGTTGACCGTCCACAAATGGAAAAACGAACTGAACTGCCACCACTGCGGCTACGTCGTGGATCCACCGCCTCCGGTGTGCGTTTCCTGTGGCAAATCCACCATGAAACCCAAGGGCCTCGGCACCGAGCGCATTGAGGAAGAGTTGGCGGAACATTTCCCCGATGCCCGTGTGTCCCGCATGGACGCCGACACCACCCGCAGCCGCTACGGTCACCAACGACTCGTCCGGGCATTTGCAAACCGCGAGTTTGACATCTTGGTGGGTACGCAAATGGTGACCAAAGGATTGGATTTTGCCCACGTCGGGCTGGTGGGCGTATTGAGTGCTGACCGCATGCTCAATTTCCCGGATTTCCGGAGTTTTGAGCGGGCCTACCAGATGCTGACCCAGGTGGCGGGGCGCGCGGGCCGTTCGGGGGAGCGGGGCAAGGTCATCCTACAGACCTACAACCCAGACCACTGGGTGATGACCAAGGTCATGGCGAACGATTACATGGGGTTGGTTCAGCAGGAATTGATTGAACGTAAGAATTACCGGTACCCGCCGTTTGTGCGGTTGGTGCGATTGACCTTAAAGCACACCGATGTACAGCGGTTGGAGGCGGCTGCGGAGGTGCTGGCTGCGCGGCTTACCCAGCGGTTTATGGCCCGGGTTATCGGTCCGGAAACGCCAATGATCAGCCGCATCAACGACTTGCACCACCGCGTGCTCCTGCTCAAATTTGAACGGGAATTGCGCCCGGATGCGTACAAGGAGTTGCTCCAGGCTGACCTCGATGCATTTCAGGCGGATGAGCGCTTCAAGCGCATTCGCCTTATTGTTGACGTTGATCCGGCCTAACGCTCATCTGCCGGCCTGAGGGCGCGGTGATCTGCCAGATTTGCTGCAAAGAAGCGTCCCAATTCAAGCGCTCAAAGGGAATGAGCGTGGGTGCATTGGGCAAGTCGATGCGCTGGGAGTCGAGAAGTTGCCCCGCATAATTGAACGCCTGTATGTGCCAAGTACCGGCCATGGGCGAGGAGAGGGAGAGGCCTCCGGCTGTCCAGCAGACGAACTCCTCGGCGTCCAGCCGTTCAACGGCATTGGCGGTTCCGAAATAATGGAACGACGGCGCATCGTTGCCGCTGTTGGCCACGCCGAGCGTGTCCGTCTCGATGGAGTAGCTGATGTCAGCAGGACTGGACAGCCCTGATGCGGCGCCTTGAACCACGGTTTCCGATGAGGAGAAGTCATTGCTGTATCGGGTGATGCGGGCGGGCGACCACGAGCTAACGTAGAATTGACCGGCTCCGTCCATGTCGATGCCGTCCAAGTTCCCGAGTCCCGAATTGAGCAAGGTGCTGAATTCACCCGTAGCGAGGTCCACCTCGAGGATGGGGGCATTGCCGCCCCAGTTGACCACGATGGCGCGGTTGTTGGCTTCGTCGATGACCACGCCGTTGGGGGTTGTGCCGGTGGAATTGACCAGCACCTCCGTCGCCATGTTGGCGGGGTCGGTGACGTCGATGCGGTGCAGTTTTCCGCTCGAAAAATCGCTGATGACCAACTCGCCGCTCCGGCTGCCCATTCCATTGAGGAACGCCGCACCGGGAATGGAGAGGGAACCGATGAGGTCGGCAGTTGCCAAGTCGTAGGCGCGAACGACGTTGTTGCCGATGGCAAACAGGTGACCGTCGACCACTTCCATGCCATGCGTGGCCGACCCCGACCCGAAGTAGGCATAGCTCGCTCCACCATCGAAGGTTTCCAGGATGCTCGATCCGTTGGAAATGAACCACCGGTTGGCCGTTGGGTCGTATTCAGCGGCCTCAATGTTGTTGGGCGTTTGGGCGTAAAGTGCTCCAGCTAGTGTGAGGCAGAGGGCGAGGGGAATGAGGCGGGTCATGGGTTCGATTTTGGGGCTTGAGATTTGACGTACAGTTTGGCTACGCCAGCCCAGAATACCGTAAAGATCAGGGCCGCGGCTATGGCGTAAAGTACGAAGGATGGCGGCTCGGCGACATTTGGTACAGAAGGGGCGTCCCACACGCTACCGGCATTTCCTTGCATGATGTCACGGATGCGACGCCACGCATTTCGCATGAGGTAATAACTGCCGAATCCGACAAGCGGCGCCAAGATGAGCCACGCCCGAAACCAAGGTTCATACAAGCGATTCATCTGCTTCCAAAAATTGCACTGCCCACACGGACCAGGGTCGACCCTTCGTCGACAGCGATGCGCCAATCCCCACTCATGCCCATGGAACACGTGTCCCAATGTCCCGGATTGTAGCGGTTATACAGCGTGCGCAACGATTTGAATTCGCGTCTCACTTGCTCGGTGTCGTCCGTGAAGGTCGCCATGCCCATCAAACCGCAGATCTCCGTGTTGCCCAATGGCGTGTCGACGATGGCATTTAAGGTGGCGTCCAGTTCCGCTTCGGTCATGCCGTGTTTCTGCGCTTCTTGTGCAATGTGCAGCTGGAGCAATACACGGGATTGAATCCCGGCGTTTAGGCTCCGCTTGTCGATTTCGGCAAGCAACCGGTCGCTGTCCACAGCATGGATGAGGTGGACGTGCCGGATGGCTTGTTTGACTTTGTTGGTTTGCAAGTGGCCGATGTGGTGCCAACGGACCGGCTGTCCGTTGAAATGCTCGGCTTTGGCATTCATCTCCTGCACCCGGTTTTCACCAAGGTCCACCTGTCCTGCATCCAGCGCCGCTTGGAGGAGTTCAACGGGTTTGGTTTTGCTCACAGCGACGAGCGTGACGTGCTCGGGCAGAGCGGCTTTCAGTTGATGCAGCCGGTCGGAAATGGAAGAAGCTTCGGTCATTGGATCTCATGGATAAACAATCCACTGCGCAGTTTTGGTTCAATCCACGTGCTTTTGGGTGGTAAAAAGCCACCGCGGTCCGCTGTTTGCATCAGCTGTTCCGGTGTCACGGAATGCAATTCGAACAGGGCTTGTTCGGGTTGACCAGCGTACTCGGCCTTCAGTCCAGCTGAATCGAGGGTTCCCGGGGCGTACTTCAGGCGGGGATCGTTTCGGGCATCCGAAATACCGAAAATTCGCTGAAACAGGTGCTCCTGCAACAAATCTGCATCGACCGCTCCGGCGGTCTGCAGGCCTTTATTCCATGCCAACGCCCACGATTGTTCGGCCGTGTGCACATGAACGTGACCAACGGAAGAAGGAGCGGGTGTGCCGGCTTCGATCCGCTGCCAACTGAGGCAGTCGCTTACCGTGTCAAACGCCTCCTCCCATCGCGCGACATCCCAGCCGGGGTGCCGCAAAACGCGGTGGTAGGGGCGGATGGCCAGTTGGGAGGCAGGAACGGCATACGCCAATACGTGTTGTTTGGAGGGCGCATCGGGGTATTTCTCAGCCAGACGAAGGCTCGAAGCGATGCGGTGGTGGCCGTCCGCCAAGTACATCGCTGGGATGGCGTTGAGCAAGGGTTCTAAATCGCTGGATTCACCCGCGCGAACCAACCACACCGTGTGGCGGATGCGGTCGGTGGTGCTGAAGTCCATGTCCGGGCGATGCGCCACAGTCCATGCTTCCATCCAGGTCGCTGCATCCGTGCCCTGCGCATCCCCATCGGGATACATGCACAGAACGGGCTCGGCATGGCAGCCGACGGTGTCGAGGTACTTGGCAAAAAGTTTTTCCCGCTTTTCGAGCGTCTGCTCATGCAGTTTTAGGCGGCCTTGTCGGATGCCATCCACATTCAAAATTCCCACTACGCCCGTGCACGTGTGGTGTTCAGATGCCTGTCGGTAAATCGCGAAAGACGGTTCGTCATCGGCCGTGAGCCATCCCTTCGCAACGAAGGATTCGAACCGTTCACGGACCAAGCCGTAGAAGGCTTCCGACCCGCGTTTGACAGGCGCTTTGCCTGTTCCAGCCGGGTTGATTACGTGCAGGTACGAATACGGATTGCGGTCGAGTTTATCCTGCAATTCTGCCTTCCCGTAGCTCACATAGGAGCGGGAGGCGACCAGATGGGGTTTGTCCTTGGAAGGGACGAGGATGCGGAACGGATTGAACCAGGTCAAGCGGGTTGTTTTGCGCTAATTTCTTGCACAATCTGGGCAATTTCCAAACCGATGCGCTCCTGCGCAGCACCGGTGGCAGCACCGACGTGGGGAGTCAGCGAAACGCGTGGATGGCGAATCACATCCAATCGAGGCTTAGGCTCACCGACGAATACGTCAACACCTGCGCCTCCCAATTGGCCCGAATCCAGGGCTTCCAGCATGGCGTCTTCGTCCACGACGCCGCCGCGAGCAGCATTCAAGAGGAGCGCTCCAGGCTTCATTTTGGCGATGGCTTCAGCATCGATGACGGCTTGGCCATCGGCTTGAGCCGGAATGTGCAAGCTCATGGCATCCGCTGCTGCGAGGGCTTCATCCAAGGTGACGAGGGGAATGTCAACGCTAACCTGCTGCCCGGCAACGTCGACCGTGAGAGCGTGTGTTCCGGTGGTTTGGTCCACACCGATCACCTTCATTCCGCAGCCGATCGCGTATTGGGCGAGCGATTGGCCGATGCGTCCGAAGCCGACCACGGCCAAGGTCATGCCGCGCAATTCCCGGCCCTTGCCGTATGCTTTTTTCAAGGCCTTGAATTGTTCACCGCCTTCCACCGGCATGCGGCGGTTGCTGTCGTGCAAAAAGCGACTCAAGGTGAAAAGGTGGCCCATGACCAATTCTGCGACGCTCTGTGAACTGGCTGCGGGCGTGTTGTTGACCTGCACGCCTTTCGACCGTGCGTACGCAACGTCGATGTTGTCCATACCTACCCCGCCTCGGATGATGAATTTGAGGTTTGGACACGCGTCAATGAGCGGCTCGCGAACCTTGGTAGCACTGCGGACCAGCAGGCCATCTACCTGTTCTGAATTGATGAATTCTGCGAGTTCTTCAGCGGGAACAAAGTCCGTCCAAACGCGGTGTCCGGCAGTTTCGAGTGCGGCAAGCCCAGTGGGGCTGATGCCGTCGTTGGCCAAAATATTCATGGGGTGGGGAGTTCTTTAAGTGTGGTTATCCTTCGGATTCGAGGGCTTGCATTACGTCAACAAGCGTCTGGACTGAATCAAGGGGGAGCGCGTTGTACATGGAAGCGCGGTAGCCGCCTACGCTGCGGTGTCCTTTCAAACCGCTGATGCCAGCGGACTGCCACAAGGCGTCAAAGCGTTCGGCTTTGGTTTCATCCGTCAAACGGAATGTGGCATTCATGTGCGAACGGCTATCGACGTGAGCGTGGCCTTCAAACAGCGGATTGCGGTCAATTTCTGCGTAGATCAAGGAGGACTTGGCCTCGTTGCGTTGCTGCATCGCCGCGACCCCGCCGTTGGCTTTCATCCAGCGCAGGGTGAGCAAGGTGACGTAGACGGGGAAGACCGGTGGCGTGTTGAACATGCTGTCTTTCCCCGCATGGACCGTCAAATCGAGGTAGGACGGAATGGTGCGGCCGGTGCGGCCCATGGCTTCGCGGTCAAAGGCGTACATCACCGTGCCTGCAGGACCCATGTTCTTCTGGGCCCCGGCATAGATGAGGTGAAAGGGATTGGCGTCGAATGTGCGCGAGAAAATGTCCGAACTCATGTCGGCGACGAGCGGAACACCGGTTTCGGGTGTGCCCGAGAATTGGGTGCCGAAAATGGTGTTGTTCGAGGTGTAATGCAGGTAGCTCGCGTCAGAGCCTGGGGCCTCAAACGCGGGGATGCAATCGTAATTGGATTCCTTGGACGAGCCGACCACATCGATGGTGCCAAGGTGTTTGGCTTCCTTGATGGCTTTGGCCGACCACGTGCCGGAGTCAAGGTATGCAGCTTTCCCTCCCTCCGGCAGCAAGTTCATAGCTGCCGTATAAAATCCAAGGCTCGCTCCACCTTGAAGAAACAGCACATCGAACCGTTCGGGCAGGTTCAAGAGCTCCTTTACCAATGCGCGAGCTTCTTCCATCACCGCAACGAAGTCCTTACTTCGGTGGGAAATTTCGATCAGTGAGAGGCCCAGTCCGTTGAAATCGTTGACTGCAGCCGAAGCCTCCTGGAGTACCTCAGGGGGCAAGATGCACGGCCCCGCGGAGAAGTTGTGGATTTTCATGCCGCAAAGTTCCGGCGCACGATTGTGAAAACCGTCAAATCCAGGTCGATTTTTCAACGCTTTGCGAACCTTTTCAACGCCCGCTCGAGGATGAAGTTCAATTGGAACAACTCCCGCAATTCGGGTTCTGTCCATTCGGTGTCCGACCGGGAGATGCGCTCCATGGTTTCGAGCCTGCGGTCTTCACTCGGAATGAGGCTCAGGGCTTGACGCATTTGAGAACGGGTCAAGCATAATCTTGCGCTTGCCTCACCGAGGACAGCGCATTTTTCTGATTCAAAAACAGCGCCCTCCATCGCCGCCAGTAGCTGTGCAAATTCGGCGGATGAAGCAGGAGGGAAGCAGCTTGTTGCGACGAGCTTGCGTCCCATGGCTTCCAGGTCGATGCGGGCGATCGATGCTTGCCCGGTCCACGCTTGCCGTTGAGTACCGCCGCCGACAGCAGCTGTCAGGGGAGCATTGAGGCCGGTCGGTTGCATTGCTTCCAGCGCACACGGGAAATCCACCCGGCAATACGTGCTGTCGGGAAATTCAAATCGAAATGAACGCACAGCACCGTCGCACGGTCCGTTCCAGACCCACAAGGAATCTGACCAAAGCGAGTCCACGAGGCTGGCTTCAGCGAAACTTCGGACGCGCAGAGCGGGCACAGGCACCACACTATCTACGCGCAGCGTATCGGATTGGGCCAGCGCCATCGCTGGCAGCAAAAAGGCAATCCATGCAGTCGTCCAACGGGACAGCGGGGCCGTCATTTCGCGATGTGCTTTCCGAGCCATTTGGGAAGATAAGCGGTCCACGTTGCGCGAAGTTCAAGGTCCCCCCCGTCGACAACAGCAGGGGATCTCAGGGCGACAGCGACCCAAACACAAGCCGTCCATGCGGCAATCATGAGCACCTTCAGAATCAAGCTCCAACGGTCGACGCCGTCCACCAGCCAATCCGGCATGAACCAGTCGATGGCGATGTATCCGGGCACCGCGACCAGCGCCGCGATCCAGCCGGCGCCTGTTGCGCGAAACGCCGCGAGCCGTTTCCATCTCAGGGCGCTGCCAAGCCAGGCGTAGAACACCAGAAATTGGAGCACCGTGCAGGCCGTTACCGCCCACGCGACACCTTCCAGTCCACCGCCCGTGCGCAAGACACTCGAAATGGCTACGATGAGTCCCGTTAGGTAGGCGACCTTGATGGCGATGGCGGGAATGAGTTGGTCGGTGGCGCGAACCACGGCATCGGCCAACTTGATGAGGGAACGGAAGGCGACCCCGATGAACAAGATGCGCACAATTGGTCCGGCATCTGCGTATTCGGCCCCGAGCAACAGGACCGCCACTTCGGTGGCGAACCACGCCAGCGCCAAGCTGCCGGGGATCACGAGCCACGCAATGAGCGCGATGCCACGGGACACCACGCGCTGCAACGCCTGCCATTCGGTTTGCAGGGCCGCCATGCCGCTGAAGAGGACGCTGTCCCCGAGTTTTCCCAAGATGGTGATGGGAAGGGACATCAAATGCGCCGAGCGATCATACAGACCAGTCGCTGTCCAGCCGCCTCCAGTCGAAGGGTTGGCCTGAGCAAATTCTCCCACAAGCACCGTGTCGGCTTTGGTCGCTGCGTAGTTGAACCAATTGAAAACCGTCGACCGGCCTCCATAGGCCAACATTTCCCGCAGGTCGGTCCATTGCCAGCGGCCCCACAGGCCTTCTGTGCTTGGTGGGCGCATCCACCAGAAGCACAGGCCGAGAAGGGCATTCTGGCTGAGCAAGGCGGCGACATAGGCCCAAACGCCATACCCGGCATACGCCAGCCCCAATCCGATGCCCAGGTTGCCGATGACCATGGCGACCATGGCCGCAGCGAACAACCGCTTGAAATCCATGTGGCGCACAAGCAAACTGCGCGGGACCAAAGCGATGCTCGACAGGATAAAACTGAACGCGACCCACCGCAAGACTTCCACGAGGGCATCGCTGTTGAACCAGATGCCGATTTGCGGGGCGGTACCGTACATCAACGCGAAAAACGCGACGCCCAAGCCCAGCGAGAACTGCAGGGCTGCTCGGATGTGCCGAGGCTGCAGGTCCTTGCGCTGTACGAGGGATGGGCCGATTCCGATTTGGGCGAAGATTTCTACAAATCCGACCACGACCAGCGCGATGGACATTACGCCAAAGTCGGCTTTGGAAATCAGCCGAGCCAGCACCATGATGAAGAACAATTGGAGCAATACCTGGCTCACCACATTTGCCGATTGCCATCGGATGGATGATGCAAAAGCAGGTGTCCGGCGCTCCATGGGGTGTTTATCGGGCGATGCTCACGGAACGCTTTTCCCGGATGACCGTGACCTTCACTTGACCGGGGTAGGTCATTTCGTTCATGATGCGCTGCGAGAGGTCGAGTGACAGCTGGTCGGCTTGGTCGTCCGATACCTGGTCGCTTTCGACCATCACGCGCAACTCACGTCCGGCTTGGATGGCGAAGGACTTGGTAACCCCTGGGAATTCGAGAGCGAGGTTTTCGAGATCGCGAAGGCGCTGGATGTACGCTTCGACCATCTCGCGCCGCGCGCCGGGTCGTGCGCCGGAGATGGCATCACAGACTTGCACAATGGGCGACAACAGGGTGGTCATTTCGATTTCGTCGTGGTGGGCACCGATGGCGTTGAGTACATCGGGCTTTTCCCCACAGCGCTCGGCGATCTTCATGCCGAGCAGTGCGTGAGGCAATTCGCTTTCCTCGTCGCTGACCTTTCCGATGTCGTGGAGGAGGCCGGCGCGCTTCGCTGCTTTGGTGTCTAGTCCCAGTTCCGCGGCCATCGTGGCGCAGAGGTTGGCCACCTCACGCGAGTGCTGCAGCAGGTTCTGGCCGTAGGAAGAGCGGTATTTCATGCGGCCCACCATGCGGGTGAGCTCGCCCTTCATGTTGTGAATGCCGAGGTCGATGCAGGTGCGCTTTCCGATCTCGAGGATTTCCTCTTCGAGTTTCTTGGTCACCTTGGCCACCACCTCTTCGATGCGGGCCGGGTGAATGCGGCCGTCGGTCACCAACTGGTGCAAAGACAACCGCGCAATCTCGCGGCGTACTGGATCAAAGCAGCTCAGGATGATGGCCTCGGGTGTGTCGTCCACGATGAATTCAACACCGGTTGAAGCCTCAAGAGCACGGATGTTCCGTCCCTCCCGGCCGATGATCCGGCCTTTGACATCGTCGTTCTTGATGTTGAAGACCGAAACCGAATTCTCGACGCTGTGCTCGGTGGCGACGCGTTGGATGGTCTGGATGACGATTTTTTTGGCTTCGTGGTTGGCCTTTTGCTTGGCGTCGTCCAAAATGTCTTGAACCTGGGTGGCGGCGATGGACTTGGCGTCAGTAAGGAGCTGTTCTTTCAGGGCCTCCTGCGCTTCTCCGGCTGACATGTTGCTGATTTTTTCCAGCAGCTCCACAGCACGCTGGCGCTCTTTGTCCAGGTCCTTGCCCTTGTTTTCGAGGGCGTCCAAGCGCTGTTGAACTTTCTCTTGTTCCTTATCGATGTAGCGCTCTTTGGACTTGACGCGGTCTTGTTCCTTCTTGAGTTTGTTGAACTCGTTGCGCACCTTGTCCTCTTTCGATTGAAGGTTGGAATTGCGCTCCTTGATTTCGGAGTTGTGCTTCTCCTTCATCTGGATGAAGCGCTCTTTCGCCTGGAGGATTTTTTTCTCCTTGATGTTCTCGCCCTGTTGCTCTGCCTTTGCGAGAATTTCATCCTTCTGGCTCGAAAGCAGGCGGTTGAACAACACGTAGCCAAGGCCACCTCCTGCGACCAAGCCACCCAGTGCGCCAATTAAAATTGATATGGTATCCATGTGATGCGGGTGTGCATCAGACTTCCAGCAGGCGTTCCAAGTGAGTAGAGATTTCGGCCATGCGTTCTCGGGCTTCTTCAGGAAGCGAATCGGTGGACGCTGCTGTGACCTGTGCCTTCGGTTGACTTTCTGTAGCCAGGTGCAAGGCGGTCATGGCGAGCAGATCCACGGGGTCTTCCACGTTGAACTGCGCCTTGAATGCATCGAACTGATTGTTGATTGTCGCTGCGGCGCGCCGGAGGTTTTCGACCTCGGAGGCGGGCGCTCGCAATGGGTATTCCCTTCCGGCTATGTTGAGTCGTACGGTTTCCATCAAGATTCCAAGATTGCGATGCATTCCTCTATATCACTCAAAAGCGCTTGAACCGCCTGGCGGTCAATGCTTGGGGAGTCTGATTGATGTGATTGGGGTAAAAAAGTAGGGGTTGAGTCCTCCACAACATTCAACTGCAATTGCCCAACTTCCACGGGGGGTCGTGCCTCGATTTGGGACGTCAGCTTCTCGTTTTCAAGCCGGAGCGCCGCCACTTCTTCCTTCAGGCGTTGCAACGTTGCATTTTGGGTTTCGTACGCCGCCATCAGCTGCTGCACACGGTGCATGAACTGCTCAAGCTGGACTTGTGCGGTTTGCGGTGCAGGGGGTGAGGTGGGCGTATCGAACATTGTGCAGGGTTCATGACAAACTTACGGATTGCGGGCGCTAAATCATAGGCATTCGCGTTGGGTTCCTATGTTAGTTTTGCAGCCCTCATGTTGATGAACGTTCAAAACCTCCGTTTTCGTTTGTGGATGGCCTTCTTCCTGGCTCTCGGAGCTGTGGGTATGACGGAGCGCGCACAAGCGCAGGAGGATCGGAGAGGATGGCATGGGCAACGCGATGGGTTGATTGCGCCGCTGAAAATTCCGTTGGTTTTGGCGGGAAATTTTGGCGAGCTGAGGGAAAATCACTTCCACACCGGTCTGGATTTTAAGACCGAGGGACGGGAGGGATTGCCCGTTATTGCGGCGCACGATGGCGTCATAGCGCGGGTCAAGGTTTCTCCATTCGGCTATGGCCGAGCGCTTTATCTGTCGGGGCCAACCGGCATTACAACAGTGTATGCACACCTTCAGCGGTTTGCTCCGAATGTTGAGCAATGGACACGCGAACGGCAATATGAACGCGAGAAATTTGCAGTAGATGAGGCGCCGGAGCGTCCGTTCGCATTTCAACAAGGTGACACCCTCGGCTGGTCGGGTAATTCAGGGGGCAGTTCGGGCCCGCACCTGCACTTCGAAGTGCGTGAGACCGCAACGCAGCGTCCGGTAAACCCGCTGTTCTGGGGGTTTGACGTTCCCGATTCGGTGGCACCGGAATTGTCCGGGTTGTGGGTGCTTCCCACCGGAGGAAGCCGCGTCAACGGCAGTTCCCGTCCACAGCTCATTTCGCCGGCAGCGGGAGCGGTACGCATTGCGGGCCAGGCGCGCTTTGGCATAGAGGCGCTGGATCGGCTGGACGGCGCGCGCAACCGCTGTGGCATTTACCGCGCAGAGTTGTGGATTGACGACGAGCGCCTGCACGCTTGGGAGTTGGATACGTTGGATTTTTCCGTCAATCGGGACATGAATGCCTTCGCGTACTACGAAGCGTGGGAGCGGACAGGCAACCAAACGTACCGGATGCACCGCCTCCCTGGTAGCCGTTTACCCGTGCACGATGCAGCGTGGTCCACCGTCAGCATGACGCGCCACGACACGGTTCCCGTTCGGATTGAATTGTGGGACGTGCATGGCAACACACGGTCCATCGAATGGATAGCCGCTTGGAGTGCGGCCCAGGAGGGGGACGCGCCGCGGCAAGGTTACGCTTACGATCGGGACAATACCGTTGAGCAGAATGGCGCGCGCGTGCTCATCCCGCGCAACACGTTTTACGAGGATTTTGATTTTCCGCTCGAGCGACTGGAAAGCGCGGATCGCTGGGTCGTTGGAGATCGCAGCCTGCCTGCCTCAAAGTCCATGGTGGTTTCGCTTTCCGTTGCGGTTCCAGATTCGTTGCAGCAATCGACGCTGGTAACCCGCCACGATCGAAACGGTGACATCGATGGAGCCCTCACAGGTAAATGGACGCCAGAGAGGGCTTTCGAATTCACGACCAAAGCCTGCGGGCAATTTGGACTCGCCGTGGATACTGTGCCGCCTTCCATCCGCCCGCACCGACGCCACCGCACTGCACAGGAAAGGGAAGTCGTTGTTCAAAAGTGTGGGGAATTGCGCTTTAACCTCGCGGACGACCTCGCGGGCATTCAGTCGTGGGAAGCGCGCTTGGATAGGGATTGGATTCTGTTTCGCTGGGATCCTAAGCGCGAACGCATTTGGTATGAATTGGCCGATGGCCGGCATGCCGTGAATCGCACCCAGCGGCTCGAAATTCGGGCGCGAGATGAGGTGGGCAACGAGGCGGTGTGGAGTGGCACCGTGCGGTTTGAATGAGGATTGATGCTATTTCTCGAAACCGCGTAACCCCTGCTTTAAACGACTGTAGTCAATAAATGATATAAACCTGATAGACAGGCTGTTAAAGAATCCTGACTCAACCATTTGATTGAAGTTTTCACTGTACGAAATGGGCAGTGCGTATGCTTGGAAATCACCCAGTCGCGTCTCCTGGAATAATTGGTTTTTCCAGACGATGTTCAACTCAGAACCCGGGGCAAAATTCCATCGATAGACCATGTCAATGCTCCACGCATTGAAGTTCAAGTCTTCGCGGTCGGCGTTGCCACTGGCCGTGTAGGGTGTTTCTGAAATCACCCCGGTTTCCAGCAACGGGTAGAGGGCGTCATACCGGACTTGGCTCCAAGCATGGCGGACCCGAGTGGACAGGCTCATGCGGTTAGTGAAAATGTAGTTGACATTGAGCACCTGCGTGTATTCACGGTTGCGGCGCTTGCCGAAAATGCTCACATTCGTCCCGTCTTCAAGGCTGTCCAGAAAGGCCCATCCGCGCTCGTTCCGCCGATCGATGATTTTCCATACATACCGAATCATCAAGCGGTCGTTGACTCGGATGCGAGGAGCGACGCGGTAAGTACCCTCTTTCCAGTCCCTGTACATGGCCCCTCCTGCGTGCCAATACCCTATATCCACAGCAATGCGCTTGCGGTAATCGCTGCTGTACCATCCGTTGACGCTGTACCATGCCGGTTCGCGCCAGACCAAACCGTCGATTCGGGAAGCGAAGATGTTGTTGCCATCAGTTGGTTGGCTGTTGAATTCGAGGTTCCACGTGTTGAAGGCGAGGGTGGTTGCGCGGCAACTGGCGGAGAGAAACACGTTGTTGAACATCCGCGGCGTTTCCACTTGGTTGACGAAGGCGTTGAACGAGCTGGTGATGCGGTTCCATCGGCCCCGAGGCTCGAACACACGGTAATCGACATTCAAGAAGGTTCCAATTTCATTGGGGGCCTGCAGGAAGCCCAGGTCGTTGGGGTCGTAGGTCGCAGATTCCAACAGATGCCCGACGCTGAAGGTCAGGTTGCCCGCCATTTTGCTCAGGGCCACATTGTACGTATGCCCTTCGTCGCCGCTGGCTTCATCCGCGCCGAATTTTCGGTTGACGCTCCCGCTCGCTTGAACGCTCCACGTATTGTCTGGATTGCGCAGTTCGAGGCTGCCGGATTGCACCAAGGCATCGTAGCCTGCGCCTTCCCGCATAACCATCGAAGTGGTGGAAGTCACGTATCCGTTGTTGGGCAGGTTTTGATCGGCAACGGCGACGGTGTACGAGGTGAGGGACGAGTCTTCGCTGGCCGTTGCGAACGCCTGCAACACCCCCAATCCCAAGCCGTTAGCGAGCCGCCCCGAAACTTTTGATGCATTGATCAAGCGTCCATTTTCCCCGATTCTACGCGAGTA
Organism: Flavobacteriales bacterium; assembly: GCA_002863125.1. Taxonomy (GTDB): domain Bacteria; phylum Bacteroidota; class Bacteroidia; order Flavobacteriales_D; family Sanyastnellaceae; genus UA16. Next base: position 40,036 of record PKEB01000026.1, read on the forward strand.
GAATGTGCCGTTTTTATTGAACAATTCCGTGCCTTCCTGAAAGAACTGGCGGTTTTCATTGAATTGGATTTCAAACGGGGACAAATTCAAAACCAAATTGTCGGTGACCACCTGACCAAAATCCGGTATGAGGGTCATGTCCAAGGTGAACGCATTGCCCAAACCCACTTTCATGTCCATGCCTCCGTTGTAGGCGTTGTACCGGTCACCGCCTTCCCAGTTTTGGTAGGCGCTCAGGTAGGGGAAAAGGCTGATACGCGGGGGCGGCGTGATGCCTTCGATTCCGAGCAATACCCCGCCCTGGTTCAAGAGCCGTTGCCTGGGATCCATGGGGTTCCATACGTCGTCTTCACGCAATCGGCGAATGCCGCGGTACATGTTCATGCCCCACCGCTGTTCGGCCTTCTCGGGAAAGCGGAATGCCATCCAGGGAATGCGAAACTCGGCGACCCAACCAGCTGAGTCGATGCTGCAGACTACGTCCCAGACAGCGTCCCACGAGGAATCTTCTCCATTGGGGCTGATCTGTTCGTCGATTTGGATGCCGTCTGGCGTGGTTCGAAAGCGGACAGCATTCAAGCCGTCGTTGAACGGGCTGAACCAAATGCCAAATTCGTCGGTGTTGTCCGCCCGATCGCGCTCGCTCAGCTGATGCAAAATGGAGTCGGGTGCGGTATCCCACATCCGGGCACCGATGTACAAGGCGTTGTCGTCATACCCAAATCGGACTTCGGTGCGTTGGCTGGGCCGCCCGCCCGGGTCGGGTGAAAACTGTTGGAAATCGCTCTGGGCTGGGATGCGCTGCCAGGCGTCCTCGTCGAGGTTCCCATTGAGGTCAATCGGTGCACTCAACCGCTCTCCGAATGCCACCCGCGGCGCTGCTGTCTGGCCCCACGCCGTTGCGCTTGTCCACACGCAAGCCACAGCAATCCAACTCCTCCACCATCCTTTGCTCATCAATCTAACGGTATATGCGTTCGCGGTTTAGCATGTTCTGGTAGGCCCGTGCATTGCGCAGGTGCTGATTGTACGTACGGGCAAATGCGTGGGTTCCGGACCCATCGGGCTTGGCGCACATGTACAAGTAGCCGTGTTGCTCGGCGTTCAAGACCGCATCGATGTAAACCAATTCCGGAATGCGTATTGGGCCGGGCGGAAGGCCGGGATTTCGATAGGTGTTGTACGGCGAGTCCACTTTTTTGTCCTCATCGAGCAGGCGCTGAATGGACCAATCGCCCAAGGCGTACTTGAGCGTGGGATCCGCTTGCAATAGCATCTTTTTTTTCAATCGATTCAGGTACAACCCCGCTACGGTGGGCGCTTCCGCAATCGTCGCCGTCTCTTCTTGGACAATGGCTGCCAATGTCACCACTTCACGCTGCGACAGCCCCAACGCCCAGGATTTCTTGAGTCGGTCTGCATTCCACCAGGCTTGGCTTTCGGCGCGCAACCGACGGGCCAATTCTTCGGCAGATGTTTCCCAGTACACGCGGTACGTATTGGGGGGGATTTGCCAGCGCATGCTGTCGGTTCCCAAGGCGGCTGCGAGGGATGCGCTGTCCGCCCAAATTCGCGGAGCCAGGGCCTGTGCGATTTCGGCCACACTTCGTTTTGAAGGAACGGGCACGCTGATCTCCTCACGCTGGCCGGTGGCAATCCGACGCGCCACCGCATGGGCCGGCTGTTGGCCGTACTCGCAGTATTTGCCGGGGTAGACGCTCCAGCCGCGCCAATCAATGACTGCGGCGATGTCCGGATGGTTGGCCGCGAGAAAATCACGGGCGCTGCCATCCGGTGGCAGGGTGATGCACCAGTTCGCATCGGTGCCGACGGGCTGCTTCCACATGGCGTATTTGCCCGCGGCGTATCCAGCTGCCGCAACGGCAACCACCACGAGGGTCAATCCAATTTTTGCGGAATGCTTCATCTCAATGATTGCGGGCTTGAACCAACACGGCATCTTCCCAATGCGGTGCCCGCCAAATCCAATCCTTCAAGTACCCAGATTGTTCAAAACCTTCAGCCTCAAAAAGATGGATGGTCTCCGCGTTGCAAGCGGGAATCTCCGCCCACACTTGATGCAGACCGAGGTGCTGAAATGCATAATCGCGCATCAACGCCAGCCCCGCGCGGGCATGGCCTTGTCGCCTGTACTGCTTCAAAATTGCAATGCCGACACCGGCGCGGCGGTTTCGGGGCTCGTATTGGTACAAGTCAACGGTTCCCACCGTGGTCCCGTCGGCCGTGGTAATCATCAACCGCAGTTGCAGGTCGCGATACAAGTCGTGCTGTCCACTTGCGTATTGTTCCAGCGTTGCGCGGCCCAGCGGTGCGATGGTCGCTCCGAGCCACCATTCATCGGAGGCGTTTTCCAATTGAAAGAGAAACGCACTGTCAGAAGGCTCCAGCGCACGGAGCGCATGGGTGTCGGTTTTCAGCATGGGTGCAAAGATACCGTTCTTGCTTCGGGGAGTGGCATGGATGCCATTTCATTGGTATTTTGGGCACGCATTCACAACGGCAATCCATGTCTTTCATTCAGGCACCTGTTCGCGTTTCAATCCTTTTCCTCAGTATGGCGGTTCTGTGGAGCGGCTGCACCATCAACCGCGACATCATGTTCCGAACCGGGGATGATTTCGATTTCGCTCCTTTGGAAGAGATGGTTTCCCAAGGGTACCGTATTGCGCCGAATGACGTTCTCCAATTCCGCCTTTTCTCTAACAAAGGCCAGCGGTTGAACCAAATGACCGCCGGTGGGGTTGGTTCCGGAAATGTTAACAGCAACCAGCAATTGAACAACATGCTGAACCAGCAAGGCGGGGTTACTTATTTGGTCAAGCCAGACGGACTAGTCGAGTTGCCTGAACTCGGAGATATCCGGCTTGAGGGGCTGACCATTGAGGAGGCCGAAGTGCTGTTGGAAGAGGCCTATGCCAGTTTCTATAAAGATCCCTTCGTCATTTTGCGCGTGCAGAATAACCGTGTCTACATTTTTCCAGGCGAAACGGGAAAAGCCTCTGTTGTGACCCTTCGGAACATGAACACCACCTTACTCGAAGTGCTTGCGTTGTCCGGCGGAATTGGCAACCGCGCCAATGCTTCGAAAGTCAAGCTCATCCGCCGAACGGAGCAGGGGAACGAGGTATACAAAATGGACCTATCCACGATTGAAGGACTGGATGCAGCGAACACAGTGGTACAGGCTTATGACATCATTTATGTGGAGCCTCTGCCTCAGTTGGTGCGGGAAACCACGGAAAGCCTGACGCCGATTACGTCGTTGATTTCGACCTTGACGTTTTTCTACGCGTTTATCGTGAACCCCAATTGAGATGGAAGTAACAGCGCTGCATCTGAGTGGATTGGTGAAGTTGACGCCCCGTCAGTTTCGGGATGATCGCGGTGCGTTCTGGGAAACGTGGCGGCAAGGCATGCTGGATGGCCACACCGATGTTCCGCTCGAATTTGTCCAAGAAAACTTTTCCGTTTCCAAAGCCGGAACGTTGCGCGGTTTGCATTTTCAGCGGGATCCCCATGCACAAGGCAAACTCGTTCGGTGTGCGGCAGGTCGTGTGTTCGACGTAGCCGTTGACGTCCGTGCATCCTCCCCAACACGTGGCCAATGGTTCGGTTGCGAACTGTCTTCCGATAACGGCTGCCAATTGTGGATTCCTGCGGGTTTTGCGCACGGTTTCTTGGCCCTCTGTGACGACGCAGCTGTGGAGTACCGGTGCACGGCTTACTACCATCCGGAATCTGAGGGGTGCATTCGCTGGGACGACCCCGACGTCAACATTGATTGGAACGCAGCTGATTTCAACATGCCGGAAGGTGGGCCGCTGCTCTCGCCCAAAGATGCCGCTGCTCCGTCGTTGAAGGTGGCCGGATGGCCCTTTGCATGAAGGGCTGTAAAAGGGTGTGGAAAAATCACAAAAAGCGACCGATGTCGCCCCGGGCTGGCCAATAGACGTGCGGTAAATTCGTTGTTCTCACAGCACGATACAAACGCCGCCCCATGGACATCAAACGCCCCAAGCAAGGATTCATCTGGAAACTGACTTTTCTGATTGCGGGGGCACTGCTGCTCACGGCGTCGGTTTCCAATCCGGGTGATCCCACTGCGGTTGTCGGTGAACCCGTCGTGTGGGTGCAAAACAAAGCTCCCAAGGTGCCAAGCCAGGACGACCTCGCCGGCGAACCGGTGCCGTTCGACTGGTTTGGTGTCCGCGAGCAATTGGACCGGGAAATGGTCGTCAACACCTACCACCACAGCTCGACCATGCTGTATTTCAAGCGTGCATCGCGCTGGTTCCCGGTCATCGAGCCCATCCTCGCTGAAAAGGGCTTGCCGGATGATTTCAAGTACCTCGCGATCATTGAAAGCGGGTTGGCGCAAGTGGTGTCTCCAGCAGGGGCCGCGGGGTTTTGGCAATTCATGAAAGGCACCGCTCCACAGTACGGCCTGCGAGTAACGAAAGAAATCGATGAGCGCTATCACGTCGCCAAAGCCACTTACGCCGCGTGCGACTACCTGTTGGAAGCCAAAGAAGAATTCGGTTCATGGGCGTTGGCGGCAGCGTCATACAACATGGGCAAAGCCGGTGTTCGACGTGATTTGGAGGAGCAGGGCGTTGATACGTATTGGGAGCTGCACCTCAATTCTGAAACGGCGCGTTATGTCTACCGCCTCCTCGCAATCAAAGCCATCTTCGAAAATCCCAAAACGTTTGGTTTTTCTATTCAAGCTGATGCGCTCTACCAGCCCTATGCAACGCGCACCGTATGGGTCACCTCGCCTATTGAGGACCTGGCGGCGTTTGCCCTTGAAGAAGGAGCCAATTTGAAGGCTCTGAAAACCCTGAACCCCTGGCTACGCTCCAGCCGATTGACGGTGGTAAATGGCGACTCGATTGCGGTTGAAATGCCTGCGTAAAGAGATGCAGGACCTGTTGAACATCGCTGTTAAAGCGTCCCTCGCTGCGGGGCGGCACATCATGGAAATCTACGCCTCGGGTGATTTTAATGTTGAATTGAAGGGGGATGACAGCCCCCTCACCCGAGCCGATGTGGCGTCGCACCTTGCCATCATGGCTCACCTCGAATCCACAGGAATCCCCGTGCTCTCAGAGGAGGGACGTTCAATCCCTTATGCGGAACGTGCCGCATGGTCGAAGCTTTGGATTGTCGACCCCATTGACGGGACCAAGGAATTCATCAAGCGCAACGGTGAATTCACGGTGAACATTGCCTTGGTCGAAGCGGGCATCCCAACAATAGGAGTGGTGTACGTACCGGCCAAGCAGGAGCTGTTCGTCGGAGTTTCCGCAGGGGACGAGGCCCGCGCCACGCGGACGGTTGGCGGCGAAGACGACTGGTCCGTTGAAACTTGGCTCGAAGAAGGGAAGCCGATCCCTGCTCGCGCGGAAAACCGCCCTTTTACCGTAGTGGCCAGCCGGAGCCACATGTCGCCGGAGACGGCCCACTACATCGATGAACTCAAGGCGGTTCACGGCGAAGTCGAGACTCTTTCGAAAGGAAGTTCGTTGAAGCTGTGCATGGTAGCCGCTGGGGAAGCGGACTGCTACCCCCGTTTTGCGCCGACCATGGAATGGGACACGGCGGCGGGGCAGGGGGTGTGCCTCGCGGCTGGCTGCGATGTATTGAATTGGGAGACGAGAGCGCCTTTGACCTACAACCGAGAGGAATTGCTCAATCCCTGGTTTTTGGTGCGCGGCCCGCGCATGGCAGCCATTTAATCCAAGTACTGCACGCGGTAGGCTACTGCACGTGTTCGCCTTGCGCCGGATGGATTCTGTACCGTCCAGCGATGGTCTGATTCCTCGAACACTTCGTCGAGCGCGCGGACCACTCCGGCTGGGGTGCCGACTTCTCGCAGCGCTTGTTCAAGCGCCGCCTTGTGCCAATCACTGGCTGCCCTGTTCAAATCCATCACCAATGCGTCGCGGTGGATGACGCGCTGCTGGTTCGAAGCGAATCGCTCATCGGTCGGGAGTTCAGGAATGCTCAGCACACGGCATAGCCCCTCGAATTGACGATCGTTGCCCACTGCGAGGACCACATGGCCGTCCGCGCATGCCAAAACGTCGCCGTAGGGGGCGATGTTGGGGTGTTGCCCGCCATTTCGGACGGGCGTATGGCCGTTGACCAGTTGGTTCGTGGCTTGATTGACAAGAGCGGTAATTCCACTGCCTTCTAACGATACTTCGGCAAAGAATCCGCACTTGCCGCCTGCGCGTGCGAGAAGCCCTTCCAACGCAGCCATCCGGATTTGGTGCGATGCCAAAACGTCCATCAGTGCCACGGGCATGCGTACGGGCGGACGGTCCTCAAATCCGTTCATGCCCATAAAACCCGTCTCCGCTTGAACGACGACGTCGTAGGCAAGGCGCTCGGGTGCGTCGTCGAATCCGACGAGTCGCACCCGGACGAGGTGGGGGTGCCGCGCTGCCAAATCCTCAGGCTCGAGGTTGAATTTGGTCAAATCCGACTGCTTGAAATTTTCGATAAGGACGTCGTGCGAGGCCAAGGCTTGTTCGAGCCAAACCTGTCCGGCAGCGGTCGCTAAATCCTGCCAGACAACCTCCTTTTCTCCGTTGGCCCCCTCGTAATAGGCCGAGGATGCGTTCTCGGCATTTTCGTGCTTGGTTTTCCAGCTGCGGGTGACATCACCGTGCGGCGGTCGTTCGACTTTGGTGACGTGTGCACCGCGTTCGGCCAGTGCCGTCCCCGCCAGCGGGCCGGCGAGGACGCTCGCCAATTCCAATACGCGCACGGATTCCAGTGGCCCCATGGCGCTAAATTACGCGCTGGGCTTCAACACAGATTGGTAGGTGTCGATGGCCCGTAGCCGCGCGGTTTTGTGGTCGACAATGGGGTTCGGATAGGCGGACGTACCATATTCAGGAACCCACTTGCGCACGTACCGCAATTCTTTGTCGAATTTTTCGAGCTGGGAGGTGGGGTTGAAAACCCGGAAGTAGGGAGCCGCATCGCAGCCTGATCCCGAGGCCCACTGCCATCCGCCCACGTTTGAGGCGAGGTCAAAATCGAGAAGCTTCGCCGCAAAGTAGCGTTCGCCCCAGCGCCAATCCGTCAGCAGATGCTTGCACAGGAATGAGGCCACGACCATGCGCACACGGTTGTGCATGAAACCCGTGGCATTAAGTTCGCGCATGCCGGCGTCGACGAGGGGGTAGCCTGTTTTGCCCGCACACCAGGCCGCAAAATGCGCTTCGTTGTTGTCCCATGGTATGGCATCGTACGCCGGCCGGAAAGACCCTTCCACCGAGTGCGGGAAATGGTAGATGATCATTTGGTAGAAATCGCGCCAGATCAACTCGGTCGTCCATTTTTCGCTGTGCTGCAATCCTGCTCGCAGGGCTTGGCGAATGCCGATGGTGCCGAAGCGGAGGTGGAGGGAGAGGCGAGAGGTGCCGGGGATGGCGGGGAAGTCCCGCTTGGCACCGTAGGCATCCAGCACCTCCGTTTCGATGTTCCGAGGCGGAACCAATTCATCCAATTCCGGACACGCTTCAAATCCCATTTCGGCCAGCGATGGCACTTCTGCGTCGGTCACAGCGAGCCATGCTGCTGATTGCGCCTGCTCCAACGAGGGCGCTTCCGCATAATCCATGGCAGATAGGATTTTGCGCCACTTACGGCTGTACGGGGTGAACACCGTGTAAGGCTTCCCATCATCCTTCGTCACTTCATTTTTTTCCAGAATGACGCTGTCCTTGACGCCTTTGAAGGTCACGTTGCGGCTGGCGAAAAAATCCGCCATGGCCCGGTCCCGCTCTTGGGCGTAGGGCTCATAATCTCGCCCAACGTGGACCGATGCTAGCGACATTCCTTGTACGTGCCACGTGTCCATCCACTCGTTCCATACGGTTTGTGGATTACCGTACCCTATTAATAGCTGCCCGCCAAAGGATTTTAACCGTTCACTGATGGCGTGCAGCTCACGGTGGAGAAACGCAACACGGCGATCGGATGGGTGTTCCAAGCGTTCCAAGATGTTCTGGTCAAAAATGAATGCGATGGCCACGCGATCCGTTGAGGCGGCTTGTTCAAGAGCAGATAGAAGGGCCCGGTTATCCGCCAACCGCAAGTCTCGGCGCATCCAGTGTATGTGTAAGGAAGTTGACAAATTTTTCAAGCTGAAAGTGGAGCGAGCGTGAACCTTCTGAACTCCACACGGTTCTGTTCTCATAACCTTGTTAAAATGAAAAAAGTTTTTTACCTCTTTGGGCTAATGGCCCTCTTTTATGGGAACCAGTTGGTTGCCCAAGACAATCCCTGCGGTGTCGAAGGCGTCGTCGTAGAAGCGTCCAATTATCAATACGCTCCGGCGGCTCTCGAAATTGAGGCTGGACAGACCGTTGCGTGGGTAAACGTCGGCGGTTTTCACGACGTGAACGGTGTTGAAAGCTCGATTGGCGAAAACTGGAATAATCCAGAAACATTTTCGACCGGAGCGGTAACGGGGAATATGGAGGGAGTCTGCATCGGCACGCACACGTTTACCGTTGAAGGAACCTACGACTACGATTGTTCAATTGGGAATCACGCCGCAAATGGTATGGTTGCTACCATCACGGTCAACCCCGCACAGATGAACACCACGGTTGTGGATATAATCGTCAATAGCGAAGATCACACCTTGCTGGAAGCGGCTGTTGTTGCAGCAGGTTTGGCTGATGCTTTGAGCGGTGAGGGACCTTTCACAGTATTCGCCCCGACCGATGCAGCCATCGTTGCGTTGACAGAAGCGCTTGAAATCACCGCAGACGAGTTGTTGGCATTGCCAAACCTCGGCGACATTCTCCAGTACCACGTTGTCGGCGCTGAGGCGTATTCAACCGATCTGAGCGACGGACAAGAAATCGAGACCCTCTTGGGAGAAAACGTAACCGTGAACATCACAGCCGATGGAGTTTTCATCAACAACGCCCAAGTCACCGCTGCGGATGTGGCCGCTGACAATGGGGTGGTGCACGTAATCGACGCGGTTTTGTTGCCGCCCGCACCGCCGACCAACACCGTGGTTGATATCATCGTGAACAGCGAAGACCACACGTTGCTCGAAGCAGCCGTTGGTGCAGTTGGTTTGGCTGACGCGTTGAGCGCAGAAGGTCCTTTTACTGTGTTCGCACCAACCGATGATGCGTTCACCGCTTTAACGGAGGCCTTGGATGTGACGGTCGACGAACTGTTGGCTTACCCCTTGTTGCCAGCAGTATTGCAGTATCACGTTGTGGGTGCTGAGGCCTACTCGACTGATTTGACGGATGGTCAGGAAATTGAGACCTTGCTCGGAGAAGACGTGACGGTTAGTATCACTACGGACGGTGTCTTCATCAACAACGCTCAGGTCATTGTCGCGGATCTTGCCGCCGATAACGGTGTGGTGCATGTCATCGATGCTGTACTGTTGCCCGAGCTCGAGGAAGAAACCACGGTTGTGGACATCATCGTTGAAAGCGAAGATCACACCTTGCTCGAAGCAGCTGTAGTAACAGCGGGCTTGGTTGACGCGTTAAGCGGTGAGGGTCCTTTCACGGTCTTTGCCCCGACCGATGCAGCCGTCGTCGCTTTGACAGAAGCGCTTGAAATCACAGCCGATGACTTGTTGGCATTGCCCAACCTCGCGGACATTCTCAAGTACCACGTGGTGGGCGCTGAAGCCTTCGCTGCTGACTTGACCGATGGTCAGTTGATTGAGACGCTGGAAGGCAGTAACGTAACAGTAAGCATCACTGCTGATGGCGTCTTCATCAACGACGCACAGGTCACGGTTGCCGACTTGGAAGCGGACAACGGAGTGGTGCACGTCATCAACGCAGTTTTGTTGCCTCCAACGACGGACGTAACCGAATTGACTTCGTTTGAATTGAGCATTTACCCCAACCCGGTACACGGAGGGACATTCACAGTATGCGGAGCATGGGAATCCGGCGCGAGCATTGAGGTGTTCGAGTTGACCGGCCGAAAAGTGTTTGAAACCACTTCTACGCAAACTACAGTAATCGTTTCCACCGATGGATGGGAAGCGGGCTCCTATGCCGTACGCATCACGGATGGCGCTCGTACGGCAACACGATTGTTTCTGGTTGATTGATTCTCAGACCGATTGACTAGCAGCGGGCCGGCCCTCAGGGTTGGCCCGCTTTTATTTATACCAAATCGGCTAAGGCCTCGTCGAGGTCTGTGTATTGAAAAGCGAATCCGTCATTCGTGATGCGCTCCGCGGCCACTCGCTGCGAGGAAAGCACAACGGAGGCCATTTCGCCATAGACGAGCTTCAAGGCAAGTGGCGGCACGCGCGGCGCCCAAAAAGGCCGATGGCACGCTTTGGCAATTGCTTGAGAAAGAGCCTTGTTGGTCACAGGCTGAGGTGCCACCACATTGTACGCGCCTGCAGCCTTCGGTTCGTTGAGGGCCCATGAAAACGCACGTTGCACATCGATTTCGTGCACCCAGGATTGCCACTGTTCGCCACTGCCCACGGCTGATCCAAGTCCGAGTTGAAAGATGGGCAACAGCTTACCCAGCATCCCGCCGCGGGGCGATAACACCAAACCAATGCGCAGGGACACCGTACGCAATCCGAGTGCCCCGAGCTCGGCCACGCCGGACTCCCATGCACGAACGACGTCGGCCAGAAAGCCCTCATCCGCGGGGCTCTCCTCGTCATGCCAATCCTGCCCACTGGGGTAGAGACCAATGGCACTCGCGCCAACGCAAACCGCCGGCCGCTCGTCCTCCGGAAGCGCGGCAATTGCTTGGGCCAGGAGTGCCGTCGACTGAGTGCGACTGTTGAGGATCGCCTTCTTGGCAGTGGCCGTCCAGCGTTGAGCGACCGGAGCACCAGCGAGATGCAGAATTCCACTCACGTTGGTCACCGCGTCCGGGGCGATTTCCATGGTACTTGGGTTCCACCGCACGAACTCGAGCAACGGGTTCGCGCTGGGTTGTGGGTTGCGGGTCAGCACCTTGACAGGCTGGTTCTGACGCACCAACGCGTCGACAATGGGTTGGCCGATCAAACCTGTTCCCCCTGTGACGAGAATGAATCTCTTCATAGAAATCAAACAAGCCGCGGTGGCTATTTGTTGTAATTTCGAAGAAGAACTCCCTGCCATGCTGACCTCGTTTTTTACCTGCACATTAAGTGTTTTACGTCACGTTCAAACCGGCACCTTAACCGCCGGTATTTTAGTTGTCACTGGTACCACCTGTTGTTCTGTTGTTGCTTGGGGCCAAACCCCCTGCGAGGGAGGCTATGCCGATGGATTTCCGTGTGACAGAATGACGCTGTTGTCCTCGATGAGCAATGCCGAATTAAATGGAACGGGCGCCAATGACGTCTGGGGCTGGACCGACCCGGTGACGGGCGTGGAGTATGCTTTGGTGGGTGAGCGTCAAGGCTTGGCCATAGTCGATTTGAGTGACCCGACAGCGCCCTTCTTAGCGGCTTTTATGCCAACGCAGACCATTTCGAGCACATGGCGTGACATGAAAGTCTACGACGACCATGCCTACGTCGTGTCCGAGGCCAATGGGCATGGATTGCAGATCTTGGATTTGAATCAACTGCGTGAATTATCGGAATTCCCTGCGACCTTGGAGCCGACCAACTGGCTAGACACCTTTTCTGACGCACACAACGTTGTCATCGACGAAGGATCTGGGCTGCTTTACGCCGTGGGTACTAATCTTGCCGGTGGCGGTATCGTAGCGTTTGATCTATCAGATCCGGCATCGCCGATTTTGGTCGGGGACTACAGCGAGGCAGGATACACGCACGACGCGCAAGGAGTTGTCTACAATGGGCCCGATAGCGACTTTGCTGGTAAATCCATCATATTCGGAGCCAACGCCAACAAGCTTGCCATCTTGGATGCCACGGATCCGAGCGACATTGCCACGGTGAGCATCACGAATTATGATTATTCTTACACCCACCAATGCTGGTTGACCGAGGATCACAAATACTTGCTGCTCGGCGATGAACTCGATGAGCAGAACCAGGGGATAAACACGCGAACCTTGATTTTTGATGTTCAGGACCTGAGTGATCCAGTGTTGATTGGCGAACATTTTTCGGATTTAACAGCTATCGATCACAACCAATATGTGGTTGGGAATTTGCTCTTCCAAGCCAATTATAGCGCTGGCTTACGAATGCTATCGTTGACAGATGTCGCCGCTGGAGAATTGACTGAAATAGGATATTTTGATGTCGACCCCATGACCGACGCGGCACAGTGCACAGGTTCTTGGTCAACATATCCTTACTTCGAGTCTGGTACCGTGGTTGTTACATCTATTGAAGATGGCATTTACGTCGTTCGTCCGAAATTCATCGATGTCGAAGTGGTGAATCCATCAATCTGTCAAGGGGAGGATTTGTTCGTGTTCATCGAATTACTGTCCGGACTCTTGCCACCTTTTGAGTTAAGTATCCCTAATCTACCTACTGGAGCGAACGTGGAGAACTTTCAATTCGAGTTAGATGAGCCGGGTAGTTTCGTTTGCACGGTGACGGGTCTGACTGAGTGGACTGGAGATCAATCGCTGACTGTGCAGGTGGATTCGCCGCTGAATCAAGTCCGCGAATCGTTTGAGTTCTCACTCGAGCCTAGTACTATCTGGTACGCCGATGCGGATGGAGACGGCTACGGCGATACCGCTGTGACTACCTTGGCGTGCTCTGAGCCTGTGGGGTACACATCGGATGCAACCGATTGCAACGACGCCTCGGCTGTGGTATACCCAGGTGCACCTGGCACTGAACAGGGGCTGGACAACAACTGCGATGGGTTCATCACTGGAAATGAGGAAGTGGGGTGTCCGGGCGACTTCAATTCCGATGGTGTTATCTCCGTGGCCGATCTGCTGATCTACCTCGGGGAATTCGGATGCGAGGAGAATTGTACGGCTGACTTTGACCTGGACGGGCTGGTCAACATCGGGGATTTGCTGGGCTTTCTGTCCGTCTTCGGGGCGCCGTGTCCCAGCTGAGGGGCGTCAGACCGGCTCCGTCTGTTGTTCGACCATGCGGGCGTAGAGCCCACCGGCCTTGGCTAAATCGCTTGGTGCCCCGGATTCCACGACCCGTCCCGCATCGAGCACCACCACCTGATCGGCACCGCGGATGCTGCTGATGCGGTGCGAGATGAGCAAGACGGCCGCTTCGTTGCCGCGTTCGCGGATGGACTTGAGAATGACCTCTTCGGTTTCTGTGTCCACCGCGGAAAGGCAGTCGTCCAAGATGAGCAATGGCGGCTTCCTCAAAAATGCCCGGGCAATGGAGATGCGCTGCTTCTGTCCGCCGCTGAGGTTAACACCGCGTTCACCCAAAACCGTTTCGTAGCCGTTTTCGAACCCTTCGATGTTGTGCGCAACGTGCGCCTCGACTGCTGCGCCTTGGATGGATGCCAAGTCCGCCTCTTCGTCCGCCAACCCAAAGGCGATGTTCCCCGCGATGGAATCGGAGAACAAGAATACGTCCTGCGGGACGTAGCCCGTCAATTGGCGAAAAGCGTCCAGGTTCCATTCGGTCAACGACCGCCCATTGAGTTTGACCTGTCCTGAAGAAGGGTCCACGATGCGCATGGCCAGTTGAGCGATGGTGGACTTGCCGCTGCCGGTGCGTCCTGTGATGGCCACGACCTGACCTGGCTGGACCGAGAAGTTGACTCCTTGCAGTGCCTCGATTCCAGTCTCGGGATACCGGTAGCTGACGTTGTCAAACACCAGTGATTCCAATGCAGTCGAAGGGGCTGAGTCGGTAGTCGCTGGCGATTGAATCAGCGGTGCGGCTTCCATGAAGTCGTTGATGCGTTCCATGGAGGCTTCCGCTTTTTGCACGAGGGAGGTGACCCAACCGACCGACGCAAAGGGCCACGTCAACAGGTTGACGTAAAAAACAAATTGGAAGATGTGCCCGACTTCCAACTCACCGGCGATGACCCGTTGGCCACCGATGTAGATGGTCAAAATGGTGCTCAGACCGACGAGCAGGACAATGATTGGCATGAACAGCGCCTCCGTCTTCACGAGGTCCAGTGCACTCGCTTTGTAGCGATCGGCTTCCTTGGAAAAACGCGTGGCTGCGTCGTTTTCCCGCTGGAATGATTTCAACACACGGATGCCGGCGATGTGCTGCTGAACGAACGTGCTCAAGCCGCTTTGTTGCCGCTGAACCGCTTCGCTTTGTCGGTTGATGCGCGAGCTGACAAAGTAGATGCCCACGGACATCAGCGGCAGCGGCAGCAGGGCGTAGAGCGTCAGTTTCCAATCGATGTACACCATCACACTTACCACCAAAAGGATGAGCATGGTCAGATTCAGGGTGTACATGATGGCCGGACCGAGGTACATCCGAACCTTGCTGACGTCCTCGCTGATTCGGTTCATTAAATCGCCCGTGTCTTGCACCTTGTAAAACGTTGCATCGAGGCGTTGGTATTGATCGAAGATGGTGCCTTTGAGATCGTACTCAATCCGCCGGGACATGACGATGATGGTCTGCCGGGTGAAGAAGAGAAAAATGCCTTTGAGCAGGTAGGCCAGCAGGAACAGCCCCGCTTGCCAAAATGCGAGGCGCTTCATCCAAGCCAGTGCGTCTTGTTTGCCATTCAGCACCGGGGCCCATTCCGCGACGCCTCCCTCGAACCGCGTGCGGATCCATTCCAGCGTGCGCGGGAATTCAGGGGCAGCGGCCTGTGCAAACACTTCGGCCTCCGATTGCCCTTCGCGCAAGGGAGCGAGGAACGCCTCATCCACGGCTTTCATGGCGTTGACACCCTCTCCGATGAGGCTCGGCGCGTAGACCGCAAAGACGTTGGTGAAAAAAATGAAGACGATGCCGCCCAGCAGCAGATGCGGATACTTCGCGATGTAAGGATTCAGTTTCCAGAGCTCACGCATGCCGCATCAAAACTTGAAATTCCAGGTGACCGATGGAATGATGGGAAACAAACTCACTTGGTTTGCTTGCAAATCCAACGTGCCTGAAGTCAAGTCCCCTTCGTTGCTGAAGTAGATGAAGTAGGGGTTCAAACGGTTGTAGAGGTTGTACACGCCAAACGTCCAGCTGGATTCCCTGCGAATGTCGCGTTTTTTCTTGGATTTGGCGGGGTCCCGGGTGTAGGTCGCGCTGATATCGGCCCGGTGATAGGTCGCCATGCGGTAGCCGTTGCGTGAACCGTAGACGTCGGTAATGCGGCCTTCGAAAATGTAGCGCTGTACGGGAAGGGTGAGGGAGTTTCCGGTTGCGTAAACAAAGGCCCCGCCAAAGCGCCATTGCTTCGACAGGGCATAATCCAACACCACGCTCAAGTCGTGCCGGCGGTCGTATTTGGCGGGGAAAATCAACCCCATGTTCAGATCGTCAAATTGACGCTCGGTCTTGCTCCACGTATATCCAATCCATCCGGTAAACTTGCCTTGGCGCTTTTTGAGGAAGGTCTCTATCCCGTACGACCAGCCGTCCCCAAAAATCAGGTTGTTGTCCACGTTGTCTCCGATATTGTCTTCAGGGCTGGTGTTTTCGGCGTAGGCAACGAGGTTTTCCAATTCCTTCCAATACCCCTCAATGGAAGCTTCCCAGTTTTCTTCTTTGCCCAAGGTCTTGAAGAAGCCCAGACTCACTTGGCGGCCCCATTGTGGTTTGACGCGGTCGGAACTGGGGATCCAGATGTCGCCGGGCAATGAACTCGTACCCAAGGAGGTGAGGTGGACGTACTGGTAGTTCTCGCTGTAGCCGGCTTTGATGCTGGATTGGGGACCCGTGTTCACCCGCAGCGCCAAGCGAGGCTCCCAGCCACCGTAGAATTGCACCAGTTCACCCGGGGCGAACTGTGTGGTGTCCTGGTTGTCCAGAATCGGGTACCGCGTGAACGGTCCCACGTGCCAGAACCCACTCCACCGCAGGCCGGCATGCAGGCGGACCGCTTCGGTAATGTCGAAGTCATCTTGCAGGTACACGCCTCCCTCGTGGCTGAACGTCTGTTCTGAGGTCCCCGTGTCGAACTCGATGTCTCCGCTGCGCGCGTTGAAATCCGTGGGGATGAAGTCGTGGTGCACGTAGTCGATGCCGCCTTTGATGACGTGGCGCGGGTTGGGGTAGAAGCTCCATTCGGTACGTCCGGCGAGGTCCTTGATGCCGCTTTCAAATCCGAATTCAAACTCCTCTTGTCCGGCGAGGAAGGAGAAGGAGTATTCGGAATACGTTGCGCCCACGTTGAGGAACATGCGGTCATTCAGGATGCGGTTCCAACGCAAGGAGCCCATGGAGTTGCCCCAAGGGATGGAGGTGTTGAAACCGGCCTCTGCGCTGTTAAAGCTGAATACGTCTTTGCCGAAGTATCCCGATAAGAACAGCTGGTCCCGGTCACTCAGGCGGTAGTTGATTTTGGCGTTGAAATCATAGAAGAAATACCCCGTCCCCTCAAACGCAGAGCCCTTGATGAACGGCCGCGTCAAGATGTCGAGGTAGGTTCTGCGTCCGGACAAAATCAAGCTGCACGTGTCCTTGATGATTGGCCCTTCCACGGTGAGCCGAGAGCTGATCAACCCCAAACCGCCCGTTGTTTTCCACTTTTTGGCGTTGCCTTCTTTCAGCCCGATGTTGAGCACGGAACTCACGCGACCGCCGTATTCCGCGGGCATGGACCCTTTGATGAGGTCGATGTTTTTGATGGCGTCGACGTTGAATACGCTGAAGAATCCAAACAAATGCGAGGCGTTGTACACCGTCGCGTCGTCGAGGAGAATGAGGTTCTGGTCCGGGCCTCCACCGCGGACGTAAAATCCGCTGTTGCCCTCACCGGCGCTGGAGACGCCAGGCAAGAATTGCAGCACTTTCAATACGTCCACTTCACCCAGCAGCGCAGGCAGCGCTTTGATCTGCTCTACCTCAACGGATGCCCGCCCCACGTCGGTGCTGGCGGTGTGGTCCGTCCGTTCGCCGACCACCGTGGCCTCTTCAAAAGCGATGACAGCCGGTTCGAGCCCGACGTTGTACACGGACTGCCCGGGGGTGAGCTGAATCTCCTTGGTTTGGAAGCCGATGAAGCTCACAGCAACGGCGTTGGCATCATCGGTAAGGGTCAGGCTGTAGAAACCGTAGAGGTTGGTGGAAGTGCCTCGGCCGTTGTTGACCGGGACGACGCTGGCTCCGAGAATCTGTTCCCCGCTCGACGCGTCCGTCACCGTGCCGCTGATGGTCCGTTGTGCGTGTGCCACAAACGAGGCGAGAAGGATGCCCGAAGCGAGCAAGACACTTTTTCGAAAGGAGCGGCTCATGATGCTTACAAAAGTATTGGGCACTGTGGCCCCCCTGCCCAGATAACAACTGGTTTTAGCATTTGTTGGACACTACCTTGTGCGGGGAATGAAAGCGCGACGACCATCCATGATTCAGCCGGTGCTTTGGTGCGCCTTATTGGCTGCCTTTGCCGGATGCAATTCAATCGATTATGATGCGTCCCGCGTCTTCCGCTACAACGAAAGCGCCAACCTCACATCGCTGGACCCCGCGTTTGCACGCACCCTCGAACCGATGTGGGTAGTGGATCAACTGTACGACGGCTTGGTGGAATTGGATGCCAACTTGAACGTGCAGCCGCTCATTGCCGAGTCCTACTACGCGGAGGAGGAAGGGACCAAGTGGGTGTTTGTGCTGCGCGATGACGTGCGTTTTGCTGCCCATCCCGATGTTCCTGGATTGGCAACGGGCCGGAGACTCACCGCAGCAGATGTCGTGTTCAGCTTGAACCGGCTTCGTGATCCGCAGGTCGCTTCGAGCGGTCGTTGGATTTTGGATGCCCTCGACACCTCAAGCGAAGGGGAGGGCTTGGTCGCCCGCGGCGTGGACACGGTTGAGTTTCAACTCAAGCAGCCGTTTCCGCCGTTTTTGGGCCTTCTTGCCACGGCATACGCCAACGTGGTTGCCCCCGAGGCGGTCGAACACTTCGGTGCGGAATTCCGCCGGAATCCGGTGGGTTCGGGGCCGTTTCAATTGGCGTGGTGGTTGGAAGACGTAGCGTGCGTTCTGCAACGGAACGAGGGCTACTGGGAGCGTGATGATGCCGGCGAGCAATTGCCGTACATGGATGCGGTTCATATTTCATTTGCCTCGGACATGGGAGCTGAATACCAGGGGCTGCTGCAGGGAAAATTTGACTTCATGAGTGGCCTGCACCCGGCGTACATGGAAGAATTGCTCGAGGTTGATGGAACGTTACGTGAGGAACACGCCCCCAGAGTACGCATGGAGACTACGCCGTTTTTAAAGACGGACTACATCGGGTTTTTTGTGGAGCCGAGCGCTCAGGGCTGGCACCCCTGGCAGGACGAAGCCGTCCGCAACGCGCTTTCGCTGGCCATTGACCGGGAAGGCATCGCTCGTTCCCTGCGACGCGGGACCGTGGTTCCGACCCGGGATTTTGTGCCGCCTGCCCTTGTGGGGCGGTCTGCCCCCAGGCCTTCCGTATACGATGTCGAACGCGCCCGGGCGGTGATTGATTCTGTGGCCGCTGAGCATCCCCGTCCCTGGCCGGAATTGGTGCTATCGACCACGAGTGAGTACACCGATTTGTGCGCGGCGCTGCAATTCCAATGGGAATCCATCGGGCTGGAGGTGGGCATCGACGTGGTGGCGCCGGCGACCCACCGGGAGCGCGTGGCCAACGGAAAGGCCATGGCGTTTCGCAAGTCGTGGTTGGCGGATTATCCGGATGCTGAAAATTTCTTGTCGCTTTTCCGGACGGCCAATCACGCCCCGAGCGGTCCGAACTACACGCATTATTCGGATGCTGGATTCGACGCCCGCCTGGACTCGGCTTTGGCAGAACCAGATGCCTCCAAGCGGCTCGCGCTTTATGACGACTTGAATGGAATGGTCTCGCAGGCATTGCCGTTGATTCCGCTTTTTCATGACCAAGTGACGCATTTTGTGCGGCATGACGTCCAAGGATGGGAAATCAATTCCGTTAATCGATTGGATTTGAGGCGGGTAAGGAAAACGCCAGCGCTCAACTGAGGCGTGCGTGCTCGATTTGTGCCACAAACCGTAAATTGGAAGGCACGAACCCTTGCTTTCTATGCTCAGAATTGATTGCCATACCCACATTCTACCCCGCGAAATGCCCAAGTGGACCGAGCGGTTTGGGGGAGGCCAGTACATCCACTTGGAGCCAAGTGAGCGAGCGGGATTTGCACGCATAATGCAAGGCAGCCAATTCTTTCGTGAAATCGGCGAAAACTGCTGGGATGCGGAGGTGCGCAAACGGGAATATGCAGCGCTTGAGACCCAAGTCCAAGTGGTGTGCACCATCCCCGTGATGTTCAATTATGACGCACCGCTGGCGCATGCGCAGGACATCGCGGTCTTCCTCAACGACCACATCAGTGCGTTGGTCGCCAACGATCCGAGGCATTACGCGGGCCTGTGCACCGTGCCCATGCAGGACACCGACGCGGCCATCCGTGAATTGGAGCGGGCCAAGGATGCCGGTCATCTCGGGGTCCAGATTGGCTCCAACATCAACGGGCTCAACCTCTCGGAGGAACGCTTCTTTCCATTCTTTGAAACGTGCCAGCGCTTGGGGATGGCGGTCATGATTCACCCGTGGGACATGATGGGCAAGGAGCAAATGGAAAAGTACTGGTTGCCATGGTTGGTGGGCATGCCCGCGGAAACAGCCCGTGCGGCAAGTTCGATGATCTTCGGTGGGGTATTGGAACGGCTGCCCAATTTGCGGGTCATGTTCAGCCACGCCGGCGGTTCATTCCTCACCACGTTGGGACGGTTTGAGCATGGCTTCAATTGCCGACCGGATTTGGTGGCCGTCGACAACGATGTCAACCCCCGTGACTACCTCGGAAAGTTCTGGATCGACAGCATCACGCACGATGCCGATTTGTTGAAATACGTGTTGAAGCTGCAAGGGGCCAATCGGATTTGCATGGGGTCGGATTACCCTTTCCCGCTTGGTGACCTCGAGCTCGGCGCCTACATGCTCGACATGGGACTCGAAGAAGACCAGTTGAGCCAATTGTTCTCCGGAGCGGCCCTAGAATGGCTCGGTGTGCCGGCGTCGTATTTTGAATCGTAAGCCACGTCTTGAATTTGCTGCAACCAATTGAAGCCTAAACGGGTTTTACCTACTTACCACCGGATTCATGGAAGCGGCTGACATCAACCTCATTGAAGCGTGCAAGCGGGGCAAGCCCAGCGCGCAACGGGAGGTGTACACGCGCTTCAGCCCCATGATGTTTGCCGTGGCGCTCCGGTACACGAACGGTCGGGCCGATGCGGAAGACATTTTGCAAGAGGCGTGGATCAAGGTGTTCCGCCACATCAAGTCGTTCAGCGAGCACAACAGTTTTGAAGGTTGGCTGCGGCGAATCGTCGTCAACACCGCGATTACGCACTACCGCCGGAACCAAAAACACGCTTTTCAGCTCGATGTGGATGAGGTCCATGCAACCCCTGCAGACTTGGAAGCGTTCAAGGAATTGGATTTCACTCGAGAAGAATTGGCGACTGCCATTGCGCAGCTGCCCAAAGGATATGGAATGGTGTTCAACATGTATGTAATCGAAGGGTACAAGCACAAAGAGATTGCCGAGCAATTGGGAATCGATTTGAATACGTCCAAGAGCCAGTTGAGTCGGGCGAGGAAGTATTTGCAAGGCATCCTCGGGAACATGTCAAAGCGAGCACAGAAGGCATAAAGCAGAAGCGATGAAAGCAGAAGAATTTGATCAGTACGTCCGCGCTCAGTTCGAAAACGAAACGGTTGCGCCACGCGCCGAAGTTGAAGACGCCGTCTTCGCTTCCCTGAGCGCTGCGACCCGAAAGCGCCGTGGCATTGCTGCCGCAGCCATTCTTTTGGTTGCGACGTCAGCGACGGCCTTGTGGCTAAATGCACCTGCACCTGCACCTGCACAGCCTGATGCACCAGCTCCAGCATCCACCGAAGTGGCTGTTCCTGTTGCCGTGGCGCCCGCCATACCTGCAGATCAACCTGCAGAAGGGGTAGCTCCGGTCGCGTCCACACCGAGCGATGAACCCGAGCGCACTGCCCCCAAGTCCAAGGAAACACCGGCAATGGACGAGCACGCAACATCGGCACCTGTAATTATGGATGAAGTGGCGTCTCGTGGGCTGTCCGGTGTGGAATTGCACGCAACATCCGAGCCTCAGCTCCAGCAGTTGGAAGGCGAGAAATGGGTGTTGCCAGCCACCGTCGAGGTGAAAGATTAACTTTCGGGCATGCGCCTGGTCCGTTTCCTGACTTTCTTGCCTGCTGTGCTTGCTCCGCTTTGGGCGGTTGCTCACGACTCAGGAATACAAGATTCCATTCTCATCGATGGGGTGATCCTCGATGTAGAAGCGCAGGTGCGATTCGATAGCATTGCGGCCGACCCACGAAACACCACTGCGGAGTTTCAAGCCGCATGGACTGTCATCGGCCTCGTGGGGGGTGGAAACCCTTCGACAGGCTGGTGGCACTGGAGCAGACGTCCCGATGTGAGCCTTCAATGTTCAGCGGAGCTTTTGCGGTTGCCAGCTCGGTTGGATCGACGTAAGCGCTTTCAAGGGCAAGCGCACGTGGATGCCGGATTCATATTCACTTCGTTGGTTTCCATTGACGCCGCTGCATTTCCCGATTCCCTTATTGGCTTTTTGCCGGCCTCTGCGACGGCCCCCCTCCGCTTGGTGACCTCTCAGCAATTCGACATCGGTGTCGAGTCAGATACCCTCGAAGCGGTTATGGGCCGAACGACAGCGACGGTGCCGTTCGTTTCCATTGGATGGGATGGTGTGTTGGGTGAATGGATTGGTGGAGTTGCCGGAGGCGTGGGGTACCGCATGCGTGCTTCACAGGACCGACCCACGTTGAATGCACCGTCCTTGGATGGAACAGCGTACGTCCCAGGGGTGCAGCGAAACCCAGGTTTTGTCCCCATGGTTCAAGCCCGAATTGGCTACCGAAAAGTACGTTCTCCATGGATGGTTCAGTTCACTGGGCTGTGGATGCCTTTGGCTGCTCAGAACCATTGGTGGGGAGTTGGGGTTAAATACGATGCATGGTGAGAAGTTTGTCAGCCCAAAGCATTGCAGTATCTTGTAACACATGAAGTCCCGCTCATTCCTTGATTCCACCCATTTGTTGCCACTTTTGCTCTTGTGCGCATGGGCCATTCCGGTGACAGGGCAGCAGGTCGTGAACGGCAGTTTTGAATCGCTCACCGCCTTGCCCAGCACCACAGGCCAATGGAATTTAGTGCCAGGTTGGTTGGGCACCGGGAGTTCGGAAAACACCCCCGATGCATTTCACATTCAAGGCTCTGGCGGCGGAGACTTGCCGGAGACTCCGGTCGCGATGGTTTCGCCGGATCAGGGCATGGCCATTGCGGGCTTCATGGCGACGGGTGCCGCCGGGACCAACCGCAGGGAATACATCACAGGTACTTTCTCGCAACCGCTTGAACCGGGCGCGACGTACCGATTCACCTTCCGCATGACGAACGGAGAGCGCACCGCGTTTTCGCAGGCTGGCCTCGAAGTAAGCAAGCTGGGCATGCATTTTTCGATGGGCCCATTGCAGCAAGTGGCGGCGAACCCTTTGAATGAAATTCCGCAGTTTGAATTGACCCCTGCTTTCTACAGCCGTGAATGGGAAACGATTTCCTTCAGTTTTGTGGCGCAAGGGCCGTGGACGTGTTTCACGTGGGGAGCATTTGGTCCTGACGACGGGCGAAGCATCGCCGTCAACGAAGGCGACGCACCGACCATGGCGTATTGTTTTGTCGATGCGTTTGAGATTGCGTTGGACGATGAAGGCATCGCAGTGGATGAGGAAGAAGTGAAAGGCCCCATGAGCAAACCAACAACGGTCAATTTGGACGAGGATCCTTCGTGGTTTGTGCCGAATGCTTTTAC
The DNA here is from genome assembly GCA_002863125.1 of Flavobacteriales bacterium. Lineage (GTDB taxonomy): Bacteria > Bacteroidota > Bacteroidia > Flavobacteriales_D > Sanyastnellaceae > UA16. Next base: position 63,026 of record PKEB01000026.1, read on the forward strand.
GCCCAATAACGATGGTGACAACGATGTCTTTGTTCCAGTGTGGAATAACGTGGAAATGAAACGATTCGAGGTTTTTTCGCGGTGGGGAGAAAAGGTGTTTGCTTTGACTGACAACACCACTGATGGATGGGATGGAACCACCACCAGTGGGAAAGACGCAGAACCTGGAACGTACGTCTGGCAGGTGGACCTCGTGGATGCCGACGGCAAGACCATCTCCAAGTCCGGTGCCATCACCTTGATTCGCTGATTGGTTCAAACCATGGTGCACAGCCATCCCCAGCGTGACATCCTCCCGGCCGGCAGCTCGGCTTCTGACTGGTGCACCCACCCTGAAACGCTTCAAGCCTTCTGGCCTTTTGCCGGGAATACAACGGGCATCGCTGCGGCCATTGCCGCCCGCGGTTCGGTCGACCTGCAGCGCCGAAAACACACGGCGGATTGCATCCTGGGCCAATACGCCAAAGCGGGCATGAGCCCACCACAGGCATTGATCGAGTTTGCTGAAGGAGCTGAGGTGGTCTCCGTAGGGCATCAACTGCAGGCCGGCGGAGGTCCGGCATTTTTTCATTACAAAATCCTGTCGGCCTTGCGCTGGGCAGCTCAACTTCGGGCCTCAGGTACGCCGGCAGTAGCGGTGTTTTGGATGGCATCGGAAGACCACGATTTTGAAGAGATCGCTCGGACACATGGTCCGGGTGGTCCCACCTTTGAGTGGACTCCCGAACGCTTGGATGAAGCCCCGGTCGGTCGCATCACATGGGATGCCGATGCCGAAAATGCCTGGCAGGCCTGGTGCCAATCGGTTTCACAATCCACGGGGACGGTCGACGACATCCCCATGCCGCTGGCCCATCGGGTGCGGCATTGGTTGGAAGAGTGGTTTGGCCAAGAGAACCTGTTGGTGATCGACGGTGATGATGCCGAGTTGAAAGCGTCGGCTCGCGGCATCTTGGAGCCTGAGTGGAGTGGGGATGGAATTGCCGACGCCTTGCGCTCGGCGCATGCGGCATATGCCTCGAAGTGGTCGTCGGTTCCGTTGAATGTGCAAGCGAACAACCTGTTTGTCCTGGAGGAAAACGGGCGCCGTACGCGTGCAGATCGCTGGCTGGCGGCGCACAGTGCAGCGGACGTTCAGCAGTTGCGTCCGGAGCAATGGAGTCCCAACGCTGCGTTGCGTCCGGTCTACCAGGAGTATGTGCTCCAAAGTGCGGCATTCGTGGGCGGTCCGTCCGAAGTGGGGTACTGGCTCATGCTGGCAGAAGCGTTTCGGTACCACGGCGTTGCCCACCCGGCCTTGTTGGTGCGGGATGGCGCCTTCGTTCATAACGCGCATTCCGTACGGGCAGCTCAAGCGTGCGGTTGGACGCCGCAACAACCGGCGTTGACCGGTGACGCCGCGGTTGCAGCTTGGGCGGACAATCTGTTGCGTGGCAACGGCGAATTGGACCGGGCATTTGAAGCCTGGTCCGAGGCGTTGATCGCACATGCTGAAGGCGTGCCGGGCGATGCGGTTCCGACCACCCGCGCGGCTTTGACCAAAATGGAAAAAGAGCTGCTCCACGTGCGAAAGAAGTGGCGCAAACTGGTGCGCCAACAACGAGCAGAAGAAGCAGAATCCATGCGCACGGCTGTTGAAGATTGGATGTGTCCGCGCGGCCAAGGGCAGGAACGGCAATTGAGCGCTCTGCCGTTGATGGAAACCGTTGGAGGTGGGACGGCTTTCATCGAAAAGTGGTACAAGGCGCTCGAAGGCGCGAATGAACCGCAGTTTTTGGTCTTTCATCCGGATTCTTGACCGTTGTACACCTCGGGTGTGGGGCGTAAATTCGCCGGCATGCCTAACCCCTCTGATGCCTCCGGCCGCCCCGGCCAACCGAATGTAGAACTCGAAGCCGTCCAAGACGCCCAAGGCCTGGCCGCCTCGCCCCAGCTGCCCGCTGAGGTCAAGAACTACATGATTGACATTGACGGAACCATCACCGACGATGTGCCCAATGAAGAACCGGAACGCATGGCGACCTGTTTGCCGTTCCCAGACGCATTGGAAACACTCAATAAGTGGTACGAAGAGGGGCATATCATCACCTTCTTCACATCGCGAACGGAGGAGCACCGCGCCGTGACGGAGGCATGGCTCGACAAGCACGGTTTCCTTTACCACGGCCTGCTGATGGGCAAGCCCCGTGGAGGCAATTACCACTGGATTGACAACCACATCGTGCGCGCGACGCGTTACCAGGGCACGTTCAGTGACCTCGTGCGTGAGAAAGCGGAAATTGAAGTCTTCAAGCGCGGGTAATCAGCGGCTGCGCTCGTCGAGAAAGCGTTGAAGAATCAGTGCGGCGGCGACATCGTCGACGGCGCCTTTTTGTGAACGCTTGGACTTTTTCATCCCCGAACGGATGGCGGACTGAAGCGCTTCCTCACTGGTATTGGTCTCGTCGACAAGCGTGACACCCAAATCCGGGAACTCCTGTTCTAACTTTTTCTTGAATGCCAAAATTGCGGCTGAACTGTCCGTGAGGCCCCGGCCCAATTCCACCCCCCAGCGGTTGGGGATGCCCAAGGCAAACCCGGCACACGGTGCTTCATTCACCAGGGCCTTGATTGCCGGCATCAACTCCTTCGTGGGAACTGTTTTGTGCGGAAATGCCATCGCACCAGCCGGGTCGGTGAAAGCCAACCCCGTCCGCACTCCGCCGTAATCAATGCCAATCCATCGAGCCATGCCGCAAGGTACGTCGCAAGCCATCCGGTTGCGACGTGCCCACCCCGTATCTTCGCACCATGCCCGCGCGGAAAGTACTGTTCATCCAAACGGCCTTCATCGGGGACGCCATCCTGGCTTCCGCGTTGTGGGAAACGTGGCATGCTGTGCATCCTGAAGATGCCATCCACATCTGCGTGCGCCAAGGAAATGAGGCGATGTTCCACGGGCATCCGTTCTTGGCTGGCGTGCACGTCTGGAACAAAAAGGGCGGGCTGCTGCCGCGCTACCGGTCGTTGAATGCACTGGCGCGAGCGTTGCGTCGCGAACGGTTTGACGCAGTGTTTACCCCGCACCGGCACGCTTCCTCCGGTTGGTTGGCGTGGCGCTCGGGTGCACCGATCCGTGTGGGCTTTGATGTGCATCCTTTGCGCCGGGTTTTCACCCATCGGGTGCCGCACGGGTTTGAGGAGGGCGTGCACGAAATCGAGCGCAATCACCGACTCGTGCAAGGGTGGACGGACGTGGAAGCGCCGCGTATGCCGCGGTTGTATCCGGAACCGCTGGCCCCGGTTGGTCGCGCGTTTGCGGTGCTGGCTCCTGCGAGCCAGTGGGCGACGAAACAATGGCCCGTCGAACGATGGATTGAGCTGTGTGATGCGCTGGCGGAAGAGGTGCCTGAATTGCGGCTCGTAGGCGGTCCGGCTGATGCGGCCTTGCTGGAGGAGATTGCAGCGAAAACGGAGCACCCCAATGCAGTGGTGCAGGCTGACCAAGGGCTGTTGGAATCGGCGGCGTTGATGGCGCAAGCGGCCTGGGTCTTGACCAATGACAGCGGACCCTTGCACCTGGCTTCCGCGGTCAATGCACCGACTGTGGCTGTGTACTGTTCGACGGTTCCGGCCTTCGGTTTTGGCCCGCTTTCAGACCGCTCTCGGGTCGTAAAATCGGCTGAATCGTTGCCGTGCCGACCGTGCGGTGTGCATGGGAAGACTTCTTGTCCCTTGGGGCACTTTGCGTGTGGGGAGTCCATCACAGTGGAGCAGGTGCTCAGCGCGTTGGACACCCTCTGATCAAAGTTTGAAGCAAAAAAAAGTACGCCGTTGGGGCGCGCTTCTCAGAAGTCGTTCTTCGTGTTATTCGGCGCACTTGCTTCCTGCGCAGAAAACGCGCTCTTCACCGGTGCCTTCCAATCGGATCCAAATGTCCGTTTCAGCATCCATGGCGTCGTATGCATTGCGGACCATGGTGCCGTCCTGCAGGATGAGGGCAAAACGAATCGATTGCAGCTTGCCTTCCACCCAATCCACCATATCGTAGCGGAATCCGATGTTGACAGCGCTCAGGTCTTTCTGCAGTTGCGCCAATTCGGCTCGCGTCGAGTTTTGGGTGATGTGGACGTTGACGTATCCGGGCTGCACCGTTTCTGCGGCTGCATCCGATTGGGCCTGCGCAGCGGGGTTGATGCCGAGCATGACGATGGCCATGCTGAAGATGAAGGCGATGTGTTTCATGTTCCCAAATTACGGTTTTTTTCGTGAAAAACTTGAGGTCCATTCGTGCATTGCATGTTGAAAAAATCCGCCCCAAAAACTGCCCCCAAACACGTGTTTTCGATGGGATATGAAGCATCTTTGGAGACCAATCTTTGATCATGCATTTCATCGTATCCAGCAGCCAACTGCTCCGTCACCTTTCTTCGCTAAGCGGCGTCCTCAACAGCAGCAACACGTTGCCCATTTTGGATAACTTCCTTTTCGAATTGGGTCCCGGCGAGGCCGTCATCTCGGCAAGCGACCTGGAAACGACAATGACCACGAAGCTCGAGGTCAAAACCGAGGATACGGGTGCCATCGCGGTGCCGGCCAAAATGCTTTTGGACATCCTCAAGGCTTTCCCGGACATCCCACTGACCTTCAAGGTCGATCCAGCAACGTACGCCATCGAGTTGACCAGTGATGCAGGCAAATACAAGCTGACGGGCGCCAACGGCGATGAGTTCCCCAAATCACCTGAATTGGATGATGCGGCGAGCATAACCATTGATGCCAACGCGTTGATCGGTGCGATTAACCGCACCTTGTTTGCAGCGGGCAACGACGACTTGCGTCCGGTGATGTCGGGTATTTTCTTCGAGTTCTACTCCGAGAGTGTACGGTTCGTCGCCACGGATGCGCACCGCTTGGTGCGTTACGGCCGAAACGACGTCCAAGCGACATCCAATGCGCAGTTCATAGTGCCCAAGAAGCCGTTGAACCTGCTGAAGAATGCGGCCTCGCACGCGGAAGCGGTGACCATGACCTACACGGACTCCAACGCCCGTTTCCAATTTGATGACGTCACCATCATTTGCCGCCTCATCGAGGGCAAATACCCCAATTACGAGGCGGTCATCCCGAAGGACAACCCCAACCGCATGGTCATCAGCCGAACCAGTTTCCTGCAGGCCATTCGTCGCGTCTCCATCTTCGCGAACAAGACTACGCACCAAGTGCGGCTTAAGCTCGCTGGAAGTGAATTGGTCGTGAGCGCCGAAGACCTCGACTTTGCGAACGAAGCCAGTGAACGCTTGAACTGCAGCTACACGGGTGAAGACATGGAGATTGGCTTCAACAGCCGGTTCCTGATGGACATGCTGAACAACTTGTCAAGTGCTGAGGTTTCCCTGGAAATGTCCGCGCCAAATCGTGCGGGCATCATCAAGCCAACGGAAGCGGAGGAGGAAGGGGAGGACGTGTTGATGCTCGTGATGCCGGTTATGCTCAACGCATAGGCAATCGAGCTTTATCCTTTCGAATTCAAATCGCCTCGGCCGCCGGTCGGGGCGTTTTTGTTCGAACCCGGTTTCGGAACGATGCGAAATTGGACGTCTTGGGAGGTGCCATCTTCTGCGGTGGTCGTTTGATGGGCATCCAATTCCCGCTGGCGAACGACATCCGGGTGCTCCGGGTGGGCAGCGGCCCACCAGTCAGGCAAGCGCTCATCGGGTGCTGGCGGTTGCAGTTCCAAATCGGGGAGGGGCCCCTTTTTGCGAAACACCACCGCCAACAACAAACCACTCACCGCTCCTGCGATGTGTCCTTCCCACGAAATGTGTTCGTCAATGGGCAGCATCCACCAGACCATGCCGCCATAGAGAAACGCGACGAGCAACGTCACCCGGAGCAGCAGTTGGGAATTCCGGACCACGCCCGACGTGAAGAGGAAGGCCGCCAGCGCGTAGTTGATGCCACTGGCACCGATGTGGTTGCCGCCTTTGGCAAATACCCACAGTCCCACGCCTGAGAGCAGGTAGAGCATGATCCACGTGCGCGCCGCAATCGATCGGTAGAAATAGAACAGCAGGCCGTTGAGCGTGAAAAACGTTGCCGTGTTGTTCCACAGGTGTTCGAGGTCGCCGTGCAAAAACGGATAGGTAAAGACGCCGGTCCAATGCGCCCATTCGCGGGGGTGGTTTCCCCAGCGCCGCCAATTCAACGCGTAGGCCTCGTTGATGGCGTAGACCCCCCAGATCAACAGGAGGAACAAGGCCGTCGTCCACAACGCGTAAAACAGCCGATTGGCGTCCAATACGTTTGGGTTCCACCGGGGACGAGGCATGGAATGGGACAAGCGCATCCCCTTAAGGTACGCAATTGCATTCGAGGGATTCCACAGGTCCGGTTGGATAAGTGCTTTTTACCATCCTTTATCAGCTTGGGCCGATTTTTAGATTTGGTACCAGTCTAAATCCTGTTGGAACGAAGCCCGGAGTACCATGAGCATTTCTGAGATTCACGCGTTGTTGGCCTTGATGGATGATCCGGATGAAACGGTGTACGACCACGTGCGCGATCGGCTGCTCTCCAAGGGCAAAGACGTCCTGCCGTTTGTCAACGACGCCGCACTGTCGGGAAGGGAATGCGCCCTGTTCCAGTCGCGGCTGACCAAACTGCAGGAAGGCCTCCAGCAATCGGACATTCGGGAAGAATTGGAGGCGTGGATGGAATGCGGAGGACAGGACATGTGGGCCGGTGCTCAATTGGTTCAGCGCGCTGTTGACCCAGCGTGGCAGGTGGCAGAATCCAATTATGCTTTTGAATCCCTGAAAAAAGAGGTGTGGCTCGAGCTGAACGAAGAGCTCACGGCGCTCGAGCAGGTGCGCATCTTGAACCACATTTTCTTCTCTGTTCACGAATTTGAAGGGGTTCGGCGCATCCCACATGTGCCGTCTGAGGCACTACCTACGGGGGTTCTGGAAGGAAAGAAAGGAAACCCTGTTGGATTGGGCATGTTGTACCTGTCGGTTGCCCAAGCCTTGGGAATTCCGGTGCGCGGGATCAACCTCCCCAACCATTTCATTCTGGCCTATTGCGATGATGCGTTTGTCGGGGAAGGAACGGCCCAGAAAGGCCAGGCGGGCATCCTGTTTTACATCAACCCATACAGCCAAGGGACAGTAATCGGTCCCGATGACATATCTGAATTTTTGAGCCACATCGAAGGTGAGGGCGGGGAAACAGGCCGGCAGTGGCGACCGGCGCTCTCCATGGAGATCGTTCAGCGTTTGGTGAGAAACGTGGCGTATGCCTTGCGCGAAGCAGGGGATGAAGAGAAGGCGGAGCGGATGCTGGATGTATTCCAGCCATTGCTGTCATCGTTTGAAAATGCGGAAGAGCGTTCGGGCGATTATCCGAATGTCTGATCCAAACGTGGCCGAACGAACGTAGGCCAACTGCTGCGCCACCTTTTCAGGTAAGATCACTTCTCGGTAATGCTGCTCCGGGTCATCGGCCGCTTCGAGCCGCGCACCTTCGTCAAACCCTGCGATGCTCGCCGGGTCCGTGAGCCCCGGACGAACCGTTAAGACTCCCCGCATTTCATCGGTATACAGCGCTACGTATTTCGCCACCTCCGGTCGCGGTCCGACCAAGCTCATGTCGCCTTTCACCACATTCCACAGCTGCGGGAGTTCGTCCAATTTGTACTTCCGCAACACACGACCGACCGACGTAATGCGCGGGTCGCTGGTCCCGAGGGTGACTTGGCCCCCTTCGCGGTGCACCTGCATGGATCGGAACTTGTGCAGCCGAAATGGGACACCGTGGCGTCCAATGCGTTCTTGGTGGTAGAAGGCGCCTCCGCGCGACCCTGCCGCAACAACGATCCCAATCAGCAGCAAGAGCGGGGCGATCAGTACCAGGGCGATAGCGCTGCAGAATGCGTCGAATGCACGCTTCATGGCTTCATATCGTTTCGACCTCTTCCTTCACGGCTCGGATGATCCGGGTGACATCATCATCGGTCAATTCCAAGTGAATGGGCAGGCTCAAACTCTCCTCGAAGAGCCGAGCCGATTCGGGGTAATCTGCCACGTGTTCGCCCCGGCGCCGGTGCAGTGTGAGCATCGGCAGGGGTTGAAAATGGACATTGGTGGCGATGCCTCGCGCCTTGAGGTTGGCCATGATGCGGTCTCGCTGCTCTGCTGAAATGCCGTTGATGCGCAGCTGAAAGAGGTGATACGAGCTTGTGCGCAATGCATCTTCGAGGGGCGGACCTTCGTACCACGCGCAGCCGTTGAACCCTTTATCGTACGCACGGGCGATTGCCGCCCGGCGCAGGAGCTGATCCGGGTATTTGCGGAGTTGTGTGCGGCCAATGGCAGCTTGCACGTCCGTCATGTTGCATTTGTATCCCGCGTCCACCACGTCGTAATGCCAGCTGCCGGTGGTTTTTTCCAATGCGCTTTTGGATTGCCCGTGCAAGGCCATGGCCTTGAACCAACCGCGGATTGCCTCCATATCGAATGAGCCGGGAAGGCTGAACGCCAGCGCGCCTCCCTCGGCCGTAGTCAGGTTTTTGACTGCATGGAAGCTGAATCCGGTGATGTCGGCCTGGCGGCTTACCGGTTGGCCGGCGTAGGTGGCGCCAAACGAGTGCGCTGCATCCGAGAGGAACAAAGGCCGCCCGAGTTGAGCTTGCACGTCATTTTCGGCTTGAAATTGGGAACGAATGGTTGCGGAGGTGAGCAAGGTGTGGATGGCATCGTAATCGACGGGCCAGCCCCCCAAGTCCACCGGCATGACCACTTTGGTTCGGGGGCCCACTCGCGCGCGAATGGCATCGGCCGAAACGACCCGCTGCCTGGGATCAATGTCGACCATCACAGGCGTCGCACCGCAGTGCAATACGATGTTGGCCGTCGCGGCATACGTCATGGCCGGTATGATGACTTCGTCACCAGGCCCAACGCCAAACCAGCGCAAAGCCAATTCACATGCTGTCGTCCAACTGGAGAAACAAGCCACGTGCGGCACCGCTAAAAACGACGCCAGCTCCTCTTCAAACGCCGCCAACTCTGGGCCAGATGTGATCCATCCCGATTGCAGCACACGGGTCACGGCAGCGATGGTGTCGCCGTCGATTGGAGGTGGGGCAAAGCCGATTGACTTGGGTGTGGCCATGGTGCAAAATACGTTCAGAACCCCCTTGTTATCAAGGGCATTGCACCATGCCGCTCGGCGGTGTGTATTTATGTTAACCGATAGAACTTTCTGGGCAAATAAGTACTTGATTCTCTGTAGTTTTGCGGCCCTAATGAAGAAGCAACAACCCCTTTGTGTCACCTACACCTCATTTAACTACATTTATACTAAATAGTTAGCAAAATGACGATGTCCAATCAATGCAATTGGTGCTCAGACGAATTGGCGGCAGAGATTCTGGACCAGTCCACCGTAATGGAGGTGGCTCCCGGAACGGTGATCATGAATCCCGGCGACCCCGTGGAAGGGGCGTATATTTTGGAGCAGGGCGCGGTGAAGCTGTTCAGGATTTGTGAATATGGTAACCGCCATCTCTTATACCTCCTGCGCAAGGATGGTATGTGCGCACTCAGCACACTCACTTCGCTTACCGGAGGTACGATGGATATTCTGGCTGAAGCAGAAGTTTCCACAATAATTCGCGTTGTTCCTAAAGAGCTCGCAGATCGGCTTTTTGTCGAAAATGAAGAATGGAGAAGCATGGTGCTGTACAGCATCCGGACTTCTTGGCAAGACTCAATGAACATGTTGGACCAGGTTGCCTTCAAACCGCTCAAGGGTCGGCTTGAATCCTACCTGCAGACGCATTCGCAATTGTCCGCCCGACAAATCGTAACCAAGTCGCACGCCGAAATTGCTGAGGAATTGTACGTCAGCCGGGAGGCGGTCAGCCGCACCCTGAAAATCATGGAGAATGAGGGCATGGTTCACCTTGGTCATGGGTCGATCAAAGTCATCGACATCCAAGCGAGCAACTGTTAGTCTTGATTGAAAGCGTCGCGTTGACGCTCTGATGCTGCGCGAAAGGCGCTCAATTCGTCGGTCTCCAGTACGGCGACGTTGGTCAGGTAAATCCGTGCGTGGCCAACCACCAGTTCAGTTTCCACAAAAATGGGCAAACGCCGATCGTCAGCTGTGACGACGACCCGCATTTGATCCCCTGCTTTGAACACCGTGCCGTCAATCAATGTGGGGGAAAATTCCCAACAGGTTGTTTCGGTTTTCGTTCGTGGATCCTCATGCCGGATCGTCCCTTTAAAGTCAAGGCGCGTGCTGTGCAATTCCCCGTCCAAGATGAGGTTCAATGCTACCGTGTCTCCTGGATGGTAGTCCTCCCACGGCAAGTGCCGACAATGGTGCACGGCGGTCATCACGTCGTGCAATGGGGCTTCCGGCTCAGCGGCGAGCGCTCCGCTCTTGAGTTCAGGGTCAGCGCTGATCCACTTGACTTCCTGTGGGTTTTTCAAAAAGTACCACCGATCGTAGGTGTGGCTGCCTTCCCGCCCTTGCCGTTGGAAGTTGATGGGAGTTAAAGATGCATCCGCCACACTGGCGTAAATGCTATTGACCGGATAGAACCAGTTCCAGTGTTTGCGGGAGGCACCCCAGCCTTCAAAACTCCAGAGTTGATTTCCGCTGTACGCCATGGAGGCTGTGGTGAAACTCACATCCCCGACCTCCAAATAAAAGGGCCCCCATTCATAGGTTACTGTGTAATCCAATCGCTCCCCGTTGGTGGGTTGTGTCGTGAACGACTGCGCAGCTGCGGGCGACCACAGCCAACAGGCCATCGGCAACAAAAAAACCCTGCGCAGAGGCAGGGTTTTCAAGAAATCGGTAATCCGTGCAACCATTAAGCGCCGGGCTCAAATTCGACAAACGCCTTGATGGTCAAGAACGTCTGAGCCGGATCGGTATTGGCATTGATGGTGACCTTTTTGGTCTGCTGATTTTTCTTGCCTTTGGAGTTGAATTTCACTTCAATCTGTCCCTTCTCGCCAGGCTGAATGGGCTCCTTCGGGCACTTCGGTACGGTGCAGCCGCACGAGCCTTTGCAGTTGTCAATGATGAGCGGCTCATCACCCGAATTCGTGAATTCGAACATGTGGGTCACAGCATCGCCCTGGGTCAAGGTGCCAAAGTCGAATTCGTATTCGTTGAATGCGATGGTGGTCGTTGGCCCAGTGGGCGACGTAGCACCTGCGCGTGCGGGGTCGTAGTTCCCATCCGCACCAGGACTGGTGTTAACAGGGAGCTCACGTGAGTCTTGCTCAGCAGCTGGGCGCGAGATGGCGGTTTCGCTGCTTCCTTCTCCTGCACATCCAATGGCCAAGATGGCCAGGGCAGGAACAAACAAAAATTTCCAGCTCAATTTCATGGTCATGATTTTCAAGTCAAAATTACAATTCAAAAGGTATTGTGCGCAAGGTTGGCCTTCTCGAAGGTGCCGTCTTGCAGAATTTCGATCGCCCGCTCAAGCGATTCGTTGAGGCCGGAAATCACACGATAAAAGGTGCTTTGTTCAAGCAGGTTTCGCCCCATCATCGCTTTTAACCGTAGGGCGATAGCGTCACCGGATTTGGACCAGTCTTCTTCGTTGAATTCGACCCCTTCAGCGGCGGCAAATGCCTGGAAGGCTTCGAGCATTGCGTCGGTCACTTCGAAGGCCTCGAGGAAGGTGTCCTCCGTTGGGTAGGCCGCTTCCAATTCAGCCCGCAAGCTGTCGACGTATGTGAGGGCGTAACGGTTATCGAGGCCCTTGCGCAAGATGGAACTGAAGTAGGCCGAGTTGTCGGTGGTGTCGAGGGGGACAAAAACATCCGGCACAATGCCGCCGCCGCCGTACACCGTCCGGCCGCGCAATCGGGTCTCGTATTTCAGGCTGTCGGGCAAGTCAAGGCTATCCAAGCTCATCATTTCGCCGGTTTCGTACCGGTCAAACTTTTCCATTCGGTATGCATCCACCCCTTCGTCGTAGGGTTTTTGAATGCAGCGACCCGCGGGGGTGTAGTATTTCTGTACGGTCAGGCGCACCGCGCTGCCGTCGGGCAGGTTGACGGGGCGTTGCACGAGGCCCTTGCCAAAACTTCGGCGGCCTACAATCAATCCGCGATCCCAGTCTTGTACGGCACCGGACACGATTTCCGATGCGGATGCACTGCCCTGGTCAATCAGCACGACGAGGCGGCCTTGTTCGAACCGGCCGGGGATGCGGGCATACGTGTCATCCCGCGGGAACGAGCGGCCTTCGGTGTAGACGATGAGTTTTTGCTCCGACAAAAATTCGTCGGCCATCTGAATAGCGGTGCGCAACATGCCGCCGCCGTTTCCTTGCAAATCCAAAATGAGGTCCTCCATGCCTGCTTGCTTCAGCTTGGCGAAGGCTTTGTAGAGCTCGCTCATCGTGGACTTGGAAAACCGGTTGACTTTGACGTAGCCAATGCCCGGAGCCACCATGAAGGAAGCATCCACCGAGTAAATGGGGATTTTGTCCCGGATGATTTCGAACGTCAAGAGCTGGGGGTCGTTTCCGCGCTTGATGCCAACTGTAACGAGCGTTCCCTTTGGCCCTTTGAGCAATCGCTGCACGTCCTTGTTGGTCACACCGGTGCCGGCTACGACCTCGCCGTCGACCGTGACAATGCGGTCGCCCGCCATGATCCCGAGTTTTTCAGAGGGTCCGCCTGAGATGGGCGAAACGACCATGATGGTATCTCGGAATATGTTGAACTGAATGCCAACCCCTTCGAAATTCCCGTTCAAGGGCTCGTCGGCAGCCTTGAGTTCTTCTGCAGGGATGTAGACCGAATGCGGGTCCATTTCTTCCAGCATGTTGACGATGGCGGTCTCTACCAGCGATTCCATATCGGTGTCTTCCACGTAGAGCTGGTCCATGTAGTAGAGGAGGGTGTTGAATTTCTGGCCCTGTTCTTCAAAATCGGACTGCTGCGACCACGCCGGAGCGGCCACCATCCAGCCCAGGATCATTCCCAATGCAAACTGCTTTCCCATGTCATTTTTCAATCAGGCCTGAAGGTACCGATTCTTCATGTGAGATGCGCTCCGACACTCCCCAATTTTCCCCAATCGGTTAAGGACAATCGACGTAAATTTGACAGAGAACCTGAAGAACTTGATTGATGAAATTATTCCAAGCGATCGCCTTGGTGGGGTGGGGGCTGACCTGTGTCGTCGCCCTGCAGGCGCAGACGTCACAAGCTCAAGGGGACAAAACCATCCCCGTAGTTGAAGTCGAGGCACCCAACGTTCAGCACTTGTGGAACCGCGCTTATTGGCACGAAGAGCACACCGGCAAAACGATGCAAGGGGAAATCCTCGATGCCTCGTTTAACTTTTTCGAACAGGCCGATGCGGCCGTGACGGAAGATGGAACGGTGTGGACCTTGCGGATTCGGGTGGAGGACGCCCCGGCTTTGTGTGTGTATTTCGATGCGTTCCACCTTCCCATGGGTTCCTCGTTGACATTCCAATCGGAGGCGGATCGGTTCAGCAGCCCGTATGTTGAAGGCCCGATTGATTACACTGAAAACAACGACCACGGACGGTGGGTGAGTGGTGAGGTGCCGGGTGAAGAATTGGTGATGCGGTACGTGCAACCGGCCGACGTGGTTGGTGCACCCGAGCTGCACGTGAATGCAGTCGGCTACTTCTTCCGCTTTTTGTGGCTTGATGGCGAATACGATTTGCTCGCGGAGAACAACCGCGGTTCGGACCCCTGCCAGGTAGACGTGATGTGCCCGGAAGGCGATGATTGGCAGTGCCAACGAGACGCTGTGGTGCGGCTGCGGGTATCTCAGAACGGAGGCATCTACCTGTGCTCAGGCGCGATGGTGAACAACACGGCTCAGGATTGCAAGCAGCTGTTGCTGAGCTCGTTTCACTGCGCAGACGAGGTGGACGAAAACGGCTGGTCCTTGCTCAAGGTTCGCTACAACTACGAATACTTCGAATGCGAGGGCTCGTCGAGCTTCAATTCGCACGTTCGAACGGGCGTCTTTTACCTCACCGGCTCTGACGATATGTTTGGAAACAACATCAACGGCTCTGATTTTCTCCTGCTTGAGGTAGAGGATCCGGTTTTTGACAGCTGGACGCCGTTTTACGCCGGTTGGGATGTCAGCGGTTCCAATCCGACCAGTGGGGTCGGCATCCACCACCCGTCCGGTGATCGAAAGAAGATCTCGACCTTCACGACCACGGCCGCGAACAGCAGCGCCTACCATCCCGGGGCGCACTGGCGGGTATACTGGCAGGAAACCGTGACCAACCACGGCGTGACCGAAGGCGGTTCGTCGGGGTCACCGTTGTTCAATCAGAACCAACACATTGTGGGTACGTTGACGGGCGGTGCGTCGTTTTGCGATTCACCGAATGCTCCAGATTACTATGGGAAGATGAGCTACCACTGGGACGGCAACAATCCCATTTCGGATGAAGAGAAACTTTACAATTTCCTCGATCCACTTGGAACAGGCCAAGAAGTGTTGGAAGGCAGCTATGTGACCGATTTGGAAGTGCCATGTGCCGAACAAACCATCTGCGGCGTGGTTGAAGTGGAGGAGGAGTGGTTGATTGAAAACGAATGGTCCATTCGACCGAACCCGGCACGGGACCGCGTGTACGTGGACTGGTCCGGTGAGGTACAGGCCGCTGAACTGCGCTTTTACGACGCCCTTGGGCGCCCAGTTGCCCAGTTTGATGTCCGGCAGATGGCCATCCCCGCTGCCGATGTGAGCGGATGGGCGCAGGGCCTGTACTACGTCACGGTGGAGACCGCTGGCGGGGCGACGGCCACGCGCAAGCTCGTCATCGAATAAGGAGCGCTAATTCGCGACCCACGAGAGTTTTTCGAGCTCGATTTTGCTTTTGAATGCCCCGAACAAAACGGTGGCCGCGTTCTTGTGCATGGCGATGACCTCGCCGCGTTCCTTCCCGCCGTTGCGCAACCGAACGGTTGATCCCACCTGGATGCGTTCGACAAAATGCTTCGGCCGACGTTTGGAAGCCTTGGCGGACTGCGCGCGTTTCTTGGCTTGCTTGGCCGCCTGATTTTCGAGGCGCTTGGTCTTCTCGACGGCGAGGTATTTTTCGACGTCTTGAAGGAGCGCTTTGTTCCGGCTACCCGGATCAAACTTGTCGATGAACTGCTGCAGTTTGCGCCCGCGGTGCAATGCATCGTTGTTGTCTTCGGCCAGTGCTTGTTGGGCTTCGGCCCGGTCGTTGATGTGCTGTTCGCGGCGGTTCATGGTCACCTTCAGTTGCTCGAGTTCGAATTCCTTTTTGAGGTGCCTGTCGGTCACTTTGGCCAGGGTGTTTTTCTCCTTCTGCAACTCCGAAATCAATTCGTCCAACTTGACCTTGCGGTGATCCAACTTCCCTTTGGCGCGTTTGATGAGGTCGTTGTTGATGCCATTGATGTGCGCCACCTCGAAGGTAAATGAACTGCCGGGGGGGCCGATGTCGAGCTTGAATAACGGTTGCAGGGATTCTTGATCGAACCGCATCGAACCGTTGATGGCCTCGGGCAATTGGGCGGCGCGGGTCTTGATGTTGGCATAGTGGGTGGTGATGACTGCGAAGACGCCGCGTTCGTACAGCTCTTCAAAAAACACCTCCGCTAGGGCACCTCCCAACTCCGGGTCCGAGCCTGTGCCAAATTCATCGAGCAACAGGAGGGAAGACCGATCGGCCACATCCAAAAACCCCTTCATGCGGTTTAAGCGGTAACTGTACGTACTAAGTTGATTTTCAATACTTTGATTATCTCCAATATCCGTCAATATGGACCGGAAACAGCCCATCTCGCTGTTGGGGTGGGCGGGGATGAGCAACCCGCTTTGCAGCATTACTTGAAGCAAGCCTATCGTCTTGAGCGTAATGGATTTTCCGCCGGCGTTGGGGCCGGAAATAACCAGCATGCGTTCCTTGCGCTGCAGTTGCAGCGTCTGCGGCTCGGTGTGCAGTCCGCTGGCTGCATTTTGCATGGCAAGTAGCGGGTGGTATGCTTGGATGAGGTGAAAGTTTTCGTCCTTGCGAATGCCGGGCAGGTCGGCGTCCATTTCCCGAGCCAACTGCGCCTTGGCACGGGCCCAATCCAATTCGACCAACAGCCGGTGGTATGAGCGGAGGTCGGGCAGGAAACGCCGAATTTGCTGCGTCAATGCGCGCAGGATGCGATGAATTTCCTTGCGTTCATCGTCTTGGAGCATCTCCATTTCGAAGTTCATGGACACCGTCGATGCGGGTTCAATGAAGGTGATGGAGGCGTTCTTCGACTGCCCCAAGGCGGTCCCTGCGATTTTGCGCTTGTGGGTGCTGCTGACCGCGAGTACGCGGCGCTGGTTGATGAACCCTTCTTTGGTGTCGGCCAGCCATCCGCGCTCCTGGTTCTTCTTGAGTTCTTTGAGGAATTGCCGGTTGAGGTTTCGGCGCAAGCGAACCTTCTCTTCCCGGATTTGGATCAGTTTGGGTGAAGCATTGCTGCGGACTTCGCCTTTGGCATCAAATACCCCATCGATGGCTTTCGGGAGTTCTTCATTGGGCTCGAGCCCGTCGATCAGTTCGCACAGCCGGGGAAAAACATCGGCCTTGCCTTCCAGCGCTTCGATGACCCCATTGACGGTTTCCGTGGCGGTCCGAATGCGGTTGAAGCCGGCTTCATCCAGCACGGAATCCCGAACGGCAAGGCGCTCGTTGTCCGCAGCGATTTCCTCTCCTCCGACGGCTGGAAAGGGCACCCCTTCGCTCCGCAGGTTGAGGAATTCCTTCGTTCGTTCCAATTCTCTGCGCCAAGATTTGGGATTGACCCGGGGATGCAATTGGGTTGCGCGGTCCACCGTCGTGGGGTTGTGGCAATGGTTCAGCAACAGCGTTTTGACTACATCAAATTCCAGGTCCTTGGCGGTTTGGTCATCGAAATGCGCCATCCGTCCATCGGAAGTCGAGCGCTGGGCGCGCCGTGCGTTTTTCGGTTTACTCGCCATGGTTTTGGGTCAGTTGAACGGGTCCCCACCCTCGGTTTGCACATTCAACGCGCAAAACTTCGGCGATGTTCTCCGTATGGTCGGGATGAAACCAATGCACGCCTTCCATTTTCTGAAACCAGGTCATCTGGCGTTTGGCAAATTGCCGCGTTCGGAGCTTGATCTCCTCGGCAACGTGGTTCGCTGTCCATTCGCCTGAAAAATAAGCGTTCCATTCTCGGTACCCCACTGTTTGCAGCGCATTGGCTGACCAATGAGGGCGCAGGGCTTCCACCTCTGCTTTTAATCCTGATTCCATCATCAGGTCCACCCGGCGGTTGATGCGGTCGATCAATTCCGTGCGTTCCCGCTTCAACCCGATGACGAGCGTGTCAAATGGGCGCTGAACAGTTGAGCTTGAATGAAAACTCGAAAAGGGCTTGCCGCTGGCCAAGCACACCTCCAAGGCGCGCACCACACGTTGCGGATTCTGGGTGTCCATGCTGGCGGCGTGCTCCGGATCCAAACGTTTCAATTCATCCACCAGCACCTCCAATCCTTCCGATTCCAAACGGGCATTGAGAGCGGTTCGGATGGTCAGGTCGGCCGGCACGGGGTCGAGCCCTTCGAGGACGGCCTTCACGTACAACCCGCTGCCACCGCTCAGAACGGCGCACTTGCGGTGGGTAAACCACTGTTCGAGCCAAGCCAACGCATCCGATTCGAATTGCCCTGCACTGTAGAGGGCATCGGGCTCGAGAAAGTCCACGAAATGGTGGGGCACTGCTGCGCGCTCTTCGGCAGTGGGCTGGGCCGTGCCGATGGGCATGCCGCGGAACACTTGCCGGGAATCGGCGTTCAGGATTTCGCAGTGCAAGGCCTTTGCAACGGCGATGGCGACGGCTGTTTTACCGACGGCCGTAGGGCCGATGACAACCACCAAGAGCGGGCGCTCCTGTTGGCCTCGGTGTTCCGAGAGGGGAGAAAGCTGTGCTGCGCGGGTCCCGTCCATTCAGAACAGGTCGACGTGGTCATCGATGTTTTCCATGCCGGGCGTCTCGTCGTCGTCCTCGTCGAGGTAGGCATCGATTTCGGGATCGCCGGTTTTGGCATCGTCGCTGAAGACGTCGTCAAACAACCCTGCATCGTCGAGGCCCTCGGGT
Source organism: Flavobacteriales bacterium (assembly GCA_002863125.1). GTDB lineage: Bacteria > Bacteroidota > Bacteroidia > Flavobacteriales_D > Sanyastnellaceae > UA16. The sequence goes on from PKEB01000026.1 coordinate 81,186, forward strand.
TCACGGCTCATGGGGTCGGGCGTGGTGCCGAATTCCATCATCAACCGGGGGTACCCTACGCCGTCTTCAGCGGCCCCCATTGCCAACGGCTCGAGGTAGAAGCACCACATCCGGAGGTAATCGTACACGTAGAGCCCGCGCGAGGTAGGTGTTGGAAGGATGTCCCGCACGGTTGCGTTCTCCATGGAGGGGAATTCAGGGCCCATCGCCATGAGTGGGTACTCCGCGCCTTTATCCCAGGCCTCGTTGCTTTGGTAGAAGGAGGCCATCTCATTAGCGTTGTCCCAATTGAAAGCGTCGAGCGTGGACAAGTGCAGGTGCATCAACGGGGCATCGAGTTCGATTTCGATGTCCCGAAAGATGTCCTCCTCAACATCGAGGATGACCCGGATTTTGACGACTTGATCCATGCCTTAAAGATAGGGCAACATGTCGACGGGGTCGATGTTCGAATGGTTCGCGCAATGCACGGTTTTACCTTCGCGGATCAACAGCAGCTGAGGCGATTGGTGTTCGGTGTTCAGGTCCGCTGCAATTGCATTGCTGACTGCGCGGTAATTGAGCAAATCGAGCAAAAAGGGTTGGACGTCTTCAGGCAAATCCCATCGCTGCTGCGAGAGCTTCAGGGCCATCCGGCTGATGCTGCACCGGGTGCTGTGTTTGAAAACGACAACCGGTCCGACATGCGATGCTTTCAGGGCGGCGTTCCAATCTTCCAATGATTCCAATGCGTTCCAATCCATCTTGCGGTAAATTTGACTGCAAAATCATCCTGTTCATGGACACGCGATTCATAAAAATTCCTCTTGCCGCCGCGAGCTTGGCCTATGCGATTCAATTGTTCACCGTCGGGCAAGTCGGTGCCGGCGTGGGCATGGTGCTGGTGGCTGCCCTCCTTGTGTTGATCACGTTGCAGAGCATGCGTTTGCTGATGGCCTTTGTCAGCTTACGTCAACAGAAAATGGAGGATGCGCGCAAATGGTTGGGCCGCGTCAACCCCAAGCACCTGTGGCCTCGCCGCCGCGGGTACTGGTATTTTCTGTCGGGGAGCTTGATGATGGAGCACAACATGAACGAGGCGGAGCGGCTGTTGAAAGAGGCGCTCGAAACGGGGTTGAAGCAAGACCACGATAAGGCCGCTGTGAAATTGAATTTGGCCGTCGTGGCCTCTGCCAAGCGCAAGACCAAATTGGCCAAAGCCCTGCTCAATGAATGCAAGCGCCTCGATGCCAAGGGCGTATTGAAGAAAGACATCAAGCAGGTGGAGGCGGCGATTCGCAGCCCGCAGCAAATGCGCATGCGCGGCCGCTGATCAAGCGTTTTGTTCGTCCGGTCGCGCGGCGGCAAACGCCGCTGGATTGGCCGCTGCTTGTTGGATACGCTGCATCAGTTTTAGGCTATCCTCTTGAGCTTCCTGGCACAGCTTTTTGAGCGCTGCTGAATCCTGAGGAGCCTTCCACGGGTTGGATTTGAAGGTGCCAATGTGTTGGCGCAACAAGGAATTGCTCTTGCGCACAATGCGCTGGGCCTCGGCCTCACATTCCGGGTGGTGCATCATCAACTGCAACGCCTGCTCGTTGACTTCCGAGAAGAAGGCATGAATCGCACGTTGTATATGATGAAGCGGCAGCAAGGAGACGGACTTGGTTGTGAGTGTGCACGTGGGATGCACCTTCCAATGTAGTCCGGGCCTTGCAAATTTCCAAATCCCAACCGGGATGCCTTACGCCCCGAGCAGCTCCGAAAGGGCTTCGTTCAATCGGCTCGAAGCAAGGAATTGTTCCTCGAGCGCACCCGCGAATGGGAAGGCTGTATCGAGCCCACCCACGCGCCTGACCGGTGCGTCAAGGTCTTGCCAGCAGGCTTCCTGAATCCGGGCACTGAGTTCGGCGCCGATGCCTCCGGTCAGGGTGTCCTCGTGGAGGACAAGGGCGCGGTTGGTCTTCCGCACGCTTTCGAATACGGTGGTTTCGTCCCAAGGGAGCAACGTCCGCAGGTCGATGATCTCGATGGAGGCGCCGGAGGCTGCAGCTGTGGCCTCGGCCCATTGCACGCCCAGCCCGTACGTGATGATGGTGGCGTCCGAACCCGACTGCACTGTGCGTGCTTGCCCCAATTCGATGGCATAGGGCTCCTCTGGAACAGGGCCGCTGAGTGATCGGTAGAGGTACTTGTGTTCAAAAAACAGCACCGGATTCGGATCTTCGAAGGAGCGAAGCAAAAGCCCCTTGGCATCTGCCGGCGTGGAAGGGTAGACCACCTTGAGGCCCGGTACGTGGAAAAACCACGCTTCTGTGGATTGGCTGTGGAACGGTCCGGCCCCCACGTTTCCGCCCGTAGGCATGCGGACGACTACGTCGGCATGCTGTCCCCAGCGCCAGTGGATTTTGGCGAGATTGTTGACGATTTGGTTGAAGCCGACCGTGACGAAGTCGCTGAATTGCATCTCCATCATGGCTTTCTTGCCGGCAATGCTCAGGCCCAAGGCCGCGCCAACAATGGCCGATTCGCACAGTGGCGTGTTGCGCACGCGTTCTTTGCCAAATCGCTCCACAAATCCGTCCGTCACTTTGAACACGCCCCCGTACTCGGCGATGTCTTGCCCCATGAGTACAAGCTCTGGAAAGGCCTCCATGGCCTGCCCCATGCCTTCACTGATGGCGTCGATCAACCGCAAATCCCGAACGCCTTCCGCCGGCAGCTCGGGTTCGGTGGACCACTGGGTCTCAGGCACTGGCGCAAACCGGTCCCGCAATTCCGTTTCGAGGTCCGCTGAAATCTCGGGTTCTTCCGCGGCGGCTTTCAGCCCCGATTTGATCAGCTCGGCATGGTGCGTGCGGACCTCCTCGAGGAACGCTTCGTTGAACACGCCGTTGTCCAAGCCCCAAGCCGTGAACCGTTCCACAGGGTCGATTTGTCCCCAGTGGTCGATCAGTCCTTCGGGGTAATACTTGGTGCCGGAGGCCTCCTCGTGCCCGCGGATGCGGAACGTTTTGAATTCGAGGAGGATGGGGCGGGGGTGCTGCCGAATGCTTTCGGCGGCGTCTTTCACCGCGTGGTAGACCGCGAGGACGTCGTTGCCATCGACTTGAATGGCGTCTTCGGCAGGAATGCCGTACCCGATCGCTTTGTCGGTGAAATGCTCGAATCGGAATTGCTCGTTCGACGGTGTGCTCAGGCCCCAAGCGTTGTTTTCGATGCCGATGATGACGGGCAATTGCCACACGGCTGCTACGTTGACGGCTTCATGAAAATCGCCTTCTGAGGCGCCGCCGTCTCCGGTGAACACGAGCGTAGCCTTTTGCGCTTGATTCAATTTGTGCGCCAATGCGATGCCGTCGGCAATGCCCAATTGCGGTCCGAGGTGCGAAATCATTCCCACAATGTGGTGTTCGGGTGAACCAAAGTGGAAGGAGCGGTCGCGTCCCTTGGTGAAGCCGTTGGCCTTTCCTTGAAATTGCGAGAAAAGGCGATCGAGCGGGATGCCGCGCGTGGTGAAAATGCCCAGGTTTCGGTGCATGGGCAGGATGAATTCATCGGAATCCAATGCCGCCGCTGCCCCTACCGAGATGGCTTCTTGCCCCATGCCGCTGAACCACTTCGAAATTTTGCCCTGCCGCAGTTGGCTCATCATTTTCTCCTCAATCATGCGCGGGAGCATGAGCTGCGTGTAGAGCGCTTTGATGGCGTCATCCGAGCAATCTCGGCGGTCAAAGGCCATGGGGTTAAAGGGGAACGAGGCGTCGGACATGGAATGCAAAATCCAGCCCAATTTAAGCCCAATCTCCCCAAGCTGCTGCCACCAACCCGGGGTTTATCTTCGCGCCATGGCTTCGACCGACACCAACGACCAGCGTACACCGAATCAGACCGGTGAGCCTGCGCGGTTTGTGGACGTTCGGTTCCCAGCTCAGTGGAGTTCCGACTCGACGCGCATCCAGCGGGTGCTGGCCAAATCCGTGGGCTGCAGGGAGTCAGAACTCGGTGAATACCGCGTGGTGCGCAAAAACCTCGACGCGCGCAAACGACCCGTTCAAGCGGTCTGGCGATTTGAGGTGGCTCCAGCGGGTGGTCGCTTGTCGGAGGTGCGTACCCTCGGTCCGCAATTGGAGGCCCTCCCGGCCGACGCGGAATCGGTCTATGTGGTAGGTGCCGGACCTGCAGGATTGTTTGCGGCACTGGCGCTCATCCGCCAAGGCCGGCGTCCCATCGTTTTGGAACGTGGCCAGCCCGTGCGCCAACGCCGGCGGGACCTTGTGAAAATCACCCGCGACCACACCGTAGACCCCGATTCGAACTACTGTTTTGGAGAAGGCGGAGCAGGCACTTACAGCGATGGCAAACTGTACACGCGAAGCCACAAGCGCGGCGACATCCGCGGTGCTTTGGAGTGGTTGGTCCACTTCGGTGCGGACCCAGCGATTTTGGTTGACGCCCATCCGCACATTGGGACGAACAAACTGCCTCAAATCATCCAGCGCATGCGCGAGGCCATCTGCGCGGCTGGTGGCCAGGTGCATTTCGGCGCGCGGTTGGTTGACGTGGAGGCCGTCGACGGTGCGTTGGATGCAGTAGCTTGGGAAGACGTGGCCACGGGAGAACGCCACCGGCGCCCCGCGAATCGCCTGATCCTCGCAACGGGGCACAGCGCACGCGATGTTTTTGAGTTGTTCGATGCGAAGGGGTGGGCGTTGGAAGCGAAACCGTTTGCGATGGGCGTGCGCATTGAACATCCGCAGTCCTTGGTGGATGCCATCCAATACCACGGTGAGGAACGCGGAGATGTCTTGCCGCCTGCATCGTACCGGTTGGTTTGCCAAGCCAATGGGAGGGGAGTCCATTCCTTCTGCATGTGCCCAGGAGGCATCGTCGCGCCGTGCGCCACGGAACCGGAGCAAGTGGTGACCAACGGGTGGTCGCCCTCAAAACGCAACAACCCGTACGCCAATTCGGGGATGGTCGTTCAATTGATTGCGGTCGATTGGGAGGGCTTGGGCTTCCGAGGACAGCTCGGCGGATTGGCCTTCCAGCGGGACGTGGAGCGAACGTGTTGGGAAGCCGCGGGTCGAACGCAGCGGGCACCGGCACAGCGGTTGGTTGATTTTTTGGCCGGCGATCGCGGCCGCACGTCGAAGACGTTGCCGGATTGCTCCTACACACCTGGTGTGGTTTCGGTGAACCTCCGTGAGCTTCTGCCGGACGTGATTTCGGATGCCTTGGCGGCCGGCTTGCGCACCTTTGGCAAGCGCATGCCCCGTTACCTCGACCCCGATGCCATTTTGATCGCTCCCGAGTCCCGCACCTCAAGTCCGGTCCGCATTCCCCGCGACCGAGCGCACTTGATGCACCCGGATGTAGCGGGGTTGTTTCCGTGTGGAGAGGGCGGAGGTTATGCCGGCGGCATTTTGTCCGCAGCATTGGATGGGATGCGGGTAGCTGAGGCGGTGGTCCGGGCATAAAAAAAGCCACCCGTGAAGGTGGCTTTCTTGGCAGGCTCCTGGTGGGCTTGCCGTCGTCAAATAATTCCAATGTTATTCCGCTGAAGCGGTGCCTTCGTTCAGTTGCTGATCCAGCGCGGCTACCACCGCGACGTCCACCAACTTGCCGTTGAATTCACCCACGATGAAGGCTTCGGTAAATCCAGCTTCTTGCATCGTTTGCAATTGGGCTTGAGCGTCGCGCATGGAGAAAACCGGTTGCGTGACAAACGTCATCGTGCTGGATTGGTCAAACTTTTGCGTGACTTCACCTTTGAGCAATAACGGAGTAATGCGCTCCACATCCAACGTGCGCACATCCGGTGTCAACTGGATGCGGTACGAAGGACGAATGGCCGGCATAACGGCACGCAACGCATCGATGTTCATGCCCTCGAGCGCACCAGTCGCAGCTGGAGCTGGAGCTGGGGCAGCTGGGGTGCTTACGGCTTTCACCTTGATGGTGGATTTGTCCGTACCGAACGACTTCAGCAAGCGTACTTCGGCAGGGGTCAACCCTTCGCTGCTCACGGCCTGCACTGCAGGGGCGTTGTCAGGCGTTTCGATTCGCTGGAATACTTCGAGGGTTGGAGCCGTTTGCTCGCTGCGTTGGGCAGCGACGGCTTCCCATTGCGCTTCAGACAAGGCAATGCCCTGCATGTTTACACGGGTATGGGGGGAGAATGGTTCGAGGTCTTCGTAATCGGCAACACCGTCCTTGTCGGAGTCGGTTGGGCATCCGCGCTTATCAACGGGTGCGCCAATCGGGGTCGCTGGGCAGCGGTCACGGTTGTCTTTCACACCGTCTTGGTCAAAATCATTGCCCAACTCGGCCAATTCAACTGGGAGCTCGATGCGGGGTTCTGCATAGTCGCGACCCATGCGGATGCCGATGCCCGCTTGAGCGGTCGTCAGCATGTCCCGGTGACCGGGGCGGGGATCCAAGCTGGCTTCGGCTCCGGCCACCATGGCAAAAGCAGCACTCGCATAGACCCGAGGAGTCAAATTCAAATTCACGCCCACACGAATGGGCACAGCCACGTTGCGCTGCGTCGCAGTCTGGGACTCATAGCTGTAGTCTGGTGTCAGCTCTCGAGCGAGCACGTTGGCGTGCGCAGCGTCTTCGGCCATGTCGTAAACTTTGCCGTTACTCCAATAGAAGTAGGCATTGCCTTCGGCATCTGCTAAATCGGCAAAATTCGACTGTTGCATGTAGTTAATGCCTAGACCGATCCACGGTTGAATGACCTTGCCGTTATCGTACGGTGTGTGCAGGCGGATGCCCGCGCCAAGTCCATACCACTCAGACATTTCGTGTCGGCGATCGGCGGCCGTCAATCCCAAACCACCCCAATTCAATTCAGCATCGGCCGAGCAATACGGCATGATGTCCGTGAACAGGGAGAGTTGAGTGGAATACGTTCCGGTAGAGGCAATTTGAATGCCGTCTTCTAAGTTAGAGGCACCGGTGAAGCTCGTTGGGCCGGTAACGACCTGCAAGCCCGTTTGGGCAAAAACACTGCCGGTGAAGGCAAGGAGCAAAGCGATGCACGCAGTTTGAATGGCTGTCCGCATAGGTTCTGAGGGAATTAATTGACAATTCATCCCCGCCCTTTACGGTGGTCATCGAGATAAAGTTTCAGTTCATCGCAATTTTTTCTGCAGCCATTCGGCCGACCTCCATGCCGATGGCCACGCCCATGCCGCCCAAACGCACGGCTGCAGCGGCATTGGGAGCGAACCGCTTCACGATGGGCGATCGGTCCTTGCCGACACCCAACAATCCGGACCATTGGTAGGCAATGCCGGCGGCTTCTGTGGCTGGCCAGAGCTCGTGCATGAGGGCCATCAACCGGTTGCGCGTGGCTGTTTCATCGAGTTCCCAATGCCGTCCTCCGCCAATGAGCATCCGGTTCTCGATAGGCCGCGCATAGACGTATCCGGCGTCGATGTGGACAGCGTGGGGGAATCCAAAATCCGGAATCCCATCGGTGACCAGCACATGATTCACCGCCGGTTCAACGTCGATGCCAGCAATCAAGGTGCTGCCGAGCGCGTTGGTGGCCACCACGAGACGTGCTGGGCGAATCAACGCTTCCTCACGGCTGAGGGTGCTGATCTTCAGTTGGCAGTTGCCTTCGGCGGTGTCGATGGATTCGACGCGAATGCCGGTCAATACATCAATGCCACTGGCGTGCGCCTTGGATCGGAACGCACGGTTCATTTTGCCGGTGTCCAGCAGGCCTTCGAGTCGGGAGAGGATGGCAGGGCCGCGGGCGTCGCCGAGTAGATGCGGCAGGGAATTGGAGGGTAAGGGGATGAAGGTGTCTGCGACGCCCGTTACCGGTTGAATCCACCGGTTGAGGTCTTCCAATTCGCTGGCTGAAGGAGGGGCCTCGATTCCCTCGCCCGGAAACAGCTCAACACTCCCACAAACGCGGTGCCCCAAGGCGTTGTCACCAAACGTCGAACGCAGGCGCTGCAGCCCTTGCCACCGTTTGCGTACCAATTCCAAGGCGGCTTCATCGCCCAACGTTTGCCGGTCGCTCCGCAATTCGGTGGCGCTTCCAAAGCATGAAAACCCCGCGTTCCGCGAAGACCCGCCCCCGCCCAGCGGGTCTGCATCCACGACGACAATGCGCCAATCGGGGTGCAGGGAGCGCGCGTGCAGCGCGGCGGAGAGGCCAACGATGCCGGCGCCTACCACCAGCAAATCGACCTCTTCGAGCCACGCGTTTGATTCCCAATAACTAAATGCCATATTTTTACGTTCTAAGTGGAGGACGAACCCTGCGCAATGACCTGCCAATCAACCCCAAAGATGTTTATGCCTTTCCCACAGGTCAACCGTGGACACAAGGTAACGCGAATTTTGCCCCTGCGGTGGTTTGCGGTGGCGGTATGGCTGATTGCATTTGGGTTGGCCACTCCGGCATCCGCTCAAGAAGACTTTTTGGCCGTATTCGGAACGGTGAAGCACGAGGAGAGCAACAAGAAACTCCAAGGCGTGCGGGTGGTGGTGTTCCAAGACGGCGTAGAATTCGACGCCATCTCCACGGACGCACGGGGGGGGTACGGTTTTGATTTGCCTCTCCGCCACAATTACACCTTCAGCTTTGAGTTGGCCGAGCACAGCAACAAGCGCATTGAGGTGGACGCCTCCGGCATCCCGTTGGATGTCAACGGTACGCGCAACATGGACTTGGACATGAGCATGATGCCGCTTCCGCCGGGCTTTGACGCGAGCATTTTTGAAGATCCGTATGGACGCGGGGAGTATTCCGCGGACCAAAACACGGTGGTTTTTGATGGTAATTACACGGTCCGGATGCGCAACAAGGTCAACGCTGAGTTGGCGCGCTTGGAGCGGATGGCGGGGCAAACGGAGGAGATGCGGGAGAAGTTTGAGGAGTTTGTCCAAAAGGGCGACCGGGCCAAATCCAGCCGCGAGTGGCAGAAAGCTGTGGACTTCTATGATTCGGCGTTGGACTTATTTCCTGAGGAAAGCGATGTCGCAACAAAACGGGACGAAGCCCAGCGCGAATTGGACGCTGCCAATGCTGCCAATGCAGACGAAGCGGCGTTCCAAGCCTTGCTTGATGATGCCGACAGCGCCCTTTCGAAGGACCGACTTGAGGAGGCACGGGCTGGTTTTGAAGCAGCTAAGGACATGCGTCCGGACGCACGTGAGCCGCGTGATGGTCTCCGTCGTGTAGACGAGCGGGAAGACGCGCTGGCCAATTCCGCCGAAGTCGATGAAGAGTACAACGAGCTTGTGGAGGACGGCGATATTTACTTCGAGCGTGAGCAGTGGGACCGGGCGATTGACAAATTTGCGGAGGCCAGTGCGCTGAAGCCGAACGAGTCCTATCCCAAAAACCGAATGGAGGAGGCCCAAATTCGCCAAGCGGACCTGGCGGCTCAGCAAGCCGACCTCATCGCCAAAACCATCGAGTACGAAGGGCTGATCGATGAGGCTAATTTGCTGTTTCGTGCAGATGATTACGCCGAGGCGTTGGTGAAGTACGAAGCTGCGGGCTCGGTTTTGCCGGCCGAGCGGTTCTGGCAACAACGTGCCGAGGCGTGCCGCGAGCGCATGGCTCAGGCCGATGCAAAATCCGCAGGGCGAAGAAACCGGGCCGCGGAGGAGGCCGAGCGAGAGGCCGCTGCAGCGCTTGAGCGTGAACAGCGCGAAAACTACAACCGCATCAACGACGGCGCCGATGAGGCGTTCCGCAACAGTGACTACGCTGCAGCCATTTCTCAGTACAATGAGGCGTTGGCCATTTTCCCGGATGAACGCTACCCCAAACAGCGCATCGCGGAGGCAGAGAAGCGTTTGGCTCGAGCCCAGGACGCGGCGGAGGCTGAACGCAACCGCGCAGAATCCGAATCCACAGAGTCCGCCTCAGAGGCCGATGCAGTGGCATGGGAGGAGGCCGACGCAGCCGCCGACGCTGCGGTCGAACAAGAGCGCGCTGCCCGTGAAGCGGCCGAAGCTGCTGCCCGTTCAGAGGCAGAGCAAGTGGAAATAGCCTACGACCAAGCGATTGCGGCCGCCGATGAAGCCTACGATCGTCAGCAATGGACACAAGCACAGTTGCTGTACGATGAAGCTTTGGCCGTGAAGCCAGGGGATCGTTACGCCAAGTCACGCCAGGAGCGCGCCGCGCGCGCAGCGAGCAACGCTGAAGGAGAGGATATCGCCGTACGCGACGAGGGCCCTTCGGAGGCCGATCTCGACCGCGAGCGTGCGGCCATGGAACGCGAAGCACAGCGCGAAGCAGAGCGCCAGAACAAGGCCGCTGAAGCATTGGAAGCTCAATTGCTGGCCGACCAGCAGGCCGAACGCGACCGGGAGGAAGCCAAACGTCAGGAACAAGCCGATCGGGATCGCCGACGAGCTGAAAAGCTCGCACAGCAAATGAACAGCAGGGACAAGGACGAAGTCGAAGCCTATTATAAGGCAGCTTTGGAAAGCGAGGCAGAAGCCCGGAAACAGGAGGTGGAGGAAAAGAAAGCGGCTCAGGAACAACTCCTTCGTGATGCCCAGCGAAGTGCGGTCGTCCGTGTCGACCGCGACCTCCAAGCGCAGCAGGACATCGAGCGGCAGGGCCGTGCCATCAATGAGGCCGGTATCGCTCAGCAAGCGGATCGCCGCCGGAAAGAAGTACAGCGTCAAGCAGCCTATGAGGCCAATGCGCAAAAAGCCCAAGTGGTCGGTTCGGAGATGATTCAACAAGGCGCCCGCGACGCGGAGAACCAACGCAGGCGGAAGCGTCGACTCGAGGAGCGTCGTGCTCAAGATTATACCTTGAACGTTCCGGAGGTGGAGGCCAAGAAGCGGTCTTTCCGGAACCTCTTCCAAGGGCTCTCCCGCACTGCTGAGGATCGCCGCAGCGAATCCCGTGCGCAGGCCGAGAACATGACACGTCGTTTCCGCCGCCTCGGAGATGGTGCCAATGCCCGTGCGCAGGAACGATGGTTGGAGGCCCGCCGACGCGGAAAAAAAGAGCAGCAATTGCTCGCGCAGCGTGAACAGGAAGCCCGCCAGCGAGCGTACAACGAGCAGCAAGCGGCGCAGGCGAATTTGCGGGAAGTGGGGCCTCGAGCTCCAGAAGACTACAAGTTGGCCGAAGATGATGCCGACATCCTGCAAGGGGTGAATGAGCAGTCTTACGATATCCCTAACGGCCTTGTTATTGAACGCACGGTGCGGACCGGCAACCTCGTTGTCCGCTACCGCAAGGTTGTCACCAAGACCGGGGTGTATTATTTCCGAGGCGACCGAAGCATCACCGCGGACACGTGGCGCCGCGAAACAACCATTGTGCTCGATTGATGAACTCGCGATTGCAGCGTTTTTGGGTGGCGATGGTGTTGACCTTGTCGCTGCACGCGTTGGTGCTGTTTGTCCTTTGGATGCAGCCGACTGGGCGGTATGCTGCTGCGGCCAATGCCTTCATTCCGGTGGAATTTGCTGAATGGGAGGCCGCTGAAAGCGTGGCACCAACCCTCGAACAGCAGTTGCGTGCGCAAATGGAATCCCGTGTTTCCAACCTCGTGGCCGATGCCAGCGCTTCGGCTTCCTCGGATAGGCAGTCGACCAGTGCCCAGGACGAAGCTCGTATGGCCGAGGAGGTCGAGGCCGAATTGCGCGCGATGGAGCAGGCGGAATTTGAGCGTTTGGCGGCAGATCAGAAGGACTTCGGATTGGAAGGGGTGCCCGACGATGGCCAAAACGGTCAAGTCAACACCCTCTCCGGTTGGGACCAGCGCTACGAGGGCCGCGTCATCGTGTCGTACGATGTGGCGAACCGCAAGCACGTGTATTTGCCCATTCCCGGCTACCAATGCCTCGAAGCGGGCAAGGTGGTGGTGGAAGTGGAGATTGCACGCGACGGCAGCGTGACCAAGGCCCGGGTGGTGCAGTCGGCTGTCGGTGAGGCGGAGGCTTGCTTGAATACGGCGGCGCTGAAATACGCGCGTCGGTCCGTTTTCGAAACCCGGACAGAGGTGGGTCAGTCGGGTACCATTACCTACGAGTTTGTCGCCCAGTAGCCGTTGAAAACTGCGTCGACAAGGCCGCTTTGGAGCAGGGCGTGGTGTAACTTCGCTGAAGAAGTTTTTCGATTTGGCCTACACCCCTGAACAACCGCTCAAGTTGGGCGTCATCCGAGAAGGAAAGACCCCGCCCGACCAACGTGTCCCTCTGACGCCGGACCAGTGCGTCCTGCTCGAGGAGCGTTTTCCGCAATTGAAAATTGCCATTCAATCCAGCCCGGTGCGTCGCATCCGGGATGCTGAATACAGTGCAGCCGGCCTCGATGTGCGTGAAGACGTTTCCGATTGCGATGTGCTCATTGGGGTGAAGGAGGTCAACATCGAGGACTTGGTGCCTGGTAAGACCTACCTCTTTTTCAGCCACACCCACAAACTGCAGCCGTACAACGCCAAGTTGCTCGCAGCCATCCTCGACAAGAAAATTCGCCTCATCGATTACGAATTGTTGAAGCGTCCCAGCGGTCGCCGCATCATCGGCTTTGGTCGTTGGGCCGGGCTTGTCGGTGCCTACAGTGGGCTGCGAGCTTATGGTTTGCGCAGCGGATCATTTGAATTGCCGAAGGCCATCGACTGCCGCGATCTCGAAGAAATGCTCGCGCACGTCAAGGGTGTCACCCTCCCTGCGAATTTCAAGATTGTCCTCACGGGCCATGGCCGGGTGGGGCAAGGCGCTCGTGAAGTGCTGGACCACATGAAGCTCCGCTCCGTGCACCCGGACGACTTCTTACGCATGGACTTTCCCGAGCCGGTGTTCACGCACTTGGACGTCGAGGACTACAACGCGCGCACCGATGGGGGAGCGTTCAGCATGGATGATTTCGTGACGGATCCGTTGGAATTTGAAAGCAACTTTCCGCGGTATGCCCATGCCGCGAACCTCTTCATCGCAGGCCATTTCTGGGCCGAGGGGTCGCCGTTCCTTTTCACGCGAGAGGACATGCGGCACCCGGATTGGAAGGTCAACGTCGTGGCGGACATCAGCTGCGACATTGACGGGCCGGTGGCGTGTACGTTGCGTCCTTCTACCATCGAAAATCCCATTTACGGCTACCACCCGGGCACCGAACAAGAGTGCACGTTTGACCACCGGGAAGGCATCACCGTCCTTGCGGTGGACAACCTGCCGTGCGAGTTGCCCCGCGACGCGTCAGAAGGGTTCGGCCGCGAGTTGATGGAGCACGTCATTCCGTTGTTGGTGGAAGGCGATGGCGACGGCATCCTCGACGGAGCAAGCGAGACGACGTTGGAGGGGGAGTTGAACGCGCCCTTTGCCTACCTCGCGGAATATGTCCAAAGCAATCAAGGTTGAAGTTCAACTGTGGCGTTTTCTCATACGAATGAAATGGGTTAATTACGCCCTTGGGTGAGCTAACGGTATTGAAATTTGCTCTACCTTCAGCGTCAGATGAAATCCATTTGACAATGATGAAGAGACAAGCTTTTCTGCTTTGCACCATGGTCGCTTTTTTCACGACTGCGGAAGCCCAAATTGAGTACAATTGGCAAAATTCAAAAGAGGGCTGGGTCAGCGCAAGTGAGCCGAATTTGGGGTGTGTTCTTGTCGCCGAGCCGAATGCACTCGCCATGAAGGCATTCAACCAAACGCCTGTTATGCGCAGTGGTACCCTGCAAGACGATTTGAATCTTGAAACCACCACGTATAACCGTGTGCGGGTCAGCTTGAAGAACCCGACCGCTTCCGGGAATCCTAATGCTCGCTTGTTTGTCTATCCACCCGGTAGCAATACAGCTACGTGCAATTACAACTTCGCAGTCGATACGATGATGGTGGATTTTGAGACTTATGTCATCTCCTTGGATGATGCCCCGACGAATGGCGTGTTGGAAGGGACCATTGCACGCTTCGGCCTCAGGGCTCCGTGGGGCGTTGCCAATGGCGATACAATCTATTGGGAGTCCATGGTTGTCTACAGTTCACTCGGATGCACGGATTCACTTGCGTGTAACTTCAGTCCGTACGCTGAGGAAGAAGATGGTTCATGTGTTAATCCGGGAAACCCATGTGACGACGGAGATGACGCAACCACAGACGACGTGATTGATGAAAATTGCGAATGTGTTGGGCAACCCATCGTAAACATTGAGAATTCGCCAAAAGGGAGTGTGAACCTCACACTGTTTCCCAATCCCGTTGCAGGTCAGTTCCGAGTTGAGGCTTCGTCACGGATTGAAGAAGCGGAAGTGTACAACGCAACCGGCAAGCGCATCGCTGTTTTGCAGCCCAATGCTGCATCATTTACGGTGGATGCCGCCAGATGGCCCATTGGCAATTATCATTTACGCGTGGTTTATGCCGACGGTTCGGTAGGTCACGAAGGATTCGTTGTTGTTCGTTGAATGGCTTGACTGATATCGTTAGAATGGATTGTATCCATGTGCGCAGTGCGTGTTTGGGATTGATTCTGTTCTGTGGGTTTATGGTCGGTTGTCAAACCGAACGGCAACCAGCCGATGGAACCAACAATCATCGGAACGTCCTTTTCATTGTTGCCGATGATTTGAATTGTGACCTCAGCACCTACGGTCACGCTGTTGTACAAACGCCGCACCTTGATGCTTTCGCCGACCGGGCGGTTGTGTTCAGAAATGCCCATGCCCAGTACCCCCATTGTGGGCCATCGCGGGCGTCAATAATGACGGGATTGTACCCAGATCAAACCAAGATTTTTCGAAACAACACCTACATCCGTGATGCCATTCCGGATGTGATTACACTGGGACAACGATTCAGGCAAAGCGGTTATCACTCCATCCGAATCGGAAAAATATTTCACTACGACAATCCCAGCGCCATCGGCACAGCTGGCATTGATGATATTTATTCGTGGGACCAGACCATCCATCCCTATGGACGGGATAAACGGGAAGAGTACAAAATCAACACACTCACGCCTCGAAAGTATGGCGGCACCTTGAGTTGGCTTGCTATGGATGGGACCAGTGAGGAGCAAACCGATGGGATCGGTGCGACGGAGGCTATTGGAAAACTTGATGAACTCGCAGCCTCCGGGGAACCATTCTTCCTGGCTCTGGGGTTTTACCGCCCGCACACTCCATTCGTGGCACCAAAGCGGTTTTTTGCTCAATACAACCCGGAGCACATTGAAATTCCTGAAACCCCGGAAGGTTACCTTGAGACCCTTCCAGAACGCGCGCAGAAGTCGATTCGTCGCAAACAAAACCCAGCCGTTCTCGAAGCAGAACTTGCGCAAGAAATCAAGGCAGCTTATTTCGCAACGGTGTCTTTTGTAGATGAGCAAATCGGCCGGGTCCTTCGTAAACTCGAAGAAACGGGTTTGGATCAGAATACGGTGGTTGTGATTACATCGGATCATGGGTATCACTTAGGTGAACACGGTCATTGGCAGAAACAGACGCTCTTTCAAAATGCGACCCAGGTGCCTTTGTTGATGTACGATCCGAGTTCAACCCAATCGGGATCAATGAATGACGTCCCCGTTGAATTAATTGACATCTATCCGACGTTGATGGAACTGACGGGTATCACTCCGCCTTCATTCCTCGCTGGGCAGAGCTTAGCGTCGATGTTAACATCCAACATTGATGAAACAATCGACCTTGATACACTGCGTAATAATGCGCTTACACAGTGGGGAAGTGGCTATTCCCTTGTTGACGGACGTTACAGGATTACACGGTGGAATGGCGAGGATGGGACGGAATGGGAATTTTATGACCGTTCGGCAGATCCAGTGGAGATGCGCAACTTAGTTTCAGAAGGGACGGCGCCACACCCGTTTGACTCGCTGCGGGTGATACTCGAATCACGAGTCGCAGAGGCCCAGCAAAAGCCTCAAGGGTTGGGGAGGCAGTTTGCCAATGCTCAGCCTGCTCTTAAGGCACCCAACATTACGCCCGGCGACCAATTTGATGAACAAGGTAGGCAGACCTATTTCAAACCAAAATCAGACTGAGAAATGCCGTGGGGAAAGGCGGAAATAAGGACAGTGGTCTGCTTGGGTTTGTTAAGTACAATGCTCGTTGCGTGCAGAGGTAAGGAGGGTACTATTGAGGAACAGCTTCGGCCGAATTTTCTCTTTATTTTGGTTGACGATCAGGGCTGGAACGGCACTTCGGTCGAGATGATTGAAGGGGATTCCCTCTCACGCAGTGACTTTTTCGAAACACCGAATTTGGAAGACCTTGCGGATTCTGGTATGGTATTCTCGCAGGCCTATGCAGCCGCTCCTGTTTGTGCCCCTTCGCGTTACAGCATTCAGTTTGGAAAAACGCCAGCACGGCTCTCCGTGGTCCGCGTGGGGATGAATACCGATCATGTTCGGCACGAAGCACTGTTGAGCATCCCAAAAGCGCTCGTAGCTGTCGATAGCAGCTATGTGGCAGGTCATTTCGGTAAGTGGGGAATGGGAAGCCATCCGAGCACCCTGGGCTATGCACACAGCGATGGCCCCAATCAAAACAAAGCAGGCGGATTTGTCAACGACAGGAGCCAGTGGACGGTTGAACCTATGGAGGATCCCAAGCAGATTGGGGCGTTGACCCGATCTGCATTGGAGTTCATGGCCGAGGCCAGCGCATCGAATCGTCCGTTTTACTTGCAGTTATCGCATTATGCTGTACATGCATCGATTCAGGCAACGCCGGGACAGATTGAAGCGTTCGAATCGAAGGCTGCAGGTGTGCGGCATGTGGACACTGGCTTCGCGGCTATGACGGCTGATTTGGATGCAGGACTCGGCGCATTGATGCGCGGATTGGATTCATTGGGCTTGCGGGACAATACTTACATTTTCTACATGTCTGACAACGGGTCTGTACCCAATATCCCCGGTGCCATGCCGTACACACGCAGCCTCAATTACCCATTGAGCCGGGGCAAATGGGATGCCATGGAAGGAGGGATTCGTGTACCGTTGGTGGTCGCTGGACCCGGCATCGCCAAAGGCGTCTATTGCGACCAGCCGGTTTCCGGATGTGACATCTTGCCCACGATTTCCCAATTGGCCGGACGGTTCATTGGAAGCGATTCGACGCTGGACGGAGGAAGCTTCCATGGCCTGCTTTTCGAGGATGAAGAAGCCACAGTAACACGGCTAACGGATGGACTGGTATTTCATGTGCCCTATCGCAATGGCATCGCCCTGAAACGGCCCCATTCTGCTATACGCCAAGGCGACTTCAAACTCCTGAAATTTCAAGACACGGGGGAAACCTACCTCTATGATTTGAGCGTTGATGCAGGGGAGACCACCGACCGAACCGCACAATTTTCGCAAACTTCAGAAGCGTTGGAGCGGCACTTGGATGCTTACCTCCATAGCGTCAAGGCGCCGAAATGGGCAGAAGGCATCACGTGGAAGGAGCATCCGTTGGAATCGTTTAACTCCCACCATTGAATGCCATGAGGATGTCCGTGCTTTCCAGGGTTTGTGCAGTTGCAATGTTGGTGGTTGGATGCAGTAATCCGGAGAAAAACGAAGTCACACCAGCAGAGATGCCCTTGAAGGACGGTCCAAGCGCGATGGTCCCCGTGCCGGCTGGAGACTTTTGGATGGGTGCAAACGAAGATTCGCTTGCTCTTGCTCGAGAGTACCCGCGTCATCGGGTCCACGTTGATGCTTTCCTGATGGATGTGCATGAAGTGACCAATGCGGCGTTTGGCGAATTCGTCGCTGCAACTGGATACCAAACAGTCGCCGAGCGCCCCCTGAACTGGGACGAATTCAAACAACAACTCCCCCCCGGTACTCCCAGGCCGAGCGAGGAATATTTTCTCCCGGGTTCGATGGTTTTCACAGCCAATCCAGCAATTTTCAATTACATCGACTATTCCCAGTGGTGGTCGTGGGTGCTGGGAGCGGATTGGCGTCATCCGTTTGGACCGGATAGCGACTTGGAAGGGCTGCAAGATCACCCCGTTGTTCATGTGGCTTATGAAGATGCAGTCGCCTACGCAAATTGGCTCGGTAAGCGACTTCCGACTGAGGCAGAGTGGGAGTGGGCCGCCCGCGGCGGGTTGTTCGACAGTCCGTTGCCGTGGGGAAATGAAGGAATAGAAGAAGGTGAGCCCCACTGTAATACCTGGAATGGGACCTTTCCAACTTCAAATACTGAGTGGGATGGGTTTGTGGGTACGGCACCGGTGGGGAGCTATGAGCCGAACGGCTATGGAATCCATGACGTTGCGGGAAATGTTTGGGAAATCTGTTCGGATTGGTATGAGGAAAGCCATTATTCCTCCTACTCAGTGGATTCGGTTACCCAAAATCCGCGCGGTCCAGAAACGTGGCGATATCCACCTGAACCGCATGACCCGAAACGCGTCATGAGGGGCGGCTCATTCTTATGCAATAGGAGCTACTGCGCGAGTTACCGTGTTTCAGCACGCATGCCATTTTCAGCCAGTACCAGCATGAGTCACATCGGATTTCGCTGCGTGAAAGATTTGGAGAAAGAGGAACAAGTACGGTAAGTGTCAAAATGGGAGCGGTATTTTGCGACTTTCGATTGCTGTGCGTATCATTCAGTATGAAACGCATGTTGACGTACGCGATGGTTTATGCCCTTGCGTGCATGCTTATACCATTCGGACTGGCGGCTCAAGAAAGCCCCGGTGAGCTCATTTTTACGAGCAATGTGATTCCGGAAAAGTCGGCGGCCTCATCCATTGAATTCAGCGGATTCTATCGGTTTTATCTCTATGGCAGGAATCAACATGAAACCTTTCCCAACAATTCAGGAAAAACCCTAGCGCTCATAGCGGGCGACTTGTACCGTGAACCGATGCTATTGCTGAAGTTAAAGGGGCTCAGCCGAGAACGCATACGGTTCTCAGCTGATTTCATGATCAACAGCATTTACAAAGGGAGTTCACAGACGAACCAATCGCTCACGCTCGACCTTGGTTTGAACCTGGAAACGACATTTTTGACGGATTACGGTCGCTTTCGCCTTCGATCGGGTGGCGTCGCCTGGTACCGACAGAGTCGATTGACCGTGTGGGGCAATCGCTCGCTCAATCGCATGAGCCTGTTCGAACGTCGGCCTCAAACCGCCGTCGATGCCGAGGCAGGACAGCGCTACGAGCGCTACTATGCAAACGGATTGATTGATGAAGGGATCCGGTATGGAAGCCGCGCTTTTCAGGGGATATTCCTCGAGGGCAAACGACTGCCAATGAACTTCTCCTTTAAAGGGGTTATCGGAAAGAGCAATTTTAACCGCTCCGCGGAGGAAGGGAATGATAATTTTACGGCATGCGCCCGCCTGCAGAATGAGCTGAACGATTCGCTCAAGGTTTCGTACAATTTCCTGCAATCATTCCGCCGTGAATCGCCTGCCGTAGCTGATTTCGAGCAGTACTCAATATCCACGGGTGAAGTGGTTTATCGATCGAAACACTGGACGGCTCAATTGGAAGCGGGCTGGGGACGATTTGACAATTCCCAATACGATTTGGGAGGTGGTGAAGCGGTCTTGTTCAATTTGCGCACGAATAAGAACCTTCGGGTTCCGTTGACGTTTCAGCTCTACCGGATCTCCCCCCAATTCGTCAATGTCACCGGGAATTTTTTGAATACGACGGTGTTAGAGGTATTCCCGAACGTTGCAGGCGTGGGAGCTACCATTCGAACGCCTTACCAGGGTCCGATGGTGGGGCTTCAATCACCCGCCAATAACCGTCAAGGCGCATCACTCAACTTCGAATGGACTGCAGGCCGATTGAAGTTGAATGCGGGAATGGGCTGCTTTGCAGAAATAGACAGCACAGAAAATGGGCTGACGTACCTGCACAACGTTAACGGACAAATGCTGGCAAGGTTGTACTTGTTCGGACAACGTTGGGGCCCTTATAACGCGCTGAATTCCAACTACCGAGGCACCTATGAGGAGGTAAACATATTTGAGGAAGATGGGATAACACCAGCTCGTATGCGGAAGTTTTTCAGTGTAGCGGAGGTCCAGGCAAAGTGGAAGTCTGCGTTTGAACGCCGCAACATCTATGTATTCGCCCTTGGTCGTGTGAATACGTGCCAGCCTGAATTCAATCCAGTGCCCGTTTTGGATGATGAAGCGCTACTCCGTCAATACAGTTCTGAGATCGACGTTTGCTTCGAATGGAACAGCAGAACGGTTTTCGTTATGAATTATGGAGTAGAACGCATTCGAGGGAATCAGCAAACTGACGTAGGGGATAATGGTGAATTTTTGGCCCGCAATCAGACGAGTCGCTTGCTGGGGTGGGGCATGGATTGGAGCCTGTCGAAAAGAGCGACCTTGTTTCTGCGGCACGCCCATTACCGTTACTCCGATCCAAATTTTTTGGAAAACAACTTGAGCGGCACAGAGTCGACCCTTGAAATAAAAGTGATGTTTTAATGATGATTCGACCTAAAGGACTTCTTCTCGTTTCGTTTTGTTTGTGGATGAGCCTCTGCACAGCTCAGGAGCGGCCGACTGTTTGGTTTGATGGTTTGTCGCGTTCGTTGTTTGCACGGGATGCAATGGGAGCAGGTAGCCCTGCGGATTCGGTGTCTGAACGGAGCACGTCTGCGGGATACAATTTACTGGATCTCAACGTGCACGTGAACCCGACGTCTGACATGGAGGTCATGGCGCAATTGCGCGTGCGCAACGAGCTCGGAGGATTTTTCGGGACCGGTACGACGGTCGATGTTCGGCAATTGACATTGCGAGGTACGATTGACAACAAGATTCGTTACCAAGTTGGAGACATGTTCTTGCGCCAAACACGCTTTACGCTATTCAATTCCGCATCAGATGCGGAGGTGTTGAGCGCCGGTTTTCAGCCGTATCGGGATGTCATTGATTATGAAAATTTTTATGGAGACAACCGATGGCGATTGCAGGGACTGCAAACGGATTTTTCTTTTCAGTTTGCTCGGTTTATTCGAACGCTGGCAATGGATGCATTCATCACACGCCCAAGGGGGTCGGTGCTGACTTCAAGCGGCACCTATTTGAGCGACCGGTTGCTTGGTGGAGCTTCTGTCGTAGCCGACATCACGAAGCAGTGGCAACTGGGGCTCCACCACGTGAATTTGTTTGAGGTGCCGAACTCGGGCACGTTGGATGTCGCTGTTCGCAATCCCGTGCATTGTGCGGTGGTGCATCATCAGCAAAGCGGGGAGCGGTGGATCCACGAAACAACTTTGCATGCCGGAACATCCAATCGTACTTGGGTATTTGCGGCTGAGGACCAAAACGACTTGACGAGTTCGGGGGAATTTTGGGAGCTGGACTCTCGACACGAATCGAGAGATTCGCTCTGGAATTGGAATGTTGGGTACCGCTACGTTGAACCTGAGTTTCGAAGCGCTGTGGCGCAGACACGCAGGTTGGATTGGTCAAGCGCAATGCAGCCTTCGACCTTTGCAACGTACACCAATGATCAGCTCGCAAGGCGCTTATCGGTTTTCGATTTGCTCGTTGATCCGCTTTTGTACAACCAAGCTCTGGCTCCTCAGCTGATGCAATTCAATCCATTCTTGAGCAACGTGAGTCCTTATAGCGACGCGACACCAAATCGCATGGGTGTCTTTGGAAGCCTCGAATGGGGGGGGATGAAGAAAGCGGTCAATGCGGCCTTGAACCTCACAGCGCTCTCCGAAGTAATTGGCCAAGGAACTGAAAACAGGAGGCGTTTTGGTCGAGCGGAATGCCGGGTCCACTGGGCGGCTCCGAACCTCCTGAATATTGAAAAGGGGGTGGATGTGACGTTCCATTCAAAAGCAGAGTTGACGCGTCGAGATGGCAATGAACTTGAGGAATTGGACTTGCGCTCGATCCAGTCTTCTATGGAATTGAAGGCGGGGCTTTCAGATGCGCTGACCATTCACGCGTCCGCATCCAATTGGACGGCCTCCGGCGAGGAATTCCTTTCCATTCGTGATGCGTATGGCAACTTGTTCAATTTCGAAGCTGTGCAGGTCGACCGTTCGGATTGGATTTTCGCCTCGGGATTGTCGTATAAATGGAATAAGCATACCTACGCATCCATTCAGTACCAATGGTGGGGCGCGAATGATCGGGAGGAAGCAATCCCCGACTTCCAATTCCAGCGGCTCTTTTTTATCTTGACGATTGACTTATGAGAAATCGATTCATCCTCCCTTGTCTAGCTGCCTGTGCTATTTTGGCGCTCTTCGGCTGCGTAAAAGATGGTTACGAAGGCCCATCATTGAATGAGCTGTTTGGTGAATTTGAAATCATCGATTCCCTCACCCTCTCAACGACCAGTCCGGATTTCTCCATTGACGAGGCCGTTGAATTTTCGGCAACGTTCAATAAACCGGTCAATTGGCAGTTGGAGATTCAAGGACTGTCATCGGGTGGTTTGAAGGCCTTTAGCGGCTTCTCTCAAGCCTTGGATAATGGCGCAGTGGTTTGGACCGGAACCTCCTCGAGTCTGCCATTTTTTGAGCTCGAAGATTGTGCGGTGGCGTTGAGTATTGCGAACGAAGGCGTGGTATTGCACGATACACTCACTATAACGGGCCTCGCGAATTTCGATGGGATTCGCGTGGCAGATTTCGACGCAGGACTTCCTGAAGGGGCCTTAGTCTGGAGGCAGGATGGAGGGAACATGACCTTTCAATTGGCCGATGATAATCCCTTGCTTGGTACGGGCTATTTCAAAATGGGGGGGAAGGTGGGATGGGATTGGAGCTTAGGGTACATTGACATCCCTGTCGACTTCTCCGATGCCACGGTAGCAGCCTCTGAGTTTTATCTCAACCTTGGCGTACTCTCTGGCACAGTTGGAATTCCAGCGACGGATCAGTTTTTGAATGTCTCTATTTCCGAATCCGACGCGCCATTTGATGACAATCAAGCCAACAACGGTGCGGATGTTTTCGGTGCTGGTAACGAGGTGTATCGACACCAAATCCGACCCATTGATTGGAATGGATGGGAGTTCATCACCGTGCCCTATGCAGATTTTGAAGTCAAGCACGAAGGCGGCGATAATATCCGTACCCCAGGCGACATCACTGCAATTCGAATTGCATGCCAAGCCTGTCCGTTCAATGCATCTGCCGCTTGCCCAGAAAATGCCGATCGCGATGTGCAGACGGACGTTGATTTCTTGATTTTTACTGAGTACTCGGACTTATTTGGCCAGGAATGAAGCACTGGTTTTGCATCGGTTGGGCTTTCATTGCCCTCGCGGGCTGTTCGCAGTTCAATGCGGTAACGCTGTACATTAACGACACATCGGAAGTGCATCCCTTGGATTATTTCGACCAGGCGATAATTTTTCACGATTCACAAGCCAGTACTGTGACAGGCTTGCGGAATACGACGTGCAAGGAAGTGCGATTCGAACAGGGCAATAGTTTCGGCGGGGAGGACCACATGAGCATTGAGTGGGATGCAAGCCGGGGGTGTAAATTCATCGGCATCCAGATTCCTTGGGCCAGTTATGCAGCCAAGGATTTGACACCGCTCTTGGATTGTGCGGCCATTGAAATGGCCATCCGATTGGAGGAAGGCTCATTGACCAACATTCCCATGTTTTTTGGCCTTGTCGATTACGCCGGACGGCAATGCATGACCAAAATCAATTTCCTCGGGATGGATGATGGCGTGTTGGATACTTCATGGCGAAAGGTCCGCATCCCGCTGCGTGCGTTTAATTACCAAAGACGGGGCGTGAACATGGCCAATATCAAGGAGCTCAAAATTGAATTCCAACGAAGCGGGCATGCCCACATCGATGAAATCAAAATCGTCCGCGACACGCATGACTATCCAATTGAACTGGACCATTCAACCGACGTTGTTGCTGGATTGCCATGGAAAATTGGCACAACGCCCGAGGAATGGTGGGGCATCAATCCTCGCTACTCGAGTAGCTTTCTTTTTGGCGAAGAACAAGACGTCGGTGGCTCCAATGAGGCGAATCCGATGAAAATTCAAGCTGATGTCGACGCCGCGCTGCCGGACGCCTGGGACCAGTTTGGCGTTTCATTTTCAAACTGGAAACGAGTAGATCTGGAATCGTTGCACGCCACCGCGGCGTTGAGCTTTGATCTGACGTGCGCAGAGCTGCCGGATTTGGTGATTTCTATTCATGCGTTCTCGGGGCAGCGGCGTCAAGTTCGGACACAACTTCAGAGCCATCAGCTTGTTGCTCGAGGCGAAAATCAATTCCGGGCATACATTCCCATCCGGTCTTTTCCGGACTATGAGTCGTTGGATTGGGCGGCGCTGAAGGAGGTGCGATTCCGCGTTGACGAAAGTGCTCGTTTCGACTTTGCCAACCTCAAGCTCATCGAATTCAGAGGAAACCCCCAAAACCCTGTGGCGTGGAAAGGATACGAGTGAATCATCCATTGCGTGTTGTTCTGTTCCTGCTGCTTGCTCATGCGGCCGCGCAAGGAAACGCCCAAATCGCCCATGTCGAAGTCATTCAGAATGAATCAGGATTCCAGCTATTGCGCGACGGCGAGCCCTACTTTATCAAAGGGGCGGGTGCCAAGGATCATTTCGACTTGCTAAAATCTTCTGGGGCGAATTCCATTCGAATCTGGAGCACGGGCCGAGTTGATTTGCTCGATTCGGCCGCGCAGCACGGCATGACTGTGGCCCTGGGGCTTTATGTCCGACCCGAGCGCACGGGTATGGATTACAACGATACGTATGCAGTCCGCGGCCAGATTGAGCAATTGAAGACAGAGATTTTGAAGTACAAGGACCATCCGGCGTTGCTTCTGTGGGGAATCGGCAATGAGATGGACCTCCGGTACTCCAACTTCAAGGTGTGGGATACAGTGGAGGAATTGGCGCGGTTCATCAAGGAAGTGGATCCACATCATCCTACCATGACCGTTATTGCTGGGTTGGACCCGTCAAAGGCACACATGATCAGGAGTCGATGTCCGAGTGTGGACATTCTTGGCATCAATGCCTATGGTTCAATTGAAAACACACCGGCCAACATTCGAAAATTCAATTGGGACAAGCCGTACATCTTCTCTGAATGGGGCGTCAACGGTCCGTTTGAGGCCCCACGAACAGCGTGGGGAGCTAAAATTGAGCCGCCCAATGGAGTTAAGGCTAACATGCGACAGCGCCGATATGCGGATCGGATTTTGGCAGATTCAGAGCGCTGCTTAGGCAGTTATTGCTTCCTGTGGGGGCAAAAGCAAGAATCCACAGCTACGTGGCATGGCATGTTTACAACGGATGGTCACCCCACTGAGGCGGTTGATGTCATGCAGCAATGTTGGACTGGATCTTGGCCAGCGAAGCGGGCTCCTTCCATTTTGGATATTCAGTTGAACGGTATGGGATGGCGAAAGGACCATGTGATGCATTCAGGCGAAGAAGGTATCCTGCATGTGGATATTGAGTCGCCCCCTGATGATGCATTGACGATAGAATACAGGCTTTACCGCGAATCACAATCCCGGGCAATCGGTGGCGACGTGCAGGAGGAACCGGAGGAATTGTCCATTGAAATCACAGTCGTTGATGACGCCACAGTCCGGTTCCGAGCCCCTCAAGAAGAGGGGGCATACCGAATCTTTGCCTTTGTTCGAAATGAACGGAATCAATATTCCGTCGCCAACGTACCTTTCCTTATTCACTGACATCAAAATTGCCCCCCTATGAAACCCCTGCTTCGGATCCACACCATTTCGCTCCTTTCAATCGTGTCCTGTTTCTTTGGCTGTGCTGAACAGAAGGAGGGCGAAACGAAGCCGTTGAACGTGCTCTACATCATGGCCGATGATTTGGCATACCAGGCCATTAGCGCCTATGGTTCACCCATTAGTAAACTCGCTCCAACGCCAAACCTGGACCGGATTGCCGCCAACGGTGCACGCATGGATGCAGTTTACTGCACCAATTCAATATGCGGTCCGAGTCGGTCGTCCATTCTGACAGGCAAATTTTCGCACCTCAATGGCTTTTACAAAAACGTAGACGGCGGGGACTTTGATGGTTCGCAGATGACGTTCCCCAAGATTTTCCAAGCCAATGGTTATGAAACGGCTGTAATTGGGAAATGGCACCTCGGTACGGAGCCAACGGGATTCGACTATTCCAAAGTGCTAATCAATTGGGGAGGACAGGGGACGTACTTCAATCCACAATTTTGCATCAACGGCCAGGACACAGTGGTCGAGCGCACACGCCACTCCACGCAAGTCATCGAGGACGACTGCATCGACTGGCTGACCCAGCGCGATTCGGAAAAGCCCTTCATGCTGCTCTACCAATTCAAGGCCCCTCACCGGGACTGGCGTCCGGATTCCATGTACCACGACCTTTTTACGGATTTCGACTTCCCCTTGCCTGAAAACTTCAACGATGACTATGCAGGGCGGCCGGCTGCAGCCGAGAATATGATGGAAATCGAAAATCACCTGAATCGCAGGGACATGAAACAGGAAGCACCTCTTGGTTTGTCGAGGAGGGACTCGATGCGCTGGCTTGCCTATGGCGATAAAGGACAATTTTGGACCCCTCATGATTCCCTTCAAGGTGAAGCCTTGAAATATTGGAAGTACCAGACCTACATCAAAGATTACTTGCGTTGTGTGGCCGGTGTTGACCGAGCGATTGGCAGAGTCTTGGACTACCTTGAAGAAACCGGCCTGGATGAGAACACGTTGGTCGTCTACACCTCGGATCAGGGATTCTATCTGGGGGAACACGGGTGGTTTGACAAGCGGTGGATGTATGAAGAGTCGTTCAAGATGCCGTTCTTGATTTCATGTCCAGACCAGATTGCTCCGAGCTCCATTTCAGACGAATTGGTCATGAACATTGATTTTGCCCCAACGCTGCTGGATTTTGCGGGTTTGCCTGTTCCCGATGAAATGCAGGGGAAGAGCTTCAAAAATGCCCTCGTGGAAAACCAGAGTTCCAGCCGTGACGCGGTGTATTATCATTACTACGAATACCCCATTTGGCACAAAGTTCAGCCGCACTACGGCATCCGAACAGATCGCTACAAACTGATTCATTTCTACTATTCCATGGACGAATGGGAACTGTACGACATTCAGAATGATCCGGAAGAAATGCACAACATCTTTGAGGAGGCAGATGAATCGCTCATTGCGGATTTGCGTTTCAAATTGGATTCATTGCAAGTCATGTACGGAGATACTGCTTCGTTGGAAGAAATGCGGCTCATGACCGATACCGTGATTACACGGGTGTACAATGAGCCGATGAAAGTCACCAAATGAACGGGGGTAGGCTGATTTGGTTCCTTGTTGCCGTTGCGCTGACCCAAGTCGGGTCGGCGACCACTTTTTATGTAAGCGGTTCCAACGGCGATGACGCCAACAATGGAACGTCAGCAGAAGCGCCTCTTCAGTCCATTCAGGCCTTGAATGACATGGAATTTGCGCCTGGCGATTCGATTCTTTTTCATGCCGGAGAATCATGGCAAGGGATGTTCTGGCTGCACGGTTCAGGTACACCTGAACTTCCGATCGTTGTTGGTAAATACGGTGAGGGGCCACGGCCCATTCTTGATGGCAATGGTTACCAGGCGTCGCTCTTGATTTACAATGACGAATGCATTGCGGTTCAAGATTTGGAGTTCACCAATGATGCCAGTCATCTGGATGAGGTCGGTGAGGTCAAAAAACTGGAGGGGTTCGGCGGAGAATCCAATGATTGGGGGTCCGGCAAAAATGTCCGATTCGGTATCAAAGTGGTCGCCGACGCGCAGTCCGTTCAGCGTATTCAATTTGCCAACCTGCACATACACGATGTATTTCCGTCGCCTGACCTTGCAGCCAACGAACACAAGGGCTACGCCATCAAGATTGAAACTCAATCCGATCTCGAGCAGAACACCGTGCACCTCGCGAATGAAGTTTCATTTTCTAACCTGACCGTAACTCGAACAGGGCACTACGGAATATGGATTAAGTCACTTGGCCTCAATCAGAATGACACGTTCAAGAATCACAGTGTTGTGATGGATTCGTGTCTGTTCGAGTACACCGGAGGTTCCGGTTTCGTGCCCAATAAATGTGAGTTCGTCACGGTGCAAAACAGCATCTTCAATCACACAGGATCGGATGTGGACGAACGCATGTGGAAGCGGGGGAGTGGCATGTGGACGTTTGATTGCCGCAATGTGATGGTGCAATTCAACCAGTTCAAGAATGCCCACGGGCCGATTGACTCCTATGGAGCACACATTGATTATGGCAACGAAAACGTGCTGTACCAGAACAATTTGAGCTACAACAACGAGGGCGGTTTCGTTGAAATCCTCGGTGACAACATCAATTGCGGTTACCGCTACTCGTTGAGCATCAACGATGGCTACCGGGTGGACCCGGAAGGTCTGCACAACGGGAGAACACTGAACATATCGGATTACTGTGGAGAGACCAATCCCGGCTGTCCTAGTTCGGGAACCTTTGTTTACAATAACACCATCTACATTGGAGACACACTTGCTCCTGAGGTTCGAATCAAGCCCGGTGTCGGGGACTTTCATTGCTATAACAATCTCTTTGTGTGCGAGTCGGAGGGAGGAGATTTAATCTGCGATGTTTCTGCAGCGTCCAATGAACTTGACTTCAGTCACAATTTGTTCTTCGATGCGTCGCGGTATCAATTTGATTCAGAGGGTATCGTTACCAATGGTGGGGTGTTCGCACACCCGTTGCTGCATTCCATGGATTCTTTGGGTGGTCTTGACGAGGACTTTTACAAGCTCACGGCTGAAAGCAGTGCCTTTGAATCGGGATTGGTTGTGTCCGAATTGCTGTTCTCCACGGCCTCCTTTGATCATACCTCTATGGATGATTTTTACGGAAACAGTGTTCAAGGGATAGGGCCTTCAATTGGCGCACATCAACCTCGGGTAGGCAGTTTCTTCTGCGGTCCTGGAGCGGAATGGAACCATGCTGAGCAGAAATGCACGGCCTGCATGTGCGATGGAGATTTTGATGGTGATGGCAACTTGACAGTGGCCGATTTACTCATCTTTTTTTCCAATTTTGGTGGGAACTGAACGCCCTTGGGGGGCGATTAGGATATCTAGGCTCGATTCCGTATTTTTAGGTATTAACATGTTGATTATCAAGATTAAAGTCGCGACGCCATGGTTCGGTTAACTTTCATCTCCTTTTTGAGCTTGCTCCTTAGCTCTTCAGCGATTTGCGCCCAAACGACAATTGATGCATGCAATCTCTTTGATGTCACTGAGAATGAAGCGTGGCCGTTCGTTTATACTGCCGTCGAGTCGGATGATCCATCAAGTTCAGCGGAGCAGGTATTTGAAATCGTCGTTGATGAACTTCCTTCAGATGGGGCCAGTGTTCGTGTCGCAAAAACCGTCGCCAATGGCAATTGGTTTTTTGGTGAGCCCATTCCGCTTGAGCTAGGGTCTAACGTCATTACCGTTACGGCCGTTTCCTTCCCTCGAACAGTGAAGTTTCAGTTTTCTTCGGGTGAGGTGGCCTTTTCTGCATTGTTTTTGAACTACCTCGATGTCAATACTTGCGTCGCAAGTACCGGGGGCGTTGCAGTTGCCTCCTGCAGCGCATTTGAACCAGGGCCAAATGAGACCTGGACTCATGTGCTGACTGCGGTCACATCCGATGATCCGTCAAGTGGTGAGGAGCAGACGCTGGAGATCGAAGTGTCTGCTTTGCCTGCAGGCGGTGCAGAATACCGTGTGGCGAAAACTGTGGCTAACGGCAATTGGTTCTTCGGGAACCCTGTCGAACTCAGCTTGGGCCCGAACATGGTCAGCGTTTCAGCTGTAGCGTTTCAACGTACGGTAAAGTTTCAATTCAGCAGTGGTGAAGTTGAATTTACTGCGCTCGCCATCAATGGTGAAGCCGTGGAGTGCGATGCAAATGAAACGTTGGGATGTACCGATGCCGAAGCGGAGAACTACGACGAGACCGCGACGGCGGATGATGGTTCGTGCACGTACCATCCTTCTTATTACTGCGGCACGGGAACCTATTGGGATGAGACCGCAGGCAAATGTACTGCCGAATCAAGTTGCACGGGCGATATTGATCAGGACGGGATGGTTGCAGTTTCCGATTTGCTGGTATTTCTAGCGGCATTCGGCAACGCATGCGAGTAATCTGAGGCTCTCGGTTGCGTGAAGGGATTTGGCCCTTTTATGCCCTAAGCCGATGTCAAAACAACGAATGGGGGTTACTTTCACTTCCATGATTCGCTTTGCATCCCTCGTGCTGCTCGCTGTAGCCTGCTTCTTATCTGGTATTCCTTTCGCCGTAGGCCAATCAACGGCTGTCCTTGAAGAAGGCCTCGAATTTCGTTGCATCGGTCCGTTTCGCGGCGGCCGCTCAGCAGCAGTGACGGGAGTCGAGAACGACCCCATGACCTTTTTCATGGGTGCCACTGGCGGAGGGGTTTGGAAAACGACCAACGGCGGCACGACGTGGGAAAACATCTCCGACGGCTACTTCGGTGGATCCATCGGTGCCGTAGCGGTGAGCCCATCGCACCCTAACATCCTCTACGTGGGCGGCGGCGAGGTCACGGTGCGCGGTAACGTCTCCCCGGGCACGGGCATGTACAAATCCGTCGATGGCGGACGCAGTTGGTCGGCGATTGGTTTGGCCAATTCCCGCCACATCCCCCGCGTACGCATACACCCGCGCAACCCGGACATCGTCTACGCGGCTGTGCTGGGCGACCTGTTCAAGGATTCGGAAGAGCGCGGCGTCTACAAATCCACCGATGGCGGCGCGACGTGGAAGTGCGTGTTGTTTGCTAATGAGCGGGCCGGTGCCGTGGACCTGGTGTTCGATCCCGTGAATCCGGAGGTGCTGTATGCCAGTACATGGAACGTGCGCCGCACGCCGTACGACTTCTCGTCGGGCGGACCCGGTTCGGAACTCTGGAAATCGACCGACGGCGGCGCGACGTGGTCATCACTTATGGACAACGACGGCCTACCCGAAGGTCCGCACGGCATCATCGGCGTCACCGTCTCCCCGGTGAATCCCGATCACGTCTGGGCCATCATCGAAAACGAAGACGGCGGGGTGTACCGTTCGGACGACGCGGGCGCTACCTGGGAATTGGTGAATTCGGACCGCAGTCTGCGCCAACGTGCTTGGTATTACACACGCATCTACGCCGACACCGAGGACGCCAACCGCGTCTACGTCATGAACGTCGCTTACCACGTCTCCACCGATGGCGGGCGGACGTTCGAGGCGCGCTACGCGCCCCACGGCGACCACCACGATTTGTGGATCGCGCCTGACGATGCCAATCGGCTTATCATTGCCGACGACGGCGGCGCCCAGGTCAGCTACGATGCCGGTGTAACGTGGTCGACGTACATGAACCAGCCCACGTCTCAGTTTTACCGCGTCACCACGGACGATGCTTTCCCTTACCGCATTTATGGCGCGCAGCAGGACAATTCCGCCATCCGGATCGATTCCCGTTCTCGCGGCCGGTTCATCACCGACGACAACTGGGAAAGCACTGCGGGCGGCGAGAGTGCTCACCTGGCACCGGATCCCAGCGACAACGACATCGTTTACGGCGGGAGCTACGGCGGATTCTTGACGCGGTTCAACCACGATTTGGACATGTCGCGCGCCATCAACGTGTGGCCGGACAATCCCATGGGCAGCGGCGCCGAAGGCATGCGCTACCGCTTCCAGTGGAACTTCCCCGTGTTCTTCTCACCGCATAACTCGGAGCACCTGTACACGTGCTCGCAGTTCGTGCACCGCTCCACGAACGGCGGCGCATCTTGGGACATCATCTCGCCTGACCTCACCCGTGGCGAGGCCGAGAAGCTCGTCTCCTCGGGCGGCCCCATCACCAAGGACAACACAGGAGTGGAATACTACGCGACGGTTTTTGCCGCTGCGGAATCGCCGCGCGAGTCCGGCTTGATTTGGGCCGGTTCGGACGACGGACTCATTCACGTGACCCGCGACGCCGGCACCACGTGGCAAAACGTCACGCCCAGGGGAATGCCGGCGGACGCACTGGTCAACAGCATCGAAGTCGACCCGCACCGCGACGGCGGCCTCTACGTCGCAGCCACTAGGTACAAGTCGGGCGACTACGCGCCGTATTTGTACCACACCGACGACTACGGCGCCACTTGGCGCACCCTCATCAAGGGCATTGACCGCGGGCATTTCACGCGCGTGATCCGCGCCGATCGGAATACGCCGGGT
This sequence comes from Flavobacteriales bacterium, assembly GCA_002863125.1. Lineage (GTDB taxonomy): Bacteria > Bacteroidota > Bacteroidia > Flavobacteriales_D > Sanyastnellaceae > UA16. The sequence continues at coordinate 113,434 of PKEB01000026.1, forward strand.
TTGCTGTTCGCCGGCACGGAATTTGGTTTGTATTTGAGCACGGACGATGGCGCGAATTGGCGCTCGTTCCAACTCAACTTGCCAGAAGTGCCCATCACCGATTTGGCGCTCAAGGATAACGACCTGATTGTCGCTACCCAAGGCCGCAGCTTTTGGCTGCTCGATGACCTCGACGTGTTGTGGCAGGGGTTGGAGGGTTTCGATACCTCCCGACAGTATCTGTTCCAACCACACCCGACAGTGGGTTACGGCGGAGGCAACGGTTCCAAATCCCCCACGGCTGGCACCAACCACCCCGCCGGCGTACGCGTGAACTTCTACGTGCCAGAAGGAGTGCAGGGTGCCACACTCACCTTCCGCAATAGCGAAGGCGCAGAGATTCGCTCGTATGAGGGCAGCGACCTGGACATCGCCGCGGGGCTCAATCAATTCAATTGGGACATGCGCTACGAAAAGGCCGACGATTTCGATGGACTCCTGATGTGGTGGGGGACGTTGAACGGTCCGGTCGCGCCTCCTGGGAACTACACGGTGGAATTGGCGGTGGACCGCGATACGCTGGTGTCATCGTTTGAGGTACTCATGGATCCGCGCGCCGAGTGCACACGGGAGGATCGCATTGCGCAGTTTGAATTCCTCAAAAGCATCCGGGACAAGGTCGATGAGACCCACGACGCCATCCGCCACATGCGTTCGGTCAAATCCCAAGTCTCCGGTCTCCTCGGGCGCCTAGAAGAGGACGATTACCCTGCCATCTTCGAGGAAGCGCGCGCGCTCGATTCGCTGATGACGGCGGTGGAGGAAGTCCTCTACCAAACCAAACTCAAAAGCAACCAGGACATGCTCAACTTCCCCATCAAACTCAACAACAAGCTCGCCCACGTGGGTTCATTGGCGAGCATGGGGGTGTATGCGCCGACTGAGCAGATGGTTGGTGTTCGTGACGAAGTCACGGCATTAATCGATGCCGAACTCGCGAAGTGGCATACGCTGCGCGATGAGCGGCTGCCTGCGTTCAATGCGCTGATCCGCGATAGCGCGATAGATTTGATCGGGGTGCCGGAGGAGTGAGGGGGAGCTACCGCACCAAACTCACCGTGCCCTGCCGGACCACAGGATACCCCAATTGGTCCCGGTACGTGACTTTCCACAGGTAGAGACCGTTCGGCGCATAGTGCGTGCCGCCAGCACTTTCCCCCAACCACGGGCGCTCCGGGTCATCGGTGGACCAGATGAGGTCGCCCCAACGGTTGCGCACCTCGAGGTCGTAGGATGTGACGCCCAAGGCGATGGGCAGCCACACGTCGTTGAGGCCGTCTTGGTCGGGGGTGAATGCCGTGGGGGCGTGGAAGATGGTGCCGTTGACGACGACTTCGCCCCAGGCCGTTGCCGTGCAGCCGTAGGGGCTGGTGACGGTTTGGATGATCTCGAAGGTGCCGCCGTCGCTGAAGATGTACTGGCCGTTGGGTTGGCCGAGGCTACCGCCGTCGCTCATCCAATAGGTCACCGTCGAGGTGGATTGCGCCAGCGACTCGATCTCGACCACCGGTTCCAACAATTCCACGACCTGAGGCGAAATGGTGAACCCGGCCTGCGGAGCGGGGTAGACCGTCACGGCGTCCTCCACAACGAATGAGATGCTTGCTGGGCAATTGCCGGTCGAGACGGCGCTTACGGTGACGTCGTAGGTACCGGGCAGCTCGTACACGTGCAAAGGCATGTCCTGAATGCTGGAAGCGCCGTCGCCGTAGGACCAAGCGTAGTCGAGTTCACTCGTGGGCGCCGCATCGGCCAAGGTCACCGACAGCGGTACGCACCCTGCGGCCGGCCACACCTCGATGTCAAACGCACTGAGGTCCGGTGGCAGCTCAATGAAGATGGAGTCGACCACGGAAGCTGCGCAACCAATTTCGTTGATCGTTAATTCGACTTCGTGCCAGCCGCCGCTCCCGAAGGCAATGTCGCTCACGCCCACGCCGGTAGCAGACGGAGGCGAGGCCTGCTCAAATGCCCAAGTGTAAACGGCACCAGGGAATTGCGCGCCGGCGCCCACAAAATCAAAGCTATTGCCCTCGAGGCATTGTTGGCCAGGCGGGTCGAACGAAGGATCGGGCTCGTGAACCAGCAACTCGTAGTCAGCCGATTGCAGCAGGCATTCCAACCCGGTAAAGGTCACCTCCAACAGGTAGTTGCCGGCATCGTTAAACGCCGCATCGGCGATGTAGGCCGTGGCCGTATTGGCGCTGAAGCCGTTCGGTCCTGTCCAAGTGTAGTTGGCGAGGGATTGGGCGAGCGGGTTGTTCTCGAATTGAGGTACTTCGAGCGCGACATTGTCGCCGAGGCAGGTCGTTCCCACTGGCTCGATGGCTACGGGCGGACAAACACCGGTCTGCACCTCGAGCACCGTCACCTCGTCCACAGGGCAGCCGTTGGCATCCACCAAGGCGCTAGCGCCATCGTTGAACTGGGAGTTTCCTGAGATGTCGCCTTCTCCGTAAATGTAGGCGGCGCCGGTCAGCGTGCCGTCGCATTGCAAGAGCAGGCAGTCGTCGGTGAGTTCGACCTGGAACTTGAAAGCGACGCTGTCTTGGCCGAACGGGTCGTTCGTGAGGAGTCCGCCGTCCAATGCGTTCGCACCAGCCCCGACCCGAACTCGGACGAGTTCATCGGCGACCAAATATTCCCCCTCGTCGTCGCCCGTACCGTCCGTCATCCAACCGGTTTGCGGTCCGGCCACCCACTCGAGGCTGCTGGCGACGAAGGAGGTCCGCAGGTCGAGCTCCATTTCCATGTAAACGTCGACGGCCGCGTCGGAGCCGAGATTTTTGCCCACAACGGTGTACTCGAGAATGTCCCCGGGTTCAGCGATGCCGCCGTTGACGTCCTCGATGAAGACGGTCGCCCGGAGGTCTGGTTCGTACACATCGATGACGGAAGTGATTACCTGGACCGTGATGGATTCGCCACCCGTGGTGACGCGAATTTCGGCGTTAGTGGCGTTGTTGGTCAGGAAGTCGTAGTCGCTGTTATCAGGAACGAAGACGTTGGCGTCGTGGCCCAACGTGTTATTGAAGGCCGGCTCTCGCCACGGATTTATCACGCCATCTGTGCTGTGGGTACTGTTGAAGACATTATCGATGTCATGGGTGGCATCGGAAATGTATTCAAAGTTGCCGGCACCGTCAAAGCCGAGTTGGTCTCCTCCTTCACCGCGGTCGCCGTCGTAGGCCACAACTCCAAGCTGCAGGTCGACCGGTCCAAAAGGTGGCGTCAAGAAGCCAGAAATGGGTACGTCCACCGTGCTGTTATCGCCGCCGCCGCCCCAACCGGCAGTAATAATCGCCAATCCGTCAAAAACGGTCGAGTTGCGCATAGGCTCCAGGGCGTCTTGGTACACGATTACGAGTACCCAACCGCCCCAGGATGAGTTGTTTTCTGTTGCGATGACATTAGCCACCGTGTATCGGGCGTTGACCGGGTTACTGGCTACCCAATCCGTGATGTCGGTGAAGCAGCAATAGTTGTCCACGCCGGAGGCATCGAATTCCCATTCGCCTTCGGCCTCGATGTCGATGTAGGGATCCGTGTCGCTGGCGCGGATTTTGACTTGGTCGCGCAGGTCTTCGTTGGGAACAAAACCGTTGCCGAGGCGACCTGCCCAATACAATCCCGCAAAGCTGATTTCTGCGCACGTGCCCAGGCTCAAGCTGTCCGAGGAGGAGCACCACGTGTCGGGGTCGTCATCCCCGTCGTAGTACTGCATGCTGTGGTTGTTGTTGTTGGATTGCGGAAACTCAAACGGCAGGGCTTGCTGCGCTTCCGTACAATTGAAGCTGCCGCCGCAGTGCATGGTGGTGTTGGCGAGGAATTGGATGCCGCCGTTTTGTTGCGCTTGAAAGCGGATGTCAAAATCCTCCACGATCTGGGCCGAGGTTGGAGCCATTGCAGCTACAAGCAGGCCTGCGAATACATAAAGGAGCCGTAAGTTTTTGTTCATGCCTTGCACACTCGCTTAACAACGAAAGTAAGCATAGGGTTGTTCAAAGAAGGAGGTATTTCACTGAATCAAATGACAGAGCGAAACAAAACCACTTGCCGCGTCGTACTTTTGCTGTTGCACCGCGGTAAGCGTGGTCGCCGTTCTTTGAACTCTGGGGCCGATTTTGGATTTGACAGCAAGATGACAAATCGGGTAAGCATGTCGAGCACTTGTTAGCACAGCTCGTTAAACCTGAACTTTCAAGTCAGAAATGACAACACTTCCTACGCGCTCGCGGCCTAATCGACCCAGTCGGTTCGCCTAATTCACGTCACCAGGTGGCGGAACGAGCTATCCCGAAGCAACGTACGGACCCTTCCGCGGCTTCAATGGGGTATCAGGTAAATGGGACTAGTTAAGGGTGGGTCCGACACCCGGCGCGAAATTTACTGGACTAAGCCGCCAGGTGGGTTGTCTGTGATCAGCCTCCGGTCGAAAACCAATTGCAGAATAAACATGTAGAAAGCGCGGTTCGTCCTTGTTTGGACGCGGGTTCGACTCCCGCCGGCTCCACTAAATGTGTTGATTTTATTGGATTTTAAGGCTATTGGAGCCCGCTATGGAGCCCGTTAATTTTCCAAATAGTTCCGAACACCTTGTATTTGTTGGGACTGCTTGAGAGTCAGTAAATGCTGGATATTCAGGTGAATTTTCCAGTATTTTCAGATGCTACAGTTCTAATCCTATGGACTCCCGCCGGCTCCACCGAAAGGAATGTGGAAAAGTAGCCTGCAGCCCCAGTGGTTGCGGGCTTTTTTGTGCCGTAACTTGCAGCAAAATCAGGGGTTTCACGCAACAAGCCCCTCGCACCTTGCGCGATGACTCTCCAAGAACAACCCTTGTTGAAGCGGCCCGTCGAAGTGGCCGTGATTTCCGACCTGCATCTGGGCATGCGGGGATGCCGTGCCGCGGAAGTGCTGCGCTATTTGAAGTCCATTGATCCTGAAGTCCTCGTGCTGAACGGGGACATCATCGACGGTTGGCAGTTCAAGAAGAAGTACTTCCCTGCGGCCCACATGCAGGTGGTGCGGGAGCTTCTGGGCATGATTGCCCGCCAAAAAACCATTTACTACATCACGGGAAACCACGACGAGGTGTTCCGCCGTTTCAAGGGCTTCGAAACGAGCAACTTCAAAATCGTCAACAAGGTGGTCCTTCCATTGGACGGAAAGAGGGCGTGGTTTTTTCATGGCGACGTCTTCGACGTGACCATGCAGCATTCCAAGTGGCTTGCCATGCTCGGAGGGAAGGGATACGACGCCTTGATTTGGTTCAATCACCTGATCAACCAGGTGTCGCTTGCTTTGGGCAAGGGACGCATCTCCCTGTCCAAAAAAGTCAAGGAGAGCGTCAAAAGCGCGGTCAAGTTCATCAACCATTTCGAGGAGACGGCGGCAGAGATCGCCATCCGTAACGGATTCGATTACGTCGTGTGCGGCCACATCCACCAGCCCGCCAACCGGACCATCGTCATGAACGAGGGCCAAGTGACCTACCTCAACAGCGGAGATTGGGTGGAGAACTGCACGGCACTGGAATACAACCAAGGAGAGTGGCGCATACACTGGCAAGAGGAGGTCGCTGCGCGCGACACCGGGAAGGACGTGCAGGCGCGGAGCACCAAGGACCTGTTTCAGGAGTTGCTTGTGGAATTTTCCATGATTTGACATGAAAGTGCTGTACGCCTTTCAGGGCACGGGGAACGGCCACCACACTAGGGCGGTTGAGTTGTTGCCCCTTCTCCGGCACATGGCAGACGTGGACGTTTGGGTGAGTGGCGGCGGGATGAATCGCTCGTTTGACGTGGACGTGGATCGTCGGTTCCACGGAGTGGGGTTTACGTTTGGGACGAAGGGCGGCATCGACTGGGGAGCTTCCCTGCGGGCGTTGAAGCCT
>PKEB01000025.1 GCA_002863125.1 Flavobacteriales bacterium
CTTGCACCTTACGGAATCCCTTGCTTGATGGTTTCAAAACTGAGCCGGGTCGGCGCGCTTCATGATTGCCCCAACGATGAGCGATACAACGCCCCAAAAAAGCAAACCCAATGCCCAGCTCAACGCCTGTCCCGCGGGCTTCATCGCCCATTGCATGTCAGCAAGCATGCCCTCGACTTGGTCTTCTGGCACCATACTAAACACACCCGACCCCTCGAGTTCTTGCATGGTAAAGGCCATCATTTTCTCGCTCAAATCCGGGTCAATGATGGAACCCAACACCACATCCATGCCCAACCCCAAAAAGGTCGTGGTCGCAGCAGCCAACAAGGCCGCCATGAATGCCTCGCCAAACGTAAATGCGCCGTCCACTGCCTTGCGCTCCATGGCACACGCCATGAACATGCCGGCAACGACAAGCACCAACTGACCAAAACCTACCCAGCCGCTTGTCATGGCTTCAATTCCGAGCAGGTAGGCGACCAACTTCAACACGACCAGGATGACACCGGCGGCCGCGCCTTGTTGAAGAGATTGCATGGGGATTTTCATGTCCGCAAGGTAGTGCAACCGGCAAATTGATGGTATCTTTGCACGGGGCAAGTCTCCTACGACCAGCTCCCGTCAACTCCCCCAGGGCCGGAAGGCAGCAAGGGTAGACGGTTGTAGCGGTGCGATAGGAATCGCTTGCCCTTTTTTCCTTCCTTCGATTTTTCACTACCTCTGCATTGTGAACGATTCCAGCATTCAACCCATTCAGAAGATCCTGGTCGCCAATCGCGGAGAAATTGCATTGCGTGTCATGCGCACCGCGAAAGAGATGGGCATCGCAACGGTCGCCGTCTATTCCGATGCCGACCGCAATGCCTCCTTTGCACGGTATGCCGACGAAGCCATCCACATCGGACCGGCACCCTCCTCAGAAAGCTACCTGGTGGCCGACAAAATCATCGACGCCGCTCGCAGCACCGGCGCCGATGCCATCCACCCCGGTTACGGTTTCCTCTCCGAAAATGCCGCCTTTGCTGCGGCTGTGGAAGCGGCGGGCATCCGTTTCATCGGCCCTCGCCCCCATGCGATTGAAACCATGGGGTCCAAGTTGGCCGCGAAAGAAACCGTCAAGCCGTTTGACGTGCCGTTGGTTCCGGGCACAGACCACCCGGTTCACACACCGGAAGAGGCACGCGAGGTGGCCAACCGCATCGGCTACCCCTTGCTCATCAAGGCCAGTGCTGGTGGCGGTGGTAAAGGCATGCGCATCGTCCGTGAAGATTCCGAACTGGAAAACAGCTTCGAACGGGCGGTATCCGAGGCGGTGAATGCCTTCGGCGACGGGGCCGTATTCATCGAACGCTTCGTCACTTCGCCCCGGCACATCGAAATTCAAATCCTCGCCGACATGCACGGCAACGTTGTGCACCTGTTTGAACGCGAGTGCAGCATCCAACGCCGTCACCAGAAAGTCGTCGAAGAAGCACCTTCAGCCGTCTTGACACCCGAACTGCGCGAGGCCATGGGCAACAGCGCCATTGAAGTGGCCAAAAGCTGCGATTACGTTGGGGCCGGCACCGTGGAATTCTTGCTCGATGACCAGATGCGGTATTATTTCTTGGAAATGAATACGCGCCTCCAAGTGGAGCATCCCGTGACCGAGTGCATTGCCAACGTCGATTTGGTTCGCGAGCAAATTCGCATTGCAGAGGGGCACCCGCTGTCGTTTTCCCAAGAAGACCTCAGCATCCGAGGTCACGCCATTGAAATCCGTGTGTACGCTGAAAATGCCCGGGCGGGCTTCCTCCCCGACACCGGGACGTTGCACCGTTATGCCCCACCAACGGGTCCGGGCGTGCGGGTCGACGACGGCGTGGAAGAGGGCCAAGAAATTCCGATTCATTACGATCCCATGCTGTCGAAACTCGTTGTGCACGCCCCCAACCGGGATGCCGCCATCGACCGGTGCATCCGTGCCATCGATGAATACGAAGTCTCCGGGGTGTGCACTACGTTGGATTTTGGTCGCTTCGCCATTGACCATGAAGCGTTCCGATCGGGAAAATTCGACACGCATTTCGTCGACGCCCATTTCACGCCCGACGTCCTCGAACGGGACAGTGACCTGACGGATGGCGAAATCGCAGCATTGGCAGCGAGCCTCATGGGGCAATCCACCCCCAACACAGCATCAGCCCCTGTGGGCGCTGGGCGATCGCCATGGCGTAAACGCGCCCAGGCCTAAGCGAACCAGCGCGCATTCAATCGCGCCAATCCTTCTGACGCCGCACAAGGCCATACCGTGGCGTCCGGTACGTCTAGCACATCGGCCGCAGGATCAATCAGGTGCAAGGGAACGCCGGGCGCGGATTCAAAGGCCAGCTGCGCCGCGGGATACACTTGCAGGGAGGTGCCGATGACCAGGACGCAGTCCGCTTGCTTGACCAACGGAAATGCCTCGGCCATTTTGGGCACCGCCTCTCCAAACCACACGATGTGCGGCCGCAACGGGTAGCCAGACGGACAGCGGTCGGATGTTTTCATCTCCCAATGATTCAAGGGATAGGACTCAGCACTCGGTCCACAGCTCCGCGCCTTGGATAGTTCTCCGTGCAGGTGCAACACGTGTTCGGAACCCGCGCGTTCGTGCAGGTCGTCCACGTTTTGGGTGATGATCTGAACGTGCATGCGGTCCTGCCATGCGGCGAGCTGGTGATGGCCCGCGTTGGGCTCGGCTTCCCACACGGCTTTTCGCCGCTCGTTGTAAAAGCGGGTAACCAACTCCGGGTTGCGATCCCATGCCGCTGGCGTGGCCACGTCTTCTACCCGGTGGCCTTCCCACAGCCCGCCTGCACCACGGAAGGTCGCAATGCCGCTTTCTGCACTCATGCCAGCGCCGGTCAGCACCACCAAATGTTCGGGGACGTTCATCGCTCCAAATTACGCAAACGGCCTCAGGTCTTTGGGCTATCTTTGACTTCCATGAGTCAACGGCATTTCATCATCTACGATTTGGAAGCCACGTGCTGGAGAAGCCGTGCGCCGAAACGGGTCGAGGTGATTGAGATTGGAGCCGTCAAGGTGAACGAGTCGCTCGACATCGTGAGCGAGTTTTGTCTTTTTGTCAAGCCCACATTGCATCCTCAGATTTCAAAATTCTGTACGCAACTGACCAGCATCGCCCAATCCGACGTCGACCGCGCCCCGTTTTTTGACGAAGCCATTGAAGCGTTCGAGAACTGGATCGACCCGAAGGCAAGCCGCGCAGTCCTGATGAGCTGGGGGGAATTTGACAAGCGGCAGCTCCTCAGCGATGGCGACCTGCACGACATCGACCTGCCTTGGTTGCGGTACCATGCCTGCCTTCAACACCATTACAGCAAATGGAAAGGCAGCAAGAACCAAATTGGACTCAAAACCGCTATGGAACTCGAAGGACTCTCCTACTCCGGCACGCAGCACCGTGCCATCGAAGACGCCCGGAACATGGCCCGGCTGTTTCAAGTCATCGCCAAACCCATGGAGTTGGTCAACCCTGAATGAACCGGCCGATGAGCGCGCTCTCGAACATCCGATTCTTACTGCAACATGCCATTCGCGTGGAACTGCGCAACCGGCACGGCATCGCCGGCCTGCTGGTTTTTGCCGTCGCTGCGGTGTACACGTGCTATCAGGCAACCGGCACACATGCCGAACAGGAAAGCTGGAATGCCTTGGCGTGGGTGGTCTTGCTGTTCGCTGGGTTCAATGCCGTGTCGAAACCCTGGGCCGATGACGATGAAGGGGTGCGGGCGTTTTTGATCCACGCTGTCCAGCCTCAACACTGGTTGATTGCCCGCACGCTGTACTACATGGTGCTGCTGGGTACAGTCAGCACCGTCACGTTTGCTGCCTTCCTGCTGTTTCTGGGCATGGACCACCTGAGCGGGTGGACGGCCGGTCACTACTACGCAGGGGTCATGTTGACGAGCACAGCACTGGCCTCCCTGCTCGCCATGATCCAAGCCTTGGCTTCACGCGCAGGCGGCGGCTTCAGCTTGATTGCCGTGCTCGGCCTGCCCTTGATCATCCCCGTGATTCTCGTTTCCACCCGCTACGGCAGCGATTTGATGCGCGGAATTGCATTCGGAGACACAGCCCATCACTTGCTTTTTTTGGCAACTTTATCTGCTGGGTTTTTCGCACTTGGGTACATCCTGTTCCCTTACCTTTGGAGGGATTAAACGCGCATGATTCAACGCAGTTGGAAAATCGGGGGAATCGCCCTGCTCGCATACGTTTTCTGGACCACTTTCACGGTGCCATTGGGGCCGGGGTTGCTGGAATTTCGCGATCGAAACGAAGCCGCGTCCACCGACGGGATTACGAAGCGCATTGAGACGTATGAGCTCATTGGCCTCGGCACCCATTGGACGGTGCAGCCAGAAGAACTCCGACTTTTCATTCGCAAAGGCGATCAAATCACGCCGCTGCCTGTCATCGATGTCATTGACGACACCCATGCACATGCCGCGTTGCTTCTACCGGACACCCTTCCGTCAAAGGCCTGGGATGTGCTCATTAACCACCCCATCGACGGGACACTTTTCCTTCAAAACGGGCTCTTCGTAGAGGGGTTTGTGGTGGATGAATCAGCACAACTGCCGCGGCCACAATTTGAGGAGCGAAGTGCGGATCTCCCCCACCATTTCCCCTTTCAGCCGCGCATCTTCGAAACGATTCGAAACCTCATGTTGCATGTGCCCATGTGGTTCACCATGTTCTTGCTGATGGGCATCGCCTTTGTCGCCTCCATCCGCCAGCTGAGCCAAAGCGCTGGTGGCTCAAGCCTGTTCGACCTGCGGGCAGAAGCGAGCGTCCAGGTGGGCATGGTATTTGGAGTTTTGGGGTTGTTGACCGGAAGCCTGTGGGCACGGTACACGTGGGGCGCGTGGTGGGTCGACGACCCGCAACTCAATGGAGCGTTGGTAACCGTCTTGGTTTATGCCGGGTATTTGATTTTGCGCGGTTCTGTCGAAGATGAGCGGCTGAAGGCCCGACTCGCAGCAGTCTACAACCTGTTTGCATTTGTCATCCTCACGATCTTGCTGATGGTGCTTCCGCGGTTTACGGAGAGCCTGCACCCGGGTAAGGGGGGCAATCCAGGCTTCAATAGCTATGACTTGGACAGTTCGCTCAGGGCCGTGTTCTACCCGGCCGTGCTGGGCTGGATGTTACTGGGCACCTGGATGTACCGCATCCGTTTGCAAGCCACCCGATTGAATCAGAAATTGCATCGCCTTAACGACGAATAATGTTCCACACCCTACTCCAAGTAAACCCCATTGAAGGCTTCTTTTTCGGCAGTGGAAAATCCATGGTCGTCGGGGGTGTTGCCGTGATCATCATCGTGGGCCTGGGCCTGTGGATGTGGCGCATGGAAAAACGCATCCAGCGGTTGGATGAAACCGCCACTCGACAGACCAACTCATCCAACGAATCCGCAGAAGCATGAAGCGATCTCACATCCTCAGTCTATTGTTGGTTGCTGCCTTGATTGGTTCGTTCATTGCGACCTTCACGAGCACCAGTCGCAGCGTCAACTTCGCCGAAGCCATGGAATTTGCGGGTGAAGAATGCAAGGTCTCTGGCACGCTGAACACGGCGTTTCCGGTGGAGTACAACCCAGAAGTTGACCCCACCAAAACCGTCTTTCACATGTTTGATGCCACCGGCGCTTCCAAGCGCGTGGTGCTGAACCAGCCGAAGCCCACCGGATTGGAAAACAGTGAATCCATTGACTTGTACGGCAGCGTTGTCGGCGAAGAATTTCACGCCACAGAAATGCTGATGAAGTGCCCGTCCAAGTACAACGAGAACAACCACGTCCTCATGGGTGAGGACCTCCAAGCAGAGGACTGATGGAATACATCGGGGAATGGACCGGAATCGCCAGCTTCGGTCAGGGCCTTATCGCCTTGGCGTTCGGCGCCTCGTTCGTATCCCTGGTCGCCTTCTTGTGTGGGTGGAAATCGGTTGGGCGTAAGGCCTTTTACGTCCATTCCATCAGCACATTTGCGACCATCGCGTTGATTTTCGCTTTGTTCGGTGCTCACCGGTATGAATTTGAATACATCTGGAAGCACCTCAACAACGAGATGCCTATGCGCTTCATTTTCAGCGCATTCTGGGGCGGTCAAGAAGGCGGATTTCTTCTGTGGATGTTCTGGCACAACGTGCTGGGCTTGGTGCTCTTGCGGTCGGATTCAAAATGGCACAACGCTGTACTGGCCACCGTGGCAGCCATCGAACTTTTCCTGACCTCCATGTTGCTCGGGATCTATTTCGGAAACTTCCAGCTCGGGCTTGATCCTTTCCTGCTCTTGAGGGATGCGCCGAGCAATGCTGGACTTCCGTGGACCGCCCGGGCAGACTACCTCACGGCTTTCCCCATGTTCCAGGACGGGCAAGGCCTTAACCCGCTGCTGCAGAATTACTGGATGACCATTCATCCGCCTACCCTCTTTTTGGGATTTGCCTCGACATCCATCCCGTTCGCTTACGCATTGGCTGGACTTGCCGATCGCTCAGACAGTTCGTGGATGAAGCCCGCGCTGCGCTGGTCCATCTTCGGCATTGGCATCCTCGGCACAGGTATTTTGATGGGCGGTGCCTGGGCATACGAAGCGTTGAGCTTTGGTGGTTTTTGGGCATGGGATCCGGTGGAGAATTCCTCCTTGGTTCCTTGGCTGACCCTCGTTGCCGGTGCCCACCTCCTGCTGATCAACCGCAACCGGAAAAAGCCAATGGCCTTGTTCAGCACGTACTATTTCCTGCTGATTTCGTTCTTGCTGGTTTTGTACAGCACCTTCCTGACCAAGTCCGGCATTCTCGGTGACACTTCGGTACACAGCTTCGTCGACAGTGGCATCCTACCGCAATTGTTGGTGTACGTCCTGAGTTTTGTGGCACTTGCACACTTTATGTTGCTCCGATTAACCGCTTGGAAATCCGCCTTTGGCGCCATCCTCGCTCTGCTGCTTCTTGTTGCTGTGAAGGGGTATGTGGTGGAAGCCATCGGTGTTTTCCTCCTCATGTTGGTCGTTACCTCGGTCAAAGCCTACCGTTCGGACTTCGAGCGCACCGAGGAAGAGGAGTCCATTTGGGGCCGGGAATTCTGGATGTTCGTTGGCTCGTTGCTTTTCCTCGTGAGCGCGGCCCACATCACCTGGCAAACCAGCCTGCCTGTTTTCAACCAGTTCTTGGAGCCGCTCAGCCCCATCCTCGCCCAGTGGGGTGAATCTTGGAATAACCAAATGCTGCTCGACTTGAGCAAACACAACCTCGCACCCGGCACCGATTTGGACCAGACCTACCACCTCGTGCAGGTCCCACTCGCCGTGCTCATCATGGCGGTGATGGGGTTGGCGCAATGGCTGAAATACAAATCTACCAACATGAAAACCGTTGCGAAGAACCTCTTCTACGCGACGGCACTCAGCGTCGTGGGGACGGGTGCATTGATCTGGGCCTACCCCTTTGATTGGTGGGAACTGCCTCGGGTCGCGTTGCTGTTCACGGCTCTCTTCGCGGTGTTCTCCAATGCCGATTACATCCTGCGCATGGCGCGTGGTAAATGGAAGCAATGGGGCTCGCCGGTGGCGCACGTGGGATTCGGCTTGGTGATTTTCGGGGCGGTGCTCAGCACGAGCCAGAAGGACATCATTTCCCAAAACCAAATCGGGGACATCAGCACGCTGAACGAGGAACTCAACAACCGCGAAGACCTGCTCATCATGGAAGGTGACACACTTTCCATGGGGCCTTACTTCGTGAGCTACCGCGACCGGTACCAAGAAGGCATCCATGTCAAATTCCGCATGGACTACTTCGACAAAGCACCCCACACCTACCAGCCGGGTGATGTGGTCTTTTTCGACGGAATGGTCTTCGAAGCGAAAGAAACGCACGAAGCATCGCCGCAATTTTCAGACGACCTGGAAGACCACTGGATGTTCATCCCGTTCCCGAATGAGCGCCAAGCCAAGACAGCACAGCTATGGAAGGCGGGCGTGCCTGGCAATCGCTTGTTCACCCTGGAGCCGCGCATTCAGCTGAATGAGCAAATGGGCAACGCCCCTGAACCGGATACGAAGCACTGGCTCCACCGCGATCTCTACACCCACATCAAATGGGGCCGCGTGTCACCACCCGAAACCGATGAAGAGGGCTGGATGGGCGGCAGAACCCACACCATGCAAGTTGGCGACAGCATGCTCGTCGGACATACCTTGATGACCATCGACAGCCTACGTGCGGTGGCAGACACCGAGAAACCAGAGCGTGGTTTGCTCCAGAAAGACTTGGCCATCGCCGCGTGTGTTAGCCTTAAAAACAAAGAGCGCGACACCCCGCACCAGCCGCTGTACATCGTCCGTGACAGCACCATCATCCCCGATCTGTACGAAGCCGAGGCTTATGGCATCAAAATGCGCATCGAAACTTTCGATCCACAAGCGGAAACCCTCGAGATGACCGTTTGGGAGCACGAAAGCGTCCGACGAGATTTTGTGGTGATGCAGGCTTCCATCTTCCCGCTGATCAATGTGCTGTGGCTCGGGTGCATCCTCATGGCCATCGGTACGTTCATGGCCGTTTGGGCCCGATGGAAAACCGATACCAAATCCCGGCCCCATGGCTGATAGCGCGCCTCGGGTCATCGTGTTCGGCAGCGGCAATGTCGCCACATCACTTGGGCGAGCCTGGGAAGCCAGCGGCGTGGTCATCGCCGGATTCTGCAACCGCCAAGGCCTTGTTCCACCGGGATTCACCAGTGCGGATGCGCCGTGTTTCAAGCACCCCGTCGACATCGATATTGCAGCTGATTATGCGTTGATGGCTGTGCGGGACGAAGTGGTTTTCCCCCTCATCGAACAGCTGCCTTCGCACCTCACCCCTGTGCATTTCAGCGGTGCCCTGCGCAACCCGCACAAAGGGGGCGTCATCTGGTGCGCCCAGAGCATTCAACCCAACAATCCGGAGCACGTGGGCACCATCCCCATGGTCATCACCGCAAACGATGAAGCCGAACGAGAAGCGTTAACCGCATTGGCCGGGCGGATTTCCAATCAGCTCTACCCAACGACCGAGGAGAAGCGCCAAAAGGGCCATCTGACCGCAGTGTTCGCAGTCAACTTCACCAACCACGCCCTCGCTGTGGCTCAGGAACTCGCTAAACAGGCTGAACTCCCATGGGATTGGTTTGTTCCTATGATTGAAGCCATGAGCCAAGGCGCCATTGACGGAAACGCATTCGAACGGCAGACCGGTCCCGGTATTCGCCGCGAAGAGGCCATCATCCGTTCACAACTCGAGTCCCTCCAAGGGCATCCGGCTTGGCAACAATTCTACGAAGCGGCCACTGCCAGCATTCAACACCTTCACGACAACACCGATTCATGACCGCCCTCACCCCCGCCAAGCTAAAAACCATACGCCTCCTCGCCTTTGATTACGACGGAGTGTTTACCGACGGTACCATCCTCATTGATTCCGATGGCAAGATGCTCCGCCAAGGACACGCCAAAGATGGATTTGCCATCCAATGGGCCATGAAGCAAGGGCTTCCCATCGCCATCGTATCGGGCGGCAAAGAACCCAGCGTAGAAGAACGCATGCGCGGCCTGGGGGTAAAAGAAGTGCACCTCGGCAGCCACGACAAAATGGCCGTTTTGCGCGACCTCGCGGCACGCACAGGAATCGGACTTGAAGAGATGGCGTACATGGGCGACGACATGCCAGACATTCCAGCCTTGCAAGCGGTGGGACTCTCCTGCTGTCCACAAGATGCCGCAACCGATGTGTTGCCCGTCTGTGACCATGTCAGTGACTTGCCAGGAGGCAAGGGCTGCGTACGGGAGTTGATCGAGGCCCACATGAAAGCCAACGGCATCTGGCAAGGCGAAGGGTTGGTCAATTGGTGATAACCCAGAGGCACTTCATACCCCGCTCACTGCACAATCCGTTTAACTTCGCAACCACCCATGGATAAAAATCAAATCATAGGCATCGTCCTCATGGTGCTGTTGTACATCGGTTACATCTGGTACACCACACCCACTGAGGAGGATCGATTGGCAGCCATCGCAGCCCAAGAACAGCAGATCGAACAGGCGCGCCTCGACAGCATTGCCGCGGTGGAGGAAGCGGAATTTCAAGCCCAACTGCGCGAGCAACCCACGGCATCGGACAGCACCAGCACGGAGGCACTGGATGCCTCACTCGTCCGACGGTTTGGCGGATTGGCGAGCGCAGCCCTTGGCGAAGACCAGACCTACACCCTCGCTTCCGAGGGCGTGACTGCAACGTTCAGCAGCCGCGGTGGCCTTTTGTCCGGAGCTGAATTGACCGGTTACAAGCGCTACCAGTCAGAAGAATTGGTACGCCTGTGGAAAGAGGAAAACAGCGCCATGACAGTAGCCTTCGAATTCAATGAAGTCGCCGGTGAATTTAACCTGAGCGATTTTCACTTTGAAGCGGAAGCGCAGCGCGAGAACAGCATCGCGCTGGTGAGCCGTTCGTCTGAAGGCCAAACCATCCGCTGGGAGCACGAACTCAATGGCTACACGGTAACCTCCAACCTCTCGTTCGAGGGCTTCAATTCGTCGTTGGGAGACGAATTTGTTTTCATGTGGGAAGCGGAAGGAATGCCCAATGAAAAAGGCATCGACTGGGAGCGCCAACACAGCAGCATTTACTACAAAGAAGTGGGCCTTGGACGAGATTACTTGACCGACGGCCAAAGCAAGGACCTCATCACCGAAGAACCGTTGGAATGGC
The DNA here is from genome assembly GCA_002863125.1 of Flavobacteriales bacterium. Classification (GTDB taxonomy): domain Bacteria; phylum Bacteroidota; class Bacteroidia; order Flavobacteriales_D; family Sanyastnellaceae; genus UA16. The sequence goes on from PKEB01000025.1 coordinate 10,810, forward strand.
TCGCATTCAAGCAAAACTTCTTCTCAGCCATCGTGCGCAACGAAGGCAACTTCTTGCCCGGTGCGAGTTTGAAGACGGTCGTGCCGGAGGAAGACTCAACGGTAACGATGGCTTACGCGGCTGCCTTGCCTTTTGAGGTGCAGCGCGTTGGCACCGTCGCCGCCAGCACCTTCGAATTTTACCTCGGCCCCAATGAGCAGAATGCGCTCGAATCACTGGGTTGGGAAGAAGCGGACCGCATCATCGACTACGGCTGGTGGATCTTCGGATGGGTCAACCGCAATGTGATTCTGCCGCTGTACAATATGATCTCGACGCGGGTCGCCTCGGTGGGCATCATCGTTTTGATCATCACGTTGATCATCAAACTCGCCTTATCACCAGTCACCTGGAAGAACTTCATGTCTTCAGCGAAGATGCGCGTACTCCGGCCGGAGATTGACGCAATCAATACCAAGCACGAAGACGACCCCATGGCGCGTCAGCAGGAGACCATGGCGTTGTACCGCAAAACCGGTGTCAACCCCCTCGCCGGCTGCCTGCCAGCCTTGCTGCAGATGCCCATCCTTTACGCCATGTTCCGTTTCTTCCCGTCCAATATTGATATGCGTGGACAGTCATTCTTGTGGGCGGATGATTTGGGAGCGTATGACAGCGTTTTGGACCTCCCATTCTCCATTCCTTTTTATGGAGCTCACGTGAGTGGGTTTACCGTCTTGATGGCCGCCAGCACCTTTTTCTACATGCGACTGAGCATGGGCAATCAACCGCCACAGCCCCAGCAACCAGGTATGCCTAACATGAAGGTCATCCAACAGATGTTCCCCTTCATGATGCTGTTCTTCTTCAACAAGTTCGCATCTGGACTCAGCCTCTATTACCTCGCCGCCAACGTGGTCAGCATGGGCCAAATGCTATTTATTAAGCAGTTCTTGGTAGACGATGAGAAGATTCGGGCCAAGATCGAGGAGAACAAAGCCAAGCCACGCAAGAAGTCGAGCTTCCAAGAGCGCCTCGAGCAAATACAAAAAGAACAGGCGGCCAAGACCAAAGAAATCAAGGCCAACAAGAAGAAGCGCAAGTGATTCGAAGAAGCCTGTTGGGCCTTTATGGGCTGGGATTGCTCTGCTCCCTCGCTATTGGTTGTTCCCGTGAAACGACCCCGTTGACCTCCACTGTGGAGGCGTACAAGCCAGCCCTTTACAAGAAAACGATGTGCTTCGGTCCGTGCCCGGCTTTCACCTTTGAGGTGACCTCCACAGGAGCCGCAACGCTCTTCATCGACCAGCCGTTGAGGGAACCCCCATTGAGCGAATTGCCCCCGGGTGCTTACCAAGCCGAAATGACCGACGCCAGTGCGTGGAATGTCCGCATGAACGCAGCGGCTGAGCAAGTGCACTACGCCAGCCTCGACTCCCTCTATGACAATCCACGCGTCACCGACCTGCCCGCTGTCATTACCGAATGGAACGGAAAGTCGGTCACGAACCGGTACAACGGCCCGGATTTAACTACCTTGTACGCCGCTTTCGATGAGGCAATGTCCGCATTGAATTGGCGCCATATTGAAACCAAGTAATCCCCAATAATGAAGAAGTTTACTGCTACCCTGCTCCTCGCAGGCATGATGCTTTCGCAGTTCACCCTTCGCGCAGACGAAGGAATGTGGCTCGTGAGCATGTTGAACCGCATCACCATGGCGGAAGCCCAAGGTTTGGGCTTGAACCTTTCAGCCGAGGAAATCTATGACATCAACAACGCGAGCCTGAAGGACGCGATCGTCCGGCTAAACGGCGGGTCGTGCACCGGTGAGGTCATCTCATCGCAAGGATTGGTGTTGACCAACCACCACTGCGCCTACGACGCCATCCAAGGGTTTTCTTCCACAGAGAACGACTACCTGACCGACGGGTTCTTCGCGCTGGCCCACGACCAAGAAATGCACATCGACGATTTTGTCATCAGCTTCTTGGTGCGCATCGACGACGTCACTTCACGCATCCTGGAAAACGTCACCATGGAGATGTCCGAGGACGAGCGCAATGCCGCCATTCGTGAGGCACGCAAGGCCTTGATGGAAGAGATGAACCCGGAAGGCGACAAAGAACTTCAGTTGAAGAGTTTCTACTACGACAACGAGTTTTACATATTCGAGTACAAGACGTACCGCGACATCCGCCTCGTTGCTGCACCGCCAGAAAGCGTGGGCAAGTACGGCGGCGATACGGACAACTGGATGTGGCCCCGTCACACCGGTGATTTCTCTATGCTCCGCATTTACGCCGACGAGAACAACGAACCTGCTGACTTCAGCGAAAACAACGTCCCCTACCAGCCCAAGCGCCACCTCCGCATCAGCATGGACGGCGTTTCCGAAGGCGATTTCACCATGGTCATGGGCTACCCCGGCAGCACCGACCGCTTCTTGAGCAGCTGGGGCATCGACCAGGCGCTGCGTCTGTACAACCCATCCGTGGTGGACGTTCGCGACCTCAAATTGAAAACCATGAAGTCGCACATGGACGCTGACCCCGCGGTCCGCATCCAATACGCGGCCAAATACGCGCAGACGGCGAACTACTGGAAGTACTACATCGGCCAGTCCAAAGGCTTGAAGCGCTTGGACGTAGAATCCAAGAAGCAGGCGCTCGAAGCCCGCTTCACCGATTGGGTCAACGCCGACGCCGACCGCCAAGCGGAATACAGTGAAGCTTTGGGGCTGATTCAGTCCTACTACGAAGACACAGACGCCAGCGTTCAAGGCAAAGTATACGCCCTTGAGGCCGGACTCATCGGTTGCGACATCAGCTTGTTCTCGTTCCGTTTCTACCGCATGGCCGCTGGCCTGTTCAGCGAGGACGCGGAGGAAGTGGCAGCTACGCAGACTGCGATGACCGATTTAGCCAACGGCTTTTTCAAGGAATACGACCAAGCGACCGACCGGGACTTGTTTATCAACTTGATGACCAAATTCCGAGACGACATCGACCCAGCTTATCACCCTTCGTTCTTCGCAACGGTTGCCGACAAGTACAAGAACGACTTCAGCCGTTTTGCGGATAAGATGTACGCCAAGAGCTTCCTGGTCGACGCGGACCGTTGCGCGGAGTTCATTGCCAACCCCTCACAAAAGGTGATGGACAAAGACCTCGCGATCATCGTGGGCCAAAGCGCCATCCAAACCTACTTTGCTGGCCAGGCCAATCCCGCAGAGGATAAGTTCAACCGCGGATACCGCTTGTTCGTGAAGGGCTTGCGGGAGATGGATGCAGACCAAGCGATCGCGCCAGACGCCAACTCCACCATGCGCATGACCTTCGGCGCGGTTGCCCCCTACAAAGCAGCTGACGCTGTGAATTATGACTTCATCACCACCGCCAACGGCATCTTGGAGAAGAAGGACAACTCCAACCCGGAATTCATCGTACCGGATGCATTGGATGACCTCATCCGCAGCCGTGACTTCGGTCAGTATGCAGACGAATCCGGCGAGCTCGTGGTGTGCTTCATTCACGGCACGGACATCACCGGTGGCAACTCTGGTTCTCCTGTATTGGACGCCAACGGAGACCTCATTGGTTGCGCGTTTGACGGCAACTGGGAAGCCATGAGCGGTGACATCGCTTTCGAAACCGAATTGCAGCGCACCATCTCCGTGGACATCCGCTACGTCACGTGGATCCTCGACAAGTTTGCGGGTGCACAGAACCTGATTGACGAAATGGACTTCGTTTCGGGCTTGCGCTAAGCGGTTCGACGCTGTTGAAATGAAAGCGGCACCTCCAATGGGGGTGCCGCTTTTCTTTTGTCCTAAAATAGGAGATCAGACCGCGTTCCGGCTGGCGTTGATGATGCCGAACATGGAACGAACAACGAGCCGTTTCAAAACGTCAGCCTCCCACTTCGATGATTCATCGCCGTTGGCCAACTGACCGAGGGCGAAGTGCTGGATGACCAGCAGCGGGCGGATGATGTCGTCGCGGAGCCCAATGCTCTCCTTGATTTGCGGGTTGCGCTCCATCAGCGATTGCTGACCGGCAATGTCGAGCACCCAGCGTTTGGTCAATTCGAATTCATCTCGCACCATGCTCCAGATTCCGCCAAATTGCGCGTCGCTTTCCAAGTGGGCCGTGAGGCGGAAGTCACTCTTCATCATGCTCTGCATGCTGTTTTCCACCAACGCCCGGAAGAAGGAGTTGTCGCGGTACAATGCCCGCGCTTCTTCAATGCGCCCTTCGCTGTCCAGCCACTCCAAAGCGGTTCCCAAGCCAAAGAATCCCGGGACGTTTTGCTTGAGCTGGGTCCACGACCCCACAAATGGAATAGCTCGCAGGTCGCCGAAGGTCAATGGACCGTCCTTGGCACGGCTCGTGGGGCGGCTGCCAATGTTGGTTTCGCCATAGTACTTGAGCGTTCCCCACTGCGTGAGGTAGTTCATGAACTCAGGGTGCTCCTTTAAGCGGGTGTAATGGGCGAACGAGTGCTGGCCCAGCGCTTGAATCAATGCCTCCTGCTCCGTACTGAAATGCGTTTGCGAATCCTCGAAAATGCGGCTCTGCAGGCCCGCCGTCAGCAGCAATTCGAGGTTGAAACCTGCTGAGCGCGGAATCCCGAAGTTCGAGCTGATGGTCTGCCCTTGGATGGTGGTCTGGATTTCGGTGTTTTCGATGTCCTGACCGTGCGCCGCATAGAACCGGTGCGTATTCCCGCCGCCACGTGCAGGCGGTCCACCGCGCCCGTCGAAAAAGACGACCGTGATGCCTTCATCCCGAGAAAGCTTAGACAGCCGACGTTTTGCCTCGTAAATGGACCAATTCGCCTGCAGGTAGCCACCGTCTTTGGTGCCATCCGAGAAACCGAGCATCACCGTTTGGCGATCGCCCCTGCGGCTCAAATGCGCCCGGTACGCCGGATGCGTGTACATATCGCGTACCTCGTCTTCCGAACGGGCCAAGTCAGCAATGGTCTCGAAGAGCGGCACGATATCCAAGGCCGTTTCCTCATCCAATCCGGCCATGCGGGCCAAAGCAGCAACAGCAGCTACATCGATGATGCCGCGGCAGTTGCTGATGATGTAGCGGTGGCAGGCCCGAACGCCGTTGTGCTTTTGGATTTTGGCCATCGTACGCAACGACGCGATGATGTCGTGGTGCCGTTCTTCTTCAAGCCGATCCACGGCGCCTTTCCACTTATCGCTGAGCAATTCATTCACTTGCTCCGCGGCCTGCAGCGCTCGGAAGGCTTCGACATCGACACCTGCCACAGCGAGCGCTTCATCCAATGCCTTCTGAATCACCCGGCTGTCCTGACGGATATCCAAGCTGGCAAAATGCAGGCCAAACAAGCGCAGCTTGAATTGGAACCCACGGATTTTCTCGATGAAGAGTCCGTTCGAATGCTTCGCGACCCAGTGGGCGATGTCGTCGAGCTCGTTGTTCAAATCCGCCACAGACAACATCGCAGAATCCGGGTGGAGCATGGCGTATTCGATCCGGTCCTGAAGTTGGTCGAGGCGGGCGGAAACGTGCTTAAACGTAATGCGGCGGCGCAAATCCCGGATCTCGCGGCGGTAACACCGCAACAAAGTCAAGCGCAAGCGCTCCGCGACATTCCAAGTTGTTTGCGAATCCACAAATGGATTGCCGTCGCGGTCCCCGCCGGGCCAGAATCCAATTGAAATCAAGCTCTCGCTCAGGGCTTCAGCGGAAGGATCGTCGAGGGTCTGGGCCACCTTGGCATACAGCTCTGGCGCCGCGTGGTAGAAGACGTTCTCCAGGTACCAGGTTTGGCGCACGGCCTCGTCGTACGGCGTGGGTGGCTCCGAGTTGAAGAAGGGAGTCAAGCCCAGCTGGTGGAGCAATTTCCGGATGCTCACCAAGTCGTTTTCTTCCATGGCCTTGGCCAGGTCCGTGATGATGGCGAGCGCATTGCCTGGATAAAACTGCGTTGGGTGCGCCGTCAAAACCACGCGCACAGCATATTCTCCCAGGATTTCCCTCAGGTCCGCCTCCTTCTGGTGCCGGCGAATTCGCTGCATGAAACTCTGCAGCGACTCCGCCCCGCCCAAATCATTGAGTTGCGCATACCGCGCATCTTCCAAGGCATCCACCAAGACCACCTGCCGTTCAACGTATTGGATGATACGGAACAACAAGTCGGCTTTGCTCTCTGCATCATGCAGGCCTTGGGAAGCGAAAAAACCATCGAGGATTTCCGCGGGCGTTTTGGCCTTGTTCAATCCATCGTCACAGGCTTCTTGGAGCAACGGCACCCGCAGCCCTGTTTGCCGGATTCCGTCCAACGGCAACGTCAAAAAAATGCCATTGAATACGTGAAACGGATGGCTGACAACTGCACTGTACTCTTTTCGATCTTTCATACCCTACGTGACTGAATGGCAAAGGTACTTTCCACTGCTGACATAACCGGCTTCGCGTACCTTTGGCTCATCTTTCGCTTCTCATGCGCATCGACATCCTCACCGTTGTACCCTCTTTGCTCGACAGCCCGTTTTCGGACAGCATCATTCAACGCGCCCGGGACAAAGGTGTGGTGGATATCCGCGTGCACAACATCCGTGATTGGAGCAAGGACAAGCACAAGAAAGTCGATGACGAACCCTTTGGCGGTATTGCCGGCATTGTGATGACCATCCAGCCCATCCTCGATGCCATCGAAGAATTGCAATCCGAGTGCACCTACAGCGAAATCATTTACCTGACACCCGACGGGGAACAGCTGAAGCAGGCCCGCGTGAATCAACTCTCGATTTCCGGCAACTTGCTCATCATTTGTGGACATTATAAAGGCATCGATCAGCGGCTTCGCGACCACGTCGTGACAATGGAACTTTCCATCGGCGACTACGTGCTCTCCGGCGGTGAACTCGCCGCAGCGGTGCTGACCGACGCCGTGGTGCGGCTTTTGCCCGGGGCCATTGGCGACGAGCAAAGCGCTTTGACCGACAGCTTCCAAGACGAGCTGCTCGCCCCACCCGTGTACACGCGACCGGCCACTTACAATGGCTGGGAAGTGCCGGAAATCCTTCGGTCCGGTGATCACGCTGCCATTGAGAAGTGGATGGAAGAACAAGCCTACGAACGGACCAAAGCGCGGCGACCGGATTTGCTCAAAAAAGATTCCTGATAAAGAGCTCAAATCCTATCCGAATTATTCGTAATATTGCACCCCAATTCACGGGAGCAGAAAAACGAATACCATGGACCGCATCAAGGACATCGCAAGCAAAATTGTCGAAACCCCCACTTGGCCCGAATTCCGTGCCGGTGACACCGTTACGGTAACGGTTAAGATTCGCGAGGGCAACAAGGAGCGTTTGCAGAAGTTCCAAGGCGTTGTGATTCAGCGCAAAAGCGCGGCCAACACCGAAACATTCACCGTACGCAAGATAGCGTCTGGCATCGGTGTTGAGCGTGTGTTCCCCATTGCTTCACCGCTCATTGAAAACATTGAAGTGAACAAGCGAGGTAAGGTACGCCGTGCGCGCATCTACTACCTCCGTGAATTGACTGGTAAGGCTGCACGCATCAAGGAGCGCCGCGTCATTGCCAAGAAGTAATTGCTAAACTCACAAAACCAAAAAGGCCCGCTCACCGCGGGCCTTTTTTATGTGTTCAACTTTCTGTTCATGCGGCTCCGCCCAACACGGCAGCCACCCGCTCGAGCACACGGGCTTCACGCGCATCAATGTCAGCCCACAGCGCATCCGCCTCAGCAACCACCGCTGCACTGTACGTTGCGTCCTCCAGGTCTTGCAGGTTAACACGGGCATTCAGGATGGCGCCTTTGACACCGGTCCGAATGGTCATGGCCCCCACTCCTGCATCCGTAATGGAATTGGGATTTCCGTTGGCAGCCATCTCTTCAGCAATGGTCATCGCGTCAGCCGCGAGACGGGCGACCCGCATCGGAATTTCAATGGCGTTTTTGGTGGCATCTTGAATGGCCGCATGACGCGCTTGTTGTTGCGCTTCAGTGCCCTTGGGCATGCCATAAGCTTCCATGATGGCATTGAACGCCGCCGTATCTGCATCCACGAGCAGCTCGAGTTGGTTTTGCAAAGCAATGCCTCGCTCCGCAACGCGGCTGAATTCTTCCCAGCGATCGTCCCATCCGCGTTTGTGCGCTGAAAGGTTGGCCACCATGGTCGCAAGGGCCACGCCCATCGTCGCCGAATAAGCGGCAACCGATCCACCGCCCGGCGCCGGACTTTCTGACGCGGTCTCGGTGGCGAACGCGCCCAAGGACAAGTCGAGCAACGGCGTGTTTCGGTCGGCGGCGATCATGAATTCAATGACCCGCTTGTTGGGATCAAACGGTCCGAGGTCGTCCAGCCCGAGGGACTTCACGGCGATCTTCACTTTTTCGGCCGTGCTGATGCCTAAGCTGCGCTGTTGCTTGCGCAGGAAGTAATCCGCAGCATCTGTCATCACGCGCAGTGGCAACAACCCCACCAATTCCGAACCCGTCACGCGAATGCCGCGTGCTTGGGCCTTGGCGCAGGCTTCGTCGAAGGCAATGTGCACGGGCGTGGTTTGAATGTCAGTCAGGTTCAACGACAACTGGGCAATCCCGTACTCTTCAATGTACCAACCGATGCCCTTCACCGCTTTGAGCGAACCAGGGATGCGTTCTGGTTCTCCGTTGGCGTCTTTCACGATCGGACTCCCCGGTCCGCCCGTGCGCTTTACGCGTCCCGATTCCCGGATGTCGAAGGCGATGGCATTGGCGCGGCGGGAACTCGTCGTATTCAGGTTGATGTTGTAGGCAATCAAAAAATCACGGGCCCCGATGGCGGTGGCGCCACTCTTCTGTGTCTGCTCATTCCACGCCGCCGGTCCAAAATCAGGCGCTCCTTCCGCCGTTTCCAATTTGGCCAGGCCTTCGTATTGCCCTTTGCGGCAATGCGCGAGGTTTTTGCGCTCGGCAGTCTTGGCGGCAGATTCGTAGAAATAGCCGGGAATTCCGAGCTCAGCCCCTACACGCTCGCCCAAGGCATGGGCGATGGCTGCACATTCCTCCATCGTCACGCCGCTTACCGGCACGAACGGGCATACATCCGTAGCGCCCATCCGCGGGTGCTCGCCGCGGTGCTTGGTCATGTCAATGAGTTCGGCAGCCTTTTGGATCAACCGAAACGCGGCCTCGCCGATGACTTCAGGCGGCCCCACGAACGTGATGACGGTTCGGTTGGTGGATTTACCGGGGTCGACGTCCAACAAACGGACTCCATCAACGGATTCTACAACACGGGATACCGCTTCAATCACAGCGGGATTGCGCCCTTCGGAAATGTTGGGCACGCATTCGACTAATCGTTGCATCTTCTGAGCATATTACCTGCCGAAAATACACGGACGGGGACGGTTTCAACTCACTGGGCGATGCCATCAATGAACACCTTTTCCACCGGTTCTTCACCGAAGTCGTAGGCTAGGTCCTCCAAGCCATTGAGCGGACGGGTCAAGAGGACGTTGGCCGCTCGGCCCCGAGCGATCACTCCAGTCCGCTCCGAGCATTCCATGGCAGCGGCTCCGTTGATGGTTGCGGCGGCAATGGCCTCGAGCGGATGCATTTTCATTTTCAAAATGGCCAACTGCACGACCCGATTCATGTTGCTCGAGGGCGCAGAACCCGGATTGAAATCTGTGGCGAGCGCTACGGGCACGTCCGCCTTCATCAATTCATGCACCGGGGTGTACGGAATGCCCAAGAAATACGAGCACCCTGGAAGCGCAGTTGCGAAGGTGGGGTTGCTGGAATCCGCGGCGTACTTCAGCGCTTCGACGTCCTCCGCACTCAACTCCTCCAGGTGGTCGACCGATACGGCATTTGAGTTAACACAAAGCTTTACTCCACCAAATGCATTGAATTGATTTACATGCACTTTTGATTTAATTCCGTGCGACGCTGCCGCATCCAACAACGACTGGGTTTCTTCCAATCCGAAGTACCCTTTTTCACAGAACGCATCCACGTAGTCGGCCAGCCCTTCGTTGGCCACCACCGGCAGCGCTTCATCGATCATGTGAGCGGTCCAAGTCGCCGCAGTCCACTCACCTTCAGGTACCGCGTGGCACGCCAAAAATGTCGCCTTGATGGGAATGGTGAATTCTTCTTTCAGGGCGCGAATCACCCGCAACATTTTCAATTCTGCTTCAGCCGTCAGTCCGTATCCGCTTTTGATTTCGATGGACCCCGTGCCGGTTCTAATCGCCTGCTGCAATCGGTTGCGGGCATCGGCGAGCAAATCGGCTTCGGACATCGCTTGCAGCGCACGGGCCGAATTCAGAATTCCGCCGCCTTCTGCGGCAATTTCTTGGTAGCTTTTGCCTTCAAGGCGGCTCAAGAATTCTCCGGAACGGCTGGCCGCAAACACCAGGTGAGTGTGGCTGTCGCACCAAGCAGGCAGCGCGTATTTGCCTTCGCAGTCCACTACCTCCAATCCACTCCAATCGGCAATACCTGGAAACGTGTCCATGGTCCCGAAGTCCACAATGACTCCGTCTTCAATGGCCAACCACGCCTGCTCGAGCACTGGCAATGAGCGCATCTCTCCGCCTTTCAAATACGGTGGCGGCGCATCGTACGCACCCACCAACCCTTTGATGTTCTTCCAGAGCATTCGCATGGCCGCAAGGTAGCAATCCCCGCTCGGGTTCCGTAAATTTGAATCATGGCGGGCAACACTTTTGGTACCTTGTTTCGGCTGACCACGTTTGGCGAATCCCATGGCCGCGCCATTGGCGGCGTCATCGACGGGTGCCCTTCAGGCTTGGCGCTGGATACAGAGGCAGTTCAAGCTGAATTGGATCGCAGGCGGCCCGGCCAGTCCCACTTGACCACGCCACGGAAGGAGCGCGACACAGTCGAGTGGCTCAGCGGCATCCACGAAGGGATCACCACGGGAGCGCCCATCGGATTCATGCTTCGCAACGAGGATTCCAAATCCGGCGATTACGACCACCTTCAATCCGCCTTTCGACCGTCCCATGCCGATTACACATATACGGCCAAGTACGGGCACCGCGATCACCGTGGCGGTGGACGCGCATCCGCTCGCGAGACCGCATGCCGTGTAGCCGCCGGAGCCATTGCGCGGCAGCTCCTGGCATCAGCCGGCATCGAAGTCTCAGCCTACGTCGAGCGCGTGGAACAAACCGCTGTGCCCTTTGCACCGATGTTCTTCGATCGTGCAGCTGTGGACGCCTCGCCTACCCGTTGCCCTGATCCCGCGACGGCCGCCTCGATGGCAACCATCATTGAAACGGTCCGAAAGGAAGGTGATACGGTGGGCGGCACCGTCGCCTTGGTCGGACGCGGCATCCCCGCTGGCTTGGGCGAACCCGTTTTTGACAAATTCCAAGCCACCCTCGCTCATGCCTTGTGGAGCCTTCCCGCTGTGAAATCGATGGAAATTGGGGCAGGACTGAACGGCACGAAGATGCGGGGTTCGGCGCACAACGACGCCTTCCAAACGGACGAGCAAGGTCAAGTGCGCACGGCGACCAACCACAGCGGCGGCATCCAAGGCGGCATCACCAACGGAGAAGACCTCGTTGTTCGCCTCGGTTTCAAGCCGGTCTCGACACTAATGAAGCCACAGGCATCGGTGAATGCGGACGGTGAAGCCATCACGCTGGATGGCAAAGGACGCCACGACCCCTGCGTGCTGCCCCGTGCGGTACCGATTGTTGAGGCCATGGCGCTGTTAGTATTGGCGGATCATTGGTTGATAAACCGCGCCGCCAAACTCTGATAAACCGAGGTTTTCCGGGCGTTCAACATGTACATTAGAGGCATGAAGAAACTGGCCCTCCACTGGCAAGTCATCATTGGTTTGTTGCTCGGTGTCGTGTACGCATGGTTGAGTGTAACCATGGGTTGGAACGACTTCACCCTGGCCTACATCCAGCCGTTCGGTGACATTTTCATCAACCTGCTCAAGCTCATCGCTGTGCCCTTGGTGCTGTTCAGCATCATCAGCGGCGTGACCAGTTTGGGCAACATCCAGAAACTGGGCCGCATGGGCATCAAGACCTTGCTCACCTACGTGGCCACGACCATGGCGGCCGTGGTCATCGGCCTGGCCTTGGTCAACGTGTTCCAGCCCGGATCGGGGGCCAACGACGACCTGCTCAAAGCCAACCGTATCCGCTATGAACTCTGGCGCGACGCCAACGGCATTCAAGCATTGGATGACATTCGAACCATCGATGACCCGGCGAATGCAGCCCTGGTCCAGAGCATCGCGAGTGAGGAAGCCGCTTCGAGTGAATGGGTCACCGACAAGCTCAACAAAGCCACGAACACCAAGAACTCCGGACCACTGCAGCCCTTGGTGGACGTCGTACCCAAAAACATTTTCAGTTCGCTGGTGGACATGTCCATGCTGCAGATCATCTTCTTCGCCATCTTTTTTGGCATCGTGGTGGTCGGGCTGTCTGATGAGAAAAAAGCACCGCTGACGCGCGCCGTCGATTCGCTGAATGAGGTCTTTGTGCAAATGGTGTGGGTGGTGATGAAAGCCATGCCCTTCTTCGTTTTTGCCCTGATGGCGGGGCAAATTGTCAAGGCGGCCGGGACCGAACCTGAGATGCTGAAGCAGCTGTTGAGTTTCCTCCTGCGCTATGGCTTGGTGGTGGTCCTCGGATTGGCCATCATGGTGTTCTTCTTCTATCCCGCGTTGGTGGCCTTGACCATCAAGAAATTGAGCTGGAAACAATTCCAGTCGGGCATGCGCGATGCGCAGCTGACCGCGTTTTCAACGTCAAGTTCAGTGGCCACGCTTCCCGTGACCATGCAATGTGTTCACGACCGATTGGGCGTCAGCACGCGCACCTCGTCGTTTGTCCTGCCCATCGGCGCCACGGTGAACATGGACGGCACCAGCATGTACCAAGCCATTGCGGTCGTGGCCTTGGCCCAGTTCCACATGGTCGACTTAGCCTTCAGCCAACAGGCCGTCATCGTACTCACAGCGACCCTCGCTTCCATTGGAGCAGCAGCCGTGCCTTCGGCAGGTTTGGTCCTGATGATCATTGTGCTCGAGAGTGTCGGACTGAATCCGGCTTGGATTGCACTGATCTTCCCCATCGACCGCATCTTGGACATGTGCCGTACGGTGGTCAATGTCACGGGAGATGGGGCTGTTTCTTCATTCATCGCAGCCTCTGAAGGCGAATTGACTCCGCCTTCCGCTTAACTCCGCTTCGATGAGCTGGACCGAACGTACGTCCCTGCTGTTGGCAACGCTGATTGCATTGCCCTTTTTGACTTTCGCCCAATGGGAGGACGAAGAAGAAGCGTGCGCGGCCGTGCTGGAAGGCAAAACGTTGAAACTCTACGAAAAAGGAATCAACGGTTCCAAGTACGACCGCGCTGAACGGGTCGCATTTCTCGAAGAAGCCTTTGAACGGGATGAAGCGTGCATGGCCTGCCTTTTTGAAGTGGGGCGATTGGAATTCAATGAAATCAAGCGTTCACGCGGGTCCTTCTATCCCGCCCAGCAGCCTTTGTTGCAGCTGATTGATGCCTGCCCATTCTTCCGTGCCGAGGCTTGGTACATGCTCGGCGCCATGGCTTATGCCGACAGGGAGTACGAAACTGCTCAATCGTATTTTGAAGAATACCTGCGGTTTCCGCCTGCATCCGAAGAAGTGCTTGGCAAACGCCGGGACCGGTACGTCGATGAAGTGAAAGAAGTCTTGCCGACCATTGCCTTTGAATTGGCCTTTCGCGAAAACGAAGGGAAATACCACCCCGCCTCCATTCCTCCCGTCAGCACACCACGAGACGAATTCCTTCCCGCCCTCTCCCCGAACGGCAGCCTCTTGTTTTTCACGCGACGCGAGCGCTACAAAGCCAAAGGCGATGTGGTTTCAACGGAAAGCGAAGTGTTTTATGCCGCTGAGCGCGAAGTTGGTGAAGAATTCAATCCCGGCCTGGCGCTGGAATCCCCGTTCAACTCCGGCGCACGCTACGGCGGAGCGAGCATCTCAGTAGACAACCGCGAGTTGTACATCGCCGCGTCCAACCCAACCGGGAGAAACCCGGACAACATCGACCTGTACGTAACGGAATATGAAATCCTCGACCAGGACGACAACGGCGATTTCTTTTACATCTGGGGGCCACTCACGCCTGTTGCAGCGCTGAATACGCCCGACGGCTGGGAGGCGCAACCAGCGCTGAGTGCGGACGGCAATGAATTGTTTTTTGCCGCAGTCAATGCCGATTCTCGGCAAGACCGAAATGGCAACCCCACCATGGACATCTGGTCCTCAACGCGTTCCGAAGCTGGTGAGTGGCTGCCCGCACAGATGCTCCCGGCGCCTGTCAATTCCAACAGCAACGACAAGGCTCCGTTCTTGCACCCCGACGGCAAAACGCTCTACTTCGCGAGTGACCGCAGACCGGGCGGTGGAGGCTATGACATCTGGATGTGCCGAAGGGATTCATCAGGTGAATGGAGCGAAGCCACCAATTTCGGCGCTCCACTGAACACCTCTGGCGACGAGCAGGGCCTTGTGGTCAGCACCAACGGCACGGAAGCGTTTTTCTCTGGACGGCGCGACGGCACCCAAGGCATGGACATCATCCGCTTTCCCGTCCCCGACGAAATGAAGCCAGAATCGGTGTTCATCGTCCAAGGCGACCTGCTCGGTCCTGACAACGCCGTCCCGGAGGGAGCCCGGCTGTACCTCCAATATGCGCAATCGAAAAACGTGCAGGAAATCGAGGTGAACCGCCAGGATGGCCACTTTGCTTCGGTGGTTCGAGCCGCCGAAGGTGAAGATGTCCTCCTCGTGGCAGAGGCGGATGGAATTGCATTCGAGGCCCAAGTGGTGTTTGATGCCGACTCGGAAACTTCGCCCCCCGACCGATTGGACACCCCCGTGGAACTCGAAGAGGCATCGAACGGGGAACCTTTTGAAATCGGTGACATTCAATTCGCAACCAACTCAGCCGAAATCAACCGCACCAGCTTGTTGATGTTGGACCTCTTTGCGGCCTACCTGCTGCGAAACGACGCCATCGGTGTGCACATCAAAGGACATACAGACGACCGGGGGCGTCCCGAGGACAACCAGGTGCTCTCGGAAAACCGAGCCGCCCAGGTGGCCGCAGCCCTCGAACAATTTGGCGTCCCATCCAACCGGATCACCCACGCGGGTTTCGGGCAATCCGCACCTGTGGCGTCCAATGCCACCGCTGAAGGGCGCTCTCAAAACCGCCGCACCGAGTTTGAAATCCGCCTCGGCCATTGAGCGCCTTCAACGCCGGTTTAAACGTGCATCGCTGGCTTCTTAGCCGCTGCGTGAAACGGGATTGATTTTTTGTGATTCTCGGGGCGCCAAAAGGCACATTTCCGCGTTGAGAACTTCATGGCTCCTGCCCGTTGAGCGCGGCCTCCCGCGGTACCTTCGGTAGGATAGACACCTGCTATTTATGAAGCGATTCACCAAGGCTCTCCTCCTCCCCGCCACCCTGTTTCTGAGCTGCACGGTATTTGCCCAGACGGCCGAAGGCGACTGGGACCGCGCAACCCGGTACTGGAATCACCAGAAATACAACGCCGCACAGCACCACTACGACGCCTGGCTGGCGGCCAATCCCGATGCGGCCAACTTCGAAGTGGCGTTGGCGCGGTACCGAAGCACTGCCTGTGCGATTCAGTTGCAGCACCAAGATGCCTCCACGCGGGTCCAAGCCTTTGAGACGGCGTTCCCCGAACATCCATTGGTGCGTCAAGCGCGTTGGGACTTTGCGAACTACCTCTACCGCAAACGCGATTGGAACGACGCGGCGGCGGCGTTTGACAGCCTCAACACGTTGCGGATGAATGCCGACCAAAAGCTCGAAATGCAATTCAAACGCGGCCACGCGTTGTTCGAAATGGAACGTTACGACGACGCCCGATTGGACTTGTTTGCCGTGATGGAGGCCGGGGAAGCCGCGGGGGCTTTTGAAAAACCCGCACGGTACTACTTCAGCCACATTTCCTATTTGAAAGGCCAACCCCAGGTCGCCCTCGAAGGATTCGAATCGTTGAAAGACGACCCCAAACTCAAGCGGGTGGTCCCGATTTACGTGGCCCAATTGCTGCACGAAACGGAGCAGTACGACCGCCTGATTGACTATGCCCCAGTGGTCTTCGCTGACGGCATTGAACTCAGCAAGGCCCAGCGGGCGGACATCTCCCGTTTGGTGGGCGACGCGTTGTACCGCCGGCAGAATTTCAACGACGCCCTCCCTTACCTCGAGGAAGCCTACCATGCAACGCGTGGCATGGGACGAACCCGGGATTTTGCCTACCAGATGGGGTACACCTATTTCCAAGCGCAGGAGCACCTCAAAGCCCTAACGTGTTTTGCCCTGGTCGTTCGTGAAGCAGATGAAATGGCCCAACTCGCGCACTACCACACCGCCGCTTGCTACCTCGCCCTTGAAGAAAAAGAGAAAGCCAAGCTGGGCTTCAAGAAGGCTGCGGAATTGGACCACGATGCTGGCATCCAAGAAGACGCTTTGTTCAGCTATGCAAAACTCGCCTACGAATTGACCTTCAACCCATTCGACGACGCCGTGGTGGCCATCGAGCGGTACCTGAAGGAGTACCCCAACTCGCGCCGCAAGGATGAGGCGTACGGGTTCTTGCTCGAAGTCTACATGTCATCGAAAGATTACGACCGAGCACTGCATGCGTTGGACCAAATCCAAACGAAAACGCCCGACGTGAAGAAAGCTTACCAGCTCGTCGCGTACAACCGGGGCGTCGAGCTGTTTCGTGCAGCGTCCTACACCGAGTGCCAGGACTACTTCGAAGCCGCCCGCACCTACCCCATTGACGCGACCCTGGCCGCTGAATCCCACTTTTGGCAGGGGGAAGCGCATTATCTCCAGCGCGATTACACCGCAGCAACCGGAGCCTATGCCACTTTTGAATCAGCACCGGGCGCCTTCCAAAGCAAGCATTACGCCAATGGAATGTATGCACGGGGCTATGCGCTCTTCCAGCGGGGATTGTACCTCGACGCACTGAGTGCATTCCGCAGCTACCTCAAGACCACCGAACAGGCTGATTTGCCCAAACGAACCGATGCGAAGCTCCGAGTGGCCGATTGCTACTATGCCAACAAGGAGTTCGAACCGGCCGCACGGTACTACGGCGAGGTCATCGCGGAGAGCAAGAAGGATGAAGCCTACGCACGCTTCCAACGTGCAGAGTGTTTTGGCACCCTCAACCAGCCTGAAGCCCAAATCGAAGAATTGACCGCCCTCGTTGCCACGGGAACCCAATCCACTTACCTCCCCGAAGCCCTTTACGCACTCGGGCGCGCAGAAATCGAAACCAACGACATCGCGTCGGCCAAAGCGCACCTACTGACCTTGCGGTCGGAATTTCCGGAATCACTCAAGAGCAAGAACGCCCTCGTCGACCTCTGCCTCATCGCTATGAAGCAAAACCAACCGACCGAAGTGTTGGCCCTGTGGGACGAAATCCGCACGAACTACGGCAACGACGCCATTGCGAGCGATGCCTACAACGTTGTCGAACCCGTCTTGATCGACCAGGGTCTACTCAACGACTTGCCCGCGGGCGTCGGACTCAATACCGATGAGATTGAAGCGCGCTTGTTCAATGCCGCACGCGACGCCGCTTTGGAACGCGATTGCGAGAAGGCCATTCGGCGTTTGACTGAATACATCGCCGACTACACGAACGGCACGTATTGGACTGAAGCGCACTTCTTCCTCGCCAACTGTGCCTACGATAGCGGTGACCTCGACCAGGCCCGGGCAGCCTTTGAAACCGTACTGCAAGCACCGGTCAACGACTACACAGAACCCGCTGCCTTGGGAGCCGCCACCATTGCCTGGAATGCACAAGACCTCGCTGGAGCGAAACAGCACTACGCCACCTTAGAAGCGACGTGCGTACTGCAAGAAAACGCACTCGAGGCCCGCATTGGATTGATGCGTTGCCACTACTTGCTCGACGAAACAGAAGAAGCCTTGGCCTACGCCAACGTGGTCATTGATGACAGCCAAACGCCCGAAGACATCGCTGCAACTGCGCGGTACTGGCGCGGAAAAATCAAATTCGAAGCCAAGGATTACGCAGAAGCGGCACCCGACCTCGAGAAGGTCGCAGCGCTTGGCGGCACACGAGGTGCAGAGAGCCAATTCATGCTGTGTCAAATCGCCTACGCCAGTGGGGATTATGCCGCTACGGAACAGGCGCTTTTTGAATTCATTCAAGCCTATGCCAACTACGACGCTTGGAAGCACCAAGCGTTCCTGCTGCTTGTAGATACGTACATAGCACTCGAAGATTGGTTCCAGGCGCGCGCGACAGCCGAGAGCATCCTCGAATACGTCCAAGTCGAAAGCATCCGCTTGGCGGCGACCCAAAAACTGGCCACCATCGACGAACGCGAGCTGGCCGAATTGAATCCTCCCGTGTCTGTTGACAGCACCGGCACCGAACCTTCTACCCCACAACAAAACGCCCCACAGCCATGAAGACTTTGACTTTGATCGCGACGGCCGCCACCGCCATCGCTGTGGCGACTCCCGCCCTTGCTGAAGCACACCTTGACACATTGGGTTTAAACGTGACGTTTGTCGGCGACCGGGAAGTGCTGATGCGCGATGCCCACAAAGAAATGCACTGGCCCGAGCCGGCTGTCATTGGCCTGCAGAAGCCGGAATTCACCTATTCCGTTCTGCCCAAACGCATCGACGTACAACCCACATGGGAACGGGAGAAAGCCAAGCGACTGAAGGTGGAAGATCCGCTGCAACGCCTGTACAAAGGTTTTATGGAAGCCGGCATGGGAAACTACACGAGCCCCATGTTGCTGGTGAACTACGCCGACTTGCGTGCACGGGAGCGAGCCTGGGGTGTGGAATTTGCGCACCAGAGCACACGGGGCGGATTCCTGTACGATGATGACGCTTTGGGGCAAGGCGTGCCTCAAAATTTCAGCAGCAACGCCTTGGAAGGCTGGTACAAACGTTTTTTCAAAAAAGAATACGTTAAGTTGAGCGGGATTTACGATCAGCAAGCCATTAGCTACTACGGTCGCGTCGATGGGTTGAATGAGCCGGACAGTTCGCACTTCTCACTCGGCGATTCAGGTCGGTTCAGCACCTTCCATCTGCGGGCGGAATTCGGTGACATGGAGTCGGCCAAGCGCACGTGGAACCACCGTGTTGTGTTCGACTACGGAACGCTCTGGAATGACCGCAACACCAACGAGCATAACTTCGACATCCATGGCCAACTGAAAGGCCACATCGAAGGCAACCCGGTGGCATTGGTTGCCCATGCCAACATCGACCAGTTGGACCGGGCGGAAGAAGGGTTGATCGTGCCCACCATGAAGCAAGCCATTTTTGATTTGCATCCCGCCGTGTACAAGGACCACAAGGCACTCAAAACCAAAGTGGGATTCGGCATGTGGGTGGACGCTCAGGGCAACCAACCCTTCTTGTTCGTGCCGGAATTGGAGGCGTCCGTCTCGTTGCTTCAGAACTTGTTCATCCCCTACATCTCGGTGAACGGTGGGGTCAACCAAAACCGGTTTGAGACGGCTTTGCAGTCCAACCCTTTCCTGCCCTCACCTGCTGACACGGCCTCCATCTGGAAGAATTCATACGAAACACTCCACGCGACAGGCGGCATGCGCGGGTCCATTACCTCGGCGTTCACCTTCGACCTGAGCGCGTCCCACCGCCGGGTCAACCAAGCACTCACCTGGGCGCCCATGGACGTCTACGGATCGGGCGCAGGGTTTCAACCCATCTACCAAGACCTCTCCATCACCACGCTTCAAGCCAATGCCAACTTGGAACTTGGGGCATCCACCTCCCTGCAGGGACAGATTCAGCAGCACACGTACGCCGTGCGTGACTCCGCCCTGAGTGAGCAAACCCCTTGGAACCTGCCCGGCATTGAAATCAACGTGCGTGCTCGGCACAACTTCAAGGACAAGCTGATTGTACAGACCGGTGTGCGCACAGTAGCCGGTCGTCGCGGATTGCAGGCAGTGCCAGTTGAATCGGCTGGAGAGAACTACATCATGAACGGTACTGAAAACATTGGCTACGCGTATGACCTTGCCGACATCGTGGACTGGAACATCCGCGTAGAATACCGCTACAACGCCCGATTAGGTGCCTGGTTATCAGGCGAAAACCTCTTGAACCGATCCAACCCCCTCCTCTTTGGCTACAACAGCCAAGGAAGGCGGGTCACCTTCGGATTCAACTACGCCTTTTAACCGCCTCGCCCCGCTTGTGAGGAAAGTGCAGATTCCTGTGGAAAACTGCGCATATTAACCGCCGGAAACCTCAGCGTTTGCGGGTGTTTCGTGTTATTTTTAAAGTCTAAACCCGCAGGTCGGGTTTGCACCAAATTGAACCAGAAAACCATGGCGGAAGAAAATCAAAAACCCACCCCAGGTACCCCCAAATACGACGCATCCAATATCCAAGCCCTCGAGGGCATGGAACACGTACGCATGCGCCCCTCCATGTACATTGGAGATGTGGGCGTTCGCGGCTTGCACCACTTGGTGTATGAGGTCGTTGACAACTCCATTGACGAGGCGTTGGCCGGGCATTGCGACACAATCCACGTCACCATCACCGAATCCAACGGCATTCGCGTAGAAGACAACGGCCGTGGCATTCCCGTCGGCATCCACGAAAAGGAGGGCGTCTCTGCCCTTCAAGTGGTCATGACCAAAATCGGTGCCGGTGGTAAATTCGACAAAGACAGTTACAAGGTTTCCGGCGGTCTCCACGGCGTTGGGGTATCGTGCGTAAACGCCCTTTCGAGTCACCTGCGTGCAGAAGTGCACCGAGACGGCAAAATCCACGAGCAGGAATACAGCCGCGGTAAAGAGGCCTACGCTGTGCGTGAAATCGGCACATCGGACAAGAACGGCACCACGGTCGAATTCCAGCCCGATGAGCAAATCTTCGAGACCCTCGTCTACTCCTACGACACGTTGGCGGATCGCATGCGCGAGCTGGCCTTCCTGAACCAAGGGTTGACCATCTCCCTGACCGACCTCCGCGAGCGGGTGCAAGACGAGGAAGGCAACGACCTCGGGCACCTGAATGAGACGTTCTACTCGACGGAAGGCCTCAAGGATTTCGTCAGCTACCTCGATTCGAACCGAGAGCCCCTCATTTCTGAAGTGATTCACGTCAGCGGCGAGCGCAATGGAGTACCCGTTGAAGTAGCGATGACGTACAACACGTCGTTTGCGGAGAACCTCTTCTCCTACGTCAACAACATCAATACCCACGAGGGCGGTACGCACCTAACCGGTTTCCGCCGTGGTTTGACGCTGACACTGAAGAAGTACGCAGAGTCCAGCGGCATGTTGGACAAGCTCAAATTCGACATCAGCGCCGATGACTTCCGCGAAGGATTGACCGCCGTCGTCAGCGTCAAGGTGGCGGAACCGCAGTTCCAAGGCCAGACCAAAACCAAGCTCGGCAACGCGGAAGTTTCTGCGCCGGTGAGCCAGGCCGTTTCGGATATGTTGGAGGCCTACCTCGAAGAACACCCAGGCGAGGCGAAGACCATCGTCAACAAGGTCATCCTCGCTGCGCAGGCCCGTCACGCTGCACGAAAGGCGCGTGAAATGGTCCAGCGCAAGACCGTGATGAGCGGCTCCGGCTTGCCCGGAAAGTTGGCCGATTGTGCCGAGAAAGACCCCGCGTTGTGTGAGCTCTTCTTGGTGGAGGGTGACTCGGCGGGTGGAACCGCCAAGCAAGGCCGAGACCGCAACAACCAAGCGATCATGCCGCTGCGAGGTAAAATCCTCAACGTGGAAAAGGCTATGCACCACAAGATTTTCGAGAACGAGGAGATCAAAAACATCTACACGGCGCTGGGCGTCTCCCTCGGGACAGAGGAGGACGAACGAGCTTTGAACATGACCAAGCTCCGCTACCACAAGGTCGTCATCATGTGTGACGCGGATGTGGACGGCAGCCACATCGAGACCCTGATTTTGACCTTCTTCTTCCGCCACATGAAGGAATTGATCGAAAACGGGTACGTCTACATCGCCACGCCACCACTCTACTTGGTGAAAAAAGGGTCACGCCAGGTGTATGCCTGGAACGACGACGAACGCGATCGCCTCATCGAGCAATTCAAGGGCGCTTCCGGCAGCGATGCCGGCATCGGCGTGCAGCGCTACAAGGGTCTCGGTGAAATGAACGCGGAGCAACTCTGGGATACCACGTTGAACCCCGAAAACCGCACGTTGCGTCAAGTCACCATTGAAAATGCCGCGGCCTGCGACCACGTGTTCTCCATGCTGATGGGCGACGAGGTTCCACCGCGTCGTGCATTCATCGAGGAAAACGCCAAGTACGCCAACATCGACATTTGAGGCCGCGTAAGGCATGAGTTGGCACAACAAAACGGTTTGGATCACGGGCGCCAGCAGCGGCATTGGCCGGGCTGCAGCGAACCGGTGGGCGGAACTCGGTGCCCGCGTCATCCTGTCCTCCCGGAAAGAAGAATCACTCGAGGAGGTGGCGAACCAGTGGACCGAAGAACAGCGGTCGCAGTCCCTCATCTTGCCGTTGGACCTGTCCCGATCCGAGCAGTTGCCAGGTAAAGTGGCAAAGGCCCTTCAGTGGGCCGGAACCATCGATGTGATGGTGCACTGTGGAGGCATCAGCCAACGTTCCACCGTATTGGAGACCACCTTGGAGGTGGACCGGCGCGTCATGGAGGTGGATTACTTTGGCACGCTGGCCTTAACCAAGGCACTGTTGCCCCATTTTGTGGAACGAAAAGCGGGTCAATTCGTCGTTGTGACGAGTTTGATGGGGCTGTTCTCGTCTCCTTTGCGGTCCGGATATTGTGGAGCCAAGCACGCGCTCCACGGATTTTTTGAATCCCTGCGAGCAGAGCACCACGACGATGGCATCGGTGTTACCATGGTATGCCCCGGTTTCATCCACACCAACATCAGCATGAACGCCGTGGTAGGCGATGGCAGCCAGCAGGGCACAATGGACGCCAAAACAGGAGCCGGACTCACGCCCGAAGTGTGCGCAGCGCGCATGGTCCGTGCAGTTGAACGCCGCACGCCTCAAGTCCTCATTGGACGGTTTGAAATTGTCGGTGCCTACCTCAAGCGCTTCGCTCCCGGACTCATGCGCCGCATCGTGCGGAAGGCAGCGGTGACGTAAGGTTTAGTACTGCGGTTGGTTCCAGACCTTGAGTTGATCGTCTGCGGAAACACCGCCCAGCACCTCGACCGAAATACCGTCTGAAAGGCCCAGCTCCACATCGCGCCGCTCGTACCGGTTTTCATCCACAAGCACCTCAACGAAGGTCGCACCGTCGGCATACTGCACGAGCATTTCCGCCAAGACCAACACACCCCGGCGTTCGTCCAAGACCACGTTCGCATTGGCCGAGTAGCCGGCGCGCAAAAACTGGTCTTCCCGCAGTTCCACCGCTGCTTTGATCTCGAATTGAATGGCACCCGCTTCTTCGATGCCTTTGGGGCTGATGTACTCCAGGGTAGCCGGGATGGTCAGGCCTTCGATGGCGCCAACCGTCAACTCAATGGCCATGCCGACCGAGAGTTTCTCGACTTCGGATTCGTCAATTTTTCCGACAAAAATGAGGTCTTGCATGTCCGCTACCGTCGCGATGGTCGTGCCCTCATTGAAGTTGTTGGCCTCGATGACGCTGTTGCCCTTTTTGACCGGCACATCCAGTACCATGCCGTCAATGGTTGACGTGATCAGTGTGTTGGAGGTACGCCCGCTTCGGGCAGCCACACCGTCCTGGATGATGCGCAAATTGTCCTCGGCTGCATAGAATTCCTCCTGGGCCTGTTTGCGGGCCAGTTCAAACCGCTGGAAGTCCGCTGCAGCGATGATGCCATCCTTGAGGAGCAGGCGATTGCGCTCCGCATTGGTCTCGGCGTCCTCCAAACTGATGCGCGCACGCTCCAACCGGGTTTCTGCGCTGCTGAGCGCCCCCATGTCCGGCACCACCATCACCTCGGCGAGCACATCACCTGATTGCACCTGCTCACCCGCTTCCACCTGCACGCGGCGAACGATTCCAGAGATCTGCGGCTTGATCAGGATTTCCTGGCGCGGCTGAATGGAGCCTGCAGCCACCGTTTTGATGACAATGTCGCCGGTTCGGGCATTTTCCGTCCGGTACGTCGCTTCCTCCTGCTGCTCCTGGGTGTACAGGTAGTTCAGGGTGTAAGCGGCGCCAGCCAACACCAAAACGATGAAGGCAATGAGCGTATACAGGCGTCCTTTTTTCATGGTTATTCGGTTCGAATCGCTTCAACGGGGCGAATGGAAACGGCTCGGAAAGCTGGAAGGATTCCAGCAAAAGCGCCCATCACCACCATAGTGAGCAAAGATTGCAATACTATGTCAATGGATACTTCAGGGTTGCGAAAACTTCCGCCTTGCAGGTCGGGCATGCTTTCAAGCAATGCATTGATGCCTTCGATGGTCGCTACGCCGAGGATGGCCCCCATCAACCCAAACAACGTCGTCAACAACAGGGTCTCCCCCATAATCTGGCGGACCACGACGCCCGGGGTAGCGCCCAGCGCGCGCCGTATGCCCAATTCATTCGTGCGCTCTCGAACGGTAATCAGCATGATGTTCATGATGCCGATGATGCCGGCCAGCAATGCCAGTCCACCAAACACAAAACTCACCCACCGAATGGCACTGAATACCGATTGAATTTCCTCGAATTCCCGGGCAACGGTCCAATGTCCAAAGGCGCGGTTGTCGTTGGGGTGGATGGACAGGCGGGCCTTCAGCACGGACATGATCTCCGCCGCTGCCGAGTCCGCATGCACCTCCTCATCGAACAGCAAGCACAACCATCCGACCTCGTCTCCTTTGTGGAAGGCCTGGTTGAAGGCCGTGAACGGTATCCGAATGCTCTGCAAATCCTCCTCGGCATCTTCTCCCGAGCGCATGGATGAAAACACCCCCACCACCGTGAAATTGACGCCGTTGATGCGAATCGATCCGCCGATGGGCGATTCTGCCTTGGTGAACAAAATGTCACGCACCCGCTCACCGATGACAGCAATCTTCCGCTTGTCCTCAATGTCCCGGGCGTTGATGTGCCGGCCTTCCTTGAGCGGCCTCGCCTCGATGAGCTGCTGTTCAGGAAACTCGCCAAAAACGGTGAATGCCCCTGTCTTCAGGCCTCGTGTGACATTGTTCGATCCACGCCAACCACCGAGCTGGTTTTGCGGAGCGGCAACCTCCAACACACGGCTATTGGCTGCGAGGTATTCCACGTCGCCAATTTTCAAATCGATGGGCCGCCCGCGCTGAAAACCCTTATACGGCATGCTCGTGCTTTGGGTCCACATGAACATGCTGTTTTTGGCCATATCACCCAAGTCTTGAGAAACCCCATTTTGCAATCCGTTGGCCGAGCCAATGGTGATGATGATCATGAAAAGTCCCCACCCCACGCCCAATCCACTCAAGGCCGTTCGCAAGGGCTTTTGAAGCAGCACTTGAATCATCTCGGTGAACCCGTCCCAATCCGGACGCCACATGCGGGGATGTCGATTGGAATCACTCATCGCGCAAGGCTTCAACAGGTCGAATGGAAACGGCACGCATCGCCGGTCCTATGGCACTGATCACACCGACAAAAATCAAGACCCCCAGCGCCAACAAGGCAGACCGAAAGTCCACCCGGGGATTGCTGAAGAAGTCGTGTTCAACAAACGGGGCAATGCCTTGAAGCAGCCACGTCCCGGCCAACAGTCCAATGCATCCGGAAATGAGCATCAAGAAAACGGCCTCCTGCACAATTTGGGCAACGATGCTTCCGCTCGTAGCGCCCAACGCCTTGCGCACGCCGATCTCTTTGGTCCGCTCACGCACCACGATGGCCATGATGTTGGCCACCCCCATCGCTCCGGCCAGCAAGGTCATCATCCCGACAAACCATACGAACAGGCGAATGCCACTAAAAATCTGCCGGTACATCTCCGCTTGTTCGTTCCGGTTATCCACCCATACGCCTTCGGCGTCGTCCGGGTGCACGACGAGCCGGTCCTTCAGCCACCCGGTCAATGAGGTCGTGGTTTCGCGCGTGTCATCAATGCTCGCCTCGCCGGTGCCTATGGCTACCCGGCTGACCACATCGCTGTTCGAGAACAACTTCTGTGCGGTGGAAAAGGGTACGTATACACTCCGGTTTTCCCAGCGAGAACCGGTTTGATTGAACGTGCCGACTACCGCGAACTGAATGCCGCGCACTTGGATCCAGGAGCCAACAGCCTGTTCAGGTTTGGTGCCGCGGGGAAAGAGGTCGGCCAAGACCTGGCCACCAATGACGGCCACCTTTCGACGCTGGTCGATGTCCCGATCGCTCACAAACCGACCCGCTGTCACGTTGACTTGGCCGATTTCGCGTTGGTCGGGATCCACGCCCCGCAAACCATAAGACCCTTGCTCATTGCCATACCGCACCGTCGAACCCCAGCGGTAGACCAAACGGCTCCAGGCCGGCACGCTGTCCATCTGGGACCGCATGGCTTGTTCATCGGCATTGTGGAGCTCGACGCGGCGATTGGGTTTGCGCCCGCGAAAAGCCAACTGGGCATTGCCCGTCTCCACCTCCATCAGGTTGGCGGCATCGTCACCAAATGTTTGTTTGACGCCGGTTTCCAACCCCGCGCCCAATCCCTGCATGACGACCAAGATGAAAATACCGAGGGCGATACTCAAGCCCGTGAGACCCGTGCGCAGCGGGTTGCTGAGCACGGTATGAAAAATCTCGAGCCACGTATCCCGGTCCATCATCTGCTACGCATTGGCTCCTTCGATGCGGCCGTCCTTCAGTCGGATAATGCGGTCGCATTGGTTGGCAATTTCATTTTCATGGGTGACCACCACGATGGTGATTCCCTCGCTGTTGATTTCCTTCAACAACGCCATCACCTCATCGGAAGTGACGGAATCCAAGGCACCGGTTGGCTCATCCGCAAGGATCACGCTTGGGTTGGCGATGAGTGCGCGGGCGATGGCCACCCGCTGCTTCTGTCCACCGCTCATTTGATTCGGCAGGTGCTCGGCCCAATCGGCCAGCCCCACTTTGGTGAGAAAGGACAATGCGCGTGCTTGACGTTCTTTGCGCGGCACGCCTTGGTAATACAGCGGAAGCGCGACGTTTTCGAGGGCGGTTTTGTAGCTGATCAAATTGAAGCTCTGAAAAACAAACCCCAAAAAGTCGCTTCGGTAGCGGGCCGCGGCCTTTTCGGATAGGCCGTCCATATTTTGGCCATTGAGTACATACGAGCCCTCGTCAAAATCGTCCAAGAGTCCCAGGACGTTCAGCAACGTCGACTTGCCCGAACCGCTGGATCCCATGATGGCAACCAACTCCCCTTCTTCAATGGTGCAATCAATGCCTTTGAGCACAGTTAGCGATTGACTTCCGGTCTGGTAAGCCTTCCGGATGGACTTCAGTTCTATCACGTCAGCAAGATAACCCGTGCTCAGCCGTTGTGTTCGGCCCCGTCTGACAATTCACGTGAAAACATCCAATCGCGCGCCGCGATCAAATGGGGGTGCAAATAGGTGTCCGTCTCGACGAACGGCACCTCCCTGCGCAACGAACGCTGCAAACCGGCCAATGCCGGTGCCATGCCTTCCGACTGCCGGAGGTCGCAGGCCTGTGCCGCAGTGATGCATTCGATGGCAAGTACCTGTTCCACATTGTCCAGGATCTTCCAAAGTTTGAGCGCCGCATTCGCCCCCATGCTCACGTGATCCTCTTGCCCGTTGCTGCTGTCGATGGTGTCTACCACATTAGGGGCGCAGAGCTGCTTGTTCTGTGACACCAGAGACGCTGCGGTGTACTGCGGAATCATGAAGCCGCTGTTCAGACCTGGGTTTGCCACCAGGAACGGGGGCAATCCTTGTTTGCCAGCCAGCAACTTGTACGTTCTCCGCTCCGAAATGCTTCCCCATTCGTGGGCCGCCAATGCCATCGCCTCCAATTGCAATGCCAGCGGTTGGCCATGGAAATTGCCTCCGGAGAGCACCTTGTCCTCCTCCGGGAAGATCAGCGGGTTGTCCGTCACGGCGTTGACCTCATTTTCCAGCACGGCCCGCGCAGCAGCGAGGGAATTGCGGCTGGCTCCGTGTACCTGGGGGGTGCACCGGAATGAATACGGATCCTGGACTTGGGTGCGCGGCACGGATTGCCACTCGCTTCCTTTGAGCCAGTCTGTTACGTTGCGGGCCACCAATTCAGCATTGGCTTGGTTGCGCACCCGGTGGATGGAAGGGTCAAACGGCTCTACCCGCCCGTGCCATGCCTCCAGGGACCATGCGCACAAAGCGTCGGCCCAATCGGCGATGCGTTCGAGCCGCTCCAAGGCCATGACGCCGTAACCGAGCATAAGTTGGGTGCCGTTGATCAATGCCAATCCTTCTTTCGCCCCGAGTTCCAATGCTTTCCACCCCTTGGCCGTAAGGACTTCACTCGAGGGAACGGAGGTGCCTTCAACCCACACCGCTCCTTCGCCAATCAACGGCAACACCATGTGGCTCAACGGCGCCAAATCGCCGCTGGCACCGAGGGAACCTTGCGCAGGCACCACGGGAAACAAATTGGCGTTCCAATGCTCGACGAGGCGCTGAACGGTCTCAAGCCGCACACCGCTGTGGCCTTTGCCAAGGGATTTAACCTTGAGCAACACCATTGCGCGAACGACCTCTTCGGGTACTTCCTCACCAACGCCGCATGCGTGCGAGACCAACAGGTTTCGCTGCAGCTGGCTCAATGCATCGCTGCTTACCCGCGTCGAAGCCAAGTCACCAAACCCCGTATTCACGCCGTAAATGGCCGCGTCGGTATCCGCGCTGAGTTTGGTCTCCAAGTATTCCCGGCAACGTTGAATCGCATGTTGCACATCGGATGACAAAGCCAAGTCAGGCTTCTCATGGACCGCGTTCCACACGGTTTCGACGCCCCAGTGGCCGTTGGTTAATTCCATTCCTTTCACACTCCGAATATAGTGCCTTCGCCTCCGATGACTGAACCTTATCTTCGGGGAGAAATCCAACGCACCCTCCAACCATGAAATCGGGAATGAAAGCATTGAAGCACGGCGCGATTACGTTGGCGTTTGCCTGTTTGATCCTCACACCCGTTCGCGGGCAAGTCGCCGTTCATGTCGCCACTACCGAAGAGCCAAATGGACTGAAGTGCGTGCACTTAGCTTCCGATGCCTACGAAACGGCCGCGTTGGTGATGGAATGGACGTTCAAGCCAGCGTTGGAAGTCGAGCGAACCGGAACCGGGGAGGCATGGGCCCGCACCTTGTCCGCTCAATGGGCAGCCGACACCGTGGGTACCGGGCTGCACTGCCATTGGACCGTGACCCCGACCGGTTTTGAAGCCCAAGGCGATGCGGCCTCAGTAGTGGAATGGGGCGCCCTCTTACTCCGAGGCCTCCGCTCACCCAATTCCGCCCTTTGGCAAAATGTTCAAGCCACATGGATTGACGGGTGGGGCGCGAGCTACCACGTCCCGAGCACCGTCGCGGAACGCATCCTGTGGACTGAAATGTTCTCCCTTCGTCATCCCTATGGAGAACGCGTTTTGCCATCGAATATCGAAGCCATCACGGCCTCCGATGTGATCAGCCACGGCGCGGCGTATTGGCATCCCAACAACGGACTCCTTCTCCTCTCGAGCCCGCTCACCCTTGAAGGCATTCCCGAACCGTGGACAGAAATCCTCACCGATTGGCCGGCGAGGGAAATAAAAAAACCCGCCCTACCCTTGCCCAGTCGACCACGCCAAATTGAGGCGTTCATCGCTGAAAGTGGCGGGGATAGCGTACACACGGCTGTGGGCCAGTTGTTGCGGTTGAAGCCCAACCACCCCGATGCCCTGCCGATGCTGCTGATGGCCCACCACCTCGATGCAGCCTCATCGGGTTCGTGCGAAGTGGTTTTGGATGCTTTGGCGAGTCGACTGCACTTCACCGTGTCAGGCACGTCGTCCGATGCCATTGGTTCCATTCAAGCCCTGCAAGAGGCGATGGTCGGCTCCACCCGATCGGCACCGACGAAAGAAGCACTGACCTCCTGGAAGCAGTCGGCATTTGAGGAAACCACGGCTACCTTGGAATCGCCACTGGCAGCGGCCCATTTATTCATCCACCGACCAAAATGGTTTCAAGCCGTAGCTGACGGCGAGTGGAACGCATTCACAGCGTCCGTGCGCCCCAATGACATTCAGCGCGTTGCCATCAATTACCTGCGGTCCGAGAACCTGCAGATTTCGGTGGTCGGGCCATTGGATTCTGCGCGAGCGGTGGCGCTGGCCTTTGCGGATGCGCAATTCTTGGGGCTTTATGACAAAAATGCTGAGGCCCTCAGCCCGTATGGACCTGTGCCCGATGGCATGACGGCGCTAGACGTCATCCGCGCGCACTATGACGCGTGCGGCGGTGAGCAAGCGTTTGCAGCACTCAAATCATGCCGCCGTGAAGGAACGATGGAAGCCAGCGGCGGAATGATCATGGACGTGCTTGCTGAAGAAGTGTATGGCGTGGGGCATCGCACCGCCATCTCCATCGATGGCCGAGTCATGATGGAAAATGTGGTCCAACCTGGGGAAGGACGCTCCCTCCAGATGGGTCGTCCCCGCCCCATGCCCGATGTGGAGTACCGACGTTACGAACCCGGGTTGTATGCGGCGGATATGCTGGCCTTGGAAGAGCGAGACTTGACGGCCGGATTGATCGGCACGTATCAGCGCGCCGACGGAACAGAATGGGTCGTTGAATTGAACCGCGATGGCACACGTGTACAACGACTTTTCTTCGATGCACGCACCCACCTGCTCCTCCGAAGCGAAGAACACCGAACCGGACCGACCGGGCCGGTTCAGGTTTTTGTTGCCTACGACGAATACCAAGAATTTGATGGCCTCCAATACGCGACGAAAATCACCCGACTCAGCAACAACCAGCGCATGGTGCTCACCTTGGAATCCGTTGAGCCAAATGCGCGCGTCGACAAATCACAATTCGAATGGGAATGAATGACCTCCCCTTGGTTCACATCGAAAATGGCGGCGTAACCATCGCCGAGCACGCCGTATTGCAGGACGTTAATTT
Organism: Flavobacteriales bacterium; assembly: GCA_002863125.1. GTDB lineage: Bacteria > Bacteroidota > Bacteroidia > Flavobacteriales_D > Sanyastnellaceae > UA16. Next base: position 42,039 of record PKEB01000025.1, read on the forward strand.
GACCATTGGCGCCGGTGAACTGGTTTACCTGATTGGCAAAACAGGTTCGGGTAAGAGTTCGCTACTGAAGTGCCTTTACGGCGAGCGCGCCTTGTCACATGGCCAAGGAACCGTGTGCGGACATGACCTGAACACCATCAACCGCAAAAACGTGCATACGCTGCGGAGGGATTTAGGCATCGTCTTCCAGGATTTTGCCTTGCTCCCCGACCGCTCCGCATCCGACAATTTGGATTTTGTGCTCGGTGCGACGGGATGGAGCAAAGGCACCGCACGGGAAAGCCGAATCCAAGCGTGCCTCGATGCAGTCGGGCTCGGCACAAAAGGCTACAAAATGCCCCACGCTTTGTCTGGAGGCGAACAGCAGCGACTGGCCATTGCACGTGCGCTGCTAAACGAGCCGCCCCTGCTCATCGCCGACGAACCGACGGGGAACCTCGATCCCGAGACCACCAACGGCATCCTGCAGCTGCTGCACGACCTTGTACAGAAAGACCGCACCGTCATCATGGCCACGCACGACCACCATGCGCTCCGAGCGTATCCCGGACGCGTGTTGCACTGTTCAGGAGGCCGCATCGAGGAAACAACCAACGTTCCGAGCTAAATCAAACACCCGTGGACCCCTTTCTCATCAGCGCCGTAATCCCCACCAAATCCAACCTCGCAGGGTTGAAGGCTACGGTTGAGGAGTTGTGGGCCATCGATTCCGAACGCATTGAAATCATTGTGGTGGACGGCGGAGGGTGCAGCACGACCAAATGGTGGTTGCTGGAAAACCAACACCGCATTCACCACATCCGATCAGCGGCTGACGGCGGCGTATACCCGGCCATGAACTACGGCAAGCAGTGCGCATCGGGGCAGTGGGTCTGGTTCGCCGGAGCAGGCGACCTCCCGCACGCCGCGTCTTGGAAGGCGATTTTCGATGGAGCTGAACCGCTGGACGCCGAATGCGCATTGCATGTGTTTGGTGTGGAGCTGGGTGACGACCGAGAAGGCGGGGTACCGGCCCGCTATCCAGCGCGCTGGGACAGCAGCATGCAATGGCGCAATACCACCCACCACCAGGGCATGCTGTACCGCCGCGACCTGATTCAATCCCGTGCATTTGACCCCGCGTACCGCGTGCTGGCGGATTACGCTTTGCACCTCGCCCTGTGGGTGGAAGGGATCCCCGTGGCAGTGCATGGTGAAACGTGGGCGCACGCTGCGTCAGGCGGCCTGTCACGCGCCTTCCGCCCGAGCCTGTACCGTGAAGAATGGCAGCTGAAAAAAAACGCCTTGAACGGATGGGTCAAATGGATCCAACCGCTTTGGTTGACCGGCAAATACCTCGCAAAACGAATCTCGCGACGCTAAGCTTGCGCCTGCCGGAGGGCGTTTCCAATCTGCTCCTCTTCGACGCCCCAGTGCAACGCTGAAGCCGCTTGGTCGCACTGCGCCTTCCAGCGGTCCCTCGGGTGAGCGAGCACCGCAGCGACTCCCGCGGCGATACCCGCAGGGGTTGAGTCCTTGACCACTGCGCCTATTTTCCATCCATCCACCACGCGCGCAACCTCCGGCATGGGCGTCGCCACCACAGGAATGCCGGCATGGATGTAATCGAAAAGTTTGTTGGGCAGGCTCATCAGGTAGTTTCCGTGCACGCCTTGGTCCAAGCTCAAGCCCACGTCAGCCGATGCCGTTAAACTGCACAATTCATCAAATGGCATTTTGGGCAAAACGACCAATCGGCCGTTGAATTTATCCGCTTGGTTGCGGGCCCATTCCCATTCTTCTCCCGCTCCAACCACGACAAGGTGCCAAGACGGTTGCTCGCTCAGGGCGTTGACTGCTTGCACCACGCCACGGTCCTTATCCAGGTAGGCGCCCTGCACGATGAGCAGCGGGGCATTGGCCGGGACGCCGAGGCGTTCCTTCCAGTGAGTTGGCGATGGCGCGGGTTCGCTGCGTTTGCGGGGCATGTTGCGCACGACAAAGGGACGACCGCCTCGTGCGTGGGGATAACGCTCGTGGTAGGCATCGGCGATGCCTTCGTTGACCGTGATAACGGCCTTCAGCCGGGGAAAAATAGCGCGTTCCACCATCAGCCATACGCCCCGTTGAAGCGGCCGACCGGTCAAACCCGCTGCCTCTGTGAAGTATTCGTGGCTGTCATACACCAATGGCAACCGCTTGGCATGGGCGACAAGAAAGGCGGGCAACAACGTATCCAAATCGTTGGCCCAAATGGCATTGATATCGGTCCGAAAAAGCGCCCGCAAGAGCCCGATTTGCAACGCGGAGTAGAAGCCGGCACCCCGCTGAAAAGGCAGCTGCAACCGACGGACTTCAAAGGGAACATTCAACGGTTTGGACTCCGGCATCTGCCGTCCAATCAGAACAGGGGTCCACCCTTCAGCCTCCAACGTAGCGCACGTCTTGAGCACCCGTTGGTCGTGGTTCAAATCATTGGAAACAAGGACGGCGATGCGTTTGGCCATGCGATGGATCAAGCGTTCATTGAATCGTGAACGCGCTTGAGCACCTTTTTGGTGTATTCCGGAAAATCGGCTCCCATCATCCACCCAAAATAGCCGGGATTGGCGGTCAGTACATCCACCACCCGCTTGCCTTTGTGTTGGCCAAAATTGAAGCAGATGGCATCGTCATCCCCGATGACAAAGCGGCCTGCCGGATCGGCAAACGGCTGCCGCTGACAAAAAGCCCCGAGTTCATCCATATCCCGAGGCACCGGCCCCACCGTCTCATCGTCGGATACATCCACCACGATGTCTTGGTACTTTTCCAGTTGAGCCAACAGCACCTCCAAGGTCGCTTCCGTATCAGGCAATGCTTCGTGGGCCCCTTCGATGGTTTTGCCGCAGTAGAATTTGTAGGCCGCCCGCAAGGTGCGCTGTTCCATCTTGTGGAAGATGTTCTGCACATCAATCAAGTTGCGCCCCTCCAAATCAAAGTCGATCCCAGCCCGCAGGAATTCCTCGGCCAGAAACGGCACATCAAACCGGTTGGAATTGTAGCCCCCTAAGTCGCAGCCGTCAAGAAATTCCGCCATGCTCTTGGCGTATTGACGGAAAGTTGGTTTATCCTTCACATCATCGTCGTAAATGCCGTGAATGAGGCTGGTCTCCAAAGGAATGGGCATGCCCGGGTTGATGAGCAAACGGTTTTCGGCACCGCGTTTTTCGGGCTTTTTCTCTACGGTTCCGTCCGGATTGACTTTGATCATGGCGATTTCCAGGATCCGGTCCTTCGATAGGTCCGTGCCCGTGGTTTCCAAATCGAAAATCACCAACGGACGCTTCAGCTGGAGTGCAGATACATCCATGGTTTAGACAACCGACCGGTTTAAATCAAACTCCTCCAAGTACGTGGCTACGCGCTTAACGAAGCTACCTCCCAGCATACCGTCCACTACGCGGTGATCATAGCTGTGGCTGAGGAACATCATGTGGCGGATGCCAATCATGTCCCCTTCCGGCGTCTCAATGACTGCTGGCTTTTTGCGAATGGCACCCAAGGCGAGGATGCCAACCTGCGGCTGATTGATGATGGGCGTGCCCATGACGTTGCCGAAGGTGCCCACGTTGGACATGGTGTATGTTCCGCCAGCGGTATCATCCGGCTTGAGCTTTCCAGTGCGGGCTCGGTCGGCGAGGTCGTTGACCCGCGTAGCCAAACCAACCAAGCTCAATTGGTCCGCGTTGTGAATGACCGGCACGATCAAATTGCCGGATGGCAACGCCGTCGCCATGCCCAAATTGATCTGCTTCTTGATGATGATGCGGTCGCCGTCAACGCTGGCATTGACGCCAGGGAAATCCCGAATGGCCTTGACAATGGCCTCCGCAATCAGCGGCGTGAAGGTCAATTTCGTGCCGTGTGCCTGCTCGAAGGCGGCCTTGTTGCGCTTCCGCCACTCCACGATTTTGGTCATGTCGGCCTCGACGAAGCTGGTTACGTGTGGGCTGGTTTGCTTCGAGCGAACCATGTGATCCGCGATGAGCTTGCGCATGCGGTCCATCTCCACAATCTCGTCCTGCCCGGAAACAGAAACCGTCGGGGCCGTACTGGCAGCTTGAGCCGAAGCCTGCGGTGCGACCGGAGCGGCCGGAGCCGTTGCGGCTGCAGAGTCGCGGCTGGCGATGTACGCCAAAATGTCTTTTTTGGTCACTCGCCCCTCCGAACCGGAGCCGGCGATGCCATCCAATTCCGCGGGTGTGACGCCCTCGGATTGGGCAATGCTGCGAACGAGTGGGGAATAGAATCGGCCGTTGGCTCCGATGCGCGCAGGCAGCTGGTCCAGCGGACCTGAGGCAGCCAGTGGTGCTTGCAGTGCTTCGACCACTGCTGGGGCTGGAGCTGCTACTGGGGCTGGGGCGGCCGGAGTTGGAGCCGGTGTGGCTGCGGCACTTGCGGACGCGGGCGCTGCATCCGCATCACCGTCGATTTCGAATTTGGCAATGGCTTGGCCCACGGCTACCACATCGCCTTCCTGCACCAACCACTCCACCAAGGTTCCGTCTTCAGGGGCGGGCACCTCGCTATCGACCTTGTCGGTGGCGATTTCAACCAAGGGCTCATCGGCCTCGGTTTGTTCCCCCGCATTGACGACAAATTTGGTAATCGTGGCCTCGGCCACGCTCTCCCCCATTTTGGGTAACAAGATTTCAATTACTGCCATGGCGATGTATTGCGCGGTACGAAATTAAGGCTTCCCAGATGACTTGCACATCGATTGTCCAACGATAATCACGAACGTATGTGAGCAGCGCGCGTTGCCCGGCTCGATCGCCCATGCCTTCAGCTCGGTGAAACACAAAACCGTTCGACGGATGAGCGCGGTTCTCCGACGGATTGTTGTAGCCCACCCACGTTGAAGTGCCCATCAGCACCTCTACCGCAGCACCGAGCCAGTCACTCTGTTTCCTCACCATGAAAACCGGGAAGGCGAGCAAGACCAAGAGCGCCATCGCCACATCAACGGTGCGTTTGGCGCGGCGAGCACGCGGCTTGAAAATGGCGCCGTTCCATTCCGTGATGGCGCCGCGCTCGGGGCCGCCCGCTCCCACAATTTGACCGTCATCGGTCCAAGCAATGCGGAAACGGACATGATTATTGGAAACGAGGCTCATCGCACGGATCATCTGACCGGCGGACACTTCGCGCCCGCTCATGATGACTTCATTGAATTGGTGCACACGGATGGCATCGCTCAAGCTGTCGATTGCGCCCAACCATTGAACGCCATCGTCGGATGAATCGATGCTGGAAGGATGAATCGACAAGGCGTACACATCCCCAAAGGCAACGGGCTCGAGCACATCATGGGTGCGAATCAAGTCTTGCATGGGCATCAAATCCGCTGGCCCGGAGATGTACAAACGCTTCGGCGTGGACTCACCGGCACTTCCGCCGAATCGGGTGAAAATCGCCCGCACACCTGCGATGACCCCCGGCACAAACCCGGCCCCAAACAAGAAGATGGCCCGGCTGAACCGCAGCGATTCCGGAAGCAAGCCATAGGTGGCAAGCAACACAATCGTTCCAATGACAATTCCCTTCGCCACGGCGTTCCAACGCCACGGTTGATCGTAACCGCCTTGCAATTTGACTGCTGCCAACCAGACAAAGGCGTATGCACCAGTCGCGGGCAATGCCATGTCCCAGTCGTACCGGATGTGCTGCCATGCGCCGTATTGCTGCAGAAAAAACACCAACCCCGCCCACGAAAGCAACCACTCCACGGCCGGAAGCGCCACAGACTTGGATACCCGCGAAGCGATGGCTAAAGCGGCCCGGAGGTAAATCGCCAATTGGATGACCCGGTGCATCGCGCGGCCGCCGCGTCCACTGAAGTGGGTGCGCGCGAAAATCTGCATGGCGCGGTAAAACACCAGCACGTAATTCAACGAACCTTTTTTGGTGCTTTCCCCTTTGTAATGCACGATGGAAGTGCCAGCAAAATAGTGGTTCTCATACCCCCCTTTCATCAGGCGCCAGCTCAAGTCGATGTCCTCTCCGTACATGAAGTACTGCTCATCGAGCAATCCCACTTCATCGAGTGCCGACGCCCGCATCCACATGAAGGCGCCGCTCAAAATCTCGATGGGTTGGGATTCGTCTTTTGATAAATTCCCCATGTAATAGCGGTTGAGCCGAGCAGAACGAGGGGCCAAGCGGTACAGCCCCGAAATCTTCCAGAAGGCCGCGCTCGGGGTTGGAATGCCGCGCTTCGATTCCGGTAGGTAGCGGCCGGCACCATCGACCATGGGAACGCCCAATCCGCCCAAACGAGGCCGGGCATCGGCGTATTTAAGGCACTTCAACAAGGTGTCTTCCTGAATGATGGTGTCGGGATTCAACAGCAACACCCAGCGGCCCTTGCTCTGGCGAATGGCGAGGTTGTTGCCCTTTGAAAAGCCCAAATTCTCTTTGGAATCGATCAAATGCACTTCCGGGAACTGGCGCCTAACCATCGCGCACGAACCGTCCACGGAATTGTTGTCGACCACAAACACCTCCGCTGCATAGCCCGCTTGTTCCAGCACCGCAACACCCGCCCGCACCGAGAGCAGGCACTGGGAAAGAAAGTGTTCAACGTTGTAATTGACAATGATGACCGAAACGTCCACGGCTTGAAGTTAGGAGGTATACGGTAAGCGCTGCTTCAAGCTCTGCACCAAGGTCGCTTCATCCGCGTGCTGTAGGTCTTCACCCACCGCCAAGCCGCGGGCGATGGCCGTGACTTCCACCTCGGAATTGGCCAATTTTCGAAACAAGTAAAACGCCGTGGTCTCGCCTTCCATGGTTGCCGGTAAGGCAAAAATGACCTCGGTGCGCCGGTCAGTATCGGCGCCGTCATGCTGCTCGAGTCGCTGAACGAGCGTATCGATGTTGAGGTCATTGGGGCCGATGCCGTCCATGGGGCTGATCACGCCTCCCAAAACGTGGTATTTGCCGCGGTATTGCCCGGTCGATTCCAACGCCAGCAAATCCCGGATGTCTTCCACAACACAAACCAATGCCTCGTTGCGCGCGGGATCAGCACAAATGGAGCACACTTCGGCTTCCGTTAAGTTGTGGCATTGCCGGCACGCATGGATTCCCTTTTTCATCGCCTGGAAGGCTTCGGCAAAAGCGTCCACCTGCTCGTCCGAACGGTTCAACAGGTTCAGCACGAGGCGCAGCGCGGTTTTGCGGCCTACACCCGGCAGCGATGCCATTTGGTCAACGGCCGCTTCGATCAACCGCGAAGGAAGTTCCATGGTGCAAATTTACAGGCGGTTGCTCATCTTTGGGGCATGACTCCAAAGACGGTTCTCCTGATTTTCTGTGGATATGTTGCGGCACTGCTGCTGGTCGCTCGGCTGACAGCGAGCCACGGAGCTCAAGACGGCGATGCACATTTCTTTGTCGCCAGCAAAAAGGCCCCCTGGTACGCGGTCGCTTTCGGCATGCTAGGGGCTTCGTTGAGCGGGGTCACGTTCATCAGCGTCCCGGGCTGGGTGGCCTCGCAAGGGTTCACCTACATGCAGATGGTGCTCGGGTACTTAGTCGGGTACGGTTTCATCATGGCCGTGCTCATGCCCCTCTACTACTGGATGGGGCTGACCAGCATTTACGGCTACTTCGAAAGCCGCTTCGGCCCGAAAGCCTACCGTACGGGTGCGGCGTTCTTCATCTTGTCTCGGACCATCGGGGCAGCTTTTCGGCTTTTTCTCGTGGCGCTGGTGCTCAAGCTGTTCATCCTCGAACCGCTCGGGTGGAGTGCTTTGGACGGCACGGCGTTGGATTGGGGGTATGCCGCGGCGGTGTTGGTCATCCTCGGCGTAATCTGGGCGTACACCCGACAGGGCGGCTTGGGTACGATTGTTTGGACCGACACCCTGCAAACAGCTGCCATGCTCGTCGCCGTGGTCTACTCGGCTTATGCCATCACCACAGCCATGGATTGGTCATGGGGGGACGCCGTACACCACATCCAATCCAGCCCCATGGGCCAGTGGTGGGTATGGGACGATTGGAAAGCCCCCAATCATTTCATCAAACACTTCACTGCGGGGGCATTCGTGGCAACGGCCATGACCGGTATGGATCAGGACATGATGCAGAAAAACCTGGCCTGCAAAAACCTGCAAGAAGCCCGCTGGAACATGGGGAGTTTCTCCCTCGTGCTGGTTGTGGTGAATGTATTGTTCTTGGGGTTGGGCGTGCTCCTTTACACCTGGGCCGATAGCCAAGCTTTGGCCATCGAGCGCGCCGATAGCTTGTACCCCACCGTTGCGCTGGGCGGAAGTTTGGGATGGGGCTTGGGGTTGGTGTTCCTCATCGGACTGCTGGCCTCGGCATTCAGCAGCGCCGACAGCGCCATGACCGCACTGACCACCTCCATTTGTGTGGACCTGCTCGGAACGGAAAAGCAAGCGCCTGCCCAAGCCACAGCGGTGCGCAAGAAGGTCCACCTCGGTGTCGCATTGGTCCTGTTTGCCGTGATCCTGGCGTTCAGTGCTGTGCAAGATTCGAGTGTGGTGTCGGCGATTTTCACGGCGGCGAACTACACGTACGGCCCCATTCTTGGGTTATTTGCGTTCGGTTTGGTCACCAAAGGACAGCCCGTTGACCGGTGGATTCCTTGGGTGGCCGTGGCGAGTCCCGTGCTCTGTTACCTGCTCGAAGCTGGCTTGAACTCCAGCTATGGATTCAGCTTCGGTTTTGCCCTCTTGCCCGTTAATGGGTTACTCACATTTTTGGGGCTCTGGCTGTTGACGAAAAAACGGTGATTTATGGCGCCGTGCTGACAGCCCTGTGAACACGCGCTGTATTTTTGGGCTTTCCATTTTAGACCCCAGCAATTCCCATGGAACAACGCCCCTCTCAACTGCTCAACCGCCTCTCTGAATCCGCGACCATTGCGATGGCCCGAAAGGCCACCGAATTGAAGCAATCCGGTGTTGACGTCATCTCCCTCTCCCTCGGGGAACCGGATTTTGACACACCTGAGGTGCTCAAACAAGCGGGCATTGAAGCCATCGAGAAGAACATCACGCACTACACGCCGGTTCCGGGGTTGCAAGATGTGCGTGAAGCCATTTGTGCAAAGTTCAAGCGGGACAACGGGCTCGACTTCGCCCCTTCCCAAATCGTCGTCTCCAATGGCGCCAAACAGAGCATCACCAACGTGGTTCTTACGCTTGTGGATCCGGGTGAAGAAGTCATTTTGCCCGCCCCGTATTGGGTGAGCTATGCGGACATGGTGGCCTTTGCCGGCGGTACCTCCAAGGTGTTGCCGACATCCATTGAGAACGACTTCAAAATTCAGCCCGACGAGCTTGAAGCGGCCATCAACGACAAAACCCGGTTGCTGATTTATTCATCGCCCTGCAATCCTTCGGGCTCCGTTTACACGCGGGAAGAGATTGAGGCCTTGGCGGAAGTGCTGAAGCGCCACCCCCACGTCTACATCATCAGCGACGAGATTTACGAGCTGATCAACTTCACGGACGGACACTGTTCGATGGGCACCATCGAAGAACTCAAAGACCGAGTTATTACGGTGAACGGGGTTTCCAAAGGTTTTGCCATGACCGGCTGGCGCCTGGGCTACATCGGAGCGCCGGAATGGATTGCCAAGGCCTGCTCCAAAATTCAAGGCCAAGTCACCTCCGCACCTTGCAGCATTGCCCAAGTAGCAGCAGGTGCAGCCGTGTCGGAGGACCCTTCGATTGCCGACGAAATGAAGGCGGCGTTTCTGTCCCGCCGTGATTTGATGATCGACGGATTGAGTGCCATTCCTGGACTGAAGGTGAACCGACCCATGGGGGCGTTTTACCTGTTCCCCGATGTCAGCGCCTTGTTCGGCAAGTCGAATGGCGATCGCACCATAGCAACCGCAGAGGACTTCGCCATGTACCTACTAGAAGAAGCCCACGTGGCGACGGTTGGCGGGGGTGCGTTTGGAACGCCCGAGTGCATCCGCCTTTCTTATGCGGCCTCTGAAGCGCAATTGAACGAAGCGCTTGCACGGATTTCAAAGGCCGTTGCAGCACTTCAATAAAGCCCGTTCGCTACCTTCGTAAGATGGAAGCGCTCCACGCACTTCAAAATACCCACCGGATATCGGTGCTCGTCATCGGCGACGTTATGCTCGACGCCTACCTCATCGGCCAGGTCAACCGGATTTCTCCGGAAGCCCCCGTGCCCATTGTCGACGTTCATCAACGGGAAAAGCGTTTGGGAGGAGCCGCCAACGTGGCCAAGAATTTGATTGCGCTCGGTGCGCAAGTGCAGGTGGCTGCGACGGTTGGTGACGATGCTTCCGGGCAGGAAATCCAACGGTTGTTTCAAACCCAAGGCATCGGAACCGCCGCGTTGGTCGAAGTGCCCGGTCGTCCCACCACCGTCAAAACGCGCGTCATCAGCAATGGACAGCAGCTCTTGCGGGTGGATGAAGAGCAAGCGAGCGAGTTGGAAGAGCCGTGGACGGCTGAACTGATTGCCCGGTGCCAGGACGTCATCGACAATGAGCGCATCGACGTTGTCATTTTCGAAGACTACGACAAAGGCACCCTGATTCCAACGGTCATCGAAACGGTCTCGGTGCTGTGCCGTGAGAAGGGCATCAAAACCACCGTCGACCCCAAGTTTCGAAATTTCGACCGCTACCGGCATGTGGACTTGTTCAAGCCCAACTTGAAGGAAATGCGTGAAGGGCTCAGCATGGCCATACACAAAGAATCCGATGCGAGTTTGGCCCAGGCCGTCCAGCGCATGCACGAGCGATTGGAGGCGTCCATCTCGTTGGTGACGCTTAGCGAGCGCGGTGTTTGCTTTTACGCCCCTGACCATTCACAAGGTTTTCAGCGCATTCCTGCCTTTGAACGGGAAATCACAGACGTCAGCGGTGCAGGCGATGCGGTCATTGCTGTAGCCTCCGTGCTGCTCGCCTTGGACGTTCCCGTCTGGCAAATCGCGGCGGTCGCTAACCTGGCCGGAGGACTGGTGTGTGAAAAAGTTGGTGTCGTCACCGTTGAGCGCGAACGCCTCCAAGCGGAATGGGAAACCCACGCAGACGCCATAGCGGCATTGATGAATTCGAAATGAACTTTCAAGAATTTCGAGAGCGGATCAACGTTGGGCTGTACCAATCCAAAGACCGCGTCTTGGGTGGATTGAAAATCCTCAACCTGCTCGTCTCGGCTTCTGCTCTGTTTGTTCTCGCCTTGTACTACGGCTACCCGAACGAATCCGAAACCGCAATCCAACTTTTGGGCTATGTCAAATTCAGTTTTGGCTTTTACGTCCTGCAGTACATCACCCGCCTACTGTATGATTTCCAGCCGCGTGAATTTTTGCGGCGAACGTGGTTCGAAGCAGCGGTCATGGTCGTATTGGTCATTGAGGGGGCAAGTGACCTCTTTACGGATGAATTACTTATAAGTCGGTTTATACAATCGGTTGGATTCGATTCAATATCAGACTTTTACACGATATTCATACAAGGCTACTTCTTCACCATTGTCCTGGCGGAATTGCTGCGTGGTGGGCGGGTATTGCCGCGGATCAGACTGAACCCTGCGGTCATCTTCATCATGAGTTTTCTGGGGTTAATCACCATTGGAACGGTCCTGCTCGTGCTCCCCGAGATGACGGTCGCGCCAGGCAGCATGGGATTCCTCGATGCTCTGTTCACATCGACCAGCGCCACCTGCGTCACCGGCTTGATGGTGGTGGATACGGTGACCTTTTTCTCCTTCAAAGGTCAGGTGGTCATTTTGGCGTTGATCCAGCTGGGGGGCTTGAACCTCATCGCCTTTGGCTCGTTCTTGGTGCTTGCCTCCAAGTTTGGCCTGGGCGTGCGGCAGCACGATGTCATCGAAGACTTCGTCAACCGCGATACCTTCAACGCCAGCTCCGGGTTGCTCGGCAAGGTGCTGATGTGGTGCTTGGCGATTGAGTCCGGAGGGGCGCTCATCATGCACATGACGTGGGGTGAGGCCTTGAATGGTATGGCCTCGGGCCGACAGTGGTTTTATTCCGTGTTCCACTCCGTTTCTGCCTTCAACAACGCGGGCATTTCCCTTTTCACGGATGGATTGGCGAATGCGGCCATTGACAGCCATTACGCCCTGCATTGGACCGTAACGGTGCTGGTCTTTTTCGGCGCATTGGGCATGGTGGCCATCTTCGACTTGTTTGATCCGGCTCGCCTGCGGGAGCGGATGAGCCAGCCGTGGAAGCACATCGGCTTTGCGACCAAAATCGCCCTCTACTTCTCTTTGGGACTGGTGGCCGTTGGCGCGGCTGCCTTCTGGCTTCTGGAAGCAGACGGCACCCTTACGGGCATGAGCCCATTTGGTCAACTCACCACCTCGGTCTTTCAAAGCGCAACACGGACCAGCGGATTCAACACCGTGGACATCGGGGCAGTTGGGGTACCCATGTTGTTCCTGCTCATCATCTTGATGTTCATCGGTTCCTCCTCGAGTTCTACCGGAGGTGGTATCAAAACCTCCACGCTGTCCATTGTGATGGCGGATGTATGGAGAACCGTGCGCAACCTCGACCACGTCCAGCTGTTCAAGCGAACTGTGCCCGAAGTTTTGCGGTCTAGAGCCTACAGCGTGCTGCTCTTCTTTTTGGTCGGAAACACCGTCGCCATCTTCCTGTTATCGATAACGGAATCACACATTTTGGAATCGAACGATCGGACCCTACTCGACCTTATTTTTGAAGAAGTGAGTGCCTTTGGAACCGTGGGATTGAGCACCGGAATCACGGCCATATTGAGCCCCATGGGCAAGGTCATCATCATGCTGAGCATGTTTGTGGGGCGCGTGGGCACCCTCACCGTGGCGTATGCGCTCGGCGGACGATTGGTTCAAACGCACATCAAATACCCAGAAGGCCACACCATGGTCGGATAACACATGGGAACAAAAATCACCCCGTACACCCAGCCTGAGGAGGAATCCAAAAAAGCACAAGTGGCGCGCATGTTTGACAACATCGCCCACAGCTACGATTTCCTCAATCATTTCTTTTCCCTGGGCATTGATGTGCTCTGGCGAAAGAAGGCCATGCGCATGCTGAAGTCGCACTTAAGCGCCCAGCAATCCACGGACGAAGTGCACTTGATGGACATGGCCACTGGCACTGCCGACTTTGCCCTTGAAGCCATGCGGTCAGGCATTCCAAACCTACGGGTGACGGGGGTTGACATCAGCCCAGGCATGCTGGCCATTGGCCGCAAAAAAGTGGAGCGCAAAGGCTGGACGGACCGGGTGCAGTTGATTGAAGGCGATAGTGCCGATTTGCCTTTCGAGGACGGGACTTTTGACGCGTACACCGTTGCATTCGGAGTCCGGAATTTTGAGAAGTTGGAGGCGGGGCTCACTGAGATGCACCGCACCCTCAAGCCCGGTGGCATGGGCGTCGTGTTGGAGTTTTCGAAGCCTACCGTGTTTCCACTCAAGCAGATTTTCCACTTCTACTTCCACACCCTTATGCCAGGGGTTGGCAAGTTGGTGTCGAAAGATGCGGCCGCGTACAGCTATTTGCCCGAAAGCGTGGAAGCCTTTCCCGAGGGGGATGAATTCATGCAAATCATGCAGAAGTGTGGCTACCGCCAGTGCCAAATGCACCGCTTGACCGGTGGCATCGCGAGCATCTACACGGGCATCAAATGATCATCCGCGTCTCCCCTTCCACCTTGCGTGGTGAAGTCCAGGCCCCGCCTTCCAAATCCGTGATGCAGCGCTTGGTTGCGGGCGCATTGCTCGCAGATGGCACGTCCACCTTGGACAACATTTCACAGTCCGATGACTGCACGGCTTCGCTGATGTTGGCCTCGCAACTCGGAGCTGAAATCGAGATTGGCGAACAGCGCGTCTCCATTTCAGGAACAGGCGGCAAGCTCTTGCCCCGAACCGAGGTGCTCACTCCCGGCGAATCCGGTTTGGCCGCGCGGTTGTTCACGCCCATTGCCGGTTTGGCCCCCACGCCCCTTCGCATGGAAGCCGAAGGCACCCTGGTGGCACGACCGATGGCTGTGTACGAATCGCTCTTTGATGCGTTTGGCGGTCAACTTAGCTGCCTCAACGCCGCTTTCCCTGTCGAAATTGCTCGGCCCCTCGTCGGTGGCACGGCGGAATTGGAGGCGCCCATTAGCTCCCAATACATCACGGGATTGCTGTTCGCGCTCCCGAACTTAGCGCGCGCCTCCGAATTGAAGGTGACGCAACCAACAAGCACCCCCTACCTGGAGATGACAATGGAGGTGCTCGAAGACTTTGGCATTGCCATCACCGCCGACGATGCATTCACCAACTTTCACGTGGACGGCGACCAGCAATTCAAGCCCATAAATACCGTCGTCGATGGCGATTGGTCCGGTGCGGCGGCCCTAGCTGTTGCGGGGATGCTATGTGCAGATGGCTCCATTGCGATTCACGGATTATCGAATCAATACACACAAGCCGATGAGGCCATTCGAGGCGCCCTCTTGTTCGCAGGCGGAGCCTTATCGGGAATTGATGATGGCATCCAAGTGGCGAAGCGCCCTGTGCGGCCTTTCACCGTTGATTTGACGGATAGCCCCGACTTATTTCCAGTACTCGCGGCCTTGGCGGCATTCGGCAAAAAGCCTTCCACCCTCAGAGGCATACACCGGCTGGAGCACAAAGAATCGCATCGCGCTCGTCGCATTGCGGAAGCTTGGGCTGAACTCGGAATTCAGGTTCAACTGGACGAAACCAATGACTGCATGTACGTTCATCCCTGGGCGCCCGAGCGACGCTCCGCGAAAGTCCGCATTGATTCCAGCGGGGACCACCGCATGGTGATGGCGCTCAGCATTCTGGGCATGGCAGGGAATGGAGCTGTGGAAATCTCAAACGCCGAATGCGTAGCCAAGAGCTACCCCGAGTTTTTTGATGACCTGGATACGCTAGGCGCTCAAATTCAACTGGTGAAGGGCTAGCTGGGCACTGTATCCATGGTCGTTAACGTTCCTCCTGCAACTGAGAAACAACAGTGAAACCGGCGACAATGCACAGCAAGCCGCCAAAAAGCGGACCGGTAACAAATCCCAAAAGAGGGATGGTCATCGCGACAAAAAAAGGCAAACCAATGCCCAGCGCGAGGCCACGGTATTTCCATGAAGCGCCCAACCCTGCAGACGCCCCTAGACCCAACTGTTCCCAAGCGTAATCCAACGACGCAGCACCGTAGAACCAAATGCTCAAAAGCCCCGATAACCAAGGGAAAATCAGGGTCAATATGCCGAGAGCAGGAACAAAAAACGGCAAGGCCACGCAGCACAGAAAAAGCGCAATACTCAGCGCAAATTCCAACAAAACAAGCAAAACAGCGGAACGCATCCCACGGATCAAAGACCGCTTCCAATCTTGCTCGACAAACGCGCGCTGTTCCGAACGAATCACTTTGGCTATGGCATCGGTGGCCAACGCAAACACGGGACTCAACGCCACCAAAACAATGAACTTGGTGAATTTGAATTGAAGCCAAAGCGTCAACAGCCACAACAACCCCTCTGCCGTGCTTTCGATGCCCTGAACAATCCACTCGGTCGGTTCGATGCCCCATGCCGGTTGGATTGCTTGCATCAACCACGCGCTCGCCTGCTCGGATCCTGCAGAGAGCACTTCACGAACGGCCAACATAATGGCCAACGTACCAACCAAAGCGATTCCATACCAATGCCGCAACCCGTTCTGCCAGATGAAGGAGAACGCCCCCGCATAATGGCGCAGTCCCAAGATGAATTGACGAAGCACGGAGACGGTTTTCATGCCCTCGAAATTAAGGCCTACCTGTTGGAATGTATTTGCAGCAAGTACCCACACGTACTCGCGTCATCTGATATTCGTTTATGCGTGTACATTTCATCGCGATTGGCGGGAGCGCCATGCACAACATTGCACTGGCCGTTGCGGCAGCAGGCCATCAAGTCACCGGTTCAGATGACCAGATTTTTGAACCCTCCCGTGGACGACTCGCCGCTGCTAACTTGTTGCCCGAGGAGGACGGTTGGCATCCCGAAAAACTGGATAAATCCATTGACGTCGTGGTACTGGGGATGCATGCACGGCCAGATAATCCCGAGTTGTTGAAAGCTCAAAGCCTCGGCCTGCAGATTCAATCCTACCCTGAGTTTTTGCGAGCGGCAAATGGGCACGCAACGCGGGTGGTCATCGGCGGATCGCACGGAAAGACGACCATCACGTCCATGCTTTTGCATGCGATGCAGGGCATGAACATTGACACCAATTTCATGGTAGGCGCCCAATTGGAAGAGTTCGATTGTATGGTTGAAATCGACCCGAGCCGCTCATGGTGCATCCTCGAAGGCGATGAGTACCTGAGTTCCCCCATCGACCGACGGCCCAAATTCTTCTGGTACGAAGCGCAATTCACCCTGCTTACGGGCATCGCTTGGGACCACATCAACGTCTTTCCCACAAAGGAAAATTACATCCAGCAATTTGACACCTACCTCGAGTCTTTGGCTCCTAACGCAACGGTGGTCTGGTGCGCGGATGACCAAGCGCTGGAAAAGGTCGTTCGGCGATGCGCGCGCACGGATCTGAAGTTCATCCCGTACCAGACGCCGCCTTGCTCGCCTCACGCGAATGGGACCATGACCCTCACTTTTGAAGGCGACCGGGCGGTCACAACCCACCTCGTTGGCACCCACAACATTCAAAATTTGGCTGGAGCGCGCACCTTGGCACAGGCCATGGGGTTGGATGTCCTGGCTTTTGATGAGGCCATCGCATCCTTCAGGGGCGCGGCCCGGCGGTTGGAGCCCCTGCACAACCGTGAAGGATTTACCGTGTTTCGAGACTTTGCCCATGCCCCTTCCAAAGTCAAGGCGACGGTGCACGGCGTCAAGGCGTCTTACCCTGACCGAACCTTGACGGCGGTCCTCGAGCTGCACACGTTTTCTAGCTTGAACAAAGATTTCTTACCGACGTACCACCTCGCAATGGAAGGCGCCGATGAAGCAGTGGTGTACTACGATCCCGCAGTATTGGAACACAAACGGTTGCCGCCGCTGGACCCCCAATTTGTTGCGGATGCATTTGGAGGCCATCCGAACCTCCAGGTTATCACGGATGCGTCCGAGCTGCACGGACACGTGCAAGGCCTCGAACCGAATCAACGCGTTGTCCTGCTGATGAGCTCCGGCTGGTTTGGAAACGCCGATTGGTCCTGGTGAACCGGCGGCGCTGATCCTTGGATTATCCCAAGCCCACGTCGAGCGCCATCATCACCAGAAAGCCTCCGATGAAACCCAACGTAGCAAAGTCCGTGTACTTATCGCGTTGCGTTTCGGGAATGACTTCCTCCACAACCACATAAATCATCGCCCCAGCGGCAAACGCCAGTGCATACGGCAGGATGACTTGCATTTGCAGCACCGCCACTGCGCCGATGACCGCGGCGACCGGTTCGACGACTGCTGATAATTGACCAAACCACAGCGAACGCGCGGCACTCACACCTTGACGCCGCAGCGGCATGCTCACGGCGAAACCTTCCGGAAAGTTTTGAATGCCAATGCCAATGGCCAAGGCAACTGCCGCACCAACCGATGCCCCGTCCAAGCCCAACGCCGCTCCGCCAAACAGCACCCCCACCGCCAGTCCTTCCGGAATGTTGTGCAAGGTGATGGCCAACACCAGGAGGGTCGAGCGGTGCCAGTCCGTTTGCGGACCTTCCGCCTCGTCCTTGTTAAAGTTGATGTGCAGGTGTGGCGTCAACCGATCCAATCCGAAGATGAAAAGCGCACCCAAACCGAATCCGAATGCGCTGGGCCACACTTTTGCGAACCCTTCGCCCGGTGACATCTCAATCGCCGGCGACAGCAACGACCAGAAGCTCGCTGCCACCATGACGCCACCCGTGAACCCGAGCATGCTGTCGAACCACTTTCGGTGCATGTCACTGAAAACAAACACCAGGGATGCCCCCAGCGCCGTCATCATCCAGGTAAAAAGGGTCGCAATGAGTGCGGCTTCTACGGCTCCCAAGGAGCCCATCCATTCCATCAAGTCATGCATCGGTCAATTGAATCAAAACGTTTTTGGCCACTTCATTGGAAACGTTGGTGCAGGCGCCCCCTTGTTCGGTCCACACAGCGCTTCGGTCAAATTCAAGGCACTCCTTCAGCGTGTAGGCTTTTCCCAATGCAATGTTGAGCTTGTCCAAATGCTGCAAAAACAGGCTGGAACTGTCCTTCACCCCGCACACCACAAACGTGCCACCCACCGAGGCTTCGCTCGCTGCAATGGCATGCTGCCGCGCCCGAACAACCCCCTTGGCATTGGGAATGGGATCGCCATGGGGATCGAACCCGGGATGCCCGAGAAATGCATCCAACCGGTTGATCAACTCATCCCCACCGATGTGTTCGAGTTCCTCGGCCAAGGCATGCACGGCGTCCCAGTCGTACTGGAGTTTGTCCACCAGAAACACTTCCCAGAGCCGGTGCTTCCGAACCAACGCAACGGCTTGGTTGCGGCCTGCCGAGGTGAGGGTTGCCCCTTGATACGCCTCGTATTCTACGAAGCCCGTGTCCGTCAATTTGCGCAGCATGTTGGTCACTGAAGCCGGTGTAGCCTCTACCATCGCGGCAAGCGCTTGGTTGGTGGCGATGCCGTCGTCCTCCTGCAATTTGTAAATGGCCTTCAGGTAATTCTCTTGGCTTGGTGAAAGAAGCATTTTGCAAAGGTAAATAATTTTTTTAGCCCAAGCTAAAACCAAGCGATACGCATCCTTCGCATTGTGTACCTTTGAATCGCAACGCCCTTGCCATGTACCCCAAACCCACCCTTCGCAACCTCATCGGTGTTCTTGGATTCATCCTACTCGCCATTGGCCTCTGGAATTTCAAAGGCCTGGTCGGGCTGTTGCTCGTCTCCGTTGCCATCAGTTTCATCGGAAGGCCCATCGTTATGCTCTTGAGCAAGATCCAAATCAAAGGACGGTCACTGCCAACATCCGTGGGCGCAGCAGTCAGCATGCTGGTTCTTTTCGGGAGTGCGCTTGGCATCATTCAATTGTTTGCCCCTCTCGTCAATGAACAAGTCGCTGCGGTGCAAAAACTCGATTTTGATCAACTGGCCTCCGCCACCGGTCGCGGAACAGTCTGGCTCGATGATCAATTTGGAGCCATCAACTTCAGCGGGGACGACCGCAGCAACAGCCAATACGTTTTGGAAGAGCTCGAATCGTCCTTGAAACTCGAGGAATTGGGGCAGCGCGTCAGCGGATTGCTCGCCCAGATTGGCAGCCTCTTCTTTGGGATTTTCTCCGTGGTCTTTATGGCGTTTTTCTTCTTGAAAGACGGAGCGCTCTTTCGCAACATGATTGAAGCTATCACGCCGGATGAGTTGATGCACAAGGTTCAGTCCATTTTGGAGCGGACGAGCCAATTGTTGACCCGTTATTTCGGCGGATTGGTCATTCAGGTGTCCATTGTCACCACCATTGTTGCTGTGGGACTTCAGCTGGTAGGGGCCGACCATGCCTTCCTCATTGGACTGCTTGCTGGACTGTGCAATTTGGTGCCGTACTTGGGGCCGATAGCCGGCACAGCGCTTGGGGTTACACTCGTGGCAATCAGCGGACCCGCAGCCGCATCAGGCGCACTCATTGGGGGAAGCTTGCTCGTGTTTGCCGTGGCTCAGTTGGTCGACAACTTCTTCACCCAACCGGTGGTATTTGCCAATCGCGTGCATGCCCACCCGTTGGAGATTTTCATTGTCATTAGCATTGCAGGCAGCGCAGCCGGCATCTTGGGCATGGTGCTCGCAGTGCCTGTGTACACCTTGTTCCGCATTGTTGCGCAAGAGCTGTTCAGCGGCTTCAAGTTGGTGGACCGCTTGACCCAGAACCTGAAGTAAGCACTCGGAAATTCACGTGAGCTCAAAAGTTGTTCACAGCCGTTTCGCGCCTGTTATTTCTCCCTAACTTTGAATCCCGTATCATATACGGGACGATGCCTCAAAACAACCCTTCTGACACCACCTCTTCGCGACCGGAAACGGTGCGCAATAGCCGCTACATATTTGTCACCGGTGGTGTGAGCTCAAGCTTGGGCAAGGGGATTGTCAGCGCCTCTTTGGCAAAATTGCTTCAGGCGCTCGGTCACACGGTGACCATTCAGAAGCTCGACCCGTACATCAATGTCGATCCTGGCACGCTAAACCCCTACGAACACGGGGAGTGCTACGTCACGGTTGATGGGGCTGAAACCGATTTGGACTTGGGGCACTACGAGCGGTTCTTGAACGTCCAGACCACGCAGGCCAACAACATCACCACCGGTCGGATTTACCAGTCGGTCATTGACAAAGAACGCCGAGGCGAGTACCTCGGTAAGACCGTTCAGATCATTCCACACATCACGGATGAAATCAAGCGCTGCGTTCAGATCCTGGGTGCCGAATCGAATTATGACTTCGTCATTACTGAAATTGGGGGAACGGTCGGCGACATTGAGTCCCTGCCCTACATCGAGGCGGTGCGTCAGATGAAGTGGGAATGCCCCGAGGAGACCTTGGTTGTGCACCTGACCCTCATCCCCTACTTGGCGGCAGCCGGAGAGCTCAAGACCAAACCGACCCAGCACTCCGTGAAGCAACTGCTCGAATTCGGTGTTCAGCCCGACATCCTGGTGTGCCGAACGGAACACGAACTCACCGACGCGGTGCGCACTAAAGTGGCGCGCTTCTGCAACGTCGCCCCCAGCGCAGTCATCCAGAGCATCGATGCGGAAACCATCTATGACGTGCCGTTGCTGTTGATGGAAGAACGCTTGGACCAAGTCGTGCTCGAAAAATTGGGGATGGCCGCCGCAGGTCAGGCACCGGACCTTCAGACTTGGAAGAAATTCCTCACTCAATACAAGCACCCTAAGTCGACCGTGAAAATTGGCTTGGTCGGTAAATATGTGGAGCTGAAGGACAGCTACAAATCCATCGCGGAAGCGCTTATTCACGCGGGTGCCCACCAAGAGGTCGATGTGCAAGTGGACTGGATTCACAGCGAATCCATTACATCCAACAGCGCAGCAGAAAAGTTGGCCGGCCTCGATGGAATCATCGTTGCTCCTGGCTTTGGCTCGAGGGGCGTCGATGGCAAAATCGAAACCATCCAATACGCTCGTACGAAGGGCGTCCCCTTCTTTGGGATTTGTTTGGGCATGCAATGTGCGGTCATCGAATTTGCACGCCATGTCATCGGATTGACCGACGCGCACTCAACCGAAATCAAGGAGTACACCCCCGATCCAGTCATCGATTTGATGGCGGAGCAGAAGAGCATCCAAAACATGGGCGGAACCATGCGATTAGGAGCCTATCCTTGCGAATTGACACCTGGAAGCCACGCCTTCAACGCATACGGTTCAGCGAGCATCGAAGAACGCCACCGGCACCGGTACGAATTCAACAACGCGTACCTCGAGCGATTTGAATCGCTGGGCATGGTCGCCACCGGTAAAAACCCCGATTCAGGACTGGTGGAAATCGTGGAAATTCCCGAACACCCCTATTTCGTCGCCACCCAATTCCACCCGGAATACGCGAGTACGGTCGAGACCCCGCATCCGCTGTTTACGGCGTTTGTAAAAGCCGCCAAAATTGGCCAAGTAGATGCGACGTCGCCCACCATTGGCCAAACGACTGCCAACTCCTAAGTCCTGACGTCCGCCGGCGCCAGTGACCCCCTCAACGCGAACACGCAGGATAGAAGCACAATCGGCACGACGCCTTGCTGCAATTCGAGTAAACTTTCGATGGTACCGTTGAGTACCAGCGCCGCGGTCCACATCAACAGCAGGGTATTTTGTGACCGGTACGCCAAGACTGCGGTTCCTCCCCACCACACGAGGATCAAGACCAACCCCATCCATCCGTGGCTCACGGCAAGTTGCAGCCACATGCTGTGGGGGTTCATCCGCTTTTCCAACGCATAGGCGCTTCCGCGCTGTTCGTACACTGCGCACAAGGCGTCCGTGACATCCCCCGTTCCCACGCCGAATGGCGCTGCCGCGAGCACCTCAAGCGACGCGTTCCAAGCTTGCATGCGTCCCGCCGAAGAACCCACTTTGGCCGTTGGCTGGCTCGGTTGAGGGGAATCCGCTGCACCTCCCGGGCTGTCCACCTGGGTTGAAGCCAATTCAGCAGACACGTACCCCGTAAATTCACTGATTCGCCCACCATCGCCCAACCACCCGCCGAGGCACATGCCAACGAGTGCCATCCCGATTCCCCACGCACGAAAGCTGCGACGTTTCCCATGCATCACCAACAAGCAACCCCATACCAAGCCGGCCACAATCCAAGCTGCTTTCGATGCCAATAAGCCTACAAAAACACCTGTGACGACCAATGCTAAATTGTACCATTTTGATTTTTCACTTAGCAGCAACGGCATAAGCACCAAGTACATCCCCATGTACGTCGGGTGAAACGGTCCAGCCAACCCATCGTAACGCCAGAATTCCGCATCGCCACTCACGCTCGCTAACACGAATCGCCAGCCCATGAACATCAAAAGTCCCGCAACGAGCGCCATCGGCACAGCATTCAATCCTTTTGCGCCTTGCCGATGCCAATGGTGCAGCATTAACAAAGGAATCAGCAGCAAACTGAATTTCACTTCCAGGGCGAACCATCCAGCGGCCATGTTTTCAGTCCAGCTGAGGCCCACGGCCATCAGGAAGTACATCAAAACACTTCCACCGGCGAACCACCGGAATGCAGGCGGTAACGCCATTCGATCGGCCGCTGGGGGTGCCTTGAATAAGTGAGCGACTTCATAAGCGGCGGCAAGTAAAAACCACACGGCAAGGGGGAGCGTGCTCCACCCCGGCTTGAGCACCATGAAGAGTGCTACAGTCGCCGGCATCGCTTGAAGTGCTTTGTTGAATCTGCGCATTACCGTGTCAGTTCAGCGTGGTCATCGCTTGGTGAGCGCCGCAAAACCATGAAATCCAAGATGCCCTTCCAATACCCAAGGCCGTACCCGGCATGAATCATCGCATAGGCCCGGATGATGCCCGGCACGTCTCGGTACGACCCGGCAGAGGCAATGGCAGACCCTGCACCCAAAACGAGCCAAAGAAAGAGCGAGGAGACGAAGATGGACGCTCCAAAACCATTCCACATGTCGTTCCAGTGGCCCATAGCTTCCGCCATCCAGCAGGCACCCGCTCCCAACAACACCAACAGAAAGAGCGCGGGAACCGTTTGGCGCCACGTGGTGATGGTGCGGTGCTTCAGGTTGACAAAGACTTTCCAATAACCATACTGATAATACTGCCGCACGAGGTTACGGTAGGTCGAACGGACATGGTATTGGCTGGAAATACGCGGATCGAACCATATGCGCCAACCAGACTTCAGCAAGCGGTAATTCAATTCATCGTCTTGATTGCGTGACAACGCCACATCGAACAAACCAATTTCCTCAAGGGCATCCCGGCGGTAGGCCCCAAATGCCACGGTGTCAACGTGTACGGCACTTCCTCCCGTCCTAAACTTGGCATCCCCCACTCCAAACGGGGTACTCATCGCCGACCCAATGCGCTGCGAAACCTTGGATCCGTGCACCTGTTGCACCACTCCGCCGACACATCCCGACTCCGGATGGGCAAGCAGCACCTGGTGATTTCGCAGCAACCAATCACGGCTGACTTCGGCATGCGCCCCCAAGATGATGACCACATCGCCTTTTGCCGCTTCAATCCCTCGGTTGAGCGCATACGGAGTTGTGCGTTTGGGGTTTTCAATCCAACGGATGACCGGATGGCGTTTGCTCCAAGTTTCGAGCTTCTCGCGGGTACCGTCCGTGCTACCTCCATCGGCCACGATCACCTCCCAATCCACCCCCGGTGGTTCTTGCCTCAACAGGCTTTCCAAGGTGGCGTCAATGAACTCCACCTCATTCAAACACGGGATTACAACGGAAATCATGGCGCGGATTCTGCAATGCGCTTCAACTGATGCAAGTGGTGGCGGACGTGGGCCACTCCGAATGCCAAGGTATCCGTCAATCCGAGCCTCCCCACGATGGGATGCTTGAATACTTGAACCTTCCACCATGATTGGGAAGCATAGACTGCGCCCAGTTGATTGTACCCTTCATCAATTGCCTTCAACCAATTCGCAACCGCCTGTTCCACATCCACATGGCCTCCGGGTGCAGGCGACAACAGGCCACCGGATGTGGGGTCTTTCCAACGCGCATCGGATTCCAAGGCGCGCACCAGTTCGATGCCCCGGGCATCGGAATGCACATCGCACACCGGCAAATCGTCAGGATCTGCCTGTCCTTTTTTGGCTAAGTAGGACCACGTGCCGTGCTCTGAGCGCATCAAATGCTCCAAGACCTGTAGGCCGCCCCATTGGGACTCGGTCCCTTGCAAGGCCTCGGCAGGGAGGGTACGCAAGTGGTCGGCGAAGGCATGAACCGCTGCTTCGTGGCGAGATTGCCAAGCAGCCAAACCGTCCCAAGGGCGGAACATCTGGATGTGCGGTATGTCATCCTCGAGGTAGCCTTCGCCCACGGTGGAAAAACCCAACCGTTCATAGAAGCCAATGAGGTACTGCTGTGCAGAAATCCGGATTCCGCAGCCTGGCCAGGTGCGGTAACACGCACGAATGGCGCGCGTCATCAATTCCTCCCCCAATCCCGAGCCCCGTGAGGCCAAATCGATGGCCACGCGGCCGATGCTCGGCTCGTCGTAGGACACGGCAGGCGGCACCAACCGGACGACGGCTCGGGCCGCCGTTCCGGGAGCAGCCTCCTCTTCGCAGGCGAACAAATGAATGGACAGTGCGTCCTTGTCATCGAGGTCCAGGTACACGCAGTTTTGCTCCACCACAAAGACTTCAGAGCGCAATCGCATCAGCGAGAAGACCTCGCCGCCGGTCAATTCATTGAATGGTTTTTCTGACCAAAGCACAGCGCAATTTACAATGCGAATGGCCGTGAAAACCCCGGGGCTCGGCGTACTTTCGCACCATGGCCGCTATCAATGTTTTTTCCGCAGAAAACCTGTCCAAGCGCTACGGCGAGCGGCTGCTCTTCGAAGGATTGACATTTGGTCTGTCCCTTGGCCAAAAATGCGCCATCGTCGCCAAGAACGGCACTGGAAAAACCACCTTGCTCAACGGCATATGCGGAGTTGAACCTGTGGATGACGGGCGCATCAGCATGGATGCTGGAATCCAGTGGAGTTACCTACCCCAAGATCCGGAATACGACGGCCAACAGACGATTTTGGACCATCTGTACGCCAGCGATATGGCGGCCGTGAAGGCCATGCGCATCTACGCGGCGGCCGCTGACGGGGATGATGATGAAGCCTTGCAAGCGGCCTATGAAGGCATGGACCTGCACAATGCATGGGACTTCGAAGCGCGCGCGAAGGAGGTGCTGGGACGGCTTAACCTTCACAACCTCGGACGCACCATGGCAACGCTGAGCGGCGGCGAGCGGCGGCGGATTGCCTTGGCACGTGTCCTGATTGAAGAGCCCGACATCCTGTTCTTGGACGAGCCGACCAACCACTTGGACCTGGACATGATCCAGTGGCTCGAGCGCTACCTCGCCCAGTCGAAAATGACCATTTTGATGATCACGCACGATCGTTATTTTCTGGAAAACGTGTGCGACACCATCCTCGAATTGGACGACCAGACCCTTTACAAGTACAAGGGCAACTACAGCTATTACTTGGAAAAAAGGGAGGAGCGCAAGGAGAACGCATTGGCCAATCGCGCCAAGGCCCGGGGCATTTTTAAGCGCGAACTCGAATGGATGCGGTCCACCCCATCCGCGCGAACCGGCAAATCCAAATCGCGCATCGAACGGTTTTACGAAATCAAGAAAGCGGCCAAAAAGCGGTTGGAGGAAGACGACATGGCCTTGCGCTTGAACCCCCATCGCCTCGGAGGCAAAATCATCGAATTGCACAAGGTGGCACACGGTTTTGACGGCGACCTGCTGTTCGAAAACCTAACCCACCACTTCAAGCGCGGCGAACGCATCGGCATTGTCGGCCGCAACGGGTCGGGCAAGTCCACCCTGCTTGACCTCATCACCAACGGCGATGCGCCCACTCGCGGAAAAGTTGTTGTAGGGGAAACCGTCGTTTTTGGCCACTACCATCAATCCGGTGCCAACTTCCCAGAAGGCCAGCGCATCATCGAAGCGGTGTACGAAATCGCCGAATTCATGCCCTTGGAAAAGGGCCAAAAAATCACGGCCGCACAACTGTTGGAACGGTTCCTCTTTCCTCGATCCACCCACCACCAACTGATTTCAACGCTGAGCGGTGGCGAGCGAAAGCGCCTGCATTTGCTGCAGGTGTTGATGGCCAACCCCAATTTCCTGATCCTCGACGAGCCGACGAACGACCTCGATATTTACACCCTGCAAATCCTCGAGGAATTCCTTCTCGATTTTCCCGGTTGCTTGATTGTGGTCAGCCACGACCGGTACTTCATGGACCGATTGGTGGAACACATTTGGGTGCTCGGCGCTTCGCGAGAAGTCCGATTTTTCCCAGGGAATTACAGCCAGTACCGATTGGCCGCGGCCGACGAGAAACGGGAAGCGCAGGCGGCGCGGGAAGCGAACAAAGCCAACGACGAATTAAATGCGGCTCCAGCGCCGCCCAAAAACGACTATTCGAAGCGCCTGTCGTTCAAGGAAAAATTCGAGTTCGAACAGCTCGAAGGCAAAATGGCCGAACTCGAACAGCAAAAGGCGTCTTTAACTGAACAGCTTTATGCCAATCCCAACCCGGCTGAACTCCAAGTCCTTGGCGAAAAATTACACGAAGTCACGACGGCACTGGAAACAGCGGAAAACAGGTGGCTTGAACTGTCCGAGCGCGCAGAGTAAGCGCTCTATTGTTGGTCAAAATCCACTTCAAACGGCCCGGCGCCTTTGAGCTTGGTTTGGCAAGTCAAGACGAAGCCGGCCTCGACCTCATCCGGCTCGAGCGCGTAATTGACATCCATCTCGGTTTCACCGCTGACCATTTTGGCACGGCACGTGCAGCAGACGCCGCCCATGCAACTGTATGGCGCATCCATGCCCGCGTCAAGCGCTGCGTCCAACACGCTCTTGCCCTCAGCCACATCGACCACGGTCGTCATGCCGTCCATGACAATGGAGAGTCGCTTCGTGGAGGAAACACCTTCTGCCGCCGTTTGCGTTTGCTCCTTCTTCGTGCCCGCTGACGAGGTGAAAAGCTCAAACTTCACTCGATCGGACGCCATGCCGGCGCCTTCGAGCGCGGCTTTGCACGCCCAAATCATCTCCTCGGGCCCGCACAAAAACGCCGCATCCAAGGACTTGACATCCACCCAATCGCTCGCCAAAATGGCCGCACACCGCTCTTCATTCAATCGGCCGTTGAACAACTCGATATCCTGCGGCTCCCGCGTCAAAATGTGGAACAGCCGAAACCGCTCCAGGTACTCATCTTTCAACTCCTGCAACGCCTCACGGAAAATGATGCTCGGCGTGTCGCGATTCACGTAGAATAGCGTGAAGACGCTGCTCGGTTCGTTGCGCAAGACCTCTTTGATTTGGCTGAGAACCGGAGTAATGCCGGACCCCGCTGCGAACGCAATGAAATTCCGCGACGCCGTGGGCTCTGTTTCGAGGATGAAACGACCCGTTGGGGCCATGCAGCGGATGGTATCGCCGCTCGCCAATGCGCCATTCGCCCACGTACTGAAGACGCCGTTTTCTACTTGTTTGATGGCCACGCGCCATTCCCCGTCACTGGGGGCACTGCACAAGGAATAACTGCGTCGCACGGCTTCACCGTCGATGTCGGCCTCCAAGGTCAGGTATTGACCTGCGGCATATCCAAAATCCGACTTGAGGTTCTCTGGGATGTCAAATGCAACCGAAACACAGCCAGCGGTTTCCCGTCGTATGTCGGCAATTTTCAACTCATGCAGTCCATTCATGCCCGCAAAACTACACGACAATTCAGGAAGAAAACCAATGGAGTCCATGGTTGTTATCTTTGTAACAAATCCCGATGCATGACACAAGAAATGGACTTGAATCAGCGGTTTGAAGCCTACATCGCTTCGGACCAAAAAATTGAAGCCAAGGACTGGATGCCCGATGCGTACCGCAAGACCCTCATCCGCCAGATCAGTCAGCACGCACACAGCGAAATCATCGGCATGCAGCCCGAAGGCAATTGGATCACCCGTGCTCCAAGCCTCAAGCGCAAATCGATTCTTTTAGCCAAAGTCCAGGACGAGGCCGGACATGGCCTCTACTTGTATTCGGCAGCTGAAACGTTGGGCATCACTCGAGACGAAATGCTCGACGCCCTGCACACCGGCAAGGCGAAATACAGCTCCATCTTCAATTACCCCACCCTCACATGGGCGGACATGGGGGCCATTGGCTGGTTGGTCGACGGAGCGGCCATCATGAACCAAGTGCCGTTGTGCAAGTGCAGCTATGGGCCTTACGCCCGCGCTATGGTGCGGGTGTGCAAGGAAGAGAGCTTTCACCAGCGCCAGGGATTCCAAATCATGCTCAACCTGAGCAACGGTACGCCCGAGCAGAAGGAAATGGCGCAAGACGCGCTGAACCGCTGGTGGTGGCCTTCGTTGATGATGTTCGGTCCGAATGACGCTTCGTCCAAGCACAGCGAGCAAAGCATGCGCTGGAAAATCAAGCGTTTCTCCAACGACGAATTGCGTCAGCGGTTTGTTGACATGACCGTGCCGCAGGCCGAACTCCTCGGATTGACAGTGCCGGATCCAGATTTGAAGTGGAACGAAGCGACCGGCCACTACGACTTCGGTCCCATCGACTGGAGTGAGTTTGAACAAGTCGTCGCCGGCAATGGCCCATGCAATCGAGAGCGCATCGAAACCCGCGTAGCGGCCCACGAAAATGGCGCATGGGTACGCGACGCTGCTGCGGCTTACGCCGAGAAATCGGCCGAACGCGCATCCAGCCAAACCTCAGCGGCATGAGTGCACCCAAAACCGAATGGCCCCTCTGGGAAGTGTTCGTGCGAAGCCGCCAAGGTTTGAGCCACAAGCACGTCGGGAGCCTGCACGCCGCAGACGCCACCATGGCCATTTCCAATGCACGTGACGTGTACACCCGTCGCCAAGAAGGAACGAGCATTTGGGTCGTCAAGGCGGAAGACATCACTGCTTCAACCCCTTCTGACAAGGACGTGCTCTTCGACCCGGCCAACGACAAAGTATACCGGCATCCGACGTTTTACGACCTTCCGGATGAAGTGAAAAACATGTAATGGCGGACCAGCAACACGAATGGATCCTTCGCCTCGGCGATGACGCGTTGGTACTCGCGCAGCGGCTCTCTGAATGGTGCAGCCACGGCCCCGCCTTGGAGGAAGACATCGCCCTTTCGAACATTGCCCTGGACCTGTTAGGGCAGGCCCGAGCGTTGTTGACGCTGGCTGGCCAACGCGAAGGCCAAGGCCGGGATGAAGACGCCCTGGCCTACTTTCGAACGGACCGGGAATTCCGCAACGCCCTGCTCGTCGAGTTGCCCAACGGACACTTTGGCGACACCATCGTACGGCAAATGCTGTTTGATCAATTCGCGGTGCTGCGTTATGAGGCACTGGCGAGCCAAACGGTCGACCTCGAACTGGCCGCCATTGCGGCGAAAGCCTTGAAGGAGGTGCGCTACCACGCCGCCCACTCCGCCCAATGGGTGGTACGGCTCGGAGACGGCACCGAAGAAAGCCACCAACGCGTTCAAGAGAGCTTGAATGTGCTGTGGCCTTACACCGCGGAGTTGTTTGAAGACGATGCCGTATCGCAGGCGTGCGCCGAGGCCGGGGTATTGCCGTTGAACGGTAGTTTCACCGCGCGTTGGACCGAGCAGGTTCGTGCCATCTTGGACGAAGCTACGCTCACGTGTCCTGAATCAACCGCCTTGCTCACCGGTGGACGCAGCGGCAAACACACCGAGCACTTGAGTTACATGCTGGCGGAAATGCAAGTGATTCAGCGCACCTACCCCGGAGCCGAATGGTAAATGACCGTGTTGCCCAGGTGGAGCGCATCCTGGATGGGGTAATGGATCCAGAATTGCCGTTTTTGACCATTACGGAATTGGGCATGATCCAAGGCTGTGACTTGGATAAAGACGGGACCGTTGTGATCAAATTGACACCCACGTACTCAGGCTGTCCAGCAACCGATGCCATTCAGGATGACATCAAATCTGCACTGCAACCCGTCGAGCCGCGGTTTCGCATAGACATCGTCCACGCGCCGGCCTGGACCACCGACTGGATTTCGCCTGAAGCACGGGAGAAGATGCGCTTGAACGGCATTGCCCCGCCCGAAGGGACAAGCGCCGACAAAGCCTTCCTGCTGGGCAAATCCCATACGGTGCCTTGTCCCCGGTGTGCGAGCGAGGATACGCGGTTGGTCAGTCCATTTGGCTCAACCGCCTGCAAGGCGCATTACCAGTGCAATGCGTGCGCTGAGCCTTTCGACCATTTCAAGTGCTTTTGAGCGCAACCCCTGGCGGATTTCTTCCGTACAGAGGGCATGACTTCAATGAACCTGCCTGTTGGCGCGCACGCGCTGGAGCTTGACGAATCATCACTCAAGGCCCGTCTGCGTCGCCTTTTCATCAACGGATTGCACGGCGGCGTGGATCCGGATTTTCGCAAGGCCAGCCGCGACCTGTACTTCAAGGAACTGCGGTTGCAGCTGCACGCCTTGGAGCGGTTCAATGAAGAAGTACGCACGCAACCGGTGCGGGCCCGCTTGCACTTGATGCGTTCGTTGCGGTCGTCCCGCTTGGTCCGCTACAGCCGCACGCACTGGGTCGAACTCAACACCTGCCAAGCTGGTTTGTTGGAGCATCTCTACCACCGCATCAACACCATTCGAGCGGTCCGCCGTTCCATTGTTTGGGCCGATTCTGCAGCAACCATCCACGAACGGACTGTGCATCTTGAACGTGTCCCTACCTTCCGCTTGATGCAACAATTGGGACAAGAAGGCCTCAAGCGCTCGAATTGAGCTCAGTCCGTCTCCACCTGAGAAAGGACGAGGTCCTTGTACATGCCCTCCACTCCCATCAATGCATCGTGGGAACCGGATTGGATTAAGCGCCCTTCATCCAACACCATAATGCGGTCAGCGTGGCGGATCGTGGACAACCGATGCGCCACAATCAACGACGTACGGCCCCGTGTAATGGCCTCCGTTGCGCGTTGAATGAGCTGCTCACTTTCGGAATCAATGCTCGAGGTGGCCTCATCCAGCACCAACACCGTTGGCTGCACCAAGTAGGCACGCATGAAGGCAATCAACTGCCGCTGACCCACCGATAGCATGGCTCCGCGCTCGCGTGCGTTTTGTTCCCACCCTTCAGGCAATCTAGCGATGAACCCATCGGCCCCAACCGCTTCGGCCGCAGCATTCAATTGGTCGTCTTCGAACCCACGGGCGTACAGCGTCACGTTGTTGCGCAACGTGTCCGAAAACAAGAAAACGTCTTGTAGCACGATGCCGATGTGCTGACGCAAAGCTTGCAGAGGATATTCCTCAATGGGCTTCCCATCGATGAGGATGCGCCCCTTCTGGTGGACGTAGAATCGGTTGAGCAAATTGATGATGGTGGATTTGCCCGCACCTGTGGGACCAACAAAGGCCACCGACTCCCCGGGTTCGACCCGGAAAGACACATCCTCAAGCACCCATTCTTCATCCGTGTAAGCAAACCAAACGTTTTCAAACTCAATGGCCCCCCGCAGCTGAATGGGTTGCTCCGGTGCACGAGCCATTCCAGTGTCTTCTATACGCTCCTCGCGGGCCAACAGCGTGAACACCCGGTCTGAGTTCACAATGCCCATTTGCAATACGTTGAACCGGTCAGCGAGCTGCCGAATTGGTCGGTACAACATGAAGACGTACAAAATGAATTGCAGCAGAATGCCCAACGTCATCCGTTCCACCAGCACATCCTGCATCCCCCACCACAACAACACGCCGACACTCGTGGCCGACAACATCTCCACCAACGGGAAGAACACGCTGAACGCCCACACAGACCGAATGTTGGCATCGCGGTGAGAGGCATTGATCGCAGCGAAGGCCTTCGCCTCCTGTTTCTCACGTCCAAAGGCTTGGACAATGTGCATGCCGGTGACGTGCTCTTGAACAAATTCGTTCATCCGGCTGACCTGGTTGCGCACGTCGACAAAGGCTTTTTTGATGACACGCTGAAAAATACGCGTCGCCAGCAGCAACACGGGAATGGGCGTCAATACGAGTAATGTCAACTTCCAATCCACCCAAAACATGGTGCCGATCACCACTAGCAATGCCAGCAAATCGCCTATGGCGTTGAGGATGCCATTGGAAAATACATTCGCGATGCCGTCGATGTCGCTTACGTGGCGGGTCACGAGGGTGCCTACCGGAGTCTTATCGAAGTAGCGGAGTTGGAATTGCGCAACGTGTTGAAACAGCTTGGAACGCAGGTCGAGGCTCACAGATTGGGCGACCCAATTGGCCAGGTAGGTCACACGGTATTGCAACAGGGCCTCGAACAGCAGCATGCCGCAGACGGCCAAGAAAACGTTGAGCAGCAGATTGGCATCGCCCGTGGGCATGGCATCGTCCACCGCAATGCGAATGAGCGCCGGCCGAACCCACACCAAGCCGGAGAGCAACACCACCAACACACCGGTAGCGACAAACCGACCCCGGTACGGCTGGACTTGGGCCAGAATTTTGCGGAGTGTTGCTCCGTCAAAAATGCGCCCAGTGACTTCGTTTGGCTGCCCCTTGCTCATCGATCAGGGCTTCATGAAGGATTTGGTTTGAATGGGCTCAAACTCCGGGTAGACCACCCGATTGAGGTACAGCCCTTCGCCCGGTGCTGAGGCACCGGCTGCATTGCGATCGCCAGATGCAATCACTGCCGCAACATCCTCCGGCTTCATCCGCCCCTGTCCTACTTCAAAGAGGGTGCCGACAATGGCGCGCACCATGTTGCGCAAAAACCGGTCAGCGCGGATTTCAAACGTATACTGCTCGCCGTCTTGCCGCAACTCAGCAAATCGCACGTCGCACAGTGTCGTCTTGTTGTCCGAACCGGCTTTGCAGAAGGCCGCAAAGTCACCCTGTTGCACCAAGTACTGCGTCGCTGCTTGCATGGAAGCAAAGTCCGTTTGGCGCATGACGCGGGCAGAACGCCCCACGAGGAACGGATCCTTGTAGGTGTGCATCCGGTAGACGTACCCGCGCTCGGTGGCATCGAATCGCGCATGTGCATTGGCTGCCACCTCGGAAATGCGGTGGATGCTGATGGAGGGCGGCAGCATGCCATTGAGTTTCCAGGCCGCCTCATTCCAGTCTTTGAATCGCTTGGCTTTGGGCGAATCTTCGGGCCAATCGGCATGCGCCACGAAGTACGAAGCGTGAACGCCCGTATCCGTACGTCCGCAACCCATCACCGGCACGGGTTGGCCTACGAATAGCCCGAGCTTTTCTTCGAGTACTTCCTGCACAGAAAGGCAATGGGGCTGCCTTTGCCAACCGTGGAAAGGAGCCCCATCGTATGATAACTCAATGAAAACGCGCATGGCGACTGGGCTTATGCCCAAGAAGCAATCTTCTCGCTCTTGTATTCGCCAGCAAACAATTTGTCTTTCACGGCAGTGAACGTCTCAATGGTGTACTGCACGTCGTCGAGCGTGTGCACCGCCGTTGGGATCAAACGCAGCATGATGGTGTCCTTCGGCACCACTGGATACACGACAATTGAACAGAAAATGCCATAGTTTTCACGCAAGTCGAGCGTGAGGTTGGTCGCCTCGCCGAGACCGCCCTTGAGGAAGACCGGTGTGACGCAGGAGTTGGTTACCCCCAAGTCAAAACCAGCGGCACGTAGACCAGATTGGAGTGCATTGGCCACCTTCCACAAATTCTCTTTGTGCTGTGGCTGCGTGCGGAGCATTTCCAGACGCTTCTGCGCGCCGATGACAATTGGCATGGGCAATGATTTCGCAAATGTCTGCGACCGCATATTGTAACGGAGGTAATCAATTACGTCCTCGTCGCCGGCTACGAAGGCGCCGACCGTTGCCATGGATTTGGCAAACGTTCCGAAATAAACGTCAATCTCGGCTTGGACGCCTTGTGCGTCACCTGCCCCGCGGCCGTTTTCGCCCACCGTACCGAAGCCGTGTGCGTCATCGACGAAGAGACGGAAACCGTATTCTGCTTTGTATTCGCAAATTTCCTTCAACTTTCCTTGGTCGCCGGCCATGCCAAAGACCCCTTCGGTTACCACCAAGATGCCACCTCCTGTCTGCTCGCAAAGCGCCTTGGCTCGGTCGAGTTGCTTGACGAAGGACTCCATGTCGTTGTGTTGGAATACGAAACGCTTGCCCTGGTGCAAACGAACGCCGTCCACCATGCAGGCGTGCGACTCGGAATCGTACACAATCACGTCGTGGCGGCTGACCAGCGCTTCGATGGCCGATTGGCATCCTTGGTAGCCGTAGTTCAAGAGGAATGCGTCTTCTTTCTGCATAAAATCAGCCAACTGCGACTCGAGCAATTCGTGCTGGGCCGTTTGACCTGACATCATCCGCGCGCCCATCGGGTAACCCATGCCCCAATCGGCCGCAGCATCGGCGTCGACTTTGCGGATGTCGGGGTGGTTGGCCAGGCCGAGGTAGTTGTTTACCGACCAGACCAACACTTCTTTGCCGCGGAAGGTCATGCGGTTGGAAATCTCTCCCTCCAGCTTGGGGAATGTGAAGTATCCGTGACTCTCTCGTGCGTGCTGCCCTAAGGGGCCACGGTCGTTTCGAATGCGATCAAAAATATCCAAAGTACAAGGGTTTAAAGGCGCAAACTTACTATGTGATTCGCAGTTAATCAGCATTTTTGAGGCCACATTATCCGTTTTGTATTCACAGTGGTATGGGGATGAAGGGCAAGGGTTAAGTTTTCAAAATTGCGTCCACGCGGAGTTCGGAATTCCAAGGAGGAATTACCTTCGCAGACGCATGAACAACCCGACTCCGAATCAACCGTCCATTTTAGCCGCCTGCTGCGCGGTGCTTGTCGTGGGTGCGTTGCTGTTGGCCGGCACCGGCTGCAGCGAGTACAACAAGATCATGAAGAGCACGGACCTCGATTACAAATACGAGCGTGCGCTCGGGTTTTTGGACTCGAACAAATGCTACGGAGCCTTGCCCCTTTTGGAAGAGGTGGTCAGCTTGACCCGCGGGACGGAGCGATCGGTCGACGCGCAGTACAATTTTGCCAAAGCCCACCGGTGCGTCGGAGACTACTACCTGGCCCGGTACTACTTCAAAATGTTCGCGAAAACCTTCCCGAACGATCCCCGCGCCGAAGAGGCCCAGTTCGAAAGTGCCGTGTGCAGCTACCTACTCAGTCCGAAACCTTCCTTGGACCAGCTCGAAACGGAACAGGCCATCGAAGAGTTTCAACTCTTCATGGATCGTTACCCGGCCAGCACCTTCCGCGACTCCAGCCAGGTCATGGTGGATGAGTTGCGGCACAAATTGGAAGTCAAGTCCTTCGAGTCTGCATACACCTATTACCATACTGAAAACTACAAGAGCGCCGTCATCGCGTTCGAAAACGCGCTCAAGGAATATCCGGACACGCCGTTCCGCGAACAAATGCAATGGCTCATTGTCGACAGCTACTTCCAGTACGCCGAATTGAGCACCGAACGAAGGAAATTGGAACGCTATAACGATACCATCGAAGCTTTCCTTACCTTTGTGGCCCGCTATCCGGAAAGTCAGTACATGGTCCAAGCGCAAAACGTCCACGACAGGAGCGTAAAAGCCATTGACAACCTGGCGGCAAATAGACCTATCGAATGAGCACGAATTTCAAATCCATCAAGGCGGATAAGACCACCGAAACGCGCGACAACCACTCGTTGGAGCAACAGGGAACTGGCAATTTGTTCGAGACCATCGTTGTCCTGAGCAGCCGCAGCAACCAATTGGCTGTAGAGATGAAACAAGAGCTGAATGCCAAGCTCGAGGAGTTCATCACCCCCACGGATTCCTTGGAAGAAGTGTTCGAGAACCGAGAGCAAATCGAAATCTCTCGTTTTTATGAGCGTTTGCCGAAGCCACACAGCATTGCCATCGCTGAACTCGGCCAAGACCTCATCGGTATCAATGATCCTGTAGAAGGCGAAGAAGCCGGGGAAGCGGCTGACGCCGACGCATAAGCCGACAGGCGGAGTCATCATCCCGCCATGTTGCACAACAAACGCATTCTTCTGGGCATTACGGGCAGCATCGCTGCCTACAAATCTGCGTTACTTGCCCGTGAGCTTCAACGCCGTGGAGCAGAAGTGCGTGTCGTCATGTCCAAAGCGGCGACGGAATTCATCACCCCCCTTACCCTCGCCACGCTGACCGATCACCGGGTGTACAGCGACTTTACAGAAAGCGTGGATCAGGGCACCTGGACCAACCATGTCGAGCTCGGCCTGTGGGCCGACGCCTTCCTCATCGCACCAGCAACGGCCCAAACCCTGAGCAGCATGGTGCAAGGCGCAGGCGATAGTTTTCTGCTTGCTGTGCACTTGAGCAGCCGATGCCCTGTCGTTGTAGCGCCGGCCATGGACCTTGACATGTTCACCCATCCTGCCACACAGCAGAACCTCAAGACCCTGTCCGAGCGCGGTGTCGGCATCATCGAACCCGAATCGGGCCCACTCGCTTCCGGATTGGAGGGCAAGGGGCGCATGGCCGAACCTGAACACATCGCCGACTGGATGGAGTCCTGGTTCGCGGCTTCTGCTCCTTTGCGCGGCAAGAAAGTACTCATCACGGCCGGCCCAACGCACGAACCCATTGACGCTGTGCGCTTCATTGGAAACCGTAGTTCGGGCAAAATGGGCTACGCATTGGCCGAAGCGTTCATCCGACTAGGCGCTGAAGTCACCCTTGTTTCGGGACCGGTGCAATTATCTGAACCCGATGGCGTTCACGATGTGGTGAAGGTCCAAACAGCCCAAGAAATGTATGATGCCGCTGTGCAGCGGTTTCCATCCACAGACATCGCCGTTGCAGCTGCAGCGGTGGCCGATGCACGACCAGCCGCGCCGTCGAACAAGAAGCTCCACAAGGACGAACTGCCTGAAGCGATTCAACTGGAATCCACCCAGGACATCCTCGCCGCTTGGGGCCACAGCAAAGCCGCCCACCAAACCGTCGTGGGTTTTGCCTTGGAAACGGACGAAGGAACCGCCAGTGCCCAGTCCAAACTGGAACGCAAGAAGGCCGACTTCATCGTCCTGAATTCGACCAGCGTCCCTGGAGCCGGTTTTGAGACCGACACCAACCAGGTCACCATCTTCGAAAAAGGCGGCAATTCCCATAAATTTGAGTTGAAGTCCAAAGCCGAAGTGGCTGAAGACGTTGTGCGTACCCTTTTGAACTCCTTCGATTCATGAACACCTCCCTTCGATCCGGTTTGACTTGCATTTTGTTCGGTTTGGGCATGGCCTGGGGCACCTCAGCCACGGCGCAGGAATTGAATTGCAGGGTGCAGGTCATCGCGCCACAGATTGCCAACATCGAAGCCTCCATCTTCGAATCCTTGGAAGAGAACATCCAGGAATTCATGAATGGACGCCGTTGGACGAATGACGACTTCCAGTTTGAAGAGCGCATCGAATGCACCATGCAGATCACGATTTCAGAAGCGCCGAGCCCTACCTCTTTCCGCGGCAACATCCAGGTCCAGAGCTCCCGTCCTGTGTACAACAGCGACTACAACTCGGCCATGCTCCTCGTGAACGATGGCGACTTTGAGATTTCGTGGGACGGCAGCAGCAACATCCAATTCAGCATCGATCAATACCGCGACAACCTCTCCTCCATCCTGGCCTACTACGCGTACATGATTTTGGGCATGGACTACGACAGCATGGCGTTGGACGGAGGCACCGCACACTACCTCAAGGCGCAGACCATTGTCGCCAATGCACAAAACTCCGGACCTACGGGATGGAAAGCGAGCCAAGGCAATCAAAACCGCTATTGGTTGGTCGAGAACATGCTTTCACAAACTTTCCGTCCCGTGCGCAACTGCCTGTACTACTATCACCGCATGGGACTGGACCAATTGTTTGACGATGTTGAAGCGGGACGCTTGGCGATGGCCGACGCCCTGATTGAAATGCGCCAAACCCACCGCATTCGCCCCTCCTCGTACAACCTCCAGTTGTTCTTCCTTGCGAAGTCCGATGAAATTCTAAAAGTTTTCGGGCCAGCGCCTGAGGCCGAGAAAACACGTTTGCTTCCGGTGCTGAAACAAATGGATCCCGGCAACATTTCGAAATACGACAGCATCTTGGGCTGAGGCTCCACCAAAGCATGCTGAAATCCCTGAACATCCAGAATTACGCCTTGATCGATTCACTCGAATTGACCTGGCATCCCGGTATGTCCGCTATGACCGGCGAGACCGGTTCGGGCAAGTCCATCGTTCTTGGTGCCTTGGGATTGCTCTTGGGGAGTCGAAGCGACACCTCGAGCATTCGTACAGGAACGGACCGGTGCACCGTTGAAGGGGTCTTCTCCTGTTCTCCCAGCACCCGAACTTGGCTTGAACGCCACAACCTGGACACCTGGGACGAGCTGATTGTCCGCCGGGAATTTTCGGTCCAAGGACGCGGTCGGGTCTTCATCAACGACACGCCCGTCAAGCTTCAACTGCTTCAATCCCTCGGGCATCTCCTGGTGGACTTGCACGGCCAAGACAGCGCCAAACTCTTGCTCCAGCGCGACTTCCAGCTCGCTTGGATTGACGCGAACGCTAAGCACCCCCAGTTGCTCAGCGCATACAAAAGCGCCTACGCCGCGTTCAAAGCAGCACAGGAACGATTGGCACAGCTCGAGTTGAAACGCTCCCAACCCCAGACGGATTTGGATTACATCCGGTACCAGCTGGAAGAACTGCAATCACTCGGCTTGGACCAGCGCGATTGGCCTGCATTACTGGAAGAACGCGACGTACTCGAAAACAGTGAGGCGATCCGCGAATCGTTGGCGCAGGCATTCGCAGCGCTCAGCGAAAATGACGCCGCTTCCGGCGCTTTGGACGGCCTGCACCAGGCCACCAAGCACCTCGATGACGTCAGCCACGTTGGAGCGAAATTTCAAACGCTAGTGGAACGGCTGACGAGCGTGCGCATCGAACTCAACGACCTCGTGCATGAAATCGAAAGCACGGCGGAAGAAACAGAATCAAATCCCCATCGGCTTGATCAGCTGAATGCCATCCACCATGAACTCCAGCGCGTCCTGCACAAGCACCACGCCTCGGATGCCAGTGAATTGCAGCGACTCGAACAAAGCCTCACGGAACAACTGACCGAAGCAGCGGGCATCGATGAAGCCTATTCCGCAGCGAAAGATGCACTCGAAATCGAACGCCAAAAAGCGTGGACTGCAGGCGATGCCTTGATGCGCAGTCGGCAACAAATGGCTCATGAATTGTCGGGTGCCATCGAAACTACGCTCAAGCGCCTGAGCATGCCCGAGGCGTCGTTGGCTTTTGAATGGAAGCCCCTCGCTGAACCCAACGAGCACGGGATTGAAGAAGTCATCATCGCTTTTTCAGCCAACCCCGGACACCCAGCGCTGCCTTTGCATAAAGTGGCTTCTGGAGGCGAGAAAAGCCGCCTGATGCTGGCGTTCAAGGCAACCGGGACAAGTGCAGCCAGCCTCCCCACAATTGTGCTCGACGAAATTGACACCGGTGTGAGCGGGAAGGTTGCTGAAGAAATGGCCAGCCTCATGCATAGCATGGCCAGCGAGCAGCAAGTCATTGCCGTCACGCATTTGCCGCAGGTCGCGGCCTTGGCGGATCACCATATGAAGGTGGCCAAAGCCACCGAACACGGCTCCACACGCACCCTCGTCACGGCACTTGATGAAGCCCAGCGTGTCGAGGAAATTGCCGGAATGTTGAGCGGGTCCGTGGTGACCGAAGCCGCCATAGCAAACGCGGCTTCGCTACGCGCCGGCCTCCAAGGGTAGCGGAAATGCCCTAAAAGCGCCAGTCAGCGCTGATGGATGGCAAGAAGGGCAATTGGTTGACACGGTCGCCGGTCACACGGTTGATGTAAAACACGTTTTCACGGCTGTACACATTCGTCGCCCCGGCTGAAAATTCAAGCGTCTGATCGCTGTCCAGTTCAAATTCCCGGCGCACACTCAAATCCAGGCGGTGGTATGCAGGCAGTCGGCCTTGGTTCAAGGCAGCGAACTGAATCCCGAGCTCTTGGCTGTTGGCAACCACATAGTCGGCGGATATGCCGTCGATAACATTGGGCGGCTGGTAAAAGCCTTGTGTCTGCGTGAATGGCAGCCCCGAACCGAGGTTCCACCGCGCACTGACCTCCCACGCGCCGTCACGGCCAATGCCCTGTGAAACGACCAAGTTCACATTGTGCCGGCGGTCGAACACGGGGTCATACCAGCGGAATCCATCCCAGCGGTCGACGTTGCCGTAACCGTAGACAAGCCACACGTAGCTGGAGCGCTCTTCATACTTGAGGACGACATCCGCCCCGTACGCCACGCCGGTCTCTACAATGAAATCTTTGCGCAATACCTCCGGCACATCGCTGTTTTGCGGGTTGTCTTCGAAGAGCTTATTGCGGTTGGCATTGGTCAATTGGCTGAAATTCTTGAAGTACCCCTCTACATTGAGGTTCAAGCGTTCGGTCAAATCGAACTCAAAGCCTGAAATAAGGTGCTCTGCAGTCTGCAATGAATGGACGACTTCTTGAACGTCCCCATCCGGTGTTAGCAGGTTGCGCTGCAGATTTTCGGGTCCGGACAAGAAACCGTAAAACAGGTTGACCACGTCCCGATCGGAATTCGAACTGATGACATTTTGCGAGTACAAGCCCGCTGCGAATTTTAGTCGGAGGCGTTCGTTGGCTTTGTACTTCAGGCCTACCCGCGGTTCGGGACGAAAACGCGCAACCGAGCTGTAATACTGCATGCGCATGCTCGGATTGATAATCCAATCACCCCGGTTCATCCGGTAGTCTACATACCCTGCAAATTCTGTGGTGTTCTCCACCTGTCCAACCTGGACTCCGATGGAGTTGAAGGTCTGGAAGTCTGTTTCCATGCCAACGCCCTCCAAGCCATACTCAACAGCGTCCTCGCCCAATACGTACTTGAAATCCAATCCGAAATTGAATCCGTTGACCGAGCTGTACCGGTCTTCAAGCCCTTCCTCTTTCAACCGAATTTCATAATCGCTTGCCGCAAAGTGTCCGTTCATTAAGATCGCTGAACCACTTGGAACGACGGTGAAGTTTCCGCCGCCGCCGTAGTTGGTCCAACGCAAGTCCGAAAGGGCTTGGTAATTCACCTGATCAGTGAAGTTGAAACCAAACAAGCTCAATTTGGAACCATTTCCACCGCCGAATGATACCTTTCCATAGGCATCGGTAAAGTTGAATGGCAGCCCTTCTCCATCGTTATTGACGTAGTCGTAGAGCACCTTAGACGTTTGCTCCAAATAGCTGTGCTTCAACGAGAGGATGTACGAGATGCCCGATCCCGAATCGTTGAGCTTTTTCAGCGGCCCTTCGAGGGTCAACTTGGCACCGAATGGACTCGCTCCTATGCGACCTTGCGTCTTCATCTTGTTGCCGTCGCGCGTTTTGATGTCCATCACGGATGAAATGCGCCCCCCGAATTTCGCGCCAAAACCACCGGTGTAGACATCGGCATTGGCAATGACATCCGAATCAAACACACTGAACAATCCGATGCTGTGGAAGGCATTGTACACGATCATGCCGTCGAGCAGCACTTTGTTCTGAATGGGCGATCCGCCGCGGATGTACAATTGACCGCCTTGGTCGC
This sequence comes from Flavobacteriales bacterium, assembly GCA_002863125.1. GTDB lineage: Bacteria > Bacteroidota > Bacteroidia > Flavobacteriales_D > Sanyastnellaceae > UA16. The sequence goes on from PKEB01000025.1 coordinate 84,046, forward strand.
CCGTGCTAATGAATCCTGGCAGGACCTGCAGCGCCTGTACCAAATCCGGCTGTCCACCGAAACTAGGAATCTTCTTCAAATCACTCGGTCGAATGGTCTCCACGGACATATTCACCTTGGTGGTTTGCTCTTCCCGATCAGCATTCACCTCTGCACTTCCAAGTTGGATGACTTGCTTTTCCAACAAGAAGTTGCGCGTAGTGATTTTTCCATCCAACAACTCAATGCGCTCGGATACGCCCTCGTATTCCATGCTGGACACCACCAGCGTATAAGTTCCTGCCGGCACCCGGCTGAGGCTGTAAAAGCCTTCGATATCGGACATGACCCCGAAGCTGGTTCCTTCGAGGGAAACGCTCGCAAACATGATGGGCTCACCGGAATCTTTGCTGCGCAAAAAACCTTTGACTGTGGCTTGACCGTACAAAACCGCCGGCAAAAGCAGCAACAGCACCAACCCAACGTGGCGTTTCAATTCTTGCATGGTTGCGAATTTACGGTATTCAACGGGTCGAACGTACGAGCATTTTTTGAATTCGATCCTCGAGCTGCTCCGAACTCATTTTTTCGCGCAATCGGTTCACGACAAGGGGGAATGAAAACGGTGTCGGATGTTCCGTTCGCTCGAGCACAGGGCGCTTCTCGCGCATCCGGTCAAGCACGCGGCGCAACCGCGTCCATTCCATCTGCTGATCCAGCAACTCATCGTACGCCTGGCGAAACAGCAGGTTTTCGGGGTCAAAATCCTGAAAGACGTCAAACAGCAATCCCGAATGCGACTGCAAGTGACGCACGCCTTGCCGCAGTCCGGGAAATCCTTGAAACGCCAACCCCGATATGACCGCGATGTCGCGAAACCGGCGTTTGGCCATTTCCACGGAGTTGACACCCGATTGCAAATCGTCCATCAAACCCTCCGTACGCAGCAGGTTCAACGCATCAATTTCGGTCGCATCCAACGGCGAATCAGAGAGCAATTCAAACCCGTAATCATTGCTTGCGATGGACATAGAGAGCGGACGTTCAGCGCACCAACGGTGGGCCATGAGCATGCCAATGGCTTCGTGGACCGCCTTGCCTTCGAATGGAAATACACAGATGTGGTGGCCGTCTTCGGATTGGAATTGTTCAATCAAAATCTCTTCACGGTTTGGCAAGCAGCTCATGGATTGCTGCAATTCAAGCAGCGGGCTCACCCGGCTCATCTCCGGCGAACGCACGTGGCCTTTGCTGAACGCATCCAATTCATCGCGGATGGCGTCCCCCAATTCGGAACTCAGCGAAAGCCGGCCGCCCAGGTAAACCGGTACGCGCCCCTTGGGTTTCTTGCTCTTGCGCACGTGCACCGCCCCCTCCTTCAACCGCACAAATTCCAAGCTCATGCCAGCGAACCAAAACGCATCGCCTGGATCCATGCTCGAAATAAAGTACTCCTCCACGTGGCCGAGAAACCCTCCCTTGGTCCAGCGCACCTTGATCATTTGGTCCGATACGATGGTACCGATGCTCATTCGGTGACGGCGCGCAAGCCTGCGGTCCTTAAGGATGTACAAGCCGTCGGCAGCATCCCACTCGACCCGGCGGTAATCGCCATACGCCGAGAGCGCTTTGCCTCCGTCGCGGATGAAGGACAGGCACCAACGCCACTCCTCCTCATCCACACTTTCGAACGCGTGCGTCCCGGCCAATGCACGTTTCACGTCATCGGGTCGAAATCCATCCCCGACGGCCAACGTGCAAAGGAATTGGATTAACACATCAAACGAACGCACCAAGGGCTCCCGTGGCTCAATCCGCTGAGCGGCCATCGCATCGCGCAAGGCACTGGCCTCAATCAACTCCAACCCGTGGGTAGGAAGAAAGAAAATGCGGCTGATCGCTCCCGGCTGGTGACCGGAACGACCCGCCCGCTGCATGAAGCGCGCCACGCCTTTGGGGCCGCCTATCTGCACGATGGCTTCGACCGGCCTGAAGTCGACCCCGAGGTCCAACGAACTCGTACAAACCACGGCCTTCAAGTGCCCTTCGTGCAGGGCATCCTCCACCCAATCGCGGAGGTCTTTCGCGATGGAGCTGTGGTGCAGCGCGAGGACCCCTGCGAGGTCAGGAGCGACTTCGAGCAATTTGTGGTACCAAATCTCCGATTGGGCCCGGGTATTCGTAAAAATGAGGGTGCTCCCGTGGGAACGAATGACCTCGACCACATGTTCTGCGAGCTTTACGCCAATGTGGCCTGCCCACGGCAAGCGTTCAAACCGGTTGGGCATGAGGGACCGCACTTCGGTGCGTTTGGCCCAATCGCATCGAACCAGCCGTCCCGGGCGGCCGGGTCCGACCAAGACCCGCAGGGCCTCGTCGAGGTTTCCGACGGTGGCTGAAATGCCCCAACACAGGTAATTCGGCGCAACCTGACGAAACCAAGCCGAAGCAAGTTCCACTTGCGTGCCGCGCTTGGTGCCGAGCAGGTCATGCCACTCATCGACGACCATCAACCGCAAGGCGCCAAACCGCTTTTTCACTCCCTTCATGGCCAACATCACGTGAAGGGATTCCGGCGTAGTGATGAGGATGTGCGGCATTTTTTTACGCTGGTTCGCTTTCTCCTTGCTCGACGTATCCCCGGTTCGAACACCGACCTCCCAGTCCAATCCCATGCCCGTCACCATGCGCTCAGCGCTGTACTGAATTTCCTTGGTCAGCGCACGGATGGGAGCGATCCAAATGAGTTGAAGCCCCTTGGCTTGGTCACCAGCGTCTGCGCGCCTGACCCCTTCTCGGATGACAGCGCCCAGCCCAGCGTAGGTTTTGCCAGAACCGGTTGGCGCTTGGATCAAGACCTCCTCTCCCTTGCCGTACGCATTCCAGGCATCCCGCTGAAAGTCATGTGGTGACCATCCTTGCCCCGCAAACCACGATTCAAGCGGGCATTCTACCATAGCAGGTTTGTCTTGCCGCCTCCGCACTGTATCTTCGGCATGTTATTTGGTAATACCACCTGCATGAAAGCATTACAATTTACTCTTTTGGTTGGTTTAATGTTGCTCCAACCATTCGCGTCTTTCGGCCAGCGCTATGGCGATGAAGACGAAGCTCCATTGATTCCACAAGAAGACTTCGATCAATTGCTGATGTGGATGGTGGATGGAAAATACGAGAAGGTGCTCTACAAGGCCATCCGTTACACTGAGGACGATGACACGAAAAAAGAACCCGTGCCGTACGTATTCATGAGCATGGCATTCTTCAAAATCTCAGAATCCAGCGATGAAGAGTTGCTCGAGAAATACTCCAAGGCCCTCAAGGATGCCTTGAAGTACGCTTCGAAATTTGTCAAGAAAGACAAGGAAAAGGAATACATCAGCGAATACGTCGACTACTTCAACGACCTGCGCCGTGCGACCATGAACCAGGCTGAGATTTATGTGGATGATGAGAAATTTACCAAGGCCAAGTCGTACTACAAGTACCTGTGGACTTTGGACGCTGAGGATCCCGGTGCATGGCTCATGTACGGCTCTGTGCTGTGGAAAGCCAAGGCGGTCCGCGATGCGCAAGAATCATGGAACAACGCAGAGCAGTTGCTGATTGAATACGGCGGCAAAGGACTGGAGGAGGTCCAACAGGATTTGCTCAAGTACGCAGTCATCTACACGGCTGAGATGCTCGCCGATGAAGGCAACCTGACGGATGCCCGCAAGTGGATCGAAGCCACCGACGCCCTGTTCGGCACGGACCGCGAAGTCCAGGCCGTATTGCGGTCACTCTAAATCTTCGGGCTGAAGCTGCAGTCGTTCATAAATCGCCGTGAGCCCGTGGGATTCGTTCTCCCAGTTCAATGCAGCTTGCGCCTCCCGCATTCCATCAATCGCCTGCACCTTCCATGCAGGCGATTTGCTTTCCGCCTCAGCCAACGCTTCATACCATCCTTCGGGCGTATCGTTCACGACGCGCGCGCCGATCCCGAATTGCTCAATCAAGGCAACGCAATCGGGCAAGTCATTGACCAACACTGGAATCCCCGCTTGAATGGACTCAAATAATTTGTTGGGCAGGCAGTATAGGTAGCTCAGGCACACCGGCTTTACCGAGACCAATCCGACATCGGCATCGCCCGTGTAGTCCAGTACTTCTTCGTAAGGGACCGCCGGCTGGAAATGCACGTTGGGGTTGCTCTTCACCACTTCCATGACCTGCGGCTCGAGCATGCCGTACCCCATGAATACGAGGTGAATGCGGCTCCCGTTCAACTGCGGGGCCATGGCCAGCAAGGTTTCAATGCCGCGGTTGATGGTCAACGCACCTTGGTAGATGGCCACAAAATCGTCCGCCTTCAACCCTAGGTTTTGACGCAAAGGCCGCGTTGCGGCATTGCCTGAACGCGCATTGGGGACGTTGCGCACCAGCGAAATGCGGCGCATGCCGTGCGCTGCGTACCGCGACTCATAGGCATCCTGGATTGAGGGGCTCACTACGATCACCTCCTCCGCTTTCCCGATGTGCCGGGTTTCCATGCGCCGAACGGCTTTGCTCAACCAAGCCGGCTTGCCGTTGCGCTCCGACTCAAATTCATGGCAATCGTACACAAGCTTGAGACTCGACCGCAGCCACTTGGCCAGCAATCCGATGCCAAACGCCTCGGCGTCGTTGCAATGCCATGCGTCGGCTTTTCGGTAGACCCACGCAATGCGCAAGACCAATTCTGCCCATTTGAACGGTGCCAACACCCGAAATCCAGGGATGTAAATGCGCACGCGTTCGATGCGAAATCCCGCCGGGTGGTGTTCCACACGCGGCAATTGGTTGCGGTGCAGCGCGACGACCGTCACCTCGTGCCCGGCCTCCACCAAAGCGATGGACGTCTTCAAAACCCGGTTATCACGGGTGAAGTCATTCAGGACGACGTTCGCGATTTTCATCAACGCGCCTTCAGTCTTGCTTCAACGGACGATCACCTGCAGCGTACATGCGCTCAATGATGTCGACCACTTTGAGCCCTTCGAGGGCGTTGGTGGTGATTTCTCCTGCTCCACTCAGAGCGGCATGGATGTTATCGAAGATGTAGCCGTGGTTGGCCGCTGACCCTTTGTAATGACCGTAGTCGTTGGCCGGGTTGGACGGCGGCAGTTCCGGCATGGTGTAGCCAGCAATGTCACACGTCTCCACCTCATTCATGTATTGGCCACCGACTTTGATGGTGCCTTTCTCACCGATTACCGTGACCGAGGATTCAAAGTTTTGGTTGGCCACCGCCGTGGAAAAATTGAACATTCCCAGGGCCTTGTGTTGGACAAACTCGAATGTTACCACCCCAGAGTCCTCGAAATCTGTGTTGTGCTGGTGTGTAAAATCCTCGAAGCGGCTTTGGATGTGGTGGATGTCACCGAAGACCCAATACATCAAGTCGATGAAGTGGCTGAATTGCGTAAACAGGGTTCCGCCATCCAAGTCCTTGGTACCCTTCCATGGAATCTTGCCGTAATAGAGATCATCTCGGTTCCAATAGCACTGTACCTGAACCATGTGAATGGACCCCATGGTGCCGCTCTGGATTACGTCGCGCAACCAAACCGAAGGCGGAGAGTAGCGGTTTTGCATGACGCAGAATACCTGTTTGCCTTTCGCCAATGCGGCATGAAGCACCGCCTCGCCATCTGCCCGCGTCAGCGCCATGGGCTTCTCGATCACCACGTGGCAATTGTTTGAAATGGCATCAATGGCCTGTTGGGCGTGGAAGCCATTGGGAGTGCAGACGCACACGACATCCAACTCCGGGTGGGCCTCCAACATCGCTTTGTGGTCGCTGTAGTGCGGTACATCTCCATCGACTCCACACGCTTCCTTCGAGCGGATGTCCGCGAAGGCCACCAAGCTGAACCCATCCTTTCGGCGGATCATCTCCATGTGCCGCTTGCCGATGTGGCCCGCACCGATGACGCCAAAGTTCACATTCTTCATGCTGCGAAATTAGGCCTTCCCGGCTTAACCGCAGGCGACTACCTCGAATGTTTAAACCAGCTTGAAAGTACGCTAGATTGCACCATGCGAATCGTGAGCCTCGTACCGAGCTGGACCGAATACGTGGTGGACTTGGGGTGCGCCGGGGAGCTTGTTGGCCGAACGAAGTTTTGCGTTCGCGCTGGGGCAGCGGCGGAGCGAATCCCCGTCATTGGTGGCACGAAGCGCATCCACCTCGACCGCATCGAACAGCTCAAGCCCGACCTGGTCATCGCAAGCAAAGAGGAAAACACCCGAGAGGACGTAGAAGCGTGCCGTGCATTCACGGACGTACTCGTCACCGATGTGCGCACCATCCCGGATGCTTTTGAAGCCCTCGAGGCTATTGGTGATGCGCTCGAAAAGGCTGCGGCCGGAGTCACGTGGCGCTCCAACATCGAACAAGCTTGGGGAGAGCCGCATACAGGCCAGGGAGAAGCACTGTACGCCATCTGGCAGAATCCGCTCATGGTTGCCGGCTACGACACCTACATCCATGCCGTGATGAACTGGTGGGGCATTGGCAACGCCGCGCCGGCCTCTGCGGAGGGACGCTATCCCGAATTGCACGCAGGGCACTTAGATGCACTGGCAGGCATCCCCATCCTACTCGCTTCAGAACCTTACCCCTTTGCTTCGAAACACTGTGCGCATTTCGCTTCAGCCGGTCTGCGGCCGATGCTCGTGGACGGGGAAGCCTTCAGCTGGTACGGCAGCCGGATGCTGCACACCGTCGATTACCTGAAGGACATGCGCAAGGCCTTGGATCAACTGCCACGTTAGTCCGAATTCAAGGACGTTTTGTCAGGTTAATCGCTCGAGTCTGACAGGCATGTCAGGTTGTGGCGTTCGGAAGCCAATCGGCACGCTCCTTGACTATACCGAACCAAATCTTAGAATTCAACACTAGCTATGAGTAAAATCATTGGAATTGATTTGGGAACCACCAACAGCTGCGTCTCCGTAATGGAGGGCAACGAACCTGTGGTCATTACAAACGCAGAAGGAAAGCGCACGACGCCTTCCATCATCGCCTTCATCGACGGCGGTGAGCGCAAGGTGGGAGAACCGGCCAAGCGCCAAGCCATCACCAACCCACAAAAAACGATTTTCAGCATCAAGCGTTTCATGGGAAGCTCGTTTGATGAAGTGAAAACAGAAATCGGCCGGGTGCCTTACGAGGTGGTTAAAGGCGACAACAACACGCCACGCGTCAAAATCGACGACCGATTGTACACGCCGCAGGAAATCAGCGCCATGACCCTTCAGAAAATGAAGAAGACGGCGGAAAATTACCTCGGCACGGAAGTGACCGGCGCGGTCATCACCGTCCCTGCATACTTCAACGACGCCCAGCGCCAGGCCACCAAAGAAGCTGGCGAAATCGCTGGCCTCGAAGTCAAGCGCATCATCAACGAGCCCACCGCCGCAGCTTTGGCCTACGGCATGGACAAAAAAGCAACCGATCAGAAGATTGTGGTCTTCGATTTGGGTGGTGGTACACACGACGTTTCCATCCTCGAGTTGGGTGATGGCGTGTTCGAGGTGCTTTCGACGGACGGTGACACCCACTTGGGCGGTGACGACTTCGACCAGGTCATCATCGATTGGTTGGTGCAGGAGTTCAAGGACGAAAACGGCGGATTGGACCTATCCAAGGACCCTATGGCACTGCAGCGTTTGAAGGACGCCGCTGAAAAGGCCAAAATCGAACTCTCGAGCACCTCAAGCTCAGAAATCAACTTGCCTTACATCATGCCGGTCGACGGCGTACCCAAGCACTTGGTCCGCTCCCTCTCCCAGGCGAAGTTCGAGCAGTTGGCCGATGCGTTGATCAAGCGCACCATTGAGCCTTGCGCCTCTGCTTTGAAGGCCGCAGACCTCGGCAAGTCGGACATCGACGAAGTGATTTTGGTGGGCGGTTCGACGCGCATCCCCGCGGTTCAAGCCGCAGTCAAGGCGTACTTCGGCAAGGAGCCCTCGAAGGGTGTGAACCCTGACGAAGTCGTAGCCGTGGGTGCAGCCATCCAAGGCGGTGTCCTCTCCGGTGACGTGAAGGACGTATTGCTGCTCGACGTGACTCCGTTGTCGTTGGGCATTGAAACCATGGGCGGCGTGATGACCAAGTTGATCGACGCCAACACGACCATCCCCACCAAGAAGTCCGAGACGTTCAGCACGGCATCTGACAACCAACCCAGCGTGGAGATCCACGTGCTGCAAGGCGAGCGTTCCATGGCGAACGACAACCGCACCATCGGTCGGTTCCAGCTGGCGGACATCCCCCCTGCACCGCGCGGCGTGCCGCAGATCGAGGTGACGTTTGACATCGACGCCAACGGCATCATCCAGGTCAGCGCCAAGGACAAGGCGACGGGCAAGGAACAAAACATCCGCATCGAAGCGTCCAGCGGCCTCAGCGAAGAAGAAGTGACGCGCATGAAGCAGGAAGCAGAAGCGAACGCCGAAGCGGACAAGGAGGCCAAGGAGCGCATCGAAGTGCTGAACCAAGCAGACGCGTTGGTCTTCCAGACTGAAAAGCAACTCAAGGAGTTCGGCGATAAGATTTCGGAAGGCAACCGCGGTCCCATCGATGCGGCACTGGAAGAACTCAAGAAGGCACACGGTGAGCAAGACGTAGACGGCTGCAAAGCCGGCATCGAAAAGCTCAACAGTGCATTCCAAGCGGCCAGCCAAGAGATGTACGCCGCACAGCAAGAGGCGGGTGCTACGGGCAACCCAGAGAGCGGTTCCGCTGACGCTGGCGATGCAGACCCAGAAGTCACCGACGTCGACTTCGAAGAAGTGAAGTAAGCCCCTCCAATGAAGTCATGAAAAACCCCGGATCTCGGTCTGGGGTTTTTTCGTTTTCACCTTGAACCCTGAACGCAAGCACTTGTTAGACTTCCGATGGGAAACGACATTCCGAATTTTTGGAAAACACGGGGCAAATGGGCCTTGGTCCTCATTGGGTTGGCCACTTTGTGGATGGGTTGGCGGGTCGCCCAAATCGGATTCAACTACGATTTTGAGAGCTTCTTCCCACAGGACGATCCAGAGACTGAATTCTACCTGAATTTTCGGTCACATTTCGAATCGGATAACGACTTTCTCATCGTCGGTGTGGAACACGATCCGAGCATCTATGACCCTGTGTTTCTTGCGGATGTGGACGGGTACGTGGATGAACTTGAGTCGCTCCCTTACATCGAAGAGGTACTGAGTCCTACGCGCTTGAAGGAACCCGTCAAATTGGGCCTGACGGTTGTGCAGCGCCCACTGCTGAGGTGGCAAGATGAAACGGCACAGACCAAGTTGCTGGCCGATTCCACGCGCATCGCCGGTCATCCCACGTGGGACGGCTCGTTTGTCTCGACGGACGGTAGCGCACTCGCCATCCAAGTCCGCCACAAGCAACTCTTGTCCAAAGCCGGATGCGATAGCCTCGCCGACGCCATTACGGCGCTCGCCGCCACCTGGGAACACCCCGTACACATTGCTGGACGAGCCGTTGCCCAGAAATACTACGTAGATGTCATGCAACGCGAAGTGGCGTTGTTCGTGAGCATCGGATTGGTCATTTTGGTGGTTTTTTTGTGGGTGGCTTTCCAGAGCATTTGGGGGGTGTGCATTCCCTTGCTGGTCGTATTGCTCAGTGGCCTGTGGACCTTGGGGACCATGGAAATGACCGGCAAATCCATCGATGTCATGTCCATCGTCTTGCCCACCATCATTTTCGTGGTCGGCATCAGCGATGTGGTCCACATCCTCTCCCGGTACTATGAGGAGTTGAGGCGAGGAGCGTCCCAATTCCAAGGCATTCAAGCGGCCTTCAAGGAGGTTGGGCTGGCCACGTTCTTGACCACGTTGACCACGGCGGTGGGCTTCTTAACCCTGATGTCGTCATCGGTGTTGCCCATTCGCGATTTCGGTATTTACGCGGCAGCCGGGGTCGGCATTGCTTACCTCCTCGCCTTTACCCTGCTCCCCTCTATTATGGTCCTGTTTCCGGCACCTCGTGTATCCAATGAAGGAAACGGCGTGCTCTGGAACCGTTGGCTGCAAAACGCCCTGCGCGCCATGCTGCGGCGGCCAATTGTCATTGCAGCAGCTACGATGGGCTTTACAGCACTTGCAGTGGTAGGGACGAGCCGCATTGAGGTGAACAACGTGCTGTTGGAGGACCTCGCGGAAGACGATCCATTCCGGCAGGAGTTCGCCTTTTTTGAGCGTGAATTTGCCGGCGTTCGGCCGTTCGAATTGGCCATTGCTGTCCCGGAGGATGAAAATCCACTCGGTGTGGAGATTCAGCAAACCATGCAGCGCATCACGGCATATTTGGAAAAGACCTACGGCGTCGGTTCCATCGTGAGCAGTGACCGCATCTTGGCGCAAGTCAACCGCCTCAACAACGGCGACCAAGCGCGTTATCATCGCGTACCTGACAAGCAACGCGACATCGACCGAATGACGCGAGCCATGGCACGTGGAGAGAATACCAACCCCCTCGCGTTGGTGGTCAATGAGGAAACGAATGTCCTGCGGGTGTTTGGAAAACTTCCCGACCTCGGCGCCCAACACTACCGAGCCCAAGACGCAGCGTTTTTCGAGTGGTTTGCTGCTGAATTCCCCGATTTACCACTCGACCTTCACGTAACAGGCACTGCACGGCTGATTGACTTGAATGTCGGATCCTTGGCCAGTGACATGGTGTTGGGGTTGGCCATCGCATTTCTGATTGTGGCGTTGATTGCGGGGCTGATGTTTCGAAATGCCTCCATGGTCATCATTTCGCTCATTCCCAATGTTCTTCCATTGCTGATGATCGCTGGGATTATGGGGTGGACTGGGATCAACCTGAAACTCTCCACCAGCATCATTTTCACCATCGCCTTTGGCATCGCCGTGGATGACACCATTCATTTCATCAGCAAATTGCGCATCGAACTGGCCAAAGGCAAAGACCTGATAGAAGCCGTGAGCAGCAGTTTTCTCAATGCCGGAAAGGCCATCATCATCACCAGCATCATCCTTTGCGGCGGGTTCATGACGTTGTGCCTGAGCAGCTTCTTGGGCACCTTCTACATCGGTGCACTGATTTCAACCACCCTCTTGCTTGCCGTGGTATCCGACCTGTTTGTGTTGCCCTGGCTCGTGCTGAAATTGCTCCGCTGGAACGCACCCAAACGCCCAAGCATCCTAAGCAAAATTTTGCGACCTTAGGTGCATGGCATCATCTCGAAGAAAGTTCATCAAAGAAGCCACGGCTGTTGCCGGCACCCTCGGAATTGGAAGTTGGTGGAGCAAGGCGTGGTCTCGCCCTCCCTTGTCTAAACCGCTCGAAGGGAGCGGGCGAGCCGCCATGGCTTCGACGTGGAACCACGGCATGTTGGCCAATAATGAAGGCTTTTCGGCACTCGACACTGGAGGAAATGCCCTGGACATGATCGAAGCCGGAGCGCGGCTGGTGGAAGCGGATGCCGAGGGATTGAGCGTTGGCATCGGCGGCCTTCCCGACCGGGATGGCAACGTTACGCTCGACGCGTGCATCATGGACCACACCCAAAATGCAGGCTCGGTCTGCTTTGTGCAGGACGTCGCTCACCCCATAACCCTCGCGCGCAAGGTCATGGAAGACACCCCGCACGTAATGCTGGCCGGCGCAGGTGCCGAGCAATACGCCCGCGAATTGGGCATGAAGCCCACCAACTTACTGACCGAAAAAGCCCGCAAAGCCTGGGAAAAGTGGCAAACCACGTCCAATTATGAACCCGTGATCAACATCGAAAACCACGATACGATCGGTTTGCTCGCCTTGGACCACGAAGGCCGATTGGCCGGGGGCTGCACCACCAGCGGGGTGGCGTACAAGATGCACGGCCGCGTGGGCGACAGTCCTATTATTGGAGCCGGCTTGTATGTCGATGGCGCTGTCGGAGGGGCGACGGCAACCGGCCTCGGTGAAGCGGTGATGCGCACGGTTGGCTCTTTCTTGGTGGTGGAATTGATGCGTCAGGGCGCTTCACCGCAGGAAGCCTGTTATGAGGCTGTGCAGCGCATCATTCGCTCCATGACGACCGACGATTTGCAGGTCGGGTACTTGGCACTGGGTCGCAACGGTGAAGTTGGAGGCCACGCCATTCACGGTGGGTTCAATTATGCTTTTCACCAGCGAGCGGAGCCGGAAGGGACCGTTCAACGCGTTTTAATTGACGCCTCGCATGGCTAAGCAACGCCCAGTCACCGACTCTCCCGCTTGGGCGGGCATCCGGCTCATTCGTCCGTGGAACGTGCTGATGATCGTGGTCGCCATGGGCCTCATCACTGAATCCTTGCTCCTCCCAGCTTTTGGTGGTGAGCTTCCACCGCACCAACAAGCCATTTTCGCGCTCGGCACATTGGCCATGGCGGCCTTGGCTGCGGGTGCCAATGTCATCAACGATTACTTCGACGTGGCCGAAGACCGTATCAATCGGCCCGACCGAACGTTTGTTGGACGGGTCATCACCCGTCGGCAGACCCTGGCGCTGAATTACACGCTCACTGGGGTTGCCGTGCTCTCCAGCTTCGGCATTGCAGCAGCTGCAAAGAGTATTGTGTCCGCCATCTGGATTGTCATCTTGGGCGTTCTTCTTTGGGGCTATTCCCCTTGGTTCAAACGGCGCTTCCTGCGCGGCAACCTCATCATCGCATTGTCCGTGGGGCAATTGCCATTGTGGTGCCTGGCGTTGCTGGAATCCGGTTCGTTCGACCGATGGCTGGAACTGTTCAAGAGTACGGAGGGCAACATCCTGCTCGGCTATGTGGTGCTCTCCGGCTACATCACGTTGCTCCGGGAGATCACCAAGGATTGGCAGGATGCCGAGGGCGATGCGCTAGCTGGGTACGACACCTTGCCCGTGCGATGGGGACCAAAACGCACCAAGTCGTTGCTTCACCGAATGCACTTTGTTGGGTGGGGCATGATTGGGGTTACCTGGTGGGCGTCCATCACCTTGGTTCACCGACCATTGGCGCCGCTCTTTTTCGCCCTTCCCTTCTTGGCCGCGCACATGCAGCTGGCTCGAAATCAAGTGGCCTCCGTCTCGGCATGGCAAAAACTGACGTTGGCTGGGGGGCTGCTTTACCTTGCCGGGTTTTTGTGAATCCGGTAAATCGCCCAGTAGTTAACATAATGGAAGCGAAGGAAATATTTCCTTAACACTAGAGTAAAATTCCGCTCCAAGACTTAACACCAAACGACATTAAATCGTAACATCTGAAAAACATTAACAAGGGTATCAAACGCTGAATTTTGGGGATGAATTGTAATTAATCCTCAACCAAATCATCATTGTTATGAAGCACTTGTTTATGGTAGTACTGGCACTCGCCGCAACAGTCGTTGCGCAGGCCCAATGTGACTGCCCCCCGCTCGCTGACAGAACTGAAGTCATTGTTGCCGATGACGGTTCTGGTGTAGGCACTTCCACTTGGACATGCAACAACACCTACCTGCTCGACGGGTACGTATTCGTCAACAACGGTCAGGCACTCACCATTGAGGCCGGAACTGTCGTGAAAGGCATGGCCGGTCAAGGCGCCGACGCAGCAGCATTGATTGTCGCTCGCGGCGGTCAGCTCTTCGCAGAAGGAACAGCCGACTGCGGCATCACCTTCACATTCGAAGCCGATAACCTCGACGGCGCTACACCTTATGACACTCGTGGTCAATGGGGTGGCCTCATCGTTCTCGGTGACGCTCCTACCAATCTCCCTACAGGTGAAGGCCAGATTGAAGGTGTTCCTGCAGATAACGATCGCGCTAAGTACGGTGGATCGAACGCAGCGGACAACTCCGGTGTCATCACCTACGTGAGCATCCGCCACGGCGGTACGCAGCTCGGAGCTGCTAACGAAATCAACGGTTTGACATTGGGCGGTGTCGGTAACGGAACCACCATTCACCACGTGGAAGTCATCTCTAATGACGATGACGGTATCGAATTCTTCGGTGGAACCGTAGAAGTAAATAACGCAGCCGTAGCTTTCTGCGGCGATGACGCATTTGACTACGACCAGGGCTTCTCTGGCGGTGGCACCAAGTGGTTGGTCATCCAAGATCAAGGTGTAGGCGACCGTGGTGGTGAGTTCGACGGCGATGACAGCCCTGACGTAACAGCAGACGGGATGCCTTTCGCTATTCCTACCATCTCGCAGGCGACCTTCATAGGAAACGGAATCGCCAGTGGTAAAATCGGTATGCTCCTGCGCGCAGGGGCCGGTGGACACTTCTCCAACTGCATCGTAGCTAACTTCGATGAAGGAATCGAAGTCGAAGACAAGCAGGACCCATCTGACGCGTACGATAAGTTGCTCGCAGGCGACCTCAGCTTCGCCAACTTCGAATTCGACGGCGTTGATGACCTCATCGACTACGACGGCACACAAGATGCAAACGGCGACGCCGACTTGGACGCGTATGCCGGAACCAACAACCTCGTAGCTTCCAACACAGGAATCGACTACGACTGGGCAGCAAATGCCAGCGGAACCGCATTCTCTAACCCATTCAACCCCGCTCCTTCAAATGGCACCAACAACGGTGCATTCGTAGGCGGTGAAAACTGGTTGGAAGGCTCTTGGAGCTACCTCGACGTATCAGGCGCTGCTGACGTAACCTACCCATCAAACGGTGGTGGCGGAGGAAACTCCGGATGCGACTGCCCACCACTTGCTGACCGAACAGAAGTCATCATCTCTGACTCAGGGTTCGGTACAGGCTCAACCACGTGGACGTGTGACAACACGTACCTGCTCGACGGCTACGTATTCGTTAACAGCGGTCAGGCACTCACCATTGAGGCCGGAACTGTCGTGAAAGGCATGGCCGGTCAAGGCGCCGACGCAGCAGCATTGATTGTCGCTCGCGGCGGCCAGCTCTACGCAGAAGGAACGGCCGACTGTGGCATCACGTTCACATTTGAAGCAGACAACCTCGACGGTGCTACACCGTACGACACCCGCGGCCAGTGGGGCGGCCTCATCGTTCTCGGTGACGCGCCTACCAACCTGCCAACAGGAGAAGGGCAGATCGAAGGGGTCCCTGCAGATAACGATCGCGCTAAGTACGGTGGATCAAACGCGGCTGATAACTCTGGTGTCATTACCTACGTGAGCATCCGCCACGGTGGAACGCAGCTCGGAGCTGCAAACGAAATCAACGGTTTGACATTGGGCGGTGTCGGTAACGGAACCACCATTCACCACGTGGAAGTCATCTCCAATGACGATGACGGTATCGAGTTCTTCGGCGGAACCGTTGAAGTGAACAACGCCGCTGTTGCTTTCTGCGGTGATGATGCCTTTGACTACGACCAAGGCTTCTCTGGCGGTGGCACCAAGTGGTTGGTCATCCAAGACCAAGGCGTTGGTGATCGCGGTGGTGAATTTGATGGCGACGACAGCCCAGATGTGACAGCGGACGGCATGCCATTTGCCATCCCAACCATCAGCCAAGCAACCTTCATTGGTAACGGAATCGCCAGTGGCAAAATCGGTATGTTGTTGCGTGCAGGTGCAGGTGGACATTTCTCCAACTGCATCGTAGCCAACTTTGATGAAGGCATCGAAGTCGAAGACAAGCAGGACCCATCTGACGCATACGACAAGTTGCTCGCAGGCGACCTTAGCTTCGCAAACTTTGAATTCGATGGCGTTGATGACCTCATCGACTACGACGGCATCCAGGATCCCAACGGCGACGCCGACTTGGACGCGTATGCCGGAACCAACAACCTCGTAGCTTCCAACACAGGAATCGACTACGACTGGGCAGCAAATGCCAGCGGAACGGCCTTCTCAAACCCCTTCAATCCCGTTCCAACTACGGGCACCAACAACGGTGCATTCGTAGGCGGTGAAAACTGGTTGGAAGGTTCATGGAGCTACCTCGACGTATCGGGTGCTGCAGACGTAACCTACCCATCAAACGGTGGTGGCGGAGGAAACTCCGGATGCGACTGCCCACCACTTGCTGACCGAACAGAAGTCATCATCTCTGACTCAGGATTCGGAACCGGGTCGACCACGTGGACGTGTGACAACACTTACTTGCTCGACGGCTACGTATTCGTTAACAACGGTCAGGCACTCACCATTGAGGCCGGAACCGTCGTCAAAGGCATGGCCGGTCAAGGCGCAGACGCTGCAGCATTGATTGTCGCACGCGGCGGCCAGCTCTACGCAGAGGGAACGGCAAATTGCCCAATTACCTTCACCTATGAAGGCGATCCATTGGATGGCTCAGTAGCGTACAACACGCGCGGCCAGTGGGGCGGTGTTATTGTATGCGGCGACGCTCCAACTAACCTCCCAACAGGCGAAGGACAAGTGGAAGGGATTCCAGCAGATAACGATCGCGCCAAGTACGGAGGATCAAACGCTGCTGATAACTCTGGTATCATCACCTACGTAAGCATCCGCCACGGTGGAACCCAACTCGGCGCAGCCAACGAAATCAACGGTCTGACGCTTGCAGGCGTCGGAAGCGGCACAACTGTAGATCACGTAGAAGTTTTGGCGAATGACGACGATGGCATTGAGTTCTTTGGTGGGACCGTTGAAGTCAACTACGCAGCTGTGGCCTTTGTAGGCGACGACAGTTTCGACTGGGACCAAGGCTACTCCGGAGGCGGACACCACTGGTTCTCTATCAACGATGCTGACGCGGGCGACCGCGGTGGAGAGCTCGACGGCGATGATAGCCCAGATGTTACGGCAGACGGAATGCCGTTCACGCTCCCTACAGTTACAAACTGGACCATGATTGGACGTGGAGCAGCAGCCGACAAGCAAGGCATGCTCTTCCGTGCCGGTTCTGGTGGTCACGTCAGCGACGCGCTGATTGTGGATTTCCAGGAAGGCATCGAAATCGAAGACAAGCAAGATCCATCAGACGCCTACGACAAATGGCAAGCTGGGGACTTGACCCTCTCGAACATCCACGTTCAGGGTGCCACGGAGTTGATTGATTACGATGGCATTCAAGATGCAGACGGAGACGCAAACCTGGATGCATATGCAGCAAGCAGCAACATCCAATTGGCTGATGTGGGCATTGACTCGGACTGGTCGGCAAATGCGAGCGGAACATCGTTCCCGAACCCCTTCGATCCAGTACCTACCGCAGACGTGAGTTCAGACGGCCCCTTCGGCTATATGGGCGCATTTGATCCGAACGGTGAAAACTGGTTGGCCAACTGGTCGTACTTGGACATCTCAGGTGCTGCCGATGTCGAATTGACAGACGAGGGCACCAACCAAGATGATACATGTGACTGTCCCTCTTTGGACATGCGCAACGAAGTCATCATCACCGACGATGGCAGCGGCACAGGAACAACGACGTGGACCTGTGACAACACGTACTTGCTCGATGGCTATGTCTTCGTCAACGACGGACAGGTCTTGACCATCGAGCCCGGAACAGTCATCAAAGGCATGGCCGGACAAGGTGCCGATGCTGCAGCACTGATTGTAGCGCGCGGCGGACAACTCTTCGCTGACGGTACAGCAGCCTGCCCCATCACGTTCACCTTCGAAGCTGACCCACTTGATGGATCCGTCTCTTACGACACACGCGGCCAGTGGGGCGGTGTGATTGTACTCGGTGACGCAACGACCAACCTCCCCACGGGTGAAGGACAAATCGAAGGCGTTCCTGCAGACAACGACCGCGCCAAATACGGCGGTAACAATGATGAGGACAATTCCGGTGTCTTGCGTTACGTGAGCATCCGCCACGGCGGAACCCAACTCAGCGCAGCCAACGAAATCAACGGATTGACCTTGGGCGGTGTCGGTAGCGGCACTATCATCGAACACGTTGAAGTGGTATCCAACGACGACGACGGCATTGAGTTCTTCGGTGGTTCGGTCAATGTTCGATACGCCTCGGTTATGTTCTGCGGTGACGACAGCTTCGATTGGGACCAAGGTTATCACGGAAAGGGCCAGTTCTGGTTCACCATCCAAGGCCAGGACGCGGGCGACCGCGGCGGCGAACTCGATGGCGACGACAGCCCAGACGTAACAGCGGATGGTATGCCGTTCGCGTTGCCAACCGTTGCCAACTGGACCGTCATCGGTCGCGGCAGCAACGTGGGCAACCAAGGCCTCCTCTTCCGCGCTGGTACAGGTGGGCACGTTTCCAATGCCATCATTGCCAACATCACAGAAGGAATCGAAATCGAAGACAAACAGGATCCGTCCGATGCCTACGATAAGTGGGTTGCTGGCGACCTCACCTTGGGTAACATCGCCTTTGATGGTGTGAACGAAGTCATCGACTACGATGGAATTCAGGTCGCTGACGGCGATGACCAATTGGACGCCTACGCCGTCACGGCCAATTTGACCGCGATGACAACAGGCATTGACTACAACTGGTCTACCAATGGCGCCGGAACCGCCTTCTCCAATCCGTTCAATCCGGTTCCAGACGCATCTGTGTTGCTCGATGCCAGTGCGCAGCCTGCCGATCCTTGGTTTGAGACTGCCCACTTCATGGGTGCATTCGACCCCAACGGTGAAAACTGGCTCGAAGGCTGGACCTATGCTGATGATTCAGGAGCCATCGAAGAAGAAGTGGCAACGTGTGACTGCCCACCGCTGGGCGACCGAAACGAGGTCATCATCTCCGATGCAGCTGGAAACGGAACCGGAACGACCACATGGACGTGTGACAATACGTACTTATTGGACGGATACGTGTTCGTTAACGATGGACAAGCATTGACCATTGAGCCCGGCACCGTTATCAAGGGGATGGCAGGCCAAGGAGCCGACGCTGCAGCATTGATTGTAGCGCGTGGTGGCCAGATCTACGCCGACGGAACGGAAACCTGCCCGATCACGTTTACGTTCGAAGCAGATCCACTCGATGGCTCCGTTTCTTACGATACGCGCGGCCAGTGGGGCGGTGTCATCATTTTGGGTGACGCTTTGACCAACCTTCCTACCGGTGAAGGCCAAATCGAAGGCGTTCCAGCGGACAACGACCGCGCCAAGTACGGCGGTACCAACGACGAGGATAACTCGGGTGTCTTGCGCTATGTGAGCATCCGCCACGGTGGAACCCAACTCGGCGCAGCCAACGAAATCAACGGTTTGACTTTGGGCGGCGTCGGAAGCGGTACTACCATCGAATACGTCGAGGTCATTGCCAACGAAGACGATGGCATTGAGTTCTTCGGCGGTTCTGTGGATGTGAAATACGCTGCTGTAGCCTTCGTCGGCGACGATAGCTTCGATTGGGACCAAGGCTACCACGGTAAGGGCCAGTACTGGTTCGCTTTGAACGACCACACCGTGGGTGACCGCGGCGGCGAACTTGACGGCGACGATAGCCCGAATGTCACTTCAGACGGACAGCCTTTCGCGACGCCAGAAGTCTACAACGTCACGATGATTGGTCGCGGAATCGCAGCCGGCAAGCAAGGCCTCCTCTTCCGCGCTGGTTCAGGTGGCCACGTGAACAACATGATTTTGGCCAACTTCCAAGAAGGCATCGAAATCGAAGACAAGCAAGATCCATCGGATGCATTTGACAAGCTAGGTGCAGGCTTACTGAGCTTGAAAAACATCTGCATGGTTGCCGTGGAAGAAGTCATCGACTACGATGGAGACCAAGTCGCAGATGGGGACGATCAACTCGACGCTTATGCCGCTGTCAACAACATCGCGTTGGGCGATCCTGGCATTGATTTCGACTACGCGTTCGATGGAGCAGGTGTGACCGTAATCAATACACTTGACCTCACTCCTGCGAATGACGTTTCGGTGAATGCTGCGGATTTAGCTACCGACGCGTGGTTCGATGCGGCAGCTTACAAAGGTGCTTTCGGACCGTCTGAGAACTGGTTGGACCAACCTTGGAGTTACCTCGGTCAAGTCGGTATTTTCGCTGAAGGTGAAGTATCTGTGCTGGGTTGCATGGATGCTGAGGCTGATAACTACAACCCAGATGCAACCGCTGATGATGGAACCTGTCAATACCTTGGTTGTACCGATGCTGACGCGGACAATTATGACGAAACCGCCAACGTGGACGACGGTTCGTGCCTCTTCACAGGATGTTACAACCCTGACGCAGAGAACTACGATGCCGGCGCCAACACCGGTGACCAAGACGCGCTTTGTCAATTCAATGGCTGCACAGATCCTACAGCCAACAACTACGAGGAAGGCGCTAACACCGACGACGGCTCATGCCAGTTCGACGTGACCTTCCGTGTAGATATGTGGCACGAGGGTGGAGCCGGCTCTATTGCTGGTGACTTCTCAGCGGACGCTGTCGTAGAAATGGTCTACGCCAACTACTCCGTATACAAGCTGACCATCTCGGCCTCTGCAGGTACCATCGCATATGGCTTCCACAACGAAGCCGGCGAATCAGACGGCATCGAGCGAACCGCTGAAGTAACGGGCGCTCTGTCTCTGCCTGCAGTTTGCTTCGGCCTGGAAACGGCATGCGATGGCTGCACAGACCCTGAGTTTGCAGACTACAACCCACACGCTGGCGAAGACACCGGTTGTGAGTTGGATCCAATCCTGGGATGTACGTATGCAGATGCTGAAAACTACAGTGCAACGGCCACTGTGGAAGATGGATCATGTGAATTCATCACCGGCAGCGACTGCCCATCGGACATCAATGGAGACGGACAGGTCGGTACACCTGACTTGCTCCTATTCCTCTCTGCCTTTGGTCAATATTGCGAATAAGGTTATCATCATTTCATAGGAAAGGCCGGGATTGCTCCCGGCCTTTTTTCATGCCTCACCATCATATTGAATTAGCCTTCAGTTAGCATTGAGGTAATGCGTAAAAAGAGCTGAATACGGATTTTAGCGATCAAACCAAGGAGCATGCGATTCACACTCACAGCCTTCCTCCTTTTTTCCGTCTGCGCCATGAACGCGCAGGGCATTATCCGAGGAAAATTGACGGACGGACAAAATGGAGATGTCCTCATCGGCGCTAATGTGATCATTCAAGACCCTTACAAAGGCGTCATGTGCGACTTAGATGGCAATTACTCCATTGAGAACCTCCCGTTTGGCACTTACGAGGTCACTGGTAGTTTCATCGGTTACACAGCGCAAACCGTACAAGTGACGGTGGCGAATGAGGACGTCATCATTCAAAACTTCACGCTTTTCCCAGCCACGTATGTCATCGAAGAGGCTGCCGAGGTAGTTGCCAAGGTGGATCGATCCCGCGATGTCTACATGGAGAACATCAAAAAGAAGAATGCGGCGAGCCTCGATTACATCTCGAGCCAACAAATCCGTCGGACCGGCGATTCGGATGCTGCGGCAGCCATGCAGCGGGTTCCTGGGGTCTCTACAGTGGGGAACTTTGTATTTGTCCGTGGGCTTTCGGACCGCTACATCAAGACCACCTTGAACGGAGCAGAAGTGCCTTCCATCAACCCGAGGCGAAACACCATTGAAATGGACATCTTCCCCACGAATTTGGTCGATAATTTGGTGGTCGTCAAGTCGCAAACCGCCAATCTGCCAGGAGATTGGGCTGGAGCCTACCTCAACGTCATCACGAAGGATTTTCCGGAAACGTTCAACTTTCGGTACAGCTCCGCGTTAGGCTTCAATGACCAAACGACCTTTCGCGACATCAGCAGCAGCCAACGCTCGGGGACAGATTGGTTGGGCATGGACGACGGATTTCGGGAGATGCCGAACATCCTGCAAGGACTTACCAGTGATGATTGGCCCAACTTAAACATGCCCTGCTTTTACGAAGGCTTGGTATTTATGGGATTCGGTGATCAACTCGCTGAAATGGGCATCGATGATTGCAGTGACATCGGTGCAGGCAATCCGATTGGCGGGGTGGTAAACGAGTTGGGCATCACAGTGGATAGCCTTGAGACCTACGGCATGGTACCGCTCAGCGCCGAAAGCAACGCCATGCTGACGGAAATCGGGCAGTCGTTTACCAAGACATGGGAAAACACGAGGAGAACGGCACCCATGGACATGAGCCACAGCCTTTCCTTCGGTAACCAGACCAAGCTGTTCGGGCGTCCACTGGGCTACATATTTGGATTCCAATACAAGCGAAACGCACGCTACTACAGCGGTGGAGAGTATGCCCGCTACCAGTCCGGCAACCCGGAGACCACCAACGAGATGCAGATGCTGAAGCGGTTCAGCGATGAAAAAGGCACGGAAACAGTGGCTTGGAATGCACTGCTGAACCTCAGCTACAAGCTCAACGAGTTTAACAAGTTGTCCTTCATGGCCATGCCGAACATCAACGGACAAAATTCCTCCCGGTACATGCTCGGGGTGAATCCCATTGACACCGATGAGATGCAGGAGCAGCGCACCCAGCGCTACGAAGAGCGACGACTGAACATTTTCCAGGGCCGAGGTGAGCACTTCCTCCCCGCCAGTGAAGCCAAGCTCGAATGGATCGTGAGTTATAGCTCGGGCCAAATGGAAACGCCGGATCTGAAAGTTTTCTATAACAATTACAGTGAGCGCATTACAGCAATCGATTCCCTCGCGGAATTCACATCCGCTAGCGGAGATGATTTGACGGCGGAGGCCCTCGAGTTGATTGGGGAACTGATCGACGATGGCGTCATTCCTGAGAATTGGGCCTCTGATACGGAAGGCACATTGGAGGTGCTGCAATCGGAGGGGCTCGACATCGTCGATTTGTTCGTACCCGTTGATGTTGACACTGTATACTCCATCAACCAAAGCTTCTATCCCTCCCCCACGCGCTACTTCCGAAAGCTCAACGAAACGAAACTCGACGGCAAGGTGCACTATACGCAGCCACTGGGCGGTAAAGAAAGTGATCTCGGCAAGTTTTCAGCCGGTGCTTCGTGGGTCAAAACCACGCGGGCTCATGAAGAAGCAGTATTTGGCATGGCCGAACAAGGTGCTTTCTTTGACGGTGATCTCGATGCGTTTTTTGCCGATGAAAATATGGAAATCGTTCGCGGCGAAAACTACGTCGAGACCTTGCTGTTGACCGATTTGATCAATACGGACGAAGGACGTATGGACGTACTGGGAGCATACGCAATGACCGACTGGAACATCAGCGATCGCGTCAAATTGAACGCCGGTGTGCGGGTGGAAAAAACCGACATGAGCATCCGCTCCTTGAAGCTCAATATCGCGGAAGACTTGACGCCCGAGGAAATGCTTCGATTGGAAGGTGGACTGAACGAAACCGATTGGATGCCTTCGGCTAATTTGGTTTGGCAACTGGGCGAAATCGACCCCATCAAGTCCACAAACCTGCGGGCATCGTACAGCCGCAGCATTGCGCGACCCGTATTCCGAGAGAAATCACCCTTCCGTGGATTCGACTTCGAAACGCTCGAGGTCTTGAAAGGAAATCCCCTGCTCGACGGAACGAAAATCGACAATTTTGACCTGCGCATCGAGCGATACCCCAATTTGGGTGAGGTCTTCAGCGCCAGCCTCTTTTTCAAGCGGTTCACGGACCCCATCGAACAAACTTCAGTCTTGGAAGCCGTCAACACGGAATACACCTGGGCCAACGTGCCTTATGCGAATGTTGTCGGCCTGGAATTGGAAACGAAGACCAACCTCGGCAATTTCATCGATGGAGCCAGTGCCTGGAACCTCTCCGCAAACCTGACGTTTATCCGCAGCCGCACCGCCATCTTCGAAGAAGAGCTGAACGCCATTCGGAACACGGATCCTATGCATCCAGACACGCGCCCGCTGTTTGGACAAAGCCCCTACATCGTCAACGCTATCCTGACGTACGCCCCGGATTCATCGAATTTCAATGCAACAGTCGCGTTCAACGTTCAAGGTGAAAAGCTCATTTTGACCACCAGTGGTGGCCTGCCGGATATCTACCAGCAGCCTACCCCATCCCTTGATTTCCGCATGAGTCAGCAACTCGGAGAGCATTTCTCGCTCGGTCTGCGGGCGCGGAACCTATTGAATCCCATCAACCGCAAAACGTACTTGTTCAACGGGGAATTGTACGATTGGCTGTCCTTCACCACCGGTCGTTCCTTCCGCATTTCCCTTGCATACACCATTTGATATGATCAACAAAACCTATCTTCTGCTGCTGATTGCTGCCCTCTTAGTTCTGGGGAGCTGCACGAAATATGATCAGGACGGTTCGCTGTTCCACCTGCGTTCTCCAGAGAAGCGCATCCTCGGCACATGGGAATCTGTGCGCGTACAAGAGGTTGGCGTTGAAGCTGACACCAATATGACGGAATTACTGGGATCGAACAACCTGCGCCTGGATGTCGAGTTCCGTGACGACGAAACGGTGACCATCTTCAATGAAGGTGAAGCGCTGACGTATGATGGCACATGGATGTTCAATGAAGATGCCTCGATCCTACTCATGGAGGTCTCCAACATGGAAACGGTTGGACCCTTTTACTTGGACTCGGCGGGGATGAATCAAAACGCACTGCATCAATCCTATGCGGACGCCCTCATGGTACTTGACACCCTCATTTTTGAAGCGGGGTCGTACGTGGACATCACGGACGACGTGTGGGATTTGGCCTTGCAATTGATGAGCACATACACAGCCTATACCTATACGGGAGGTGGTGCATTCTTCAATTTCCAATTCGGAGATGACGTTACTGCCGTTATGGGGGATTTCATTGATGATTTGCTCTCCGAAGGGGTGATTGAATCAAGTGAGGACATTGAAGGCATCATTGCCGGGATGTTGGACGAATATGGTGTGGAATTGACCTTCGAAGAAGTATCTGCTGAAGTTTCCGGCTGGGACGATCCCAATTTGGCCGCGGCACTTTTCGTCACCTACGGAATATCTGTGGAGGTCTTCATTGGTACCCTCGCAACCGCAGATAATGATGCTGTAATCCTTGCCTACATCGCTGATAATCTTGGGATTACCCTGACAGAAACCTTCAATGACCAGCTGAAAGAACTCAGCATTTATTGGAAAATCTTGGAACTGGAATTGGACGATTTACAAGCCTACCAATTCCGAGAATACAATGGCGAAGACATTTACGACTACTCGTACCTGTTGCGGTTTGAACAGGTGAACTGACCACAGCGTTGGAATGAAAAAAGGAGGCGGAACCTCCTTTTTTTTAGGCCCTTACCCTGTCTTTCACTTTTTCAGAGAATCGCTGGCCATGCACGGTGATGTTGGCCTCATCTACGCGCACTTCAGTCCGCTCAACCATGGCTTGATTCAAAAAAAACTGTACCACAGCATTCAGATGTGGATTCTCAATGTGGAATACTGCTGCATCAATCTGACCGCGCACTAAGGCATGAAGCACACGCAAGGGCGACCCGATAACCGGCCTCAAAACCGATTCATTGGCCAACTCACGGATGGCCACCGGCACCACCTGCCAATCTTCTTCCGTGCCAACACCCAATCGCATGGACCTGAGACGGGCTTCTTTGTCTGCGACAAGGTGGCTCCTTAAAATGCGATAATTGGAGCGCAAGGCCAACTCTTTGGTAGAGCCATGTAAAACACCAACTTCCCCACCGAGGTAGGCAGCAGCGACCAACGGCTCGTTGGTTGAATCATTACAACGATGATAAGAGCACAAGGAGCCAATCGAATAGGTCTTCAGTCGGGCGTTGAATGGGTTGAGCAATGGAATCATCCGAAAACAATGTCCATTCCCGGTCAATTGAAAGCAACCGTTTGACCACTCGAACTCACCCTTGATGGCGCCACTGACTTTGCTTTTCATCGTCCCGAGCACCAATTCTTCGATGGGGCGAATGGCGAGTTCGGGATGAGCACTCTCAAGTGCAGCCAAAATCGAGGATTGATAACGATCGGCACACCTCGCTCCAACCACCACCGCCTTCCGACACGCATTCTGCACCAGGCCGAGATTCATGCACCAATATTAAGCGCATTTCAGCCGTGTTGAATGAAGGGAATGTTTTCTAAAACTTACCAATCATTAAACGGGACCCCCATACCTCACTGGCGGATGACGACCCGTTTTTGGCCTTGCGCGTCAATGACCACGCCTTTGAGAAGACTATGCGCGGGCAGCTCACGTCCAGTAAGATCGTATACTCCGCCGCCGAGCCGATTCACGGAACCCAATTCGACAGAAGCGACATCCGAAGCATTCCGCACGTCCATGCAGATGACGCCCGGACTCACGCCACAGTCGAAAGTACTAACGATGTCGCCGTCCTCGTCCCGAATCTCGACCAGACCGTAGGTGGTGTAATCCGTAACCGATCCGTACCAGTAGCCGCTCACCGGATCAATGGCCGCGCCGTAGAATGCGGGCGCATCGGCTAACCAGGTGCTGGATTCGTCCAAGCCGTCCAACGCAGAAGTGCGCACGGCGTTTTCACCGGTGATTTGGTATTTCAATTCGCCTTGGAACACCGCTGCTGCTAAGCACCCTGCGGTCGCATTAGCGACAACGTGGGTCTGAACAGTTCCTTCGCCAGACATGACCTCGCTCAATGAAGCCGAGCCGTAATCGCGGTTGTTGACTGTGACGATTTGACCATTGTCTGCGAACAACCGATTGGGGTTTTTGCCCTCCTCACCCAAGTCGAACTCTATGTAGGCTTCTGTGGTCGCATTCCACTCGCCGATGTAGCCAACCTCGTTGCCCCAATCGAAGGCATTGTTCACAGCGATGTACAAGCGGTCGCCGGACCATGCCAATCCTTCCGTCGCGTAGGCTGGACCGTTGGCCGTGGTCAACTCACCGGCCCAAGTCAATTCATCGGCGTGGAACCATCGCAGATAGGAATCAAGCGGCAGGTTCATCCCGAACTCGTCTACGTCGCCACGCGTAACGTAGATGATTCCATCGCGCTCCGCCAATTGGCGCACCCCTGTGACTTCGGCGGCTGCCAGCAATTCATAGGAGTCCGCGTCGTACTTGAGCAACTGACCGTCCGCAGCGACGAACAATGCTCCATTGACGAGGATGGCATCGGAAATGAATCCGGCCCCCTCGATGGACGCTACGGTCTCGTAGACGTTAAGGGCAGGGTCGTACACGCCCAAGGTCGGCTGCACCAGCACCTCTCCCGTTTGCCAATCGGACCACCCTTCATTCAAAACGAAGACTTGGTGCAGGTAGGCCTGCGCTCCGGCTACAAACGCTAACCCCAACATTCCGACCAACGCAACTCCCTTTAGACTTTTAATCATGACGTTCTCTTTTTGGGCAAAAGTACTCCGGACACGAAGCGCGACCAAACAAAACGGGCCACCCTTCAGTAGAAAGGTGGCCCTCAATGTGCGTTTTGTTATCGATTAGTACGTTGTACCCCAAGCCAGCAAGAAGTCAAGCAAATCTTGCGCTTGGACTTGTCCGTCTCCGTTGAAGTCTGGACAAATCTGGTACGTACACGTATCGTCTTCGAGGTTCGCTACTAGGTTGTAGTTGAGTGCTTCCGCATCAGTACATCCCGTCCAGACGCAGTCGCCGCTATCGACGGTGGCTTCTGGATCGTAGTTGCTCGCTAACGGATACGTACATCCCATCTCGGCACATACCTCAGCTGGGCTGTCTGAAGCGCAGTAGTCAACCGGAGTGTACAAGTCTTCGAGTGGGGTCGCCACGACGTTACATGCCTCCTGGACCCATTCTACACCGCCCCATTCTGGACCGGTCTGACCATAGGCCAACAAGAAGTCGAGCAAGTCTTGGTTCTGAACCACGCCGTCGCCGTTGAAGTCAGCAATTGGTGCACTTGCACAATCACCACCCGCATTGGCGTAAGCATTGAAGTTGAACGCTGTGTCGTCCATGCAACCTTCGAAGAGGCAAGAACTGTCATCGTCGGTAGCACTCATGGCGTAGTTCGCAGCCGATGCATAAGTACAACCAGCCACTTCGAACTCGTCGCACACGCCGTCACCGTCTACGTCGCTCAAGCAGTTGCCATCGCAATCGTAACCCATGTCGGCGAATTCACACGTTCCGTCGTCTTCGGTGGCATCAGCATCGTAGTTACACGCATCAGGATGTGTACATCCGAATACTTCGAACTCATCGCATACACCGTCACCGTCTGAATCGTTCAGGCAGTTGCCAGCGCAATCGTAACCCGCGTCAGCGTACGTACAAGAGCCGTCATCGTCTGTGGCATCCGCATCGTAGTTGCACGCTTCAGCCTCGGTACATCCGGCTACTTCGAATTCGTCGCACACACCGTCGGCGTCTATGTCGTTCAGGCAGTTGCCATCACAATCGTAGCCTTCTTCAGCGTAGGTGCAAGATCCGTCCTCGTCGGTCGCATCTGCATTGTAGTTACATGCCATTTCGTCCTGGCAACCGGCGATTTCGAA
>PKEB01000024.1 GCA_002863125.1 Flavobacteriales bacterium
CATGGTGACGTTGGTGAGCGTCCAGTAGGCGTCCACGGCGTCCTCGAGGTCGGCGTCGTCGCCGGCTACACGGAGCTCGAAGTCAGCGTCGGGAACGCGAAGCGGATCCACCACGCGGACGTCTACAGGGCCGTGACCGGCTGCATACGTGACCGTCGAAGCGATGGTGTTGTCGAGGATGTCCTGCTCGGAGGCGAATGTCAACTCGAGGTCCATCATGCCGTTGCCCTTGCCTTCCAGCTTCGTCATCTCAACGCCGCTACCGTACTCGGCGTACTGAACCGTACCGCCTGATTCTGGTGCGGGGTTGTGGGGAACACCACTGTACGAACGTATGGAGCCGACGGCCGCTTTGCGCGACGCCTTGAATTGAACGTCCTGGCCCGTACCCAGCACTGGATCGTACGGTCGGTAGTTGTTGTAGCCGTATGCCAACGCCATGAAGTAGTAGGTCTTGTGGTTGACCAGGCGGTTGTCGCCTTGGGCGAACACATCGTTGGTGATTCGCAGACTGTGGAAAATGCCTTCATCGGAACCGTTCGCCTGCAAGGTGGGAACCGGCAATTCAAGCACCGGATCGAATTCGTTATTGATGACTTGTGTGATGCCGTTGCGAACGTCGCATTGGGCGATGAGGCGAGCGGCGTCGATGTCACCGAGATCGGAGGGGCTCACCGTGTTATCACGCAATTGGTAAATCAAGTAGCCTTCGAAGACGTAACTGCGCTCTTCGTCGGTGAGCACGGTCCCGTCTTCCAATTCCGTGGGGATCGACGGATCCATCGCCATGTACTCTTCACGGTAGTTGTTCGAAAGCGGGTTGTCGTTGGTCAAGTAGAGGATGAGCTCGTTTTCCAGTTCCTGGATGGTCACATCCGGAGCATCGGGACCGGAAACAATTTCGAAGCAGTTGTCAAACAACGCCTGGGCCTTGTCGTCGGCCAAACGCAACAACTCCACGCTCTCGAAAGGCTCGCCACCCGTCGCCCGCGCCCAGACCATGCCCACGGTGATGTTGTTGTAATCTCCCGGTTCCAAGGTGAAAGGACCGGCCGATTGCAGGAAGAGGCGGTCTCCGGGTGGATT
This sequence comes from Flavobacteriales bacterium, assembly GCA_002863125.1. GTDB lineage: Bacteria > Bacteroidota > Bacteroidia > Flavobacteriales_D > Sanyastnellaceae > UA16. Next base: position 1,087 of record PKEB01000024.1, read on the forward strand.
GCCCGCCCCCACTTCCGTCCACGGTTCAACGGAGATACCGATGGTTCCCCATTGGTACGGGTCGGTATCGCCAGGGAACATGTAATCCGCGGGAATGTCGAGGTCCGCTCCGGTGGCAGCGGTCAGGCCGTCGCCCCCGTAGGCCATGCGTTGTCCGTTTTTCCAGAACCCGCGCATGTAGTTGTAGTACTGCGCCGCCAACGTCGGCTGGCCGTTGATGCCAAAGTTCCAGTTGTAGTAAATGAACTTCCGCATGCCGTAGCGCTCGTTGTCGATGACGCCGTCACCGTAACCGATGCCAATGCCTTGATAGGGAATGCCGAGTGAGTCGATGGCATCCGAAAAGACGGTGGTCAGCGGGTTGTCGATGGAATCTGAATCCTGGTAAGGCCCTTCGAAAAAGTCCACCCCCATCGCCGGCGGGTTTTCCCCGTAACCGATGGAATAGCTCGTCGGCTCATCAAACGCGTCCCCGTTGTAGCTGTAGCCGAGGCCACGCTCAACGTCTACGCCCACGTAGTCGTCCACGTGGCCGCCTAAATCGCAGTCGACCCACTGGGCAAAATACGTGTCGGTCAAGGTCTGCGTGCCTTGGTTGATCAACACGTAGTTGTAAAACTGCATGTTGTTCACCTCATCGTTGGTCGAGAAGGCGAAGGCCTGGGCGCGGATCTCCATCCCAATCGGCTCGCCCTGCGATTCCGAGTGGATGTTGCCCTTGTCATTGAAAATCCAGTAGTACGTCTGGTCCCCGTACAATGGGACCTGATCTTCGCGGCGGCGCTCGGCGCAATCGATTTCTTGGAGGAAATCGTACCAAGGGTAGTCGCCCGCGGCCGGATCGTAGAACCCGTTGCCGTCGTAATCCTTAAACGGGGCGAGGTAGTAGTCTTGGTTGAGGCCCACGTTACCGTGCGCCGGGTATTCGAAGAAGTAGGAGGGAATCGTGTAGCCGTTGGGGAACTGCTCCTCGAGGTCACAATCCGGATCGGCGATGCAATCGAAGTACTGGCGGTGGCGCATGGCGTCCGCCCGCTGGGTGATGGTGAACCGATCGTATTGCTCGCACGTCGTGGGGTCCACTTCCGCCGCACCGGTGTTGGTCAACGGCCCCGGCCAGAAATCGTTTCCGACGTTCCGGTACCGCACAGCAGCGAGTTTGAGCTGTTGGTCAGGGCTGATGCCGCCCAACCACAGCGCCCCGCCATACACGACAGAAACGCCTTCTTCCTTCGGAACCATGAAGGCTCCCTTGTCGATGGCGCGGTCGTACCACAGCGCCCCGGCGTTTTCGATGAGGGCGCGCACGTTGTTCCATTCCAAGTCCCGAAGGGCCGTCGCGGGAGCGCAGGCTTCTGCACGGATTTCCAACGATGCATCGGGCTGCGCCTGGGGCACTGGGAATCCCTTTTGGAACAGCGGCGCATTCGGCGTGGAATGCTGGGCCAACAGGACACCACCGAGCAGGGCGCAACAAGCGAACAGGCAGGCTTTTTTCATCGAATCAGGCTTGGGACAGCAAGTTAGGCAACCTGTTGCGAAATCGCCCCTTCACGAAGCACCAAACAACACAGGCACATGCACGAGTTGCAGGGGCTCCGTGTAGATGAGCCAACCCTTCACTGCTTCGCCCGGATGCATCGCGTTGATGACCTCGCAGTACCCAGCCACCTGGGATTTGTGTTTATCGCGTTGTTCCCCGGTTTTGAAATCGACCACGTGCCAAACCCCATCGAGGTGCACCACCCGATCCGGCCGCCCCAACTCACCTTTTCCAAAGTGAACGGTACGCTCCGCGAACACTTCTGTGGCGTGCGCTTCAAAAAACTTGCGCGTGTCCGGGCCGTTGAGGATGGAATCGATCAAGGCGGCGACGGAGGCGCGCTGAGCCGGAGTCCAAAGGTTGGCACGCTCCATGCGTTCCTTCAAGCCCGGCCAATCCCTTGCGTGCTTAAGCTCACCCAACAAACCATGAACCGCGTTCCCGTGCTCGATGGGCGTCCATTTGCCTTCGGAAGCAAGAGCTGCCCAATGCAACTTGGGACGGGCAATGCGCTGGCCGTACGGCTGTCCCAACGCGAGCCGCTGCACGTGGTCCACTCCGACTGCCTGATCGTCTGCGGACGTCGCTTTTCGGTCGTTTGCCCCAAAATTGTCCAGTACTGTCGCGCCGTTCACGCGTTCGGGGAAGGCTTCCTGCCACCCTTTCCACAGCAACTGCGGGAGGGTCTGGATGGCCATGTCGGCCGAAGGTGGTTTGTCAAATTCCAATCCGATGTCCAGCCGGTCTACCGCCCGTGTCGCAGCCACGTAAGCCACATTCAAAGCATCCAAGACGGTGCGGTCAATTTCGGCTTGTCGTTCGTGGTCCATGACCGTGTCTTTTAGATCGCTGTCCCGCAGCAGCGCTGCTGGCAACCCAAACCGTGCAGCATCCAACCGAACCGGAATCTCATCCTTGAACCGGTCAATTTTTTCCGGATGAATCGGTGCGATGACCACCTTGAAATCCAAGCCTTTGGCCTTGTGGGGCGTCATGATTTGAACGGCGTCCTGCGCCCCGCTCACGCGGATGCTGCGTTTGTGGCCCCGCCGGTCCCAGTGGGACAGGAAGTCCTTCAGCGTGCCCCGGCGCTGGGTCACCACTTCGTGCACCAATTCCAACATCCCCTCCGTGTACGCGGGGAAACGGTTGGACCATCCAAGGGCTTCGAAGCAATGGCCTATGAGCAACGTCAATGGCGCTGTCACCAATTCCCACGGGCGCAGATCAGGCGCCACGGCTTGGAACAAGGCACGTGCATCCATCGCACTGCGCTTGCGCTCTTTTCCGTCCGATCCGAGGTAGGTCGTCACCGTGCGGTGGCTTCTCAGCAACTCGGCTTCCGAAGCCGTACGGTCAATGGCACTGTAGTTCTGAGCAAAGGCCAGCGCGTGGGCGGGGTTGTCCGGGTCAAGCACCGAACGCAACAGGGCCACCACCGCCAGTGTCACCGGGTGACGGCCCAGGTGCAGGCTCTCCGACGTCCACGGCGTGATGCCGCAATCCATGAGGTGTTGGGCGAGGGCTGCGCCATCCTTATTTCGGCGGAGCAGCACCACGATGTCCGACAACAAGAAATGATCCGACGCATCCGCTGGAGCCACATAACGCCTGGTTCCTTCCACTTCTTCCAAGGTTCCTCCGGTGTGGGCGAGGATGCGTTCTACTACCCACGCGTTGCGCTGGTCTTGTTTGCCTACCCCTTCTTCTTGGACCAAGCAGGCCAAGTGCACATTGCCTTTGTGCTTAGCCGTGGCCGTTTGCTGCACATCATCGTAGACACCCTGCAAGGATTCGGGGAGGTGGCGTTGAACGCTCCCGAACCACCGGTTGTTCCAGTCAACGATGGCTGAACCAGAACGGCGGTTGAACTTCAACGTCGCCGGCAGGTGGGCACGCCGCAATGCCTGAGCGGCGTCAACGAGTGCCGGTCCGGGATTGCCGATGAGGCCGGGCAGCGCTTCGAGCTGCTCGTAGTTGCCGTTTCGCCACCGATAGATGGCCTGCTTGCCGTCGCCCACGACCATGCCCATTTCGTCCAACGATACCAGGTGTTCGAAAAGTTGAATCAAGTTGTGCCACTGGGTAATCGATGTGTCCTGGAACTCATCGATGAAGAGGTTGCGGTACCGATTGCCGATGCGCTCGTAGATGAACGGCGCGGGATTGTCGCGCACGATGGCGGCGATTTCACGGTTGAGGGTGGACAGCAAGCGCACGTTTTTTTCCCGCTCAACGGCAGCGAGTTCATCGCGAATCAGACCGAGGGTGCCGATCAAGCTCACGCGTTGCTGCAGGTGCTCTTCGAGTTTGAACTCCCGCCCCGATTCCCCTTCGTAGAGGTCACGCCACGCCTGTGCAGCCTGTTCGATGGCTGGAATGGCATCTTGAATGCTTGCTGCGGTGGAAGCGGACGCTTTAGAAGGCCAAAACACCGACTCCTCCAACTGACCCGCGAGGCGTTTGCCGATGGTGGCTTTGCGTCCGGACCCATTAGCTACGCGCCGAAGCCACTTGGGCAAGTCTCCGTAGCTGAAGTCTCCCTCCTGCAAGTCCAGCGCTTGGATTCGAGCAAGGGCGGATTCGGCCGCCTCAATGGGTGCGGCGCGTCGTTTGCGCAGCCTTTCGCGTTGGGTTTTGCGGAACCGTTCCAGGGCCTCGGGCGTCCACTCATTGGGGTCCAGCGCCTGCAACGCTGCTTGCATGTTTTCCTTCGTGACCTGCTTGCTGAACGACTGCAATTGGTGGCGAATGATGGCGTTTTTTTCCTCCTCTACCTGTTGTCGCACGAAGCCTTCAAGCATGGCCGTCAACGCTTTTTCCTCCGGACGACCCACCCGGCTGAGCAGCCGGGAAATCGCCTCGTCCAGGAGCGCTTCCTCGTCCAATTCAATCTGAAAGTCCTCCTCCCACTGTAAATCCTTGCTGAAGCTGCGGACCAGCCGGTTGACAAAACTGTCGATGGTCATGACGCTGAAGTCCTCGTACCGGTGCATCATGGCCTCGCCCAAGGCACGCGCCCTTCGTTCCAATTCCTCCGGTGCAATGGGGATGATTTCAAGCAACGATCCGTGCATGGAACCCTTCCCCTCCGCAACCTCACGGACGTCGCTTAAGATGCGCTCTTTCATCTCTTGCGCGGCAAGGTTGGTGAAGGTGATGGCGAGGATGTGTTTGAAGTAATGCGGGTTGTTTTCCCACAGGCAGCATGCGAGGTAATCGCGCACCAAGCGGTAGGTTTTGCCCGATCCAGCGCTCGCTTTGACCACGTGAAACCCCTTCTTTGCAAACTTGACCTCCATTTCTACCTAATTGTGAGCGCTGTGCAACGTCTGCCCAAATTAGACGTTATACCTTTGAGAAACAACGCACGTTCGCCATGCATATCCGCACTTCCTTCCCTGTTTTTGGCCTGCTCATCTTGGTCCTCACCGGCTGCGATCGGTGCAACCCTGAGCCGCCAGTCGCCGCGCCGGGAAGCGCGCAGATGAATTTGGAATTGACATGGGGCGACGAGGCGTACACCTTGGAGCAGGTCGCGACCGACCACAACGGCTACCCGGTGCGCTTGGACAACTTGCAGCTCTACATCGCGCTAGTCGCTTTCCGCAGCGAGGGCGAATGGACCGAAGGAGCAGACGTGAGCCTGATTGATTTCAGCGTGCATGCGCAGCACATCACGAGCACGTTGGAAGCCGGCACCTACGATGCTGTGCGTTTCGGTATGGGCCTTCCTCCGGAAATCAACACCGACATTGATCCGGCATCCTACCCCAACAGCCATCCGCTCAGTGTCATCGGTTCCGCCGGCATGTTCTGGACGTGGTCGTCCGGGTACATTTTTGTCAAGTACGAAGGAAAATTTGCCCTCGAAACCGGCACGCAATTACTCGAACCGGTTTCCTACCACTGCGGAACCGACGCCAGCTACCGGACGGTGACGCTGGAATTGCCCGAACCGCTAGTTGTAGCTGCTGAAGAAACCGCGAACCTCACGCTCACCCTCGATGCAGCGAAGGCGCTGATCGGCGCAGGAGACGCCATCGATTTGGCAGTAGATCCGGTAACGCACAACGCGCAGGGAGACAGCTTAGGCGGCCGCATGATGGATTTGCTCGTGGACGCCTGGAAAATCAACGTGGAATGACGGCAGCAGGGCACATGCGAATTGGCCTTTACGCGTTGGCCGTGCTGGTTTTGACTGGATGTGAGCGCTGCCAAGATGACGTGCTGCCCTGCGCTACGCCGGACTGTTCGCCTGCAGCCACGCCATACACCCTTGAGATTCCGCCGTTTTTCCCTCCGATGGACATCCCCGAAGACAATCCGCTCACGGTGGAAGGCATCGAATTGGGGCGGCTGCTCTTCTGGGAAAAGGATTTGTCCGCAGACGGCTCCATGAGCTGTGGTTCCTGCCACCTCCCATCGGCCGGGTTCTCGGATCCCAATCCCTACAGCACCGGCATCACCGGTGCCCAGGGCATCCGCAATGCCATGGCCATCGTCAACATCGGTTGGTCGCCCACCTTTTTTTGGGACGGGCGAGCCGTCACGCTCGAAGAACAGATTCTCGAGCCGGTGTCGCATCCCGATGAAATGGCCTTGCCGTGGAGCGAAGCAGTGCAGCGTCTTCAAAATTCGGAGGACTACACGGCACGGTTCGCCGTGGCCTTTGGCGATGACGTGATCACGCCCGAACGCACCACGCAAGCCATTGCCCAATTTCTGCGCACCATGGTTTCCGCCGATTCCAAATTCGACCAATGGCGGCGCGGCGAGACGTTCTTGACCGATGCGGAATTTGCGGGGTACGAGATCTTCCTCCGCGAGGGCGGCGACCCGGAAACCACCCCAGGCGGTGAGTTTGGGGGCGATTGTTTCCACTGCCACGGGGAGGCGGGCCTGCAATTCAGCGATTACTTGTTCCGCAACAACGGGTTGGACAGCACATTCGCAGCCGACCCCGGCCACGCAGGGGTCACGGGAAACCCACTCGATTCGGGCAAATTCAAAACACCCACGCTTCGCAACATTGCGCTCACCGGTCCCTACATGCACGACGGCCGTTTCCAAACGCTGGAGGAGGTCATCGACCACTACAACTCGGGCGGAGTTCCCTCGACCACCGTTGACCCGTTCATGAAGTACAGCACCGGAGGGCTTCAGCTGAGTTCCGTGCAAAAAGCGCAATTGACGGCCTTCCTGCACACGTTAACGGATACGTCCTTTACGACCAATCCGGCATTCCAAGACCCGCATTGAAGGACGAACACAAACAGCAATTGCTCTGGTCCGCGCGCAACCGCAAGGCCATCCAACGCCTGTTCGCAAGGTGGCGGCGCAAAGCCCCAAAGGACCTCGATGCGCAATTTCACAACGGACACGAAACTGCTTTCACGCGCATCGATTGTCTCACTTGCGCCAATTGCTGCAAAACCACGAGTCCCATCTTCAAAGAGCGTGACATCGTTCGCATCGCCAAGCACCTCGGGATGAAGGTTGCTGACTTTTCAAGCCGGCACCTGCAACGCGACGAAGACGGTGATTGGATTCTGCAGTCGTCCCCGTGCCCATTCCTCGAGGCGGAGTCCAATGCTTGCACGATTTACAGCGAACGGCCGCAAGCCTGCCGGGAATTTCCGCACACCGATCGCAAGAACATGCGGGAGATTTTGGGCATCACCGAGCAGAACGCACACCTGTGCCCGGCCGTTTCTTCGGTTGTCCAATCCATCCTCGACGAGGTAAACGACTGATAAATAACCAACCCGAAGTGCAACCTCTGCGGAAAACTCCCGTAAAAGCCGGGTATGATCCGCTTATATATCATATCCATTGCATTGTTTTTGGGTGCCTTTGCGCCCAATTCCCTCTTCGCTCAGTGTCAAGAAGTCATTGATAACGAAGGAATTGCAACTTCCAATCCCACATGGTACAACTGCAGTGCCGCTGGCGCTCCGTTGAGCATCGAGACGTCCACGTCGTGGGCGGACTTGGTGATCGATTGGGGTGACGGCAGCGCCACCGAAGCCATCGGTGCGTTCAACCCCGGCGATGCGCCGGTGACGCACTCGTACGCCGGTGACGCTTCGAGCTACACGGTGACGTTGGCAGAAGCCGACGGATCGTGTTCCATCGAAGGGCACTTCTTCGCCAGCGCTCCGGTCAGTGACTTTTGGAGCAGCGAGGTAAGCGTCTGCGAAGGAACATCGGTGCAGTTTCACCAAGAAGCTACTGGTGTGCAGTATGCTTGGAATTTTGGTGTAAACCCGAATTTCTTGAATACCTCAACCGGTCACGTGAGCTTCACGTTCTCCAACCCTGGAGACTACACGGTGCAGAGCGTGATTCAGTTCCCGGGCACCAATGGAGCGTGTGCAGACACCTCGAGCATAGAGATCACCGTGTTGCCACGTCCCGAGGTCAGTATGAACCTCTCGGCCAACGAAGGGTGCGGTGAAGTGACCGTAACCGGCGATGTGAGCGCAGCCGACTCGTACTTGTACGTGTGGTCGTTCATGCCTTCTCCATCTTTCCAGGTAGGCACACAACTCGATCCCATCACATTCAACTCGCCCGGCAACCATCCGATTTCAGTCGCGGTTACCGGCATCAACGGTTGCCAGTCAACGGCTCAGCAGTTTGTTACGGTGCATCCTCAGCCGGAAGCGGATTTCGCATTCGATGGCGTTTGCTTCGGTGAAACCACTTCCTTCTCGGACGAATCGATCGCCGGAATCAACACCAACATTACCGGATGGTACTGGCAGTTTGGTGACGGCGGCGTCAGCTACGAATCGAACCCTTCTCACGACTACGCCTTTACGGGAGACTACAACGTGAGCTTGACGGTTACCACTCCCGAGTGCACCGCCTCGACTTCCCAGTTTGTCGGCATCAACCCCAACCCAACGGTCGAAGCCCAAGCAGACATCTTGAGCGGATGTTCACCGCTGGAAGTATCTTTCAACGCGGACGCTTCCTTGGCCTCAACATTTGCCTGGGAAATCGACGGAAACGCTTACAACGCAGCTTCGGTCGATGCAACGCTCGAAACCGCCATTGGCGATGCCAGCGTGCACACCGCTACGATCACCGTGACCTCTGCGCAGGGCTGCTCGGCTACGGATGACATCACCGTTGAAGCCTTCCCACGCGCCATTGCGCAGATCGATCCTGCGGCCAATGCCGGATGTGCTCCTTACACGTTGCCCATTGCCAACCTTTCAGAGGGAGCAATCGCATACGAATGGTACGCCAACGGCAACTTCGTCACGTCCAGCGCTGATTGGACCGGCACGTTGGAGAACATCAACAACGCCATCGAAAGCCAGACGGTTGAGTTGGTTGCACACTCGGTGGAAGGATGCAACGACACCACAGCGACAACCATTCAAGTCTACCCGGAAGCAGACTTTACGTTTGAACTTCCCGACGACACGGCATGCTCCCCCTTGGAATTGACCATGCCAATCATGGAAGGCGTAAACTCCTTCACGTGGAACTTTGGTGGTGGCAATACATCGGCAGAACAAGCTCCAAGCATCCTGTTGGAAAACACCAACGGCGGACTGATGGGCACTTCCATCACGTTCACAGGGGTGTCTGTCTTTGGTTGTATCGACTCGCACACTGAGACAGTCTACGTTCGTCCCCAGCCTGTGGCTGAGTTCAATTCTGACGCTTTGGAAGGATGTGAACCTCTGGCTGCAAACTTCGAAAACACCTCCAGCGATGCAGACTCATACGTATGGGACTTCGGCAACGGAATCACCGACGACGGCCCAACGGCATCGCAGGCATTTTACACAGACGGAACCATTCAGACGTACGACATTACCTTGACAGCATACGACGACCTCGGCTGTACCGATACCGATACGTTGACCGTTACTGTATTCCCTGCCGCAGATTTCACCCTGGACCTTGGAATTGAAACCGCTTGTTCTCCCCTTGAATTGACCTTACCGGTTATCGCTGGCGTTCATAACGTCACCTGGGACTTCGGCGACGGTACGACTTCGAATGAAGCCACACCCGATCACGCGTGGGAAAACACCACGGGAGGCCTCGACAACTACATCGTCAGTGTGACCGGAGAAACGGAGTACGGATGCGCCGGCTTGGCAGTTGATTTGATCACTGTGAAGCCACAGCCAACGGCAGCCTTCAATGCGGATGCTGTGAGTGGCTGTGAGCCTTTGGACGCCGTCTTCACGAGCACCAGCTCTACAGGTACGGACTTGAGCTGGAACTTCGGTGACGGTACCAGCGCGACCGGTTCAACCGTCAACCACACTTTCGACGGAATTGACAGCAACACGGCATTTGATGTGACCTTGACAGCTACACACCCCATGGGATGTGCCGACGTTGCCACCGCTTCAGTTGACGTGTTCGCGGCACCAGAATACGTATTGAACCTCAGCACTGACTCGGTATGCTCGCCTTTGGAATTGACCATGCCCGAGATCGCCGGTGCGCAGAACTTTACATGGAACTTCGGCGACGGCACTACGTCCAACGAAGCTACGCCTACCCACACTTGGTTCAACGCTTCAACGGGATTGATGACCGCGACCGTGACCCTGGAAGCTGAAACCGCCTATGGTTGTACGGGCACTTCGCAGGCTACCGTTAACATCAAGCCGCAGCCTGTGGCCAACTTCATGGTGGCCAATGACGAAGGATGCGATCCCTTGGTAAGCCAATTCAACAACTACAGTGTCCTCGCAGATTCGTACGACTGGGACTTCGGGGACGGCACCACCGGCCACGCAGAACACCCCACGCATGCATTTGCTGCCAACGGAGCGACCACGACTTACGCCGTTACTTTGACTGCACACGACGACTTGGGATGCTCCGATGCAACCACGCGCGACGTAACGGTCCACCCCGCGGCTGCCTTCAGCTTGAACTTGGCATCAGATACTGTTTGCTCGCCGTTGCAGTTGACCTTGCCTGCAATCCCAGGCGCGGAAAACTTGACCTGGAACTTTGGCGATGGCACTACAGGTGCCGGCCAAACTCCAACCCACACGTGGGAAAACACAGGAGATGACTTGATGGAAGCAACCGTTTCCTTTGAAGCCGCCACCACCAACGGTTGTGTAGGCTCAGCATCGGCGACGGTATACATTAAGCCACAACCACAAGCAATTTTCACCATCGATGAGGAGGTTGGATGCGCTCCACTCAGCATTGAAATTTCAAATGACAGCCAATTGGCAGATGCCTATGACTGGACCTACGGTAACGGTGATGCCGCAGAACTGGCTTCAGCTGGTACACACGTCTATACCTACGCTGGTGAACAGGAACCAATGGACTACACGTTGACCCTCACGGCGACCCACGCATTGGGCTGCACAGATGTGGTCACCAAGACGGTCACCGTTCTGCCCGCGGTCAACGCTGCTTGGGAAGGTGAAACCATTGGGTGTGCTCCATTTGAGACAATGATTGAATACACAGGCTCAGACGCCACCACGATCGCGTGGACACTGGACGGCGCAGCAGCAGCCTCTGGCAACGCAGCAACGTTCGCACTGGAAGGTACCGAAGGAACCGCCACGGCGCACACCATCGAAATCGAAGCTGTATCCGAATACGGATGTACTGGAGCCGCCTCCTTCGAGGTGACGGTCAACCCCACTCCGTTGGTGAACTTGAGCGCATCCTCTGATGCAACGTGCTCGGGCGATGCTTGGAATATTTTTCACGACGCCCAGTACGCGGATAACATCACCCTCACCATGAATGGCATGGGACTGGACCTCGCATCTGATCTGTCTTTCAACTCGGTGAATCCCTCTGCAACGGATGCCACATCGACCCTCGTATTGACAGCTTCAACGGATCAAGGTTGCTCGGCTGCCATGGCCATTGAACACACTGTTCATCCGCAAGTAACAGCAAACTTTGATTTGCCCATGAGCACGTGCACACCAATGGAGGTGGCCTTCAACAACACGTCCGTTCAAGCCACTGCTTCAACAACCTGGAACTTCGGCGATGGCACGACTTCGGATACCTTGAACCCAGCACACACGTTTGAGGCGTTGGGCACCGAGGATGTGCAGTACAATGTGACCCTCGTAGCTGTAAATGCTGCAGGTTGCGCAGATACCACGGTTCAGGTCATCGAGGTTTGGGGCCAACCCGAAGCTGCCTTGACGGTTGTGGAAGCTGAAGGCTGCTACCCCGTTGACGTCACGTTCGAAAATGCTAGCGCCGGTCACGCGGCTACTGCGTGGTCCTATGGCAATGGTGAATACAGCGCTATTGCAGATAGTATACACACAAAGACGTTCTTTAACCCCACTGATGAGCTCGTGGTTTACACCACCGAGATGACGGTCAGCAATGCACACGGTTGCAGTTCAACTGATGCCGTTGAGGTAGAGGTTGGTCCTCACTTGAACGCTCAGTTTGATATCGTTGCTCAGGGCTGTGCACCCGTCGAAGCCAATATCATCAACCAATCGGAAGGTGCAGCTTCATTCATCTGGAATTTCAACGACGGATCGGCTCAGTCGAACGAGGCGAACCCCACCCATACGTTCGTGAGTGCGACCGGTGAAGACGTGACGTATGAGGTTGAACTGATCGCAATGAGCGCATACGGATGTGCGGACACGACCGTCGTGGGCGTGGATGTATACACGGCGCCTACCGCTGAATTTACTGTCAGCCCGGCAATCCAGACGTACCCGAACACGACGGTTGGTATTACCAACTTGAGCGCGGCTTCTTCAAGTGCCATCCAGCACTGGAGCTTTGGAGATGGCGCGGAGTTGGCTTCCGATCAGCCGATTTTCCACACCTACAACTCGTGGGGCACGTACAACGTGACATTGTTGGTCGACAACGGATTCTGTGCCGATGCGCACACGGAGGTGATTACCATCTTGTCTCCGAACCCGGTGGCCAGCTTCACAGGCAGTGGCAGCGGTTGTGCGCCATTGGCCGTGGACTTCGACAACCACTCCAGCCACGGAGCGCAGTACATCTGGGATTTTGACGACGATGTTATGACCTCGGAAGAGTCCCCAACCCACGTCTTCACCCGCCCCGGTGTGTACAACGTCTCCTTGACCGTGATTGGCTATGAAGGCCAGGAGGATCAAGTCATCCAGTACGGCGCCGTTGAGGTGTTCCCGTCGGCATCTGCTGCCTTTGTGAACAGCCCAACCGAAGTCATCGTACCGGACCAGCCGGTCGACTTTGTCAACTTATCTGAAATGGACGCAACGGAGTTCTTCTGGGACTTCGGCGATGGCCAGTTCAGTACTGAAAAAGATCCGGTACACTTCTACACGGAGCCGGGTATCTACACCGTCAGTTTGACCGCCAACAACAGCTTTAACTGCCCCACCACCTACACGTTGGAGCACGCTGTTGAGGCTACGGTTGGCGGATTCATGGAATTCCCAACGGCGTTCACCCCCAACACGGGCGGCTCGAACGGCGGTTACTACGACCCCAATGCGTTGGACAACGACGTCTTCCACCCCCACCACATGGGCATCGTGGACTACGAGTTGATCATCTTCAACAAATGGGGAGAATTGATCTTCCGCTCGACCGATCCTTACATCGGCTGGGACGGATACTTCCAAGGCCGCATCGTTCGCCAGGACGTATATGCATGGAAGGCGACCGCAACCTTCAGCAGTGGTTACCGTACCACTCAAGCAGGGGATGTAACCCTCATCAAATAAACCGACATGAAGCACTTGAATATCACCACAGCTATGAAAGCGATTTGCACACTTATCCTCGCCTTGGGCTTGTCCTTCGGGCAAGCGTGGAGCCAGGACCTGCGGTACACGCAGTACAATGCGATTCCGACAAGCGTCAATCCTGCCTTTGCCGGTTCCCTCGATGATGCGCGTTTGGCAACAGTATACCGCAACCAGTGGGCGGCCATGCCTGGAGCTTATGTCGGATGGCACGTTGCAGCCGACTGGTACAACCGCAACTTGAACAGCGGCTTTGGCATCTTGATGAGCCAAGAAGAAGCCGGTGCTGGCGGACTGAATACCACGCGGATTGCCGGACAGTATGCCTACGAAATTCCATTGGGCAACGGCTGGCGCTTGCGCCCGGCCCTGCAGGCGGCATTGGCCAACCGCTCAGTCGATATCTCGCAACTGACCTTTGGTGATCAGCTCATCCGCGGTCCCCAGGTAAGCACCATCGAGGACCGTCCGAACGTATCCCGTCACTACTTCGATTTCGCGACTGGCTTCCTTTTGACTGGAAAGTACACGTGGTTAGGGTGTTCATTCGATCACCTGAACAACCCAAACGAAAGCCTGAACGAGACGTACGTCGATCCGATGGACATCAAGACTTCCGTTCACGGCGGATGGCGCATGCCCATTATGGACTACATGCGCAACAAGCACCACGGTGACCTCATCGTAGCTTTCAACTATATGGCGCAAGGGGAATTCGACCAGCTCGACTTGGGCATCTACTACGACACGAAGCCGTTGAGCTTCGGCCTGTGGTACCAAGGATTGCCATTTGGCCACACCATCGAAGGCGGAGCAGACGTCGACGCAGTCAGTGCAATTGTCGGCTACGGCCAGGACAACTGGAAAGTCGGCTATAGCTACGACATCACCCTAAGCACGTTGGGTCTGTCCACCACCGGTGGAAGCCACGAGATTGTGCTCTCATACACTTGGCAAACGCAGCAGCGCAAGCGGCCCCAGTCACCCCGTTACCTGCCTTGCCCCATATTCTGATAGTTAAGCGGATCGGAATAGCAAATGCCCACCCAACTCCTACCCAGGGGTTGGGTGTGTGTGTTTATAGGCCTACCTGATTGACCTCAGGTTCCAATCGGACGCCGTACTTGCTTTCGACATCTGCCATGATGTCCAACGCCAGCGCCCAGACTTCAGCACCGGTAGCGTCGCCGTAGTTGACAAGCACCAAGGCCTGTCGGTCGTGCACGCCACACGCCCCGCGGCGGTGGCCTTTCCAGCCCGCTCGGTCGATCAACCACCCCGCGGCGAGTTTCACCTTGCCGTCCGGGGCAGGATAATGCGCCACCTCCGGGTGCTCACGTTGAATGCGTTCGAGGGCCTCTTTTGATACCACGGGGTTTTTGAAAAAACTTCCGGCGTTTCCAATCTCACGCGGGTCAGGCAGCTTCGATTGGCGGATGGCCATCACCGCTTCGGCCACTTGGAGATGGGTTGTCCCTGCATCCCAACCGCGGGTTTGAAGTTCAGCCTGAATGGCGCCGTAGTGCGTATTCAACGCGGCCGATCGCTGCAATCGGAAAGCCACCCGCACGATGACCCACTTGTCTTTTTCCGCTTGTTTGAAGACGCTATCGCGGTAGCCAAAAGCGCACCGTTCGGCATCGAAACGCTCCAAGGCGCCGGTTTCGCGGTGGATGGCTTCCAACCACGCAAATCGGTCCTTCACTTCCACGCCGTACGCGCCGATGTTTTGCATCGGCGAGGCGCCGACAGAACCCGGAATCAAGGCGAGGTTTTCCAAGCCGTTCCACCCGGCATCCAACGCATGTATCACCCACGCGTGCCAGGACTCGCCCGCACCCACCACCACTTCTACGGCATCGCCGTCGTCGGCGATTTTCTGAACGCCGCGGATGTTCATGTGCAGCATGCGCCCGGCCCAATCCCGGTGCATGAGTACGTTGGAACCTCCGCCGAGCACCATCAACGGCAACTCCCCGCGATCTTCCAGCGCCCAGCGGACATCGGCATCGCTGGCCACTTCAGCCAAGCATTGTGCATGCGCAGCCGCTCCAAACGTCGTCAGAGGGCCCACCGCCGCTTTCTCTTGCCAAGGGGAACGCGTCGGTGGCCAAGGCATTCGGCCCGGCGCAGGGTCCGCCGATGCTTCCGACCGTTCTCTGTACAACGCCTCCCATGCGTCGGCAGTCAAGGCGCGAACAGGGTCGTCGCCCTGCAGCAGTTCAGTGACCCACTGGTAGCGCGGGTAATCGGATGCGTAATGTTGGTGCACCACCCATTTGCCATCTCCCATCGGCTGCCACTCCGTGACGTGCTTTGGGCCCTCGATGATGTAGAGGTTGGGGGCGCCTTCCAGCTTCCGAAATTGGGGAAAATCCATGCTCATCTTTCACCTGCAATTTCGGAGGACGTACGAAACAAAGCGGCCCCCGGGGCGTTGTATTTTTGAACAGCCTGATTTGCACTGCACCATGTCCAATTCCCATCGTCAACCCGCTTCTCCGAAAGGCCACTTACTCGTGCACCAAGCGCGGGCCTCCGCTGAGGCGGGCCAATGGCAAAGCGCGTTGGTCGGTTTTGATGAGGCGGAACGCGAAAACTCCGATTGGGGACTCGACCCGGACTTTTTGAATGACCGAGCGGTGGCGCTGTTTCACAACGACCGGGTACACGAGAGCCTGGAGCTGTTAGACAGAGCCATCAACCTGCAGCCTCAATACGGCTACCGGTACGCGGCGCGCGGATGGATGAAACAAGCCCTGCGGGACATTCAGGGCGCCATCGCCGATTACGAGAAAGCCGTCGAGCTCGATCCGGAGGATGCCATCACGTTAAACAATTTGGGGCTGCTGGAGGAACAAGTGGGCCGCATGCAATCCGCCAAGGAACGATTCGCTGCGGCCGATGCGATGGACCGCATCCTGGACGAATCGTCCATTCCCAAAGCATCCGCGCCGGTGCCAGAGCGCGCAGCATCGCCAGCCCCACCTGCTCAGCCGGCGAACAGCCCATGGGCCGAAGTGACACGCGCGCTGTTCACGCGGGCAGGGCGAAAAGAATTCCTTGACTTCATCCGCAATGGGTTTAAATTGAAGGACTGAAACACCCCGCTGTTTGACCACGCTGCCCTCCTTTCTCACCCAACTCGCTCAACAGGTCATCGACCGTCCGCACCCAGAACGGTGCCTGGTCATCCTGCCCAGCCAGCGGGCGGTGCGCAAATTTGAACGGAGTTATGCGGCCTTGATGGACGGCCCCGGATGGTTGCCCACCGTTCACACCCTCGGCGTGGCCATCCAGCACCACACTGCGTGGGTTCCCCTCGACGGGATGGAAGGCTTGGCACTGCTGTACAGCCTGTGGAAAGAATTGCCCGCCGCCGCAGACAGCGGACCGCGCACCTTTGAAGCATTCATGCCGTGGGGCCGGATTGCACTGCGCGATTTCAATGAGATTGATCAGCATTTGCTCGACGCCCAGTCCGTTTTCCAAAACCTCTGCGACATCGAGGGCATCGAGGACTGGAGCTTCGGCGACCCGGATTCCCTGAAACCCGGGCAACAGGCCTTTTTGCGGCAGTACATGCAACTCGGACCCCTGTACGCAGCCTTCACAGCGGCGCTCGCGGAGCGGAAGCAAGGCTACGCCGGGTTGCTGGCCCGCCAGGCGGCGGACGTCCCCATTTCAGGCGACTACGATCACGTCTTCATTGGTGGGATGAGCGCCCTCACCCCGGCGGAGATGCAATTTCTCAAGGGATATGAGCGGGCTGACCGGTTGACATGGGCTTGGGACGGGGACGCGAGCTATGTCGAGCACGACGCCATTGAAGCGGGCTTGTTCATCCGAGAGCAGATGCGAGAACGTGGAGCTTCAGCATCAACATTGCCCCATCGCCTTGCGGAGGATCCGCCGGCCCTTCACCGGGTCAACTGCAGCAGCGTTGTCACCGAATGCCAGTACATCCGGGAGGCGATTGCTGCTTTGAGCAAGGAAGAGTTGGCCAAAACCGCCGTTGTGCTGCCCGATGGCAGCCAGTTGCCCCTTCTGCTCCAATCGCTGCCCGAAGGCCTTCAAGAAAACTACAACGTCACCATGGGGTTGGCATGGTCCGAATCGCCGGCGAGCAGTTTCTTGCGCACGGCCCATCGGTTGGTCCAGCGCAAACGCACGTCTTGGAACCACGATGACATCCGGCAGGCATTGAGTGAGCCGCTCCTGCGCGCCTGCTATTCCGATGCGGATTTTCAGGTTGATGCCACGCAGGTATTGAACCAGATGGCCGCCAAAAAGTGGGCCTGGGTCTCTTTGGATCAATTGGCCGAGTTGTCGAGCGGGCCCGTCCACGCCTTCTTCTACGCGCTTAAGCCGTTGCTCACCGACGAGGTCTCCGCGTTTCTTTCGGCCTTGGCCACCTGGGTGCAGGGATTGAGCGCCGCACTGGGCCCTGAAGAAGAAGGCGACCCGTGGACACGCATTGGTTGGGAGAAAGTGGCGCACTGCACCGGTCTCGTTCGGCGGTTTCAGACCAACCACGCCATTTTGTCCACGCCAGAAGAAGCGTGGAGCATCGTATTCAACAGCTTGCAGTCGGAGCGGATTGATTTGCTGGGCGAACCGGAAGCGGGGCTGCAGATCATGGGGCTCATCGAATCCCGCGCACTGGACTACGAACGTGTTTTCCTCTTGGATTGCAACGAAGGCACCCTGCCCAAATCCTCCTTACCCGAAAGCTTCATCCCATTCGACCTGCGGCACATGTGGGGGCTGCCCGGCCGCCACCAACGCGAGGCCATTTACGCCTACTACACGTACCGGCTGATGAACCGGTCGAAGGAAATCCACTTCCTCTACCGCGGGCAAGACGAAGCGGCAGAACCCAGCCGCTACCTGCTTCAATTTGAACGCTCTTTCCGGCCCAATGGAAAGGATGTACTTCCTCTCAAGCAGGTCAATGTGCACAGCGCCCTTCCGGGCAAACGTCCTGAAATCTTGCCATTGGAGTGGACACCGTGGGCACAAGGTGAACTCGTAGAATGGGCCAACCGCGGCATCAGCCCCTCGGCCTGGAACACCTTCATGGCCTGCAAACGGGATTTCTACTACAAGTACATCCTGCGCTTGCACGAGCAAGACGAATTCGAAGACGAAATGACCGCCAGCACCTTCGGCACCATCGTGCACAAGGTCCTCGAAGACGGTTTCAATGGCCTGAAAAATCGCGTACTTCAGACCGAAGATCTCGAACGGCTGATGAAGAACATCCCGCCGTTGCTGCAAGCCTCTGTTGCAGAAGAATACAGCTTGGCGTTGACAGAGAGCGGCGAGAATTACTTGCATTTTGCCATCGCGGAAGCCACGCTGCGCAAGCTGATCAGTGTCGAACTCAAGGAATTGGAAGGCGATAAGGTGCGGACCGTGACGGCCGTCGAAGCCGATCTCAACCACGCATTTGGCATCGAAAGCAGCCCCTTCGCGACGGTCCGGCTCCACGGCAAGGCCGACCGAATCGACCTTGAAGGCGGCGAGGTGGTGGTCACCGACTACAAAACCGGTTCCGTCAAAGAATCGGAATTGGCCCTCAAAGGCGATTGGCTCGAACGGCTGGCCCAAGGCAAGTCATCCAAGGCCCTGCAGCTCTTGATTTATTCGGCCATTGCCTTGGAAACCCTCGGGGCCGATGGAGGATCTTTGGCGTCCGTCCAGTCAGGAATTCGTTCGGGGAAAAATGCGCGCGAAGGCTTGCTCAAATTGAAAATCGACGGCCGCGACCGCATCACGCGGGAGGATACCCGCCAGCTGCTGGGTTGGCTGGTGGAGCAACTCGAAGGGCTGCACGGCTCGCAGCATGGGCTTGAACACGAAACCGAAGCGCGATTTTGTGCGTATTGCACGGTATTGGACCCCGTACCCACTTACTTTAACTGATCCATGGGCGTCATCGCAAAACAATCCGGATATGCGGCCATCGCGCTCGGCGCGGGCATGGTCGTCGGTGCCTTGAACAACATGGTGGTCCTCCCCCGTGCGTTTGATGGCAACGAGGCGATTTGGGGGTTGGTGCGCATCATGACCTCTTGGGGGATGATTTGTGCATCCATTTCCACCCTTGGCGCTCCGGGGGCGATTGTTCGCTTCCTGCATCGCTACGATGGTGCCGAACGCGAAAAAAGCTTGAACTCCATCCTCGCCATCGCCGCTTTCGGCGTGCTCACCACATTGGCCATTCTCTGGAAATGGGGCGAACGTTGGATTGTGTGGCTAGATCCAGACAAGGGCGAGCTGTTGTCGCAAAACGTCCATTGGTTTCTAGTGATTGTCGCCATCATGAGTGTTTTGCACATCTTCCGGGCCCTGCTCACGTGGAAACTCCGGACGGCGTTCATCGCGTGGGTTGATGAACTCTGGCAGAAAACCAGTTACTTCATCCTCGGCGCCCTGCTGCTGTTTGATTGGGTTTCGCTCGACGCTTTCGTGCCCTTGTACATCGCCTCCTACGGTGTCTCTTTCTTGCTCATGGGCGGCGCGAGTATCGGCCTCTTCAGCGGCCTCACGCAGGGATTCAATCGGAGCGATCTGCCGCAATTCGCCGAATACAGTGCCTTCAGTTTATTCTCCGGAGGCGCTGTGATTGTGGCGACCCAATTGGATTACATCATGGTCGGCAAATTCTTGGGCCTCGAAGAAGTGCCAGTCTACACCTTGGGCTTTTTCATGGGTTCTGTGGTGGCCTTGCCTCGGAGGGCCACGACCAACATCGTGCGCGGTGTTGTCGCCGAAAAAATCAACCGAGATGATAACAGGAGCATCGGTCAACTCAGCAAGAATACCGCACGGGTCAACTTCTTACTTATGGGCGCTGTCATGGCGGGGATTTGGGCCGGTTTCGATCCACTTCAGCAGCTGTTGCCACCGAAATACCGTGGACTGGAGCTGGTTTTCCTCTGCATTGCCGGCGCGCAACTGATTTCAGGCTTGAATGTCAGCAACAACAACCACCTCGGACTGAGCAAACACTACCGGCTAGTGCTGCCGGTGAACCTGGCCTTGGTGGTGGTTACCGTCGCCATGAATTACCTGTTCTTGGTGGTTTTTGAGTGGGGGCTGGCAGGAGCGGCGTTGGCCACATTGGGCACCTTCGTTTGGAACAACGCCTGGCGCGTGCTGATTGTCTACCGAAAGTTCGGCGTGCACCCATTCACTTGGTCCATTCCTGTCATGTCGGGAATCGCCACTGCGGCTGCGATGCTTTTCCACTGGGACGCCGGAACGATCGGGCTGCACCCGCTGGTCGAAGCCGTTGCGCAAGGGGCGTTGGCCATCGGTGCGTGCTTGGCGGCGTCTTATGCCTTGGGGTACTTTCCTGAACTGCGAGACGGACTCAAGCAGCGGATTTCTTGGTGGCCCTGATCCGGCTTTTTACTGGCGCAGCCAGGTCTGCGTGCGGAACAAGATCCAGATGTACCCACGGACCTTTAATTCGTCCATGTTGTCCTCTTCGAACCACATTTCGCAATCGTAGATTTTGCCGTTCTTCGGGTCACAGATGGTCCCATCTCCCCATTCCAATGTAGACAAAGGCACCATGTCTCGAACGATTTCCATGCCCAAGGCAGGCTGGTCTTTTCGGTCGTCCTCGCATTGATCGCAAATGGGGTTCTGGTCCTCTTCTGGCAACCGGAACAACTCAATGACTTGGCCGTAAATCTTCCCATACCGCTCGGTGACTTCCACCACGCTCTTGATGCGGCCGGTTTCGTCGTCAATGGTTTTCCATTTGCCCAAAACGGGGTTCTGGGCGAAGGCAGCAACGGCAAAAAGGGTCAGGGCGAGGGTCAATAAGTGTTTCATGATGAAGAAGTTTCCAGTTGTTTTTCAGCATCCGTCCGCGCACGGTTGATGGCTGCGTTGAGTTCGAAGCCCAATAATAAAATGGAACTGATGGAATTCAACCACAAAAGGGTAATCAATAATGTTCCAAGTGAACCGTACAGGGTATTGTACGAGGCAAACTGGTCAATGAACCACGAAAATGTGAAGGTCAAAAGGACAAAAAACGCCGTCGTACCCGTGGCCCCAATCGACCACCATTGCCAAGGATGCGGTGAGCGGTCACCCACGTTGTACAGAATGGTAACGGCCACATAGATCAACCCGAAGGACAGCGCCCACCGAGCTCCTGTTACCAACGGGATGTTGATCCCCTCCAGCCACCCCCTCGTTTCGGCCCAGTTCAGCACGTCGCCCGCAAACCCGATCATGAACACAGCGAGCACCAACAGGACCGACAGCACCAACAAAAGGCCAATGGACAGCAAGCGGAATACCATCCAGTTCTGTTGCGGGCCTGCGGAGTGCGCACTCTGTCCGAATCCAAGCAAAATAGCATTCACACTGTTCGAAGCGTAATACAGCAACAGCACAACACCAACGGACAGGAGCGTTCCTTGCCGTTGGCCGATGAGGTCGGAAACGGTCGATTCAAAGAGTTCGATGGCCTGCTTGGGAAAAAACTGCTCCAGGCTGAGCAGGACTTCTTCCGTCTCCAAAGGGGTATAGGGGATGATACTCAAAAGCAAAATCATCGCCGGAAAGAAGGCCACGAACAAGCGAAAGCTGATGGCCGCCGCCCGGGTTGAAACCGAGCCGTTGACCAAACCGAGAAAGAAGAACCGGCCCACGTCGTAGACGTTCATGGACTTGTCTTTCCAAGGACGCACACCCCGCAGCACGCGGCGCAGCCGGTCGAACACCTTGTTCTGTTGGACCCACCGGAAAAACGGACGGTCTGGGACCATGGGCGGTTCGAGTTCAGCCATTGAAATACGTTGCCGATTTCAAACTAAAATCCATGCCCTTCACGCTGTGCGTGATCCACCCCATGCTCACGTAATCCACGCCGGCTTCTGCATAAGACCGGGCGTTGTCCGGGGTGATCCCGCCTGACGCCTCCAACGGGATGCTACCGCCCCATTGTTTCACCATGGCCGCCGCCTCGGCCGGGGTGTGGTTGTCCAGCAATAGCCGGTCCACCAGCGGCGAACCGTCGGGTTTTTGCCACTTGGTGCGCGCCGCCATGGCAGCGGCCGCTTCATCGGCATCGCGCACTTCCACCACGACCGGTACGTTGGATTGCTCAGCCTTCATGTACGCGGCGACGTTCTCCAAGGCCTGGGCCATGGAGCCCGCGTAATCCACGTGGTTGTCTTTGACCAATATCATGTCGTACAAGCCCATGCGGTGGTTGGTTCCCCCGCCCAAGCGTACGGCCATCTTCTCAAATTCCCGCAGGCCAGGCGTAGTCTTACGGGTGTCAAGCACGGCGCATTTGGTGCCGGCGAACGAAGCCATGATATCGGCTGTGCGGGAGGCTATCCCGCTCATGCGTTGAATGAAGTTCAGCGCCAACCGCTCCCCGATCAGAATGCTCTTGGCAGCGCCCGCAATCCGGAGGACACGCTGGCCGGCCGTCACGGTATCGCCATCGGCAGCGAGCAATTCACAGGTCAACGACGCGTCGACCACCCCAAAGACAAACTCGGCCACCTCCAAACCGGCGACTACGCCGTCTTCTTTTGCCATGATAAACCCCTCTTGCAACAAGCCCTCCGGCAACGAAGACTCCGATGTACAATCCCCCGTTCCCAGGTCTTCTTCCAAGGCGAAGCGGATCAGTCGCTCCATCGATTGTGAAACCATGCGGCGAAGATAGAATACCTTTGCTTCGTGCAAATCACGCTTTTGGCCATCGGTAAAACACAGTCCAGCTGGATCGCTGAGGGCACACGGATATACGTGGACCGCATGCGCCACTACGGAAGGTTCGAGTTCATCGAAACCCCCGATGCCAAGCTGAAGCAGAGCAAAAAAGACCCCGAAGCCGTCAAAGAGGCGGAAGCCACCATCCTCGACAAATTCATCGGCGGAGTGGACCACCTCATTCTTTTGGACGAAAAGGGGAAAGCCATGGGGTCGCTGGCGTTCTCGAAGCACCTCCAAAACCTGCAGAACCGCGGGTTGCGCCACGTGATGTTTGTGATTGGGGGACCGTATGGATTTGCCCCGCGCATCCGCTCAAAGGCCCATGCGTTCATGAGCCTCGGCCCGATGACGTTTTCGCACCAGATGATCCGGCCGTTTGCCGCGGAACAAATTTACCGTGCGCACACCATCCTCAAAGGCGAACCTTACCACCACGAATAAAAAAGGCCCGACCGGGAGTGGTCGAGCCTTTCGCATTTCATTTGTTTGGGTTACGCAGCGAGTACCGTCACCACGTTGTTCAGCACCTCGACCGTTCCGCCTTTCACCGCGAATCGCTCTTCTTTCCCGCCTGTACGCACCAACACTTCACCCGTCTGCAACGTGGTAATCAAGGCCGCATGGCGGTCCATGATGCCCATGCTCCCGTCGGAACCTGGCAGGCCCACGTACTCAGCTTCTCCGCTGAACAAGGTGGCGTCGGGGGTGAGGATGTGTACCGTCATGGTTGTGCAGTGATTAGGCCTCAGCCATCATTTTCTCACCGGCCTCAATCACTTCTTCGATGGTGCCCTTCAAGTTGAAGGCCGCCTCTGGGAGGTGATCCAATTCGCCGTTCAAGATGCGGTTGAAGCCTTTGATGGTGTCTTCGATGCTCACCAACGCGCCCTGCAATCCGGTGAACTGCTCGGCTACGTGGAACGGCTGCGACAAGAATCGGCTGATGCGGCGAGCGCGGTAGACCGTCTGCTTGTCCTCTTCAGACAATTCGTCCATACCCAAGATCGCGATGATGTCCTGCAACTCCTTGTAGCGCTGCAAGGTCTCCTTCACATCTTGTGCGCACTTGTAGTGCTCTTCACCGACTACTTCAGGGGTCAAGATTCGAGACGTTGAATCCAACGGGTCCACCGCGGGGTAGATACCGAGGGAGGCAATCTTACGGGACAATACCGTGGTCGCATCCAAGTGGGCAAACGTTGTTGCTGGTGCCGGATCAGTCAAGTCATCCGCAGGTACGTATACCGCCTGTACCGATGTGATCGAACCGCGCTTGGTTGAGGTGATGCGTTCCTGCATCGCGCCCATTTCCGTTGCGAGGGTGGGCTGATAACCTACCGCCGATGGCATACGACCGAGCAGGGCTGATACCTCAGAACCTGCCTGCGTGAATCGGAAGATGTTGTCAATGAAGAACAGGATGTCACGGCCTCCAGACTCTTCGTCTCCATCACGGAAGTACTCCGCAACCGTCAAACCGGACAATGCAACACGTGCACGTGCCCCGGGAGGTTCGTTCATCTGACCGAATACCAAGGTCGCTTGTGACTGAGCCAATTCGTTGGTGTCAACTTTGGTCAAGTCCCAACCACCAGCTTCCATGCTTTCTTCGAATTCCTTACCGTACTTGATAACACCCGATTCGATCATCTCACGCAACAAGTCGTTTCCTTCACGGGTACGCTCACCTACGCCGGCAAAAACCGAGATGCCTTCGTATCCCTTCGCGATGTTGTTGATCAATTCCATGATCAATACCGTCTTGCCTACACCGGCACCGCCGAACAATCCAATCTTACCACCCTTGGCGTAAGGCTCGATCAAGTCGATGACCTTAATCCCGGTGAACAGGACTTCGGTGGCTGTGCTCAAGTCCTCAAACTTGGGCGCCTCTTGGTGAATCTCACGTCCGTTCGTCTTGTCTGTGGCACCGATGCCGTCAATGGCATCCCCCACGACATTGAACAAACGGCCCTTGATCTGCTCACCCGTCGGCATCGTGATACCACGGCCCGTGGCCGTCACCTTCATGCCTCGTGAAAGGCCCTCCGTAGAGTCCATGGAGATGGCACGCACGGTGTCTTCACCGATGTGCTTCTGGGTTTCGAGGATCAAGTCCCCACCTTCTCGCTCAATGGTGAGGGCGTCCAAAATTTTGGGGAGGGCAACTCCCTGCGGAAAACTTACATCGACAACCGGTCCGATGACCTGGGCTATGGTTCCTTGTTGAGACATGTGCGAATGGGCGATTTTGCCAATTAAATTCGGCGCAAAAGTACAAGGAAATCCGTGATATTACCAACCTATCTTTGCAAAAGTGAAAGTCCATTTCAACGCACGCGATTTTTCGACGGAAGTCCCGGTGATATTGACCATTGGAACCTTTGATGGGGTCCATGTAGGGCACCGCGCAGTACTTGATTTGTTGAAAACTCGTGCAGCCGAATTGAACGGCGAATCGGTGCTGCTGACCTTCCACCCCCACCCCCGAACGGTCCTTCACCCCGAGCACCACCAATTGCAATTGCTCAACACCATCGAGGAACGCAAGGCATTGCTCGAGCAAGCGGGGCTCGACCACCTGATCATTCACCCCTTTACGGAGGAGCTCTCACGCATGTCACCGCTGGAATACGTGCGGGAGCTTTTTGCGGAAGGCATCCGGCCTTCCGTCGTCATCGTTGGGTACGACCACCGGTTTGGCCGCAACCGAGAAGGGTCGTTTGAGAGTTTGACGAACCTGGGCACGGTGTTCGGCTTCGAGGTCGAAGAGTTGCCCGCGCACACCGTGGAGAACACCCGGGTGAGCTCCACCAAAGTCCGAGAAGCCATCGCCGCCGGTGATGTTGCCCGTGCTCGGCAGTGGCTGGGCCATCCTTATCCGTTCAGCGGCCGTGTCGTCCGCGGAGAACAGCTGGGCCGCAAACTCGGTTTCCCCACGGCCAACCTCGAATGCGAGGAACCGCTGAAGCGCTTGCCTGGACGCGGGGTCTACGCTGTGTGGGCGCGCATCGCCGGGGCGGGCGACTGGCAGCCGGCCATGGTCAACATGGGCACCCGACCAACCATACAGGACGATGTCATCACCGAAACCATGGAGGTGCACCTGCTGGAAGGCGGCCGCCAGTGTTACGACGAGACCATGGCACTCCTGTTCATGGCCCGCTTGCGAGATGAAATGATGTTCGAAGGCTTGAAGGCACTCCAAGACCAGCTGCAACAGGATGCCCAAAAGGCGCGTTCTATCTTAGCGACTGAGCCTGTTCCGGTACCATGATTCGACCCTTGTTTACTTTCCTTGTACTGCTCATTCTCTCCTGCTGGGGAGCCGAGGCAACTGCACAATCCGTGGATTGGCAGGCTGCTCCCGTATACACGAGCATTGAAAGTGCCCAAGGGGCAAGGGCAGCTGGCCAACCGGTGTACCGCATTGACTTAACCAAAAAACGCCTCCGCAGCTTGCCGACGGAATTGACCGAATGGACTGAATTGCGGGAGATCATCTTGGATCGTAACAAGCTCACCCGCATCGATGAAGACCTGTCAAGCTGGGCATTTCTCGAACGGTTTTCGGCTGTGTCCAACGCACTTGAGGCCTTCCCTGCATCGGCCATGGCATGGACCGGATTGAAGGAGTTGGATTTGGGCGACAACGCCATTGATTCCATCCCCTTGGACATCGACCAGCTGAGCGAATTGCGCGCCTTGAGCCTGTGGTCCAATGTCATCGCTCATTACCCGGCCAGCTTGGGCGATTTGCGCAAACTCAAAACCCTCGACCTCGAGTACAATGACATGACGTTGGAGGAACAAGAACTGTTGAAATCATGGCTTCCGCTTTCGGTTTCCATCAACCTGTCGGCGCCGTGCCGGTGCGATTTCGATGAGTGATGCACCCCACACGTGGCACCGGTGGGCAGAACCCCTGGCCGTAGCCCTGAACATCGCCTACACCCTGGGTTACCAGGCCGGCGAGGCGTGGGCCTTTCCGGCCGGTGGCCTCGGTAGCGCCCTGTTTTTGGTCATCTGTTGGCAGCGGCAGCTGAAACTGGAGGCCTTCCTCTGGTTGTACTACATCGGCATGGCCGTGTACGGCGCATGGGCCGTGCAGTCCGCTTGGCCCGACCCCCTGCCCAAGGCTTCACTTGAAGCGCATGCACTGTCGATTGGCGTCGGCTTGATTGCGTGGTGGGCGCTTGGTCGGTTTTTTCAAGGCAAAAGCTGGAAGCCCCGCCTGGATGCATTCACGACGGTCGGAAGTTTGGTCGCGACCTATTGGATGCTGCAATTCGTCCATGCCAATTGGCTGTACTGGATTGTCGTAAACGCCGTATCCGTTGTTCTGTACGCCAGCCGCGGGCTCAGATGGGGCACCGGATTGTTCGTTCTCTACACCCTGCTCGCCCTCGAGGGGTGGTTCAATTTCATTCCGTAGCTGTGAATGCATCGGCCGTTATCCGCATCGCCATCACCGGCGTCGAATCCACAGGGAAGACGACCTTGACCAAAGCGCTGAGTGCACGGTTGGGTGGCGTGGCCGTTTGGGAATGTGCCCGGTACGACACTGAGGTCATTGCCGGAAAAGCGACGTTGGCAACGTTGGAGCGGTTGGCTCAAGCACAAGCAGACGCCTGCGAGGCAGCTGTGCAACAAGCGGCTGCAACGGGCGTGGCGTGCGTGGTATCCGATACCGATGCGCTGGTGCTCAGGTTGTGGGGCGAACATGCCTTTGACCGCGCGCCTGCTGGGTTGGAACGGCTCGAGGCCTGGCCAAATCTGACCTTGCTTTGTGCCCCAACGATTCTATGGGAGGCCGACCCACTCCGGTCGATGCCTCGCCTCGAGGATCGCTTGGCCCTGCACGCGGCCTATGCGGAGGCAGCAGCCGCATTGCCCGCACATTCCATCATCGACTCGACAGCGCATGAAAAAAGGCTCGACCAAGCGGTGCGAGCCTTTCAAAATTTCGTGGATAACCGCGGTTAGCGGATGATGAACTTCACGGGGATGGTGTACTGTACGCTCACCGCCTTGCCGCGCTGTTCGCCCGGTTCGAAAGTCGGCAAGCTCTCCACCACGCGGATCGCTTCGGCGTCCAAGCGGGAATCGACTTCACGCAGCACGCGTACATCCTTCACTTTGCCGTCCTTTCCGACAACGAAGTAAACGAAGACAGTCCCTTGAATACCGGCATCCTTCGCAATCGGGGGATACTTGGTGTTCTTGGAAACGTACTTGATGATTTCCAACTGCGTGCACTGGTGGCGTTCATCGCCGCGCAGCTTTTTGCAGTCTCCCATCGCCGGCATGTTCTCTACGATCATGAACGGGACGTCCTCTTCTTCCTCCTCGTAATCCTCGATGATTTCGATTTCGGTATCCTCGTCGAGCTCAATGTCCTCGATTTCCAACTCCTCCTCAATTTCTTCCTCGTCGTCAACGATCTCAATCACCGTTGTTTGCTGAGGGGGCGGAGGGGGTGGTGGGGGCTGGACAACGTTCACCGGAATCTCTTCATCTTCGAGAAGATCGGCTTCGAAGTCGATGGCTCGCGTGATGGCCACATCGTATGACGTCCACGCCAATGCACTGAGCAACAGCGAAAGCGAGGCTACAAAGCCGATGGCTTTCCACGCGCCGCGCTTGTTTTCCAAGTTCGCTTCAGGAGTTTTTCTGCTGAGCATGAGTCGTATAATTGGGCCTCGAAATTACGTCAAGAAACGCATACCGAGGCAGTTTTATCGTGTTAACCTTCGGTCCGTTAGTTCCAGCAGCAATAGATGCCGCGAAAAGCCACCCGTCCAGCGAGCACACCCGCACCATCGGCGAGGATGTCGCCCCAGCTGGCCTCTCGGCCAACGAACCACACATCCTGCGCAAATTCCAGGCCAATTCCGTACAGCACCAGGGCCAATCCCGCGTACCATTTGTACTTGCGGATGGTCCCCGTTTTGCCCAAAGCGACGAACACGCTCGAGGACAGCACCGCGAACATCACCAAGTGAATGGCTTTGTCCACATGCAGTAAATCGAGCAGGGTTTCTTGTGGAAGGTCGGTTCCGGGAATCGCGTGCAGACCCAAAATCAGCAGCGCCCAAGTCAAGGGCATAACCACGTGCCGAAGCTGAACCTCTCGGCTGATGCCGGTATCGTTGAGGTCGCCTCGCATGGTCGGTTAGCCAATCAATTCGGCGTACCCCTCGTGGGAGAGCAATGCCGCGACGTCGTCGGGGTTTTCAACGCGCATTTTGATGATCCACCCTTCCCCATACGGATCGCTGTTCACCGACTCCGGGGCATCCTCAAGGGCTTCGTTGAATTCAATCACTTCACCAGCCACTGGAGCAAACATGTCGCTGACCGTTTTGACGGCTTCAATGGTCCCAAACACCTCATCCGCCGCCACCGACTCATCCACGGTATCAACTTCGATGAATACGATGTCACCGAGTTCGCCTTGCGCGTAATCGGTTATTCCAATGGTGGCAACGTCGCCTTCCAAGCGCACCCACTCGTGCTCCTTGGTGTAACGAAGATCGATCGGGATGTTCATGACTTATTGATTCAAGTTGAAGCGCAAAGCTACTCCAGAACGGATATTCGACGTAGCAAATGACGTCGAGATGTACGGGTTCGTAATCTGGTGGTCGTAGAACGCCCGCATCGTCAATTTGTCCGACACTTCGAGGTCTGCCGACATCTTGATCGACACGAGTTTTTGACCCGCCGTCACCTGGTTCTGTCTCTCCTCCATCTTGCGAATGATGGTGCGGTTATCCCGCACATTGACGTCCGCGCGCAGCACAAGGTCCGTCTCCTTCAGCATCTTGACAGGCAGCTTGCCGTAGGTCTTGATGAACGGATTGGGCACGTCCTTGAATTTGTATCCAAATCCAATGACCAATCCCTCGCTCTTCGTTTCCGTGATCTGGTAATTGGTCAACCCGAAGGCCACATTGCGGTCCCGCTTGAGTTCCACTTTGATTTGCGGCTCGTTTTCCCCTTCGGTCTTGATGGTCATGTCCACCCCAATCAGCGGCGACAACTGTTCGCTCAAGCTCACGACGTTGAACTGGCGCTCAGAAATGTAGTTGCCGAATTCGCTTTGGTCAATGGCTGTCGGCAGCCCGTTTGCGTTCTCCGTGTAGTTGAGGTTGGTCACATAGTTCGTGGTGAGGGTCGAACGGTAGCTGTGGTTCAAATTGAAGCGCTTGAAGTACTGCTTGAAGAACTCGTTTTTGGTCAAACCATCGTAGCTCACCCGCCAGTTCGGCGCGACCGGTGTGTTAAATACGTCGAGCGGTACCTCCTTCGGATCGATGCCCAAATAAGCCGCTACAAATGCCGGAATGGTCACGTCTTGGCTGGTGCCGCCGAAGCCCTCGTAATAGCCCGTGTTCTCTGGCTCGTCCAACTGATACGTCTCCGCATTCAAACGTTCCGAAACCAGGATTCGGTGGGTCTTGATGAAGTCGTCCCACAGTTCCGAATTGAACTCATCCTCCACATCGTCTTCAACGAATGCGGTATTCCAGCTCATCACGGTCGCAGAAAACTGCCCGGTCTCATTGGGCGAATCGTACACGAAATCGTTCAACACTTCATCGTACCGGAAGAAACTCGTATAGTTCTTGCTGATGTTGCGGTTGGCGGTCAATTCGATTTTTAAGTGCTTGATGGGCTCCAAATTGGCGCGCGCATTGAACTGCTCTTGGTACGTCTGGTTGTACTGTTGGTTCTGCAGGGGCAGTTCGACCAACCAACCGTTTTGTGCCGCTTCGGTGGCAAAATCACGCACCTGTACGCCTTGCCAGTTAGTGTTCTGGTGGCCCAGTACAAACAGCGCTCCTGGCGCAAGCAACTGTTCATCCATGCCAACAAAGCGGGCGCTCCGATCGTAGCCCGGCAGGAGCATGCCTTCGTTTCGAGAGAACGTTCCCGATACGTTTTGTACGCTCGCTATCAAACGAACCAGGGTAGCGAGCGGGTTGATTTTTAGCTTGATTTTTTCCTCCTCTTCTGCATTGCCAAATCCATCCCGGTCCTCATTCCGAATGTCATTGCGCGTGGGTGCGCGGCGCGGTGGATTCAACAGATCCTTCACCCCAGGAATCTTCTTGTAGAGGTTGGCAAAATTAGCCTGCGCATTCAGGCTCAAGTTCCGGGAATTCTGGATGGTCGCACCCAAGCTATCCTGCGAGAACGGCGCTCGGTCCCAGCGGTAAGATCCTTGGTAGCGAACGTCACTCGAGATGAAGTTGACCAGGGGCAATTTATCGAAGGGCAACTTGTACGTACCCGTGACGTTGTGGTTGTAGGTGGTGATTTCACCTGCGTTTTGCAAGTTGATCAAAACCGAATCCTTGTACGCCTGGAACGCATCGGCATCGTCCCGGTTGATTTCCCCCGCCGGCTCACCTACGAGTGCCTGGGCCTGGCCGTTGTAATCAAATTTCAGGGCCTTGGTCAAATCGTACTTCAGCGCATAGTTGCGCGACCACTGCCACGTCTTCATGACCTGGGTATTGATCAGCAGATCCGTCTCGATCCCCAGCAATTCCTCCGTGTTATTGCGTACACGGCTGGTTTCGTAGATGCGGTTCATCTGCGTTCCGACCGTGAACTGCTTCGGGAACAGGTAAAAATTGAAGTCCGATAGCCACTTCAACGCGTCGACCTTGCGGATGAAACCAATCTTTTTGAATGGCATGAAGTTCTTGGGCGAATGCGAGAAGTTGTAATTCAAGCCGCCTCGGAATTCCCGGTTGATCTGGTACTCGGTATTCACATCGCGGTTGAAGGCTTCGATGTAGCTGAAATTCGCTGAGAAGTTCCCCGGATCGAAAAGCTTCAAAAGGCCGAATCCCGAGCCGCCGCCGCCGCGAGTTGAGCCGCCACCCCGGGCAGAACCACCACCCCGGGCAGAACCGCCGCCGCGCGCAGATCCCATATCGACATTCGCGTCCAAGGCTCCACTGTCCTTCCCTGCGTCCTTGCCGCCTTTGCCGTTACCTCGTCGCCCTCCAGCATCGGCGCCGCCGCGATCGCGGTTGCGGTCGCGTGAACCGCCCGAGCCGAGCTGTGGGTCGATTTTGATGTTCGAGAAGTTGATCGACTTCAATTGATTGACCGTCTGGGCATTGTTCTGCCGCTCTTCGGAGAGCCCCTGTTGTTCAGCCATTTCAATGTCGGGAGACAACGGGTCGAATTGGGGCGTCGACACTTCCTTGGAATAGCCGAGGTACATCGGCAGGGTCACCCCCAGTTTCTTGGGCAACAACTTGCCCAGTTGCAAGGTTCCTGATGCGTCAATGGCTTGAATGGTCTCCCGCTGGCGTTCTTGAATGCGCTGCTCCAATCCGCCAAACCCGGGCGTGGACATGTTCGCAGCGACGCTGACGTTTCCGAGGTCGGCCAGCTTCGCATTCATCTGTGCCGTGACTGCCCAGCCGCCTTTTTGGTTGAAGTCGGCGAGGCGCATTTCGTTCACCCACACCACACTGCACTTGTCCAAGCCATCGTCGTCAGAATCGAAAACGTTGTCGTCCTTGTCCGGGTTGCGCACGCCCACCATGACCATGACCACATTGGCCAAGTTGGGGTTGCCCTTCACAGCGAGGCGCGCATTGTATTCGGAGTCCAACCCTTCATACTCTTCGAACAGCGGGTAGCCCGCAGGCCGCTCGATTTTAAGGTTCTGCAGCTTGCGAAACTCGATGTCGATGTTATTCTCAGCTGGCCAAATGAGGTCTTCATCCCCGGTGTTCCAGGGCGTGACCTTCATAGGAATTTCGTATTCGTAGTAGTTGTTTTCGAAGTCGTTGCCCAAGCGAATGAAGCACGTCAGGTCATCGTCGTTGAGCGGCGTTCCATCCGGTCCCGCCTCCGCGTGCACATACATCCGCAGGCGTTTGTACATCCGCATGTCAAAATTGATGTTGCGGTACGCTCCACGGGCATCCCCATCTTTCAATCCGCACACAGCCATCTCAAGGGATTGCTCATTCAACCGGCGCTGGTTCGCCGTTCCCACGTCGATTTCACGAATGATGCCCGGAGGGGTCACGTACGGTACCGGCTCGCGGTTACCGTTTTCTTCGATGTTCACGGCACTGATGGCAAACGAAGTCGAGGACGGATCATCCGGCTCCACCTCCTGCGGGCCGGCCAACGATTCGAGGTACCGGCGCCATTCGCCACGGATCAATTCCAGGCGCGCAAAACGCAACGTCACCGGCTCCGACCACCCCTTCATGAACATGCGGATGAACCGGATCGATCGGAAATCCGTGATGCCGCCCACGCGGTTGTCGAATTCCCGAACCGGAATCTTGAACTGGTACCAGCGGATGGTGCGGTCTTGGTCGTCCGCGGTTGTTACGACCTGCTCAAACGTATCCGTGATGTAGTTGCTGCCAATGTTGTATTCCCCCAGGTCTTGTGGACGCAAGGAGACCTTATACTGGAAGTAACTCTCGATGGTCGAGAGGGTGATGTCCTGATTGATGTCCTCCGTGTTGGGAATGGTCGTGGAGGTGATGGGATACCCGTTTGGAGAGCCCGTGTTCGAGTTGTTCTCGTACCCGTTGAACCGCTCGTACCGCTGCAGGATGGTCTCTTCGTTGGCCTGCGCCTCAGGATCACGGAAGTACCGGAAATTATCCGCAGACGGGTCGCTCACAATGTCCGCATAGGCGTCGGGCGTCACCCAATCTGCAATTTCCGAAAGCCATTCAGAGAAGAACCCTTGCTCCTCGGCATCAGGCAGTCCATCGAGGCCGACGTCTTGCAGTTCATAATCGCCAGAAGTGTTGTCAAATGCGTTGACTACGTTGAAGGTCGTGGGATCCGGATACACCCCCCAGATACCTTCCAGCGTGGGCAGGTCTGGGTTGTTGGCCGACGGCAGTCCGTTCTCGTACGACAGCTGGCTATCGTTCAAAACGTCCTCCGAAACGTTTCCAAGGTTGATGTAGAAGTCGCCTCCGGTGAGGTTTTCCGAATCCTCATTGAATGGATCCATCAACCAGAACTGGAGGTATTCGATGTTGGCCATCTCGAAGTCCGTGGTCGTCAAGGCCCGCTGGATGCCACCCCAACGGCTGCTCGGATCAGCCAACGCCCCTTCCACCGTCAAACCAGCGGAAATGCCGCCTGCACCCTCGGGGACCTCGTAGTTGTACTGCCCCCGCTCTTCAGGCTGGAAGGTCAAATCGAGGGTGGGAATGTTGGGTGGCGTGCCGGTGGGCAATTCCCGGTTGGGGAACACCTCGCCTTCTAGGACTTCCCGCGTACGGTGGTCGCTCTTGATCTCGGCACTGACCTGTCCGTCCTGCAAACCCGATCCCCGGAAAAACTGCGGATCCACTGTGTACCAGCTCAATGCCGCCCGGTTGTAGTTATAAATCAGGCTGTCCTCCAAGTTGCCCTCTGGGAAGAGGTTGGGCTGGAGTTTCGGTGTCGAGGCCAAGAACCACCGGTTCACCGACCGGATGTCAATGGCGGATTGGCTGCCTTCGAAATCATCGATGTACGCGTTTCCATCCTGACCGATGGCGCGGCTGTGGCCCGGGATTAGATACGCCGCTTCCGCAGCGATGTCGATGCTGGAAGCTGCACTGGTTTCGTAAAACGGCAGGGCGTCCACCAAATCAGTCAGAAATTGACTGTTTGACTGGTAGCTGAAGTCAGCGCCGACGATGGAGTTGTTGACCGGTTCGTTTCCGATGTTGACCTTTTGGGTCAGCGGACGCTCGCGGAGGTTGAGCAGCGTAGCGCCCATGTTGAAGCGGTCCCCAATGGCATAGTCGAACCGCGTCCCCATCATGGTTTTGGTCTGGATGCTGAAGAGCGAATTGCTCTCGAGCGAGACCTTGATGTTGCGGCCTGATTCGAGGAGTCCGTCATTGATGATACGCACCCGGCCCAATTGGTAATCGACCGTATAGTCCTGGTTCTCGATCAAACGAACCCCGCCGGCCGTGACCGTGACCGATCCTTCTGGGATGTTCATAGCCTGCAGGGCTATCTCACTGCTTGTCTGGCTTTGGAACTCCCCTTTGATGCTGAAGCGGTTGAGCGATGGAATTTGCTGCGCCGCCGTTTTGGTGCTGTCGTAGAGCGGCTGGAATACGATGCTTTCGATCAGGTTGGCAGCGAGGTCCGGATCTTCCACACGCTCCTGAATCTCCTCGGCCAAGTTGGAACCAAAAGGTTCAGCTGACGGGAAAAAGATTCGGCCGTTCTGACTGTGGATGGTTCCGCCCATGGTGGCGGCGTTATCGACGAAGTCAAAGACCCCATCGGGCTGCGTCATTCCGTTGATGTCCAGCCGGTCCATCCCCAGCAATTGAATGAGCAAGGTCCCGTCGAGCGGGTTGCGTGGGATGTAATTCAAATCGACCCCGGTCGCCGGGTCGTTGTACCAAATGTTGAGGCGGAAGTTCTCTTCACTCAATCCAAACGCCTGCATAGAGTAGACGTTCTTCATCATGGTTTTCCAGAGCGGCGCCTGGTCACCGTTGCTCAGGCGAAGCTGGGTAATGCTGGACTTCAGCATTTTCAACATGAGTGCATCCGGGGCGGTATAGCCATCTTGCGAAATGGTCCCCACCTGGTAGGTCTCTCCGCCTAGGGTGTATTCGTAGGCGACCGCCAGCACCTCCGCGTTATTCAAGGCCTGCCGCAACGAGATGAAACCCAAGCGAGCGTTGTAGGTAAATTCCGTCGGCGCCAGCTTTCGGGCATTACCGACGCGCTCGTAGTGAATGCCTTGGGTCAAGCCCAAATTCATGCTGGCGATGGCGCTGTTGGCGCCTGTAAATCCGAGCACGTTGGGATTACTAACCATCATGTCAAACAGCTGGTTGTTCGCGTTCGTGGGGTTCCGTTGCAGCGTGACGGAATCTCCGACCAAGGTTTCAACCGGCAAATTGGATGAAACGTAGTCCGGGTGTTCCCCGAGGTCGGTAAATCCAATGACGTTTCGGACGTCCTGGGTGTTGGCCTGCATATTGACAACCCACACCTCGATGCGGGTGATGTTCACGCCCGAGTTGGGCACCGGCAAGCTCTGCATCGCCACGTCGTATTGATCGAGGAAGTACTGCGAGAGGAAATAGTGTCGGTTGGCTTCGTAATCGTCAGCGCGGATATTGAATTCCTGCGTTTGGGCGCCCCCTTCCACTTCAATCTCCCTGCGCTCGCCCTTTTGCTGGGAGAACACCGTCGTGTTGTACAGGCGCCCCCACTGGGTTTCCAACTTCACACCGAACAAACTTTGGCTGCCGGTAATCAAGGTCCCGGGCAAGGGCATGGAGATGTGTCCTGCCTCAAAGTTTTTCAAGATGTCGTCCTCTTCGCCCTGGAAACCGATGTTCATCTGGTTTTCAAAATCGAAGAGGGCTTCGGTGTTGTAGTTGGTCCCAAGGTCAATCTTGTCGCCAATCTTTCCGCCGATATTCAACTGGATGCGCTGGTCAAAGTCAAACGTCGTGATGCGGCGTTGGCGTTCAGGGATTCGGGGGTTCTCGGTGTCGGAGATGTTGATGCCAAAGGTGAGTTCCGCCGAGCCCTGCGGCTTGATTTCGATTTCGTTGCTTCCGAAAATCGTCTCAAACAGCTCGCTGTCCACCGTCAGTTTCGGAGCGAAAGCGCGTTCCGCTTCGTCATCTTCGGCTTGGAGGTCTGTCCAATATTCAGTTAGGTTGCCCGTGATATCGTAGTCGAGGTATTCGTCGAGCGTCAGGTAGGTCGAAGGCCGGTACAGCAGGGTGTCGCCAATGCGTTGCTGGATGCTGTACAACCCGGTGGTTTCGTCGAAAACAATCTCATAGTTGAAGTTCTCCGGCCATGCAAAATCGAAGCCTGCTGGGCTTTCCGTCGGATTGAACTGGTCCTCCCCTCCGAACGGGAAAGGCAAGATGATGGGCAGCGAGTCGTTCGCCGCATCCTCCGTGGCTTGAGCCCACACGCCTGAAAACAAAGAAAACCCCAGGACCAGGGCAAAAATCTGCGCAAAACGAGGCCGCTCGATCTTCATCACAACCGTTTCAATGCGCGTTTGATCAAGTCCTCAACCGCAGTCATATCGGGCGATTCCTTCATTATTTGGTCCAGTGTCTTTTCACAACGGGCTCGGTCGAAACCAAGGGTCGTGAGGGCAATTAACGTCTCTTGTCGCGAATTATTGTGCCCGCCTTGCGCTCCATCTGAAGCGGGCAGTGCCGGCGCATCGATGGCACCCAATTTGTCCTGCAAATCGATGATGATGCGCTGGGCGGTTTTCGCGCCGATACCCTTGACGCTTTTCATAGCGTTGACATCCCCGGCTTGGATGGCCTGGGCAGCTTGGTCCACGTTCATTGCGCTCAAAATCATCCGCGCCGTGCTCGCACCCACTCCACTCACGCCAAGCAGAAGCAAGAACATCGTGCGTTCCTCGGGTTGACTGAACCCATACAGCAGCTGGGCATCTTCCCGCACAACCATGTGCGTGTGCAGCATCACGCTTTCGTCGTTGCCCAGTTGCTCGAACGTATTCAGGCTAATGTGCACCTGGTACCCCACCCCGCTGCATTCAATCACAGCGTATGTGGGCGTTTTCTCAATCAGCCTTCCCCTCAAGTGATGAATCATGCGTTGCTTTTGATTTGTGCATCCACAACGGCCAACCGCACCATGTCGTGAATTTCACGGACGGAAGAACCCATTTGCAGGACGTGGAATGATTGCCGCATGCCCAGCAGCACTGGGCCTTGAACCTCTACGCCGGCCATCTCTTGCAGCAATTTGTACGCGATGTTTCCCGCGGCAAGGTTGGGGAAAATCAATGTGTTTACACGCTTGTTGTGCAGGGTAGAGAACGGGAACGATTCAGAAAGCAGCTCGTCGTTCAAGGCGAAATTGGCTTGGATCTCGCCATCGACAATGAGGTCTGGATGGCGTTCCTTCAAGATACGCGCAGCCTCTGCCATCTTCTTCGCATCCACCCCGCCGGCCGATCCGAAATTGGAGTAACTGAGCAAGGCGATGCGCGGAACGATGCGCAGGTTGCGCACCGCCTGTGCCGTCAATGCTGAAATGGATGCGATTTCTTCAGCCGTTGGATTGACGTTTACAGATGTGTCCGCAAAAAACATGGGACCACGCTTGGTCTCGAGGATGTACATACCGGCCACCTTGTCCACCTCATCGGATTTGCCGATGACCTGCAGCGCCGGCCGAATCACACTCGGGTAGGTCCGGGTCAATCCACTGATCAACGCGTCGGCACGTCCGGTGCGAACCATCATGGCCCCGTAGTAGTTACGCTGGCGCATCAGGCGCTCGCCCTCGCGGGCGGTCAACCCGTGGCGCATCCGTAGTTGGAAAAACTCTTCCCCGAACGCTTTGCGGCGTTCGAATTCCTCGTCGGACCTCGGGTTGATGACTTCCACGCCATTCAACTCCAAGCTGTGTTCTTCAATGAGCCCTTCGATGACCGAGCGACGACCCAGGAGAATGGGCTGCGCAATGCCTTCTTCGAGTGCCTGTTCTGCCGCCTTCAAAACGCGGTAATGGTCGGCTTCGGCGAACACCACGCGTTTCGGTGATTTCTTGGCGCGATCCGCGATGGTTCGGGCAAATCCCGTGTCGTACCCAATGCGGTCGAGCAAGGTCTTGCGGTAGGCATCCCAATCTTTGATTTCATGCTGGCCAACGCCGGATTCTATGGCGGCGCGGGCGACCGCGGGGGCGACGTAGGTAATGAGACGAGGATCCAGCGGCTTGGGAATAATCAGGTCGCGTCCAAAAACGAATGACTGGTTGCCGTACGCTTCCGACACCTCGTCAGGAACGTTCTCTTTGGCGAGGTCGGCGATGGCGCGAACCGCTGCCAACTTCATCGCGTCATTGATGGCCGTTGCGCGTACGTCCAGAGCTCCTCGGAAAATGAACGGAAACCCCAATACGTTATTCACTTGGTTGGGGTGGTCCGAACGCCCGGTCGCCATGATGATGTCATCGCGGACTTCCATGGCCGCGTCGTAGCCGATTTCCGGTTCGGGATTGGCCAATGCGAAGACAATGGGATTTTTGGCCATCCCGGCAACCATGGCCGGCTCGACCAACCCGCCTTTGCTCAATCCCAAGAACACGTCGGCATCTTTCATGGCCGCCTCGAGCGAATCGAACCGGCGATTGTTGGCATACCGTTGCTTGGAGGCATCAAGCCCTTCGCGTCCGGTGTTGATGTGGCCCTTGCTGTCGAATACGTCCACTTGGTTGGCGGACATGCCCAGTTGTTCGTACAGGTCCAAGCAGCTCATGGCCGCGGCTCCAGCGCCGCTAACAACGATGCGGATGTCCTCAATGGATTTCTCAGCCAATTCCAGGGCATTCAACAAGGCAGCAGCCGAAATGATGGCCGTTCCGTGTTGGTCGTCGTGCATGACGGGGATGTCCAGTTCGGCCTTCAGGCGGCGTTCAATTTCAAATGCCTCCGGGGCTTTGATGTCTTCTAGGTTGATGCCGCCAAACGTCGGTGCAATGGCCTTGACGGTGGCGATGAAATGCTCCGGATCGCTCGCGTCCACTTCAATGTCAAACACATCGATGTCGGCGAATACTTTAAACAGCACGCCCTTCCCTTCCATCACCGGCTTGCTCGCCTCGGGGCCAATGTCGCCCAACCCGAGCACCGCGGTGCCGTTGGTGATCACCGCGACCAAATTGCCTTTGGCTGTGTAGTTGTAGACGTCCTCCTTGTTTTCTGCAATGGCTTTGCAGGGCTCCGCCACCCCGGGACTGTAGGCCAAAGCGAGGTCCTTTTGCGAGCTGTACGGCTTCGTGGGGAGGACTTCAATCTTCCCCTTTCGGCCTCTGCTGTGGTAATCGAGCGCTTCGCGTTTGCTTGATGGGTTCATCCGTAGCGGTTCGGGTTAGCGGACGGAAAAATGCAGCCTTTGGCGGCTTATTGAACCAAAAACTGTTCGGTTACCCGCTCGCCTTGAGGGGTTGTCAGCGCCAAAACGTATAGGCCTGCTGGGTATGCAGCGGCATTGATGTACACCACGCCTTGTTGCGCGCGGAGCGTTTGTTGCTCGACCAATTGACCGGCCGCATTGTGGATGGTCAATTCCGCCCGAGATGCTCCGTTCAGTTGGTAGGGGAAAGACGAAAGGCCCGTCACAGGTTGCGGGAACAAAGGCGATGACTCGATGGTCGACTCGTTCACGTTCAACGCGCAGTTTTCGGCATCGAGGCAATACAGCACTTGCTGGCACGTGCCGGCCGCGACATCTCCTACCGGGTGGAAGCAATATTCCAGCGCGGTCACTCCTGCTACGCCTGCAGGGTAGTAATCGGCAATGAACGTCGAGTCGGTTTCATTGGGAAGCAGCTCGACCAGATACCCTTCCGTGGTGAATGAACTGTACTGTCCGTAATCATAGCACAAAGGCCCCCAACAAAAGCGATCATACGCGCCCGGCGCATCTTGTTCGTATGGCAAATTGTACGGGCTGACCAACTGGATGATGTTGCGCGTGACCATCAAGCTCAAGGTGTCATCGGTGAGGTTGGTCACGTCCCAATGCAGGGCAATTTCCTCGTTCGCCGGGTCATCCAATGAACCCTCAAAGACTTCAATCGGATCGACCAGTGTTGGCTGTGCCCACAAAACGGCAGGACCCGTCACCGCGCAAAGCAGGACTGAAAAGAACAGCGTTTTCATCTTCATAGGGGCGAAGATACCGAGATTGGTGTGGATTTTGTGTGTTGACGGAGACAAGCTTTAACGAGATTCCGTTTAATTTGTCTTCGCAAGAAATGAAACACCCCTTCACCATGAACCGATTCCAATCGTTCCTGCTTCTTACCTGCCTGCTCGCCCTGGGCCTTGGGGCCTCTTTTTCCCAATCCCTTCCGGCGGTGCAATTGAAAAACCTCGAAGGGGAAACCATCTCCACTGGAGACTTGGCCACGGAAGGGCAACCCACCCTGATTTGCTTCTGGGCCACGTGGTGCAGTCCGTGCAAACGCGAACTCAACAACTACGCCGAGCTCTACGAGGACTGGCAAGACGAGACGGGGGTGAACATCGTGGCTGTGAGCATCGACGATCAGCGCAGCATTCGACGCGTAGCGCCGTACGTGAACAGCGTGCTATGGGATTACGACGTGCTGCTCGATCCCAACAAAGATTTTGCCCGCGCCATGCAAGTGGTCAACGTGCCGCACACCTTTTTGGTCAATGGCGAAGGTGAAATCGTCTGGCAACACAACAATTACGCTGACGGCGACGAAGAAGAGGTATACGAGGAACTCCTGAAACTCGTCGAATGAAGCGCATCGCCCTCCTATCCATCGTCGCATGGGGCTTGAGCGGAACCGCTTGGGGCCAATTCGGCGAGTCCGAAACCGGGACGGTCACAGGAAATGTGCAGATGCTGTGGCAATCCTACAGCGAGGACCCTGCGATTGGTGCCATTGTGCCGCCGGAAAAAACCGGATTCAACGCCTTTGGAAACCTCATCTACAACCAAGGCGGCTTTTCCGCCGGATTGCGCTATGAGTCCTACCTCTCGGCCGTACTCGGGTTCCCGGGGCGATTCAAAGGGAGCGGCGTGGGCTACCGGTTTGCGCGGTATGCCGATAACGCCGGGAAGGTCGACTTCACCGTGGGCAATTTTTACGAGCAATTCGGCAGTGGCATTGTGCTGCGCGCCTACGAAGAACGGGCGCTGGGCATCGACAATGCGCTGGATGGTGTTCGGCTCATCCTGCGTCCGGTCGATGGCATCGAGGTAAAGGCCTTGTACGGCCGGCAGCGTTTGGATTTCGACAGCCGCCTCATCAACGGACCCGGCACCGTGCGCGCCATTGACGGCACGGTCGACCTGAACTACCTGCTCGCTGAGCAAGGCGGCACCGATTGGAAAACCAATGTGACCTTGGGGGCGAGTTTCGTGAGCAAATTCCAAGCCGGCGGGACCATCTCCAAAGACTCCCTGTTGCTGACGCTGCCGGAAAACGTGGGCGCCTGGTCGTACCGGCTTGATGCCCTTCGTGGCGGCTGGTCTGCCGGCATCGAGTACGCCGGCAAAATCAACGATCCCAACGCGGACAACGGCTACATCTACCGCAACGGCGAGGCCCTTTTGCTGAATTTGGGCTACACCCAACGCGGGCTCGGGATCAGCTTGAGCGCGAAAACCGTGGACAACATGAGTTTTCGTTCGGACCGCGACGTGCTCCTCTTTGATTTGCCCATCAACTACATCCCTGCGATTACGCAACAGCACACCTACAACTTGGCCGCTACGTTGTATCCGTATGCCACTGTCATCTCGGGTGAATCGAGTGCAAGCGCCGAAATTTTCTACACCATCCCCAAGGGCACCAAACTCGGCGGAAAGTACGGCACCAAAATCAGCGCCAACTTCGCCGCTGCGAATGATTTGGACACCACCAACCTCGCCGGGGTCGAAGGTCTCGTGAACGGATACGAGCGCAACTCATGGGGCTTCGGCCCCACCAAATTCGTGCGGGATTTTAACGTGCAAGTCAGCCGGAAGGAATCGAAGAAATTCAAGTGGAAGTACACCTACTACAACTTCCAATTCAACACCCTCGCGACGCCTGTGACCACGACGTTCAAAGGCATCGTCTACGCGGATATTCACGTCCTCGAGACGCAAATCAAAACGCGAAAGCGCGAAAGCCTCCGAACAGAATTTCAGGCGCTATTTACCGAACAAGACAAAGGTGATTGGGCCACCGTTGTTGCGGAATACACCT
The DNA here is from genome assembly GCA_002863125.1 of Flavobacteriales bacterium. Taxonomy (GTDB): domain Bacteria; phylum Bacteroidota; class Bacteroidia; order Flavobacteriales_D; family Sanyastnellaceae; genus UA16. The sequence goes on from PKEB01000024.1 coordinate 43,921, forward strand.
GGAGCCCGCACTGGTTTGCCAGCATCATCGATCAGTACAACTTTGGCAACCCAGACGAAAGCGCTCGGGTTCATTACCTGTATGCTGCTGTCGGACGTATTGACGGGCCGCATCGACTGTCCATTGGATACGGTAAACGCCGGGAAGGGATCTTCTGCATTGGCGGAGTGTGCCGTGCGGTACCTGCCTCGAACGGTTTTGAAGTGAATTTCTCGTCGAGTTTCTGACGAATTCCCCGGCCATAGCCTATTTTTGAACACATAGTAAGAAATTCATTTTACCAAATCGTTTACAATATGAAGCACATTTACGCTTTAATTGCTGCTCTGATGGTCGGAACAGCATCGTTCGCACAGTTGCCTGATGGCAGCGTCGCGCCTGACTTCACCGCCACAGATATCAATGGCGTGGAACACAACCTCTACAGCTACTTGGACTCAGGATACCAAGTGATTTTGGACTTCTCCGCCACTTGGTGCGGCCCTTGCTGGAGCTACCACACCCAGGGAGTTTTCTCTGATTTGAATGCTACATACGGCCCCAGCGGTTCGAATGACATTCGCATCATCAAGTTGGAATCGGATGATACCACAACTTTGGACGACTTGAACGGCACAGGAACTGCCACACAAGGAGACTGGGTGACCGGAACCACCTACAGTATCATCGACAATGCAGCGGACATCTTCGATGCATACTCTAATACCTACTACCCCACCATTTACACAGTTTGCCCAAGCCGCATCTTGACAGAATCTGGTCAAGCCAGTGTTGCTGATCACGCGGCCATCTTCTCTGCCAACGACTGTGCTGCAGCATCTCTGCCTAACGACGCAGCGTTGTTGAATTACACTGGCGGCACCACTGCTTGCCCAGGTGAGCCAGTTAACCTGTCAGTGGACATGATGAACCTCGGTCTCGACAACTTGGCCGCTGCAACCATCGAAGTGTCAGCTGGCGGTTCGAGCATCCTCTCCTACGATTGGAGCGGTGACTTGGAAACCTACGGCATCGCGAACGTGGACCTTGGTTCAGCAACGTTCGAAGCGGACACTAACTTCGATATCACCATCACTTCGGCTGACGACAACAGCGACAACAACGGTTCAAACGGTGCGGTGATTTTGGCGGCGGACGCCACGTCATTGATCCACGTTGAAATTATGGTGGACAACTGGCCACAGGAAATCGGATGGTCGATCACCGACGACATGGGCAATGTGGTTGAAGAAGTCACTACAGGCTCTATTGGCGGTGCAGAAGGTGACGTCTTTGAATGGTGGGTAAGCGTCCCTGCTACCGGTTGCTACGCGTTTAATATTTCTGACTCATACGGCGACGGCATCAACGGCGCCGCATGGGGTTCAATTGACGGATATTGCACGGTGAAGTCGTACAACGACGACATCGTTTACATCAGTACCATCTGGGACTACGACGGTTCATACTGGTACGAAGAAGAGACCGCCGGCATGAGCGTATCTTCTGTAAACGTTGGTGTTGAGGAGCAGACCCTCAGCGACGTTACCCGCGTATTCCCGAACCCATTCGTTGATCAGACAAACTTGCAATTCACCACAGCTGAAGCTGCTGAAGCTTCATTGGTTGTTTACAACCTCGTAGGCGAGCAGGTCATCAACGACAACTTGGGCACCTTGCCAGCCGGTGAGCACAACCACGTGTTGAACTTCAACGGTGTAACTGCAGGCATTTACTTGGTGACATTGAACGCAGGTGGCCAGACCACAACCATGCGTGTGACCTTGAAGTAAGCGCTTCATACCAACTGAAATTGCGAAATCCGCGCCTCCTTCCCGGAGGTGCGGATTTTTCGTTTAAAAAGGTGCATATTCACATTCTCAACCATTTGCCTACACCATGAGACACCTGCTCGCCACCCTCGCCCTTTGCGCAACCACCATTGGCTTTAGTCAACTCCCGAACGGGAGCGTTGCACCGGATTTCACCATCACCGATATCGAAGGGCAAGAACACAACCTGTACAGCTACCTCGACTCCGGCTATGCCGTGATCATCGACTTTTCTGCGACGTGGTGCGGCCCGTGCTGGAACTACCACACGAGCGGCGTATTTGAAGAAATTTACCAGGCCCACGGGCCGAACGGTGCGAACGACGTTCGAATCCTGTTCATCGAATCGGACGACAATACCACGGACGATGACCTCCACGGCACGGGAACCAACACCTGGGGGGATTGGACAGCAGGTGTGCAGTACCCAATCGCGGACAACGGAGGCAATATTTTCGATTTGTACCAGTGCGCGTACTACCCCACCATTTTCACGGTGTGCCCCAACCGCATCATCCAACAGACCGGCCAAGCCACCGCTGAAGGCCACATCAACTACTTCCAGTCCGGTTCGTGCGCACCAGCGACCATGCCCAATGACGTGAGCCTTCTGGAATACCTCGGCCCCAACCGCACGTGCCCCGAAACCTTGACACCGCTTTCGGTCAAGGTGATGAACCAGGGCACGGAGCCTCTGACAGCCTTCACCCTGACAGCGAGCACCTTGTTCGGTACCGAACTCCTAACGTACGATTGGACGGGGAACCTCGACACCTACGAGATGGAAGTGGTCGAATTGGGCGACGCCATCTTCCCTTCGACGTCGATGTTTTTCATCGATGTGACCTCAGGGGATGATTACGAAGGGAACAACAGCGTTTCCGAAACAATGAACCTCACGAGTGAAATCGCGACGTCCCTCGTTCGCGTACGCTTCACCACCGACAACATGCCCGGCGACAACCGCTGGGACATCACCGATGGTGCAGGTGATGTGGTCGCGAGCACCGCCTTTGGCGACATGACCGAAAACCAGACCGAGTACGAATGGTGGGTCAACTTGGGTGCAACCGGTTGCTATAATTTCACGGTCTACGACCAGCTCGGAAACGGTGGCAACATCGAATGCGACATCAGCACCTTCAACGAAGATGGCGTCAACATCAACACCATCTTCACGGTCAACAACAACGGCAACTGGACGGCCCTGAACAAAGGATTCCTCGTCAACGAGGTGAACATGCATGTCGGGGAACAGGCAGCTACGCCCATCGCTGTTTATCCGAATCCGACTAGCGGCATGCTCACCCTGCAAGGCTTCAGCGCTCTGGCCAGCCAACGCATCGAAATCCGCGATGCGCAGGGCAAACTCGTCTTCGACCAGGACCGTCCGGCGACGGGAGCCACGTGGGTGCTCGACCTCAATGAACTCAACAGCGGGTTGTATATCCTGACGGTCATCGACGGTGAGCGTCGCGTCACCCAATCCATTGTGCGCTCGTAATGGCTCGGTATTCGATTTTATTCAGCCTCATTGGTGCTGCGGCCTTGATCCTCGCGGGGTGTGACCAATTGGATGACCCCATCATCCCGGTGACAACAAATTACCTCGAGACTGTCTACGGGCCGGCTCCGACGTTTGAATCGCTCCCTCAGGGTGACGCGGTCAAGCGGGTACTGGTGGAGGACTTTACCGCCCACCAGTGCGGCAACTGCCCAGCCGCGGCCATCATCGCCGAAGACCTGGTGGCGAATTACGAAGGACAAATCAGTGCGATGGCCATCCATGCCGGTAACCTCGCCAATACGGATGACGGCTATTTCGATACGGACTGGACCACGGAAGAAGGCGACGTGTTTTGGGACCAATTGGATTTCCAGGCCAACCCCGTCGGTCGCATCAACCGCATCAACGGCGTCGGGTCGTTCTGGGCGCCGGCACAGTGGGAGGAAAAAGCGGTGGAAGAGATGGACCTCGATCCCGTCATCGGGCTCCAATACGATTACGAGTGGGTCCCGGCGAACGGACATTTGAACCTGCACCTGCACGGAACGTTTTACGAAGATGTCACTGGCCCTGTCCAAGTGGCCTGGCTCATTTTGGAGTCGCACATCTTCGATTACCAATTGGATTATTCCGCCGATCCTGAAGTGGTCGCCGATTACGAATTCAACCACGTGCTTCGCGGATCTGTGCACGGTGCCCTGGGCATCGGATTTGGAGATGCCGCCAGTGGTGCTGCGGCCGGGGATGTCGCCACTCAATCGGCTACGTTCGCTTGGAACGAGGCGTGGGTGATTGAAAACGCCACGGTCTTGGCAGTAGTCTCCGATGCAAACGGCTACGTGCTGAACGTCGCTGAAATCCACGTGGACTGATGCGGTTGGTCACATCGTGCATGCTTGCATTTGTCTGCGCATCGCTCTCCATAGCGCAGACGCAGGAGGATCCTTTGCGGTTTTCGGCTCGACTGCATGGTGGATTTTCGGCCACGCAAGTGCACGGTGATCAAATCTCAGGCTTCAACAAATTTGGCCTCTGCGCCGGCGCGTCGGTTGACATTCGGCGTTCGGAGCGGCAAGGCGTCCAATGGGGCATTTTGTACACCCAGAAGGGCAGCCGTCGGGTTCCCGATACCAAGAATGGCGACTTCAACTCGTGGCGGTACCGCTTCACCTACATCGATATGCCGTTGATCCGCACGTGGAATCCTGCACCTGAATGGTGGTGGGGTGTGGGCATTCAGCCGAGCGTACTCGTCGCGGCAGAAGAGGACTTTTACGGCAACGGATACAGCGAACTCAGCTACCTCGAACTCAATGCTGTTGACTTCGGCGGGGTGCTGCAAGTCGGCTATATATGGTCGGACAAAGCCGCCCTGGAAGTCCGACTGTCGCAAAGCCTGCTGCCCATCAGCGAGCGCCCCGACCAGCCCGTTCAGCGCTGGGACAACTTCATGATGAACATGGCCATCCAGTGGATGGTCACTTGGCGGTTGGGATAGCCCTACTGCTTCCCTGTACCCTCGTAAATCCGGGAGGGCGATCGGTCAACGGCCTCAGCCGCCTCGAGCCACTCCAACCACAAGCCCTCTTGAACGGCTTTTACCTGATCTGCAAACGCCTTTCCTTCATCGCGTAGTCGCACCAAAGCGCGCTGTGCATTCCCGCCCGGCGCGTCGGCCCCTCCCGTGACGGAGAATGCCGTCCACAGGATGGAATTCAACCGCTCGGTCACGCTGCCCGTCCCTTTGTAATCCCGCGGCTGGTAGTAGATCTCCTCGATTCGCGTCAATTCACCGTCGAGTGAGTCCGCCAAGGCCGTCGCATCCTCTTTGAGCGAGTCGGGAATCCACTTCAAATCGTCTTTCACGGTGCCCATCGTGGTCAGCATGCGCTGCACCTCATTCATGGCATCCACAATGGGCTTGGCCGCTTCCATGGCGATGCGTTGGTGCAAATTGCGCGCCTCGTGGGCCTGTCGGTTATACGGCACCCGCGGATCCGGGTGAACGGTCACTGGCGTGGAGCTGGCATGATCCCCCAGGTTCATGGCCAAGGTGTACGGCCCGGGCAGCACGTCCGGTCCGCCTCCGTTCGGCTCGTCCTTTTTTTTCTTCAGCTCCCGCTGGGGCCAATCCATGCCGTTGGTATCGAACCGCCAGCGTATGGTTTGGATGCCACCGTCCGCGGTGAGCGCACCGTTGCGCAGCGTGTCGCCTTCGGCGTTGATGATGCTCCACTCCAGCTCATCTTTTCCATACACATCGGCCGTATCCGGGTGGACGTAAAACTGCACCCTTGCACCGCCGCCGTAGTTCGCTCCACTCCAGTAGTGATCGGCCGGGAAACGAGCGCCTGCGTGGCGTCGGAAATTCACCTGGTAGGCATCAGGAATCGCGAATACACGCAGGCTTTCCTCCATCAAGCCGTTGCCCTCTGCCGCAAGGGAACGCAACGGCGCCAAGTCATCAATCACGTAGGCCGCTCGGCCAAACGTGCCCAAAATCAAGTCCCCGTCCCGTGGATGGATGACCATGTCACGCACCGGGACCGAAGGCACATTGTGTTCCCAACGTTTCCAATTCGCGCCCCGGTCGAAGCTGACGAAGAGCCCTTCCTCCGTTCCCAAGAACAGCAACGAGGCCACCTCTGGGTCTTGGGCGACGCTCAGCACGTGGCCGGTCACTTCTCCGCCTTCGAGAACCAACCGCACCCACGATTCCCCGCCATCGGTGGTGCGGTACAGGTACGGCTGCCAATTGTTACGGCGGTAATCGTTGACCACGACGTACACCTCATCGGCATCGTGGGGGCTCACGTGAATCTGCGGGATCCAGGCCCCTTGGGGGAACCGCTTGATGCTCTCCGCGTGGTCTGTCCATGTCGCGCCTCCATCGGTCGTATGCTGGATGCGGCCATCATCGGTGCCGACCCAAATTTCTCCTTCACGCAAGGGGTTGGGCGCAATGCACAGGATGGTGCAGTGGTTCTCAGCCTTGGTCGCATCGATGGTCAATCCGCCGGACTCCGCTTGGTTTTGCTTTTCGGGGTCGTTGGTCGTGAGGTCGGGACTCTTGACAGCCCACGTGTTTCCGCGGTCGGTGCTGTGGTGCACAAACTGAGACCCGAAGTATACGCCGTTTGCATCGAACGGATCGGCCGCAATGGCCGCGTTCCATGCAAACCGGAGAGCGGTGGTGTCATGCGGCACCGGTTGCACCGACGTGCCGTCGCCATTGCGCAGGTCGATGCGCGAGAGGCCACCGCCCTGGTACATGGCGTATGCTGTATTCAGGTCTTCAGGAGCCGGCAGCACGTCGAATCCGTCTCCAAACAGAATTTCCTGCCAATCCTCGTTTCGAATGCCCCCAACGTGCCATACCTCGCTGGGCCCGACCCATGAACCGTTGTCCTGCATGCCTCCGTAAATGCGATATGGGATGGCGTTGTCCACGCTGATGTGGTAGAACTGCCCAAGCGGGAGGTTGTTGACGAACGTCCAGGTCACGCCGCCATCCCGGCTGATGTTCAATCCGCCGTCGTTACCGTCGATGAGGAAATTCGGGTCATCTGGGTGGATGTAAAACGCATGGTGATCCGGGTGCACCCCGCTGTATGGCAGGATGGTCCGGAAAGTCTTGCCGCCGTCCTCGCTGAGGTCGACCATGGAGTACAAATTGAAAATTCGCTTCTCATCCGAGGGGTCCGCATAAATGTCCGCGTAGTAAAACGGTCGATTCCCGACTTGCTTCCCCTGGATCAGCGACCAGTTCAATCCGCCATCGGTGGAATGGTACAAGCCCGTCTCACTGGATTCAATCAGTGCATACACCACGTCTGGATTGGCGGCGCTGATGGTCAAACCGATGCGGCCCAGCTCGCCGGCGGGCAGCCCTTCGTCTTCGGTTAGCTGTTTCCAGTTGTCGCCGCCGTCGTGGGTGATGTACAAGCCGCTGCCTTCGCCACCGCTGGTGAAAAACCACGGCTCACGGCGATGTGACCACAAGGCCACGATCAACTTGTCCGGGTTCGAAGGGTCGATGATCATGTCGGCCACGCCAGTGCGCTCGTCGATGTAGAGCTGGTGCGTCCAGGTTTTGCCGCCGTCGGTGGTTTTGTAAATGCCGCGATCCGGGCTGTCGCCCCAAGCCGTCCCGATGGCACCGACCCACACGGTTTGGTGGTCGGTCGGGTGCACGATGATCCGGTGGATGTTGCGCGTGCCTTCGAGGCCCATCAATTCCCACGTGGCGCCGCCATCGATGCTGCGGTACACCCCACGGCCGCTGGAATGCGAATTCCGCGGGTTGCCTTCGCCGGTCCCCACCCAAATCACATCGGGATTGGACGGTGCAATGGCGAGGGCGCCGATGCTTTGGGTCGCCTCATCGTCGAACAGCGGCTCCCATTCCACGCCGGCTGTGACCGACCGCCAAAGTCCCCCACTCGCGGTTCCGATGTAAATGACTTCCGGTCGGTCCCGCTGGACATCGATGGTGGTGACGCGCCCACTCATGGCGCCGGGGCCGATGTGGCGAACGTTCATGCCTTCGATGATGGCGTCGACATCCTGAGCTTGGCCTGGGACGAGTCCCACCGCCAAAAGGAGCAGGACGCTCCAGATTTTGAATTCCATGGTGCGCATCACAATTGAATTTTCATATTCTGTTTTGAATCCACCGGGATGCCTACGGCAATGCCCAATGCACTTCCTTTCACTTCTCCTTTTACACTCACTTCCACTTCTTCGCCTGCAAGGAACCGGAAGAGGTTGGCCTCGAGTACGGACAGCAGCGCTGTCGTTTCCGCTTGCACCGAAAGCCGCAGCACTTGATTGGGGCCTTTGGGGATGGATTGGGCGTACGGCAATTGGACCTGCCCGACCGGCGTTCCGCTGATGGCCAACTCCACGTCCACCGATTCCGCGGCGATGGCCACGGGGTTGGGGTTGTTGATTACGAGGGCCAATTTCCCCCCGATGCCTCCGCGGCTGATGGAGAGCTCACTCAGACCATCCACACGAACGACCTCGACCGGTTGCAGGGCTGTGCACCCCACCAAAGCCGCCAAACTCAAGCAAGCAAGAACGGCTCTCATCCCTCTGCGCTCAACCGCGCGAAATGCTCGTGAAACAGCGGAATGGTCTCAATGCCTTTGAAGTAGTTGAACACGCCGTAGTGCTCGTTGGGCGAGTGGATGGCATCGCTGTCCAAGCCAAATCCCATCAATACCGTTTTCAGCCCCAAAATGCGTTCAAAGCTCGAAACGATGGGAATCGATCCGCCGCCTCGGAAAGGCACCGGCTTGCGGCCAAATGTCGCCTCCATCGCGGCCGATGCCGCGCGGTACGCCACTGAATCCGTTGGCGTCACGGCCGCTTCACCTCCGTGCATGGGCGTGATTTTGACCTTGACCGATGGCGGTGCAATGGCCTCGAAATGGCGCATGAACTGGGCGGTGATTTTCTCTGGGTCTTGGTTGGGCACGAGGCGCATGGAGATTTTGGCGGTTGCCTTGCTGGCGATGACCGTCTTGGCCCCGTCACCAGTGTAGCCGCCCCACATGCCGTTGACATCGAGGGTGGGCCGGATGCTCATCCGCTCCGGAGCGGTGTAGCCCTTCTCCCCTTCCACGGCTCCAATGTCGATGCTCTTTTTGTATACGTCTTCGCTAAACGGCGCTTCGGCCATGGCATCACGCTCTTCCCGTGACAACTCCACGACGTCGTCGTAAAATCCATCCACTGTAATCCGTTGGTCCTCATCCTTCAAGGAAGCAATCATCTCGCACAGAATGTTGATGGGATTGGGCGCCGCACCCCCGTACAACCCAGAATGCAGGTCGCGATTGGGGCCCGTGACCTCGACCTCGACGTAGCTCAAACCGCGCAGGCCCACCGTGATGGAGGGGACGTCGTTGGCGATGATGCCGGTGTCGCTGACGAGCACGATGTCCGCGTCGATTTTTTCTCGGTGGGTCTCAAGGAAAGCATCCAAATGTTCGGAACCTACCTCTTCTTCGCCTTCGATCATGAACTTAACATTGCAATGGAGTGCATTGCTCTGCACCATGGCTTCCAGGGCCTTGACGTGCATGAAAAATTGACCCTTGTCGTCGCACGCCCCGCGGGCGAAAATGGCGCCCTCTGGGTGGATGTCGGTTTTTTTGATCACCGGCTCAAAGGCGGGTGCATCCCACAACTCCAATGGATCCGCTGGCTGGACGTCGTAGTGGCCGTACACCAAAACCGTCGGCGCATCGGGCCCGACTAGCTTCTCGCCGTACACCACAGGATAGCCTTCGGTGGGGATGATTTCAACGTTCTCACCGCCCGCAGCTACGAGTTGTTTCGCTACGAGTTTAGCGCATTTCTGTACGTCCCCCGCAAACGCAGGGTCAGCGGAAACGGATGGAATGCGGAGCAGTTCGAACAGCTCTTCGAGGAAACGGTCGCGGTTGGATTCAATGTAAGGCTGGCAGGCAGACATGGTCGTGGGTTTTGGTTCAATCTGTCACGAATTTAAGCCAACTCGGCTTGTGCCCCACGCGCACGGGCCCGAGCGACTTGGGAAGCCGAATCGGTGGCCGACACGCTATATTTGCCCGCGATGGCCAGCCGACCTCAAACGCCCAATTTTGAAGATACGCAGCGCGCGTTCGCCCACCTCTCAGAGGGGGAATTGGAGCGGGCGTTGGTCCTGTTTCAAACCGTGGGCAACATCCGGTTGGTGCGCGTCGGAAAAGCGCTGATGCAGCTCGCTCTCGCCTTGCGCATTCCCGTAGGTTGGGCCATTCGCCCCACGGTCTACAGCCACTTTTGCGGAGGAGAGACCATTGCCGAATGCGAAAAAACAGTGGCAACCTTGGCCAACAACAAGGTCCACACCATCCTCGACTACAGTGCCGAGGGCAAAGAAGAAGAAACCGACCTGAACGCCACGCACCAACGGATTCTCGAGGCGATTGAGGCGACCCAAGGCGATGACCGCCATGGGTTTTCGGTGTTCAAGGTGAGCGGCGTGGCCTCCACAGCCCTGCTGCAAAAGGCCGCGGAACAGCCCGAACAGTTGACCGATGTGGAGTCGAAAGCTTGGGAACGCGTCCAGGCGCGTGTGGACACCCTGTGCGGTCGTGCAGCCGCGCTCGGAACGCCCATTTTCATCGATGCCGAGGAAACATGGCTGCAAGGCGCCATCGATGTTCTCGCCTTGGTTCAAATGCGCAAGCACAACACCGAACGCGCTGTGGTCTTCAACACCGTTCAGCTCTACCGCCACGACCGTTTGGCCTATTTAAAGGCACTTACCCACCAAGCCGCCGAGGAAGGGTGGCACCTCGGGGTCAAACTCGTCCGCGGCGCATACATGGAAAAGGAACGCGAGCGGGCCGCAGAACGCGGCTACCCTTCGCCCATCCAACCCGATAAAGCGGCGACCGACCGGGACTTCAATGCGGGGATTCAGTGGTGCGTGGAACACCTCGACCGGGTAGCATTTTGCGCGGGAAGCCACAACGAGGCGAGCAACGCGCTTTTGGCCAAGTGCCTCGAAGACGCCAGCATCCCGGCAGATGACCCCCGCGTGTGGTCAGCCCAGCTCCTGGGCATGAGCGACCACATCAGCTTCAACTTGTCGCAATCGGGGTTGAATGTGGCGAAATACGTGCCGTTCGGCCCCATCCGTGAAACCATCCCGTATTTGATTCGGCGCGCCGAGGAAAACTCTTCTGTCGCCGGGCAAACTTCAAGGGAATTGGAACTCATCCGACGCGAGGTGCAGCGCCGGAAACAATCGACCTGATCCTTACAACGTAATGCTGATGCCGGCTCGGAGGAGACGCGGCATGTTTGGACGCAAACCCGCCGGGCGCATGGCCACCACGGCGGTGGTATTAAGCACGTTATTGACGCCGACATAGGCCGTGCATTCTTCACTCACTTGGTACCGGTACATCGCATCCAATACCGTCAGGGCATCGGTGGCATGCGAAGGGTCCGGTGATGCTTGCCCAGCTTCAACGCGCATCGATGATGCATACCGAGCGTTGATTTCCAGCGCATGGTTCCCTCGGATGAAGGACACTTGCGCATTGCCCTGATGGGGTGCCAAGTAGGGTAGAAAATCTCCTTCCTCCACGACGCTCCACGGATCGAAATCACTTTCAAAAGCCGATGTGAACCTCGCCAGGGTGTAGGTGTATGTCAATCGCAACGGCACGGCGATGTGCGCTGCGTTGGGCGCCAATTCCCCGGCCCATTCGCATTCTACACCACTCGTTTGCGCCGAGCCGCCATTGAACAGGTCTCCGGTCCCCAATCCGCCCGTGGCCGTCAAATCCGAGCCCAGCAAGTCAGCGTAGGTATTATGGAACACCACCAACTGACCGGCGCTGTGTCGGCGGCTCCAACGGTAGCCCAATTCCGCATTGATGCTGGATTCAGGCCGCGTATTCGGTGCACTGCCTGGCGGAATGAATCCGCGGTGGATCCCGAGGAATGCATGGTCGGCATTGGGCAGCTCGTAGGTCACACCAATCCCGGGCAACCAGACCGCTACGGCGTTGCTCCGTTCCTCCGTCGTTCCGGTCCGGTCCGGGTCGTCGGAAGCATACGATTGGCGGTAGAATTCCATCTGCTCGGTACGAATTCCAGGGGTAAATGTCCAGTTGTTGAAGCGCAGGGTGGACCGAATGAAGCCCGCAAACGCACGAGCGCCATCGATGCGGTTGCCTGCACTTCCGGGGGTGCCCTCCTCGACCAAACCCATGTTGCCGCTGTTCAACCGGTATGCGTCCCGCCACTGGAAGCGGTCCACCCAATCCTCGTGCAACCGAACGCCGTAAACCACTTGATTTGAAAGCGCCGATCCAAACTTCACGGTTCCTCTGTGCTGGATGCCCTGCGTACCGTAACAGCGATTGTTGGCCTTGAGCAATAACGCTTTTCCGTTTGGCGTGTCTTCCTGGAGGCGATTGGTTTGAGCAGTTGCATATAGTTTGGACAAGGAAATGCGCGTCCCCGTGGAATCGAGGTACCCGTCGAGCTTGTACCAATTGCGGTGAAAACGAGTGCGGTAAACATCCGTCTCAAACTGCCAACGTTCCGAAGCTTTGACCTCGTGGCGGAACACCGCTTGGTTTTGGTCGGCGCGCATCACGTCCTGTGCCGAGGCATCGTACCGCGCCAGTGGATTCGCCTCAAAGTCCGCTTCACTCAACCCAGCATAGGTTTCATGGCTCTCCTCTTCAACGAAACCGACCTTGAGTTGAATGCGCTGGGCAAGGCGCCGTTCAGGAGCAGCTGTCCAACGGATTTTGGCGATGCCATCGGTTTTATCAAATCCAGTCGATTGGTCCCCGAGCAGTTGCTTAAATCCGCCGCTGCCCAACTGCATGCCTTCAACCAGCGCCCCCCACGTTCCATTTTTGCCACTCCATTGCTGCACCATGCGAACGTGCATGAGGTTACCTCCATAACTGCTGATCTCCGATCGGTAGAGCAACTGCGAGGCTGCGTCTTCCAGCGGAGTGGTGACCAAATTGATTGCGCCACCCGCTGTTTGGGGTCCAAAAGCTATCTGGCTGCTGCCCTTGAGTACTTCGATGGAACTCATCCGGGCGATGGAGGGGAAATAGTATGCAGCTGGCGCGGTGTACGGTGCTGGCGCCATCAAAACGCCGTCCTCCATCAAGGTGATGCGCGAGCTTCGCTCCGAACCTGAACCCCGTAAACCAATGTTCGGTCGAAGTCCATACCCGTCCTCTTCTTGGATGTTCACCCCGCTCACCGTTCCCAGCAGGCGCATCGGATCGGTGTAAACGTATCGCTCCAATTCGGCCGCAGATATGACGTGCAAGGCACCCGGAACTTCATCCAATCCACGCGCCCCTGCGGCCAAGCCTACTGTTTCAACAGAAGCTTCCGGCAACGCGTACCATTGGGACAGCATCGCCGAAATGGAATCTTCAGTGAGTGGCTCTGCATACTGTGCGTATCCGACGAAGGAAAAAGCCAAGGAAAGTGGAAGGAAGAAAGCGCAGAAAAGGGGTCGCATGTAAATCAAATTACTCGGCAAATCTCAAGGCAAAAACTGAGTGCAACAATCGCCCAAACAAGGTAATTTAGAATTATTCTAAATAACTACCACACCTTAATCGCCTCACCCTTTGATCCAGCGGATGCTCTGTTGCCGCTGCTCAAACACCAAATGCAGCAGGTACGTGCCCGCTGCCAAATCGTTCACCACATGGCCTTCCAAGGCCTCCTCCACGTGCAATTCGCGGATGAGGCGCCCGCTTGCATCCAACAGACGGACCACTGTTGGTTGTTCCGTGCCTGCGGGAATGAGGCGCAATCGGTCCCCTGCCACAACCGGATTCGGCGCCACGCGCCAATCGCTCGCATCCGGATCAAACCCGGGCCATCCGGTCGCCTTCGTGCTTGCGACCACCACCGGAGTCCGATCGGCGGCGTTGTACATGCTTTCAAATGCTGAAATGCGCTCACTTTCATCCGAAAATTCAAACAAGGCACTCACCCACCGCGCCGGCACCGCTTGGTAGTGCAGGCGCACTGTTGCCTCAACCTGGGCCGCCTCCGAACCAGCCGCAATGCGGTACACCAGTCGGTCAGTGCCCGAGCCTTCCTCGCCATCACGGCGATTGAAATCTTCATCGAGCATTGCCATAGGTCCCACTTGAACCGTGTCGTACACTGGATGCAAGGCCGAAAAGCCCCGCGGCACCAAACGGTTGTCCTTCAAAATGACATCAGCGCGTTCGAGCACTTGGGTGTTGGCCCCGGTAACATCGCCCATCACCAATTCGTACACCTGCACTTGGTCTTCCGCATTGATCTCGTTCCAATGGGGCTCATATGCCTCGTCGCGCCCAAAAATCCCGCCGGCCTCCGACCACCGACCGCTGTGGAACAAGGTGTCCGTTCCGCCGTCCGTCAAAATAAATTCCAAAAATGCCACCCGTGCCGGGTAACCACTCGGAAACTTATGACCCGCCAAGTTTTCGACTTCCACCTCAAACGCCCATTCCCCTGGGGCAGAAGCCAGTTGATTGACACTCAGGCGGGCAGTTTCGCGCTGCAGCGAAGCAACCGTACGGGCAATGGTGGAATCGAATTGGGTAGGCGAGGCGCTTAAACTGAGCTGGACGGCGTTGTCGCGCATCAACTTCAACATGAAGGCATTGCCGCCGACCAAGTGGTGTTTACCGAAGCGCTGGGGAAATAACCAATTGGGCTGTGTGGCCGCGATGGCTCCACCCTCAACGAGCGGCATGTGGCAGGTTTGGCACTGCACGTTTTCGGCATTGAACGCCGAGTTGACCCACTCGAGGTAGGTGGTTTGCTCAAAAAAGACATTGCCGGTCTCTTCCCCGTCTAAGTCCTGTGTGTGGGTATACAACGAATGGCAGCTCGCACAGACTTCACTGCTCCGCATGTGTTCGCCGTACGCCGGAATAAAGCCTGTCTGGCCGCTCATCAGGCCGTCCCATGGATTCTCAAAACCGCCCCAAGCGACATTCTCTTCGTTGATGGGCAAATCGCCGTTGTGCCGGCCGGCCAAACCCACATCGTCGATGCTGTGGCAACCGGTGCACCCCACGCCGTCCAAACCCAATTCGTCGTCCAACAAATCCTCCATCGTGTAGCCGTTAGGTCCGACTTTGCCCGTCATATGGGCCTCGTGGTAACCCTGCGGCGCGTGGCAGGCCGTGCACAGGTTTTCGATGGACTCGCGGTGGGTGGGGTTGATCAACCCCTCGTGGTCCACTTTGGCCTGCCAAAACGGGTCCCGGGCGCTGTTCGCCATCAGGGTCGCTTGCCAATCCGCGACCGGGCTCACGGTCGCACCGTTTTCATCGACCAGCGCATGGCCCTCTGGATCTGGCGCATGGCAATTGACGCAGTTGCCCGAACCTGTGAAATACACCCCTTCCTCTGTGCAGAGCTCTCCCATCCGCCAGCGCATCCACTCGGCATCGTTCTTACCAAACCGCTCGTGCGGATCCTGTGCGCCCGTCAGCAGTTGCCCGAAACCGAGGGCCACCAATGGCACAAAAAGGGCGATGTAGGTTCTGCGGAACATAGAGGGCTGATGGTATCTTTGCAAAGTTAGCCTGCAAAGTAGATTCATGCCTTCACATTATGCCCTCCATCGCCGCGGACGTTCCGCACTATTTGCCATTGTTGCCACTTTGCTTGCATCCACAAGTTTCGGCCAGTCCACCGCGCCGGAGGCAATTGTGGGGGAACGACTGATCCCTGCCGAGTGGCCGGTTGCTGTGAGGCCCGCCTCGCATGCAGAGGATGAAACCAACCTCCTCATCATCTGCCACAGCGGCTTGGTCATGTGGTACGACGAGGAGGCTGGAGAAGTCCGCGACGAACCCTTTTTGGACTTGAGTTCAACCGGATTGGACATCTGCGATTACGGCATCATGAGCGAACAGGGGTTGAACGACCTCATCTTGGACCCCGACTTTGAAACGAATGGCCTGTTCTATGTCATTTACAACGGCTACCGACCAGATGGCACCGGTACGTTCATCGATGAACGATTGGTGTGCTTCGGGACCAACGCCGACCGCACAGCGGCCGACACCGAAACCTGGTCCGAGGTCCTCGAACTGGTGCAGCCGGCCCGTGGGCACAACGGCGGCCAACTGCACTTTGGACCGCTCGATGGTTACCTGTACATCAGCACAGGCGACGGCGGTGGCACGGGAACAGGAGAAACCGGCGGCGGCAGCGGCGGCGACGACCACGGCCCCATCGGAAACGGGCAAAACCTCGAGACGTTGCTCGGCAAACTCCTGCGCATCGATGTGAACGGGCTCGACCCCTACACCATCCCCGAAGACAATCCCTTTGTCGGTAACCCAGATGCCCTTGACGAGATCTGGGCTTACGGATTCCGGAACCCGTGGCGCTGGAGTTTCGACCGCTTGACCGGAGACAAATTCATTGGCGACGTCGGTGAAGTGGACTGGGAAGAAATCAGCATGGAGTCAGCTGGATCGGCTGGTGGGCTGAATTTCGGGTGGCGCTTGATGGAAGGGCCCATGTGCTACGAACCCGTGGTGGATTGCGACCCCGATGGGACCCTCGAATTGCCCATTTTCTCGTACCCCCACGAAAACGGCTGGTGTTCCGTCATCGGCGGTTACCGCTACCGCGGCAGCGAAATTCCCACCCTGTACGGCAGCTATGTCTTTACCGACGCATGCGGATTTTACGATGTCAAATTCTGGTCCCTCACCGAACAAGCGGACGGCACGTGGGTGGATGCGCCGCTGGACATTCAAGTTCCTGACGGCTTCGTGCCGTGGGACGAGACGCGTTTTGCCTTTAGCGAAAACAACCGCGGCGAACTCTACTTGTGCACGCGGCTCAACATCTACAAATTGGTTTACGATCCGGCCGACCAATCCGGCGGGGGAGACCTGGCGGAGGTATTGCGGTTCACGCCCAATCCCGTCGTGATCGGAAATGATGTCGTCCTCGACGCGGGCACCAATGCTTTCCTCACTCACCTGCGCATCACCGATGCAAGCGGGCGACTGGTCCACGATGTCGAACTCTCGGGGGTAGAAGCGCCTTATACGTGGAACACCGCGGGCATGACCGCTGGGACGTTCATTGTCGAGGCATGGAGCGCAGGAAACGCAGCGCCGGTCCGCGGCAAGTTGAGCGTCATTCGTCCGTAGCGCACGGGCAATCAGTGGCCTCTCGCACGACCGCCATTCCGACGGAGGCGCTGTGCTCTGAAAAGCACACCGTGAGCTTCTCAAACGGGCAATCTGCTTGCATCTCAAACAAGTAACACGGGCGCTCTTCCCGTGCAGCGCTTTCTGACCAATTGATGTCCGCCGCCAGCAGCCATTGCATCACTTGGTTTCCATCCGCACGGGTGGGGCCTTCGCATTCCAAAAGGCACTGCAGGGGCGCGTCCAGTTGAATTCCCTCCAGCTGCATGCGGGCTTTGATGCGTTTGCCGGGCAACCAATCGTTGCAGCTGCGGCCACTGAAAAAGAGTGCGCTCAAGATGACGCCGATGATGACGCCGATGCCGTAGCGCAGGAATCGTTGACGAAAATTCACAACCCAAAAGTACGACACGCCGCAACGGAGGCGGCTTGCGTTGTAATTTTAGGCTCAGATGATCCGCACCAGCAACCTCGCATTTCAATACCTGAAGGACAGCCCGCTGCTGACCTTCCCAGATGTCGAGTGCCCCGCGCAAGGGCAACTGCTCCTGCTCGGTGCGTCTGGGTGCGGAAAGACCACCCTACTGCATTTGCTCTGTGGCATGCTGCAACCTACCCAAGGCACGGTGAATATCAACGGCCGGGCGCTGCATCAAATGACCGAGTCGGAGCGCGACGCTTTTCGCGGCCAAAACATCGGCATCGTTTTTCAAAAATCGCACTTCCTCCAAAGTCTCACGGTGCTGGAAAACCTCGCCATGCCCGCGTTCCTCAGCGGAGCGGCGTTCGACAAACGCGAAGGCCTCCAACTCTTGGAACAGCTCGGCATTGCACACAAGGCCAGCAGCCGTCCACGCGACTTGAGCGTCGGTGAGCAGCAACGCGCCGGAATCGCCCGGGCATTGATTCACCGGCCGGCCCTCGTGCTTGCGGATGAGCCGACCAGCGCCCTCGACGATGGCAGTACGGCGGCCGTAATGGACCTCTTGGAAACGCAAGCAACAGCGGCTGGAGCAACCTTGGTTATTGTCACCCACGACCAGCGGCTCAAGGACCGCTTTGGCAACCGCCTCGATCTCACCGCTCAACCCCAGTCAGCATGAAATTGAACTGGCTGTACATCGCGTGGCGCAACGTCGGGCTCAAGAAACTACAAACGGCCCTGAGCCTAGTGCTTCTCGCCTTTGGGGTAGGCTTGGTCAGTTTGCTCATGCTGTCCGAAAAGCAGTTGAGTGATACGTTTGACCGCAACATTAAAGACATCGATTTGGTGCTCGGCGCCAAAGGCAGTCCACTGCAATTGATTTTGGCCAATGTCTACCACGTCGACGCGCCTACCGGGAACATTCGGCTCGCCGATGCGGAAAAGGTCATCCGCCATCCGTACATCGCGGAGGGCATTCCGTTGGCTTATGGGGACAACTACCGCGGCTACCGCATCGTGGGCAGCACGGACGCCTACACCGAGCACTACGGCGGAAGGCTGGCGGAAGGCCGCACATTTGAAGCAAGTTTTGAGGTGGTGGTCGGCGCCAAGGTGGCGGAAGTGACCGGGCTCAAGGTCGGCGATGAGTTTTTCAGTGCACACGGATTGCAGGACGAGACGGACGTGCACACCGACAAGGTGTTCCGCGTCGTTGGCCGCTTGGAGCCGAGTGGTACAGTACTGGATCAACTGCTACACTGCACCGTATCCACCGTCTGGGAGGTGCACGAAGGGCACGGGGAAGCCGTGGCACCCGAAGACCGGGAAATCACCGCCGTACTGCTCAAAAAGCGCAACCCGCTCGCCGTCCTGACGATCCCCAACACCATCCGGGAGACCAACATGCAGGTGGCCCTCCCCTCCATCGAGATCAACCGCCTGACCCAAAATTTCGGCATCGGCATGAATACCCTACGGGCCATCGCACTGCTCATCATGCTAATCAGTTTTGCGAGCATTTTCATTTCGGTGTACGACAACTTGTTGGCGCGGCGCTATGAATTGGCCTTGATGCGGACCATGGGCGGCTCACGCGGCGGGTTGTTTTTGCTGCTGTTGCTCGAGGGTGGGCTGCTGAGCACAGGAGGGTCCCTCTTGGGCTTGGTCCTCAGCCGACTCGGTTTGGTCGCATTGGCACAGTTGGTTGAAGACAAATTCCGTTACGATTGGAGCAACATCGGTGTGATGCCCGAAGAACTCGTCCTCTTGGGATTGGCTATCTTTGTCGGGTTGATTGCAGCTGCCATCCCTGGCATCTCCGCTGTCCGCATCGACACCTCACGCACGTTATCCGAAGCCCAATGAGCTCAAATTCGTCTCGCCTTTCTGTCCTCAAATTCAGGCCTACATGGTGGGTGGGCGTCATGGGAGTCCTGGCGTTCAGCGCGTTGGACTTGAGCTCGTACTGCCACCCGACGGAGGAAGGTGAACGCGCGGCAACGGCGGTCAAGGCTGCCGGAATGTTGCCCGATGTCCGCGTCGCAGCGCCCGCCGATGAAGAGGCGGAAGCCTATGCCGAATTGACTTGGCGGATGCTCGAGGACGTGGAGTTCAAAGACGTCTACGTGGAGGAGCTGGACGCGTACTACTGGAAGCCCACGTTCGGTGACATAGTCAATGGGCTGGAAGGAAAGGAGGTGCACATCACGGGGTACATGATTCCCGTCGACTTGGATGAGGACTTCTACGTGTTGAGCCGCTACCCGTTTGCCAATTGCTTTTTCTGTGGAGGTGCCGGACCAGAATCGGTCATTGACCTGCGCTTTGACGGCAAATCCCCCCGCGTCTACCAGACCGATGAGCGGCTCACGTTCGCAGGAAAGTTCCGCCTGAATGCGGACGACGTGTACCAGATGAATTACATCTTGGACGGCGCCATCGAGTACACGCCCTAATCGTCAGAACCCTTCGTTTGTCCTCCGGTGCGGAGGCGGCCTTTGTTGAAGATGCGCGCGCTGTCCTTTTTGCTTTTGCGCAGGGCACGCTGTTCATCTTCCGGCTTATGAATGATCTCTTGGCACCGCTCCCCGCAGGTGCCCTCGTACTTCTCCGCGCACGAAGGGCACTGGATGAACAACAA
The DNA here is from genome assembly GCA_002863125.1 of Flavobacteriales bacterium. GTDB lineage: Bacteria > Bacteroidota > Bacteroidia > Flavobacteriales_D > Sanyastnellaceae > UA16. The sequence goes on from PKEB01000024.1 coordinate 64,022, forward strand.
ATTGCAGCCCACGTTGGAGCAATTGGTGTGGTCATCGCAAGAGGCACCGCATTGATGGCAATGAGCGATTACATCATCTGAAATGCGCTCGGCCAAGCGCTCATCGAAAACAAAGTTCTTGCCGATGAACCGGTTTTCGAGTCCTTGCTCCCGCACCTGACGGGTGTATTCAATGATGCCGCCGTTGAGTTGGTGCACGTTGGGGAAGCCCTTGTGCTTGAGCCAGGCTGAGGCCTTTTCGCACCGGATGCCGCCCGTGCAATACATCACGATGTTCTGGTCCTCTTTCCCTTGCAGCATGTTTTCCACCAATTCAATCTCCTCGCGGAAGGTGTCCACATCCGGCGTGATGGCCCCTTTGAAATGGCCCACCTCGCTTTCGTAGTGGTTGCGCATGTCGATGAGGATGGTGTCATCCTTGGACGTCAGCTCATTGAACGATTCCGCATCCAAGTGCACACCAGTTTCGCAGACATCAAACGCGTCGTCGTTGAGGCCGTCCGCCACAATTTTGTCGCGCACCTTGATGGTCAACTTGAAGAAGGATTTGCCTTCATCAACGGTGTAATTGAGGCGAATGCCGTCCAGAAACGAAATGCTGTACAGATGAGATTTGAAATCCTCTAGCCGATCGGTCGGGACGGAAATTTGGGCATTGATGCCTTCTTGCGCCACATAGGTGCGGCCCATCACTCCAAATTCATCCCAGTGGGAAAACAAGTAGTCGCGGAAGAAGGCGGGATTCAAGATGTGCGCATACTGGTAAAAGGAAATCGTTGTTCGACGTTCCTCATCCGTCTGCATGCGCTCCAAGAGCACCTTCCGGTCGACCAAATTGCGCAGTTGTTGCTTCATGCGATTACAAGTCACAGTGCCTCTCCAGCGCGGAGGGTCAGAGATTTAACGTTGAGCAAAGGTACGATAACGGGATTTGCAGCGTTTTAAAGGTGGAATTGAAACCACCCACCTCGACAATGACCCGAGACATGCTTAGCCTCTGCAAAAAAGTATTGCTCCGTGTGAGCTCCAACAAAAAGCTATTCGCCCGCGAACTCCGAAAGTCCATCAAGTACCTTACCGGTGAGGACCTCAAGCACTTGAAAACCTGGTGTACCGAACGGTTCCGGCAACACGCCGAACTTATTGAGTCGGCCTTCCGCCCGTACCCGGCGCTTTGAACGCCGCTTGGACGTTGCGCATCAAGCCTTCGTATCCCGTTCGCTTTACAGCCGTGCCCTTGAACACATCGTGAAAGACCTCCTCGGTCATTTCTTCCCAATCCCTGCGCTTCATCCCGAGCAATTCCGGATGCGGGGCAAATTGCGGTTCGTTGTGCGGCGTCGCGTGGCGGTTCCACGGGCACACCTCCTGGCACACATCGCACCCGAACACCCAGGGCGATAGGTGCTGGTGCACCGGCTCGGGGATGGCTCCGCGCAATTCGATGGTGAAATAGCTGATGCACTTGGAACCGTCCACCACCCCCGATTGGATGATGGCGCCGGTCGGGCAGGCGTCGATACACCGGGTGCACATGCCGCAGTGATCCGCCGTCGGTGCATCGGGCTCCAAATCGACGTCAATGATCAGCTCGGCGATGAAGAAATAGCTGCCCATGCCTTGGTTCAGCAGCAAGCTGTTTTTGCCGACCCATCCAAGGCCGCTTTTGGCCGCCCACGCCCGCTCGTGAACGGGTGCGGAATCCACAAACACCCGTCCCCCGACCTCGCCCCACTCCCGCTGGGCCCATTTCATTAATTCCTTGAGCTTCCACTTGATGACGTAGTGGTAGTCCTGCCCGTGCGCGTAGCGCGCCACACGTGGCGCCTCCGGATCCGTCGGTTGCGCTTCGGTATGGTAATTATACAGCAGGGACACGACGGATTTGGCCCCTGGAACCAACTTCCGGGGATCCAATCGCTTGTCCACGTTGCGTGCCAAATAGGCCATTTCGCCGTGGTAATCCCGGCGCAACCACTCCTCCAGCCGGTCGGCCTCCTCCTCCAAAAACCCGGCTTGGGAAACGCCCAAGGCATCAAAGCCCAAGGCCTTCGCCTCGCGAACCAACGCCCGCTTGCGGTCCTGTGCTGTGTGCGCTTGTTTGCCCATGGTCAGCCGCCAAACAAGGTGCCCGATTGACCTTGCGGCGCGCGGCCCAAGTGCGCATAGGCTGCAGCGGTGGCTTGACGCCCGCGCGGCGTCCGCACCAACAACCCTTCTTGGATCAAATACGGCTCGTAGACCTCCTCGAGCGTGCCGGGATTCTCCCCGATGGCCGTGGCAATGGTCGATGCCCCGACCGGCCCTCCGTTGAACTTGTCGATCAGCGCCGTGAGGATGCGGTTGTCCATTTCGTCCAACCCTTTGCGGTCCACGTTCAAGGCGTCCAAGGCGAATTCCGTAATCTTCTGGTCAATGGTTCCATCGCCTTTGATCTCCGCGAAGTCTCGAACCCGGCGCAAGAGCGCGTTGGCGATCCGGGGCGTGCCTCGGGAGCGCGACGCAATCTCATATGCCGCGGCGTGCTCGATGGGCATTTCCAAGATGCCAGCACTTCGCTCAACGATGTCGGTGAGGGTTTTGGCGTCGTAGTACTGCAACCGGAGGTTGATGCCGAAACGCGCACGCAACGGCGCCGTCAACAGCCCGGAGCGCGTCGTTGCACCCACGAGGGTAAACGGGTTGAGTTCGATCTGCACCGTACGGGCATTCGGGCCGGCGTCGATGACGAGGTCGATTCGGTAGTCCTCCATCGCGCTGTACAGGTACTCCTCCACCACCGGAGAAAGCCGGTGGATCTCATCGATGAACAACACGTCATTGGTCTCGAGGTTGGTGAGCAGTCCCGCGAGGTCACCGGGCTTGTCGAGTACGGGCCCGGAAGTGGTTCGGATGGAAACGCCCAGTTCGTTCGCGATGATGTTGGCCAGAGTCGTCTTGCCCAATCCGGGGGGTCCGTGCAACAACGTGTGATCCAAGGCCTCGCCGCGGTTCGAGGCCGCTTGAACAAATACCCCGAGGTTTTCCAGCGCCGCGCGCTGTCCCGTGAAGTCATCGAAGCGCGCGGGACGCAGCACGCGGTCCAATTCGCCGTCTGATGGCTGCTCCGCTTCGTTCCTCAAATCAAAATCCTCGGTCATGGTCGCAAGTTAATCCGGTTGGCCATAAAAAAAGCCCCACCGGTTGACCCGATGAGGCTTTTCATGAAGTTCGTTGCGTCAGTGGATTTCTTCACCCGCCAAGGCCGGAGTGGTCTGCGGTACGAAGTCATCATCGTGGGCTGGGTTCGAGTAATCGTACGCCCAACGGTGTACCTCTGGAAGCGGACCGTCCCAGTTGCCATGTACGTGCTGAACCGGCGTCGTCCATTCCAGCGTGTTGGACTTCCAAGGATTTTGAACCGCCTTTTGGCCGTAGAAAATGCTGTAGAAGAAGTTGAACAAGAAGAACAACTGACCGATGGCACCCACAATCGCGAACGTCGAGATGATGGGCTGCAAGTCCATGACGGAATCCAAGAAGTCAAAGTTGCTGTACTCGTAGTAGCGGCGAGGCGCCCCGGCGATGCCAACGAAGTGCATCGGGAAGAATACCCCATAGCCCGCGATCAACGTCACCCAGAAGTGAGCGTAGCCCAACTTGGTGTTCATCATGCGGCCAAACATCTTCGGGAACCAGTGGTAAATGCCCGCGAGCATACCGAAGATGGCCGACATGCCCATCACAATGTGGAAGTGCGCTACCACGAAGTAGGTGTCGTGTACGTTTACATCAAGGGCTGAATCCGCCAAGATGATTCCGGTCAAGCCGCCTGTAACGAACGTGCTGACCAAACCAACACTGAACAGCATGGCCGGTGTAAAGCGCAAGTTGCCTTGCCATAAAGTGGTGATGTAGTTGAATGCCTTTACTGCGGAAGGAATCGCAATCAACAACGTCGTGAAGACGAACACCGAACCGAGGAACGGGTTCATACCGGTCACAAACATGTGGTGACCCCATACGATGAAGCTCAAGAAACCGATTCCCAAGATGGAACCGACCATGGCCTTGTAACCAAAGATGGGCTTGCGTGCGTTGGTGGCGATGACCTCCGAGCTGATGCCCAATGCAGGCAACAATACGATGTACACCTCAGGGTGGCCCAAGAACCAGAACAAGTGCTGGTACAGGATGGGCGAACCACCTGTAACGTCCAATGCCTCACCGCCGATGAAGATGTCCGACAGGTAAAAGGCCGTGCCCATGGTGCGGTCCATCAAGAGGAGCACCACCGCAGAAACCAAAACCGGGAAGGACAACACGCCGAGGATGGCGGTCACCATGAACGCCCAAATGGTCAAGGGCAAGCGCGTCATCGACATGCCTTTGGTGCGCAAGTTGATCACCGTTACTACGTAGTTCAATCCGCCCAACAGCGAGCTAACAACGAAGAGTACCATGGAAATCAACCACAAGGTCATGCCCATTCCGCTACCCGGCATCGCCTGTGGCAACGCACTGAGCGGTGGGTAGACAGTCCATCCTCCTGATGCGGCACCGCCCTCGACAAAGAGCGAGAGGATCATGATGACGCTTGAGAAGAAGAAGAACCAGTAGCTGAGCATGTTCAAGAAGCCCGATGCCATGTCCCGCGCACCAATTTGCAACGGAATGAGCAGGTTCGAGAATGTCCCTGAGAGGCCACCGGTCAAAACAAAGAAGACCATGATGGTACCGTGAATGGTGACCAAGGCCAGGTACGCATTGCGATCCAGGACACCGTCCGGCGCCCACTTGCCCAAGAAAGTCTCGAGGATGGCAAAGCTTTCACCGGGCCAGCCCAACTGCAATCGGAAGAAGACCGACAGCATAACGGCTACAATGCCCATCACAATGGCGGTCACCAAGAACTGCTTGGAGATCATCTTGTGATCGTGCGAGAAAACGTACTTCGAGATGAAGCTTTCTTCGTGATGATGTGCGTGTGCTCCCATGATTAAAGCGATGCAGTTACGTTAGTAGATTCTTCGGTGGTGACGGCTTGCTCCATTTCCGGTTCATCTGAACCTTCCTTGACCAAGAACTCATCTTGCTCAGCGAGCCAAGCCGCATATTGCTCTTCGGTTTCGACGATGACCTTCATCTGCATGTTGAAGTGGGCAGCTCCGCACACTTTGTTACACAAAAGGACATAATCAAATTCCGGATCGTTCAACACCGTTCGCATGGAATCGGTGGTGATGGTTGGCGTCATTTTGAAACGCGTAGGAACGCCTGGTACCGTGTTCATCTGCGCCCTGAAGGCCGGCATGTACGCTGAGTGAATGACGTCACGTGAACGGAATACAAACTCTACCTCTTGGCCTACTGGTAAGTGGAATTCTCCTTTCACGATGCGGTCGTCCATGCCCGCTTCCCATGCGCTCAAGTTGCCGTCGAAGTCGAATTCGCGGATCTCTTGGATGCGCTGGCGGTGACGCTGCAATCGGTACAGCTTGTCCTCCTTAGCTTCGTACGCCGCGTCTGTGAGGATGGTCACCTTATCGGAAGCCAACATCTCATCGATTTCGTGGATGCGCGCCTCGAGGACTGCTTTCAATGCACCGTCGTCGTGACCGTGATCCGCGTGGTCGTCATGGCCGTGGCCATCGTGGTCGTGGCCATCATGGTCGGCATGGTCATCATTACCGTGGTCGCCGTGATCGTCATGGCCGTGGCCCCCGTGACCATGGTCGTCGCCAGCGAGCTTTGCTACCAATGCTTCGCGCTCTGCGAGCAAGTGGCCCTTCTCGTAGGAGATTTCTTGTTCCACCTTCGCAATCTTGCCCTCAATCTCTTCCAATGCCTCCGCGATGCCGTCGGCAGTCACAATACCCAAGGCGTTCATGGGCGTAATGAGGTTGTAGTTGGCCAACCCAAATTCACCATCGTTTCCGGGGTAACGAGCTGTCCAGTCAAATTGCTTTGAATAGAGTTCAACACGGAGGGCGTCGTCTGCTGCATCCCCAGTCATCTGGTTCCACGTGCGCAGACCAAACGCGATGATCACCGCCAAAACAATCGAAGGAACGACCGTCCAAACCAATTCGAGGCGGTTGTCGTGAGCGAAGAAACGCGCCTTGCGGTCTGCACGGTAGTAATACTTCGCCGCAAACCAGAACAACAGGGTGTTCACGATGAAGAACACCGTGAAGATGATGGCCATGTTGAAATTCATCAACTGGTCAACCGCCACACCGTGTTCCGTTGCCGGAGGCGTGCCATACGAGCCGTAGTACACCAAGAGGTAAATAAACGATGCATAAAAGACCGCCATGAATGCCAAGAACGCCCCGCCATTCAATCGGTTATCTGCTTCTGAAATGTCCTCTTCACGCTTCCCTCGCAAAGAGATGGAAAGCTGGTAGACTTTGGAAAGCTGCACGGCAGCCACCAAACCCAGGACAACAACAAGGAGAATGAGCAATTTCATTTCTTAGGAGATTCTTGTTATCAGTAATGGAGGTCTTTTGATTCTTGCAACATCGGATGGCCCTTCGGAATCAGCGGGGCTTTGTTCAGCGCATTCAGCGTGCGATTGAGGTAAAGGCCCAAGAACCCTAAGAACAACGCGATTTCAAAAATACCGAATTCGTTGTGGTCGAACATTGTGCCGGGTATGACAAGCAGATAAACATCCGCGAAATGCCCAATAAAGATGAGCAAGCCAACTGGGACAATGAACTTGGCGTTGCGCTTGGTATCACGTGGCAACAGCGTGTAGAATGGAACCGCAAAGTTGATGAAGAACGTCAACATGAACGGCACCTGGTAATCGGTGAAGAAACGCTGCGTGTAGTACGTCACTTCTTCCGGAATGTTCGCGTACCAGATCAACAAGAACTGGCTCACCCAGAGGTAACTCCACAGCATGGAAATCGCGAACATCCACTTGGAGATGTCGTGCATGTGGCTGGAGGAAACTTCCTGGTAGTAGCCTTTGCTGCGCAACCAGATTAACCCGAGGTTCAGCATGATCATGAAGCTGACCCACATGCCGGAGAAGAGGTACCAGCCAAAGAGCGTCGAGAACCAGTGCACATCAATGGACATGACCCAATCCCACGCCAACATCGAGCTAAACACCGCAAAGAACACCAAGAACAGCGCGCTGCGGCGGAATTGCTTGAAGTGAAGGTCCAGGCTTGGCTGCTCGTCTTCCAGCAGTGACCACCGGCGGAACAAGCGCGCAAAAATCAAGAACGTCGCAACGTAACCGATGGTACGCAACCAGAAGAACCAGGTCGCGAAGTAGGGCTGCTTGCCCGCTATGATGTGGTCGTAGTTGGGGTTAGCGACGGCGCCTTCCGTCATTTCATCCACGTATTGGGTGTGATCCCCGTCCACAATCATGTACTCGTGGTACAAGGTCGAATCCATCCAGTGGTACAGGTGGTGGGCATGGAAAAACTGCCCGGCCGCCAACACGACCACAATCACCCCTGCCCCGATGGGCAAGAAATGCCACATCGCCTCAAACGTGCGTTTGATGACAACCGACCACGATGCCTCCACCGCGTAGTTCAACGCGTAGAAGAAGAGGGCCGCCAAGGAAATGGAGAACCAGAAAAATCCGTTGATGAGCAAGTTTGCCCACCAGCGTTGGTGGTGCGCTGAACCATCGGTCAAAAATCCACCGATGAGGGCTAGCAACCCAATGCCCATGAGCACTTGGGTAACCAGTTTGGTGCGTCCTTCGAATTTGAATTCCATGATCAGTTATTCATTGCCATGGCATCTCCTGCTTCAGCAGACGCCGATTTCACCACATTGCCGTTTTCGTCAAATTCCGGCATTTCCCCTCCATTCTGGAGGACTTTGATGTACTCGATGACCAACCAGCGGTCCTTCTGGGACAGCTGTGACGCGTGGGAGCCCATGAGGCCCTTACCATAAGTCAATGTGTGGTACATTTTGCCTTCAGGCAGGTCTTTCAGCTTGTCGCTGTAGCTCGGAATCCCTTGGATGTGACCGTTGCGGCTCAACGCACCGTTCCCTTTTCCCTCTTCGCCGTGGCACTGGGTGCACATCTGCGTGTAAATCTGCTGACCGGCTTCGATTTCAGCCTGACCGACGTGCGCCAATGGTGATGACAAGTTGGCTCCGGCGGCCTCGTATCCTTCTACGGTGTTTGGGTACGCATACGGCATGGAGAACGCCATCGCGTCCGGGTTGAATGGAATCGTACCGGCGACTGGCTTGCGAGCAGACTGAACCTGGCGTTGCGCCGAAGCCACTTCCTCTCCCACTTGGTAGGGGTCTTGGCCGTAGTCGACGTACGCTTCTACTGCAGGCGAGCGGTACATGTCAGGCATGTATTCCAAGCCGGGGCTATCCGGGTCATTGACACAACCCGTGGTGGCTACAAGCGCGGCAGCCACTCCCGATAAAACGATGCTTCTTCGGATATTCATCACTTGTAGTCTTTGATGCTCAACTCAAAGAGCGGGGTTTCCTTGAGGGCTGCCTCCAGTTCGTCGGCAGACATGGCATTCTGTTCGGTTGTGATCTCCATGATGAACTTGTCATCGGTCGAACGAGGGTCCGGGTTGGAGGCCGGCATGCCCGGCAATGTTCCGTTGCGGAGCAAGTAGGTGATGGCCATCCCGTGCGCACCACACAACACCGAGAACTCAAACGTCACGGGGATGAACGCTGGTAGGTTTTCAATCAGCGAGAAGCTGGGCTTACCCCCGATGTTCATCGGCCAGTCGGAAATCATGAAGTACCACATTCCGAGCAGCGCCAGGGTCGTACCCGTGGTGGCGTACATGAATGCAGCGATGCCCAAACGGGTGCGCTTCACGCCGATGATGGGGTCGATGCCGTGGACCGGAAAGGGAGAGAAAACATCCTTCACCCGGATGCCTTTTGCGACCAACGCCGACGCCGCGTCTTTCAGCGTATCATCGTCGTCATACATTACATGGAATACCTTGTTCATGGCTGTAAGGGTCAGTGGTTAGCTTGCTGTTTCTTGTAGTTCTCACCGCTCGTCTTGAGGATGGTCTTCAACTCGTTCAAGGCCAACACCGGGAAGAACCGGGCAAAGGCGAGGAAGAGGGTGAAGAAAATGCCGAGGGTACCAATGAAGACGCCCACATCTACGCTGGTCGGGTGAAATTCGCCCCAGCTTGACGGATCGTAATCCCGGTGGATGGACGTTACTATGATTACGTAGCGTTCGAACCACATGCCGATGTTTACGACAATCGACAAGATGAAGGTCGCGATGAGGCTGCGTCGGATTTTCTTGAACCAAAACAGCTGAGGACTGATGACATTACAGGTCATCATCATCCAGTACGACCACGAGTAAGGACCGCTGAAACGGTTGATGAAGGCATAGCTTTCGTATTCAACTCCTGAGTACCAGGAGATGAACAACTCCGTCAAGTAGGCCACACCAACGATGGATCCCGTCACGATGATGACGATGTTCATGTACTCGACGTGCTTCACGTGGATGTAGTTCTCCAACTTCATGCCCTTGCGCATGATCAGGAGCAGGGTCTGCACCATCGCAAAGCCCGAGAATACCGCACCCGATACGAAGTAGGGCGGGAAGATGGTCGTGTGCCAACCCGGTACCACCGATGTTGCAAAGTCCATCGATACAATCGAGTGTACGGAGAATACTAGCGGCGTGGCGATGCCTGCTAAGACCAGTGACACCTCTTCGAAACGGTTCCAGTGCTTGGCACGTCCGCTCCAACCGAAGCTCAATACGCCGTAAATTTTCTTGGCCAGTGGCTTGGTCATGCGGTCCCGAATCGTGGCGAAGTCAGGAATCAGACCGATGTACCAGAACACCAAGGAAACCGAGAAGTACGTAGAGATCGCGAATACGTCCCAAAGCAGCGGGCTGTTGAAGTTCACCCACAATGAACCAAACTGGTTCGGAAGGGGCAACACCCAGTAGCTCACCCAGATGCGGCCCATGTGGATGCCCGGGAAGATGGCCGCCATGATCACGGCAAAAATGGTCATCGCTTCTGCTGAGCGGTTGATGGCCATTCTCCACTTCTGACGGAAGAGGAGCAATACCGCAGAAATCAACGTTCCCGCGTGACCAATACCGACCCACCAAACGAAGTTGGTGATGTCCCAAGCCCATCCAACGGTCTTGTTCAATCCCCAGACCCCAATGCCGGTTCCGAGCAGGTACAGAATGCTGCCCACACCGTAGATCGCGATGATCGTGGAGATGGTGATCATGATTTTCCATCCGGTCGGCGCGGCGCCTTGGATGGGTCCGACCACATCGTCGGTGATGTCCTTGTAAGACTTGTCCCCCAGGATCAGGGGTTCCCGAATGGCTGCTTCTTTTTGCATCGTCTTATCAGGCTTGGTTAGGTTCTACGTTGCGTACCTTGGTCATGTAGAAGATGTTCGGCTTGACGCCGATTTCTTCCAGTGCGTGGTAGGCGCGGTTGGTTTCTGAAACTTGGCGAGCCGCCGACTTGGTATCGTTCAAGTCGCCAAAGTTGATAGCGTGGGTCGAGCAGGCTTCTGCGCAGGCCGTGGTGACGGAACCGTCGACCACTGGAGCTCCGGCCTTTTTGGCTTCCAACTTGCCCGCTTGGATGCGCTGAACGCACATGCTGCACTTCTCCATAACCCCACGGCTTCGAACCGTTACGTCGGGGTTGAGTACCATGCGCATCAAGCTGTCCTGGGCTGGGTTGAAGTTGGCGAACTTCTTGTAACCCGGGTAATTGAACCAGTTGAATCGGCGCACCTTGTAAGGGCAGTTATTCGCGCAGTAGCGCGTTCCAATGCAACGGTTGTACGTCATTTGGTTCAGGCCCTCGTTTGAGTGCGTGGTCGCTGCAACTGGGCAAACCGTTTCACACGGCGCGTGGTTGCAGTGCTGGCACATCATCGGCATGTGAACCGTCTGCGGGTTGGCCGCCGGATCCTCCATTTTGCGGTAAGAGGAAATGACACCAACGCCCTCCTCTTCTCCGCGCTCCAAGCTGAAGTCAGAACTGAAGAAGCGGTCGATGCGCAACCAGTGCATGTCGCGGTGGCGACGCACCTCGTCCTTACCGACGACGGGAACGTTGTTTTCAATGTGGCAAGCCGTGACACACGCGCTGCAACCGGTGCACGTCGTGAGGTCGATGGTCATGCCCCAGCGGTGTCCCACGTTTTCGACGGCGTGTTCGTGCCACAAATCGAAAGCCTCGGTGGGCTTTCCGTCTTGGGCATCAATGGTTCCGTCTTGGTTAACGTCTTCGTGAACCGCGAGTTTGATGAGCTTATTCCACGACGCCTCGCCTTTCTCGGCGTTGCGCTCCGCAAAGAAGCTTGCCATGTCCGTTTCCTTAACGATGCTGTCGCGGCCCATGAAGGTGTTTTGGATTTGCGTGCAGGCCAATGGGTAGGTTGCTCCCGTGGCTTCAACATTCACATCGTACTGGTGATAGCCATTGAAGTCGCCTGAAGTCGCCCAGCCGAATACGTTTTGTCCAACGGGCACCATGCCTCCCTCAGCATTGGCCAAGAACGAGCCATTTTCACCCGTCTGGAAGGCCGCCTTACCAATGTTCTCTCCGTTCGCGCCGCGGCCGTAACCAAGAGCAATACCGATGGTGCCTGGAGTTTGACCTGGCATCGGGAAAACAGGGAGTTCAAGGGATTCACCGCCCACCGTCACGCGGACCACGCTGGCCGGCTTTTCTTGGCCGATGAACCCGTTCAAGCCCATCGCATCCACGTCGGAGTGCGCCATGGTCACGTAGTTGTCCCACGTGACTTTGGTCAACGGATCGGGCGTTTCTTGCAGCATGGGATTCGCCGCATGCTGGCCGGCTCCCATGGTGGTCTTTTCGTACAAGGCCAGCTCAAAGGTTCCGCCCTGCTGGGCATTCAACGCGGCAACGGCACTGGTCAATGCACCCCCTGTGTAGGCAGGTGCAGATTGCTCTTCGGCATCCAAGCCGATGAAGCCGTTGTGAACCGCTGTGTTCCAGTTGGAATCGGTGTACATGGCATCGGCGGTGTAGCCAGCCTGGTGGGTCTGGCGCAAGAAGGTGTACCAGTCGGTCGCTTGACCGGACCAAGCGAGAACGCTCTCGCCCCATCCGCGCGTGTTGTGCAACGGAGCAATGGTCGGTTGAACCAAATCGATGCGGCTGCCTTCAATTTGAAGGTCGCCCCACGACTCCAACCAGTGGTGTGTTGGTGCAATGACACGGCACTGGGAAGCAGTTTCGTCCGCCACTGTCGCCGTGCTTACGGTCAGGTTGACTTTGCCCAAAGCCGCGGAGAAGGCTGCAGCATTGGCAGCATCGTATGCGGGGTTGCAATCGGCAACAATCAAGGTGTTGACGCGGCCTGCTGCCATGTCTTGGGTCAACTGCGCCAGCGCAGCTGAACTTCCTTGGAACAAATCGTTGCTTTCAAACTTGACGGTGGTGCCAGTGGCGCCCAACGCTTCGTTGATGGCGTTCACCACGCGTTGTACGTTGAGGTCATTGGAGCCGGACAGTACGAGGGCGTTCTTGCCCGCTGCCTTCAAATCCTTTGCCGCTGCGTTAACCGCTGCTTGGACGCCTTCAGAAAGAGCGCCGGCCGCACCGCGACCGCTCACGGCGTTTAACAGAGCCGTGGCCACCTTGCCGTGCTCCGACGGCTTGACCATGGAGCGGTAATCGGCGTTTGAACCCGTCAGGCTCATGTTGGTCTCGAAGGCGTGCATGCGGGACATGCTTCCGCTTTCAGGATTGCGGGTCTTCGCCCAGTTTTCCTCGTACCACACTGCATCCCCAAACGTGCCCAAGAAATCTGCGCCAATCGTGACGATGGCCTGGGCCTCTTCAAACTTGTAGCTCGGGAAGGTGTTGACGCCGTAATCGAGTTCGGCGGCCTTACGGAAGGCACCGTAGTCGATGGCATCGTATTGAATATGTTCCAACCCAGCAAGACTCACAGCGCGCTTTAGCGAGGGGCTCATTACGGTGTTGGTCAAAATGACGTTGCGACCACCTTTGCCCAGCGAGGCAGCAACCTCTGCATCAACAGCTGACCACTCAGCAGCGCTGCCGTCTATTTGCGGCCCGGTCAAGCGGGCACTGTCGTACAGGCTCATGACCGAAGCGATGACCCGCGCGTTGGGGGCAGCCACTCCTGTTTGATTATTGGCCTTCACAAAAATCGGACGGCCCTCACGGGTCTTCACCAAGACGTTGACGAAGTTCTGTCCGTCGTAGTAGGTGCTTGCATAGTGATTCGCTACGCCGGGGGTGACCTCCGAAGGCTTGTTGGTGTAAGGGATGCTCTTGACCACAGGGGTTTCGCATGCCGCGAGGGTCGCTGCGGTCAAGCTGAAGCCCATGAACTTCAAGAAGTCTCGACGCCCCGTGTGGGTAGACTCCAGTTGTTCATCGGACAAAAACTCATCCACCGATTGGGACTCAGGGAACTCTTGTGCCTGAATCGCTTTGAATGCTTCTGTTTCGTGAAGCTCGTCCAGTCCGGACCAATAACGCTTAGTGTTTGCCATGTCGCTGTTGCGATAAGGGGTTCGCGATTACTTACTTATTAATAGTGGCACTTGGCGCATTCCCATCCGCCGAGTTCCTTGACCGTGATTTTGTCATCCTCCATGTACTTGCGGAGCTCTTCGTTGCCGCGAAGGTGATCCTTCAAGCGGGCGTGAATGTCCTCGTAGTACCCGCTGCTCGCAAGGTCAATTTCTGCTTTGTTGTGGCATTCGATGCACCAGCCCATGGTGAGGGTTGGCTTCGACAATTCAATCAGTCCGGGGTACTTGTCCACCAGGAGGTTGATGTCGTCCACGTTCGCCACGCGTCCCACGGTGTAGGTTTCGACGTCTCCGTGGCAGTTCTGGCACTGGAGTCCGCCCACTACAACGTGTTGTTGGTGGCTGAAGTACACGTGATCCGGCAGGTTGTGCACCTTGTTCCATCGGATGGGTTCACCGTTGTAGGTGTCCTGTGGGGAAGTGTAGCCATTGTTGCCATCGCCGTCTACGTAGGTGCCTGACTCCGGATCGAATCCGATGGCATCGTAAATCTTGGCAATCTCGGTCTCACCGTAGCGACGGCCCTTCTTCACCGCCTTGTGGCAGTTCATACAAACGTTGGTGGAAGGGATGCCTGCGTGCTTCGATTCGTAAGCGCTGTGGTGGCAGTATTTGCAGTCCACTTCATTCTCACAGACGTGCACGCTGTGGATGAACTTGATGGGCTGGTTGGGTTTGTATCCCTCAACCACACCTACGCGCATCAATCCTTGGTAGCCGAGTACCGCTCCGTACGCAACGAAGAACACACCGACCAACGATACCGCCACGCGGTTTTCCCACATCCAAGCCTTTACTCGCTCGCTGTATGGCAGATCCCCAAGCAGCTCTTCTCCTTCACGCTCACGGCTCGCGTTGGTCAACGACCGGTTCACACCTGCCGCAGCCATTGCGATAATCAAGAACATCACCAGCAACAGGACAAACCATACTCCGCTGTCGTTGCTTGCCTCCTCGATGGGCAGCTCATCCACCGTCACACAGTCCGAGCCAGAGTCGGCAACAGGAGCCGCATCAGGCGGATTCTGGACGTACGCCATGATGTTCTTGATGTCGTCCTCCGACACCGCTTGAGCCGTCATCCAGCCGTAGGTCGGGACATACCGGTCGACCAAGGATTTGATGTAGCCGTCACCGGACTCCGCCGCGCCTTGTGGATTCTGGATCCACTTGACCAGCAACTCTTCGCTAGCTCCCCAGCGGTCGGCAATGCCGGCAAGGCCAGGGGCAGCAAGGACTTCGTTGGTTACCTTGTGGCAAGAGGCGCAGTTCGCATTGAACAGGGCTTGGCCCGCTTCAATGTCGCCTTCATCCCATACACCGGCAGTCGCGGTCAAAGACACCAACATCACGCATGCCGAAAGGAAGGTCTTGGGGGCTTGGAATCCCGGTAAAGCTCTCATTGGGTTAAATTTTCGCATTGCAAGGAAAATCACGCTTCTTCGCGCGTAAAATTACGCAATTGATACCATAAAAAGGGGTCGAAATGAACCAACCTCCCCTTCGACTGTTACCAGGAATCATTCTACGTTCATATCTGGTTGATTTCGTGTGAAATCCGGTCGTTTCAGGGGCGCGAGAAATTTTTACCTTTTTCAGACAAAAGGGCATGAACGCACCAAACGCCCGCATTAAATTCGCCCGTATGATTGCCAATTGCCTTTTCTCAAGTCGCAAGAAGAGCACGTTTTGTACTGTGTGCTTGCTTGTACTTAGTGCTAACGCTTCGGTTTTCGCGCAAGGCGACACCGGATGGTGGAAAAACTTGTTCAAAGGCACACAAAAAAGCATGTGCGACTCATCCGCCACGGAGCAAGCTGCGCCGGAAGTGCCGGGCGTGATGATCTGGGAGCCTTCTGGGGGCGACCTCACGGAAGAGCTGTCAGCACCAGAACCCATCGAAACAGTTGAAGAGCGCCCCATTGGCAGCGTCGTCGAGCAATACGACGACCGTATTACATCGCTCGACTCGGCATGGCACACCGAGGAGCACGCGCTGCGCGGGTTCCGCGTTCAGATTTTCTCCGGGACGCTGCAAGCCGCGCGCGAAGTCAGGGCCAACGCCCGCAAAACAAGTGGCAAATGGCCCGTTTACCTTTCATCGATGCCGCCGAACTACCGCGTCACCATTGGCGATTTTAGATCACGATGGGAGGCCCAAAAGGCGCAGGATGCGTGGGACAAAGCGTTTCCTATGTCCATCGTCATTCCGATGGACATCAATTTACCGAGGCTCCAAACCGGCCGAGCGGATCAGCCGTAATTCTCGGATCAGTCCTCCAGGGTCTGCTTAACTTCCACTTCTTCGTACGCCTCGACGACGTCACCGACTTTGATGTCGTTAAAGCGGTCAATATTTAAGCCGCATTCGAAGCCTTTGGCCACTTCCTTGACATCGTCTTTGAAGCGCTTGAGCGACCCCAGCGTTCCGGTGTAGACCACCACGCCCTCGCGAATAACGCGCACCTTGTTGTTGCGCTTGATGTTGCCGTCGATGACGAAGCAACCAGCGATGGTGCCAACTTTCGAAATCTTGAACGTCTCGCGGATTTCGGCAGAGCCCACCACGTTTTCTTCAATTTTCGCTGAAAGCAAGCCTTCCATGGCGTCTTTCATCTCCTCGATGGCCTTGTAGATCACCGAGTACAACTTAATCTGTACGCCTTCCTTCTCAGCCAGTCGACGCGCTGCGCCACTCGGGCGAACCTGGAAGCCGATGATGATGGCGGATGAAGCCGAGGCGAGCAAGATGTCCGATTCGGAAACCTGGCCCACAGCTTTGTGGATGATGTTGACCTGAACCTTCTCTGTGGAGAGCTTTTGAAGCGAATCGCTCAACGCCTCGATGGAGCCGTCCACGTCGCCCTTGACAATCAGGTTCAATTCCTTGAATTCCCCGACCGCGATGCGGCGTCCCAACTCTTCCAACGTTACAGAACGTTGCGAGCGAACGCCCTGTTCACGCTGCAATTGTTGGCGCTTGACCGCAATGTTACGGGCTTCGCGCTCATCCTCGAAGACGTGGAATTTATCGCCGGCGTTCGGAGCGCCGTCAAAGCCCAAGATGGAAACAGGGACTGATGGTCCCGCCTCGTCGACGCGGCCTCCGCGTTCGTTGAACATGGCCTTGACCTTGCCGCTGAATTGGCCCGCCAAGACCGCATCACCGATGCGCATGGTTCCGCCTTCCACCAGCAGGTTCGTTACGTACCCGCGGCCTTTGTCCAATGAGCTTTCGACCACTGTACCGATGGCGCGCTTGCCTGGATTGGCTTTCAAGTCAAGCATTTCTGCCTCCAGCAGCACCTTCTCGAGCAATTCCTCGATGTTCGTACCATTCTTGGCCGAAATCTCTTGGCTCTGGAATTTGCCGCCCCACTCTTCTACCAGCACGTTCATCTCCGACAACTCCTGGCGGATTTTGTCGGCGTTGGCTTCCGGTCGGTCCATC
Source organism: Flavobacteriales bacterium (assembly GCA_002863125.1). Taxonomy (GTDB): domain Bacteria; phylum Bacteroidota; class Bacteroidia; order Flavobacteriales_D; family Sanyastnellaceae; genus UA16. Next base: position 81,046 of record PKEB01000024.1, read on the forward strand.
TTGTTGATGGCAATGACCATGGGAATGCCCGCTGCTTGCGCGTGGTTGATGGCTTCCTTGGTTTGCGGCATAACCGCGTCGTCGGCCGCGACCACAATGATCGCGATGTCCGTGACTTGGGCACCGCGCGCACGCATGGCCGTAAAGGCTTCGTGACCCGGTGTATCGAGGAAGGTCATTTGACCGCCCTGGGGAAGGGTCACGTGGTAGGCACCGATGTGCTGGGTAATCCCACCCGCCTCACCGGCGATGACGTTCGCATTTCGGATGAAGTCCAACAAGGATGTCTTTCCGTGGTCAACGTGTCCCATGACGGTGACAATCGGCGGACGCGGTGTCAAGTCCTCTTCACTGTCCTCTTCAACCTCGATGGCCTCTTGTACCTCCGCGCTGACGAAGTTGGCCTCGTAGCCGAATTCTTCTGCGATGATGGTAATGGTTTCTGAGTCCAACCGCTGGTTGATGGATACCATGATGCCGAGCGTCATGCAGGCCGAAATGACCTCGTTGACGTTGGCGTTCATCATGTTCGCCAATTCAGCAACGGTTACAAACTCCGTCAACTGGAGCGTCATCGCTTCCTCCTGCTGGCGTTGCAATTCCTGTTCCGCACGTTCTGCGACGGCGCTTCGCTTGGCCCGGCGCATCTTGGCCGCGTTGGACTTCTTGCCTCCGCTCAAGCGTGCGAGCGTCTCCTTAATTTCTTTCTGGATGTCTGCTTGGCTGACTTCCTTCTTGGGCTCGTTTCGTCGCCCGCGCCCGCGATCGCCGCGTTGTCCTCCAGCCGTGCGGGCTTGACGTTCGACGTCGACTTTCGTGATGCGCTTGCGCTTGCGTTTGTTATCGTCTGATTTGTCCGCGGCCGTCTTCTTCTTCTCGACGGGCAGCTCAATCTTACCGACAACGGTCGGACCGGAGAGTTTTTCAATCTTGGTCTCGAGCTTGTCCACTTTGGGAGGCTCAGGCTTGGCGGCCTTGTCTTCGGCGGCTTGCTCGGCTGCGGCTTTCTTCGCTGCTTGTGCCGCTGCTTCCTTCTTGGCAATTTCAGCCGACTTCTGGGCGAGCTTTTCTTTCTCTGCCTCTTTCTCCGCCTTGGTCTTGGCTTTCGGCTTTTTGGCTACTGCATCCAAATCAACCTTGCTGAGGACCTTGACCGGGCTTGTTGCATCGGCTTCCGGCTCGGCCGGCGCTTCAGCAGCCGTTTCTTTAGGAGCAGAAGCCGGTTCGGCGGGCGCTTCAGGCTCAATGCGTTCCACCTCAGGTTGTTGCTGGCTCTTTTGGAAAATCGACAGGTCAATTTCCACTTCCGCTTCCTCCTGAGGAGCAGCGGTCTTGCGTGCCGAAGCCAGGGTTACGCTTTCGCGTTCCACCACTGCACGGTTGGCTGAACTCACCGCCTTTTCCTTCGCCGCCTTCTCATCTTGGAAGTTGGAACGAATCAATGCGTACGCCTCCGCATCGATTTTGGTGTTCGGCTTCGCATCCACCTCCATGCCCTTGCTGGCCAAAAAATCCACAATGGTCTGGATGCCCAAGTTGAACTCTCGGGCAATTTTATTCAGTCGTACGGGTTTGCTAGCGTCAGCCATAGGCGTTTTTGGGCGTTAGTGTTGCGAATTTAAACGGGAAAAGGGACTTGAATGCGCGGTTTACGACAATTCGTCCTTGAGGATTTTGACAACTTCCCGAATTGTTTCCAATTCCAGGTCGGTGCGGTTCACCAAGAAATCTTCGTCGCGGTTCAAGACCGAGCGGGCTGTTTCCAACCCAATCTTGACGAACTCGTCGAGGATCCATGCATCGATTTCATCGGAGAATTCCTTCAATTCCACGTCATCCGCTCCGTCTTCTTCATCGCGGTAGACATCAATTTCGTAATTGGTCAGCAGGCCGGCCAACTTGATGTTGTTCCCGCCTTTTCCAATGGCCAAACTGACTTGGTCGGCCTTGAGGAAGACCTTCGCTTCGCGCGTTTCCTCATTGAGTTCAATCGTCGTGATCTTCGCAGGGCTGAGGGCACGCGTCACGAGCAACTGCTCGTTTTCCGTGAAGTTGATGACGTCGATGTTTTCGTTCTTCAACTCGCGCACGATGCTGTGAATGCGTGAGCCCTTCATGCCGACGCATGCACCGACCGGATCGACGCGCTCGTCGTAGGATTCAACCGCGACTTTTGCGCGCTCACCTGGGGCACGTACTACGCGCTTGATGGTGATCAAGCCGTCGTAAATCTCTGGCACTTCCTGCTCGAACAAGCGCTCCAAGAATTCGGGGGCCGTTCGCGACAACACGATGCGCGGGTTGTTGTTCTTCATTTCTACTGCAGAAACCACCGCACGGATGGTGTCGCCCTTCTTGAAGAAATCACCGGGAATCTGGTTCTCACGTGGCATCACCACTTCATTGTCTTCGTCGTCAACGAGGAGGATCTCGCGCTTCCAGATTTGGTACACCTCAGCCGAGACAACCTCACCGACGCGCTCCTTGTACTTCTGGTAGATGGCGTCCTTCTCGAGGTCCATGATGCGGCCCGCGAGGTTCTGGCGCAACGACAGTACGTTGCGGCGACCGAACGATTCCAATTTGATCTCTTCGGAAACCTCTTCGCCTTCTTCGAAGTCGTCTTCAATTTTCAAGGCCTCTGAGAGGGCGATTTCTTCGTTCTCGTCTTCAACAGCGCCGTCGGCGACGATGGTGCGGTTACGCCAGATCTCCAAATCCCCCTTTTCCGGGTTGATGATGATGTCGAAGTTGGAGTCGTCTCCGTACTTCTTGAGGATCATGGCACGGAATACGTCTTCCAAAATGCCCATCATGACCTCGCGGTCGATGTTTTTAAACTCCTTGAACTCCTTAAAGGAATCCACCAAATTCAGCTGTGTCATGGGTTTGCGGTTTGCTGCGCTCGGTTAGTAATGGTCTATTTAGTTTCCCTTGAACGAGATCTGGACTTTCGTCCAATCCAATGCATTCAACGGATACGTCTGTTCTTCTTCTACCCACTCCTTCGCTTTGCGCCCTTCGATGCGGCGCTTTTCGCGAATGACAATGGTGATTTCTTCTTCAGTGGCTTGGGTCAATTTGCCTTCCGCCTTTCCGGCTCCCGTGATTTTCAATTGCACGTCGCGCCCGATGTTCTTCAGGTACTGCCGGTGCAATTTCAGCGGCTGGTCCAAGCCGGGTGAACTCACATCCAACGAAAAATCCTCGGCATCGCGGTCCAGCATGGACTCGAGGTGACGGCTCAACGCCATGCACTTCTCAATGCTGGTGCCCTCGTCATCGTCCAACAGGATGGAAATGGCGTTCCCATCGCTGACGCGCACGTCCACAAGGAATCCCGTGCCTCCAGCGAGGTGGGATTCAGCGAGTTCGCGAACGGTATTGGCGTTGATCATGGCGTTTTTTCGAGGAAAAAAAAGAGGGGCGTGTACCCCTCAGCGTTTTCGTTTTCAAATAGTCGGGGCAAAGATACACCATTCCCTTCGAACTTCAACGCGCCAAACCGGGTTGGCATACTAACTTCGTTGACCATGTCCTACGTGCAGCAAATGATCGAGGAAGGGGAGCACCAGACCCAGGACTTCAAAATGCGCATCGACGATGCCGCCAAAATCGCGCGTACGCTCGTGGCCTTTGCCAACACCGACGGCGGACGACTCCTGATCGGCGTGAAGGACAACGGAGCTGTGACCGGCGTGAACCAAGAAGAGGAGTACCACATGATTGACTTGGCTTGCCAGTCCCATTGCAAACCGGCCATTCCGTTTGATGTGCAAGTCTGGAAGGTCGAAGGGCGTTCGGTCCTGGAAGTCCAGATCCCCCGTTCCGCCAGCCGCCCGCATTTCTGTGAAGACGAAAACGGCAAGTGGCAAGCCTACTTGCGCAGGGAGGACCGCATTCACCGCGCCAGCCCGGTCCAAGTCAAGGTGTGGCAGTACGAAATGCGCATGGACCGCTCGGAATTCCGGTACGATCAATTCATCGGAAAACTCTTCAACGCCTGGCGCGACGGTCGGCAACTTCGGTTCCAGCAGGTGGCCCGCATGGCACGGTTGCGTTATGAAGACGCCGAAGACCTGTTGTGTCTTCTCATCGTTTGGAACATCATCGAATGGGAACGTGGCGCCCGCGGCTTGGTGTACCAACTGGCCGATGCCTCGGCACTGGATGAGTTGGAGACCCGGGGGCCGGAGCAATTCCGATGGAAAAATTATTCGTGACCCCCAACAATATTCCGAACTTTGAAGCGTATGCGTAGAACACCCATGCTCACTCCTGAATTCCTCCTGAACCGCTCGCTGGCCGCGATTGCTGTGGTCCTAATGTGCACAGGTGGAATGCATGCACAAAGCATGGAGGCAATGGAGCTTCAGGAAAACCGACCCATCGGAACGTGGACCGACTACCTCCCCTACCACCAAACCGAGGAACTGGTGCATTGCGGAACGCCTTTGGATACTGGATTTTGGGCCGTCCGAACCGAACACGCTGTGTTCACCTTGGACGAGCGCACCAACGTGGTCGAGCGCATCTCCACCGTCCGGGGCATGAGCGGCAGCCAACCCACCGCATTGGCGTGGGACCCCACGGGTGAGGTGCTCATTGTTGGGCAAGCCTCCGGAAGCATTGACTTCTTCTCCAATACCGGCGATTGGCTCTACACGTTGCGCGACATCGAGCAAAGCAACCTCATCGGCGATAAGTCCATCCTCAGCCTGGCAATTTTTGACGCGCTCGATGCGGACCTCCTTGTCGCCACCACCGCCTTTGGCGTAGTCGCCATTCACCTGCGCGAACTCGATGTCCGAGACACGTGGTACTTGGAAGGCCAACAGGCCCTGAGGCGGTGCCACGGCATCACCGTCCACGAAGAAAACTACGTCATCTGGACCGACGCAGGGGTCTTTGAGGCCCCTGTCGATCATCCCTTTTTGAGCTCACCGGACGCCTGGAGCCGCTGGGAAGACATTCCGCTGGAAACGGGTGACTACGCCCACGTGGAGTTCACCCCAACAGACCACATTTTGCTCCACCGGAAAACCGGCGAAGCCTCCGCCCCCGACGAACTGTGGTTGCGCCGGGACGGATTGTGGGAACCATTTGAAGCTTCCGAAAGCGTTCAAGTACTCGCGATTGCCGCAGGCAGCATCAGCAGTGACCCGAGCGATTGGCGCATTGCCATTGCCGACCACCAATCCATCCGGCAGTTCAATGCCGACTGGGAAGAAACCCAATTGGATTACGCAGCAGACGGCGTGCCCTTGCGCGTTCGTGACATGTTGTACCGCCACGCGGTGGACGTGATGGGCAACGTGGGGTTCGTTGAGTTTGGCGACTTATTCATCGCCAACTTCGAGCAAGGCCTGCTCAAAATGGATGTTTCGGGAGGGGAGGCCGATGCCCATTGGAGCCCTGAAGGTCCCCCGGTAGCCTTGGTGCGCAACGTCGACGCGTGGAACGATCAGATTTGGGTCGCCTCCGGCGGCATCGATGAAACGTGGACCAGCATGTACCACAAACACGGCTTTTTCGGCATGACCGGCATGCGGTGGAATTGGATTCCCAACCAAGAAGGCCAGAACGACCTCGCCGGCATCAATGACCCCATGGCCGTGAGCATTGATCCCACCAACCCGTCACACGCCTACTTTGGCTCGTGGGAAGAAGGCTTGATTGAAGTAGAAAATGACGAGGTGGTGGCCATCTTCAACGAAGGCAACAGCACCCTCGAACTCGGGAACTTTGGTGGAAGTCCTCGGGTCGGCGTGGGCGGCGTGGACTTCGACCGCTTCGGAAACGTCTGGTTCACCAACGCTTACTCAGAATCGCCGCTCCACGTGCGCTTGAACGATGGGTCGTTTGTGGCGATGGCTTTGGGGAATGCCCTCGGCACGACCGGCTGGCTCGGTGACGTGTTGGCCGCTCGCAACGGCTACGTGTGGTGCGTCATGCCGCGTGGACAGGGCGTTTTGGTTTACGATACCAATGAAACGCCCGGCGACACCCAAGACGACGATTGGCGCATCCTCACTTCCGATCCAGCCAAAGGGGGGCTGCCGTCCGATGACATTTATTGTTTGGAGGAAGACCTCGATGGAGAAATCTGGGTTGGAACGGCTGCGGGACCGTGCGTCATCTACCTGCCCAGCGTTGTTTTTGACAGCGGATATGAAAACCCCGTCGCTTCACAAATCCTCATTCAACAAGATGGCAATTACCAGCTGCTGCTAGAGACAGAGGTAATCGCGTCAATCTGCATTGATGGCGGCAACCGCAAGTGGATTGGAACGCAAAACTCCGGTGCGTACTTGTTGAGCCCGGACGGCATCGACCAGGTGGCGCATTTTACTTCGGCGAACAGTCCTCTGCTCAGCAATCAAGTCACCGACATTGCCTTGAACCACCGGAACGGCGAGGTCCTCATTGGGACACAGCGCGGGCTGATGGGATGGCGCGGCGATGCAAGCAATTTTGCTGAAGAAATCGGAGCGCTTCGGGTGTATCCCAACCCCGTCGAAGCCGACTTCGAAGGCTGGGTCACCGTGGAGGGACTGGCGTACAACTCAACCGTTCACATCACCACCCTCTCCGGGCGGGCCGTTGCCACCATGCAATCCGAGGGCGGCCGAGCGGTCTGGGATACGCGCGACTTTACAGGCGCATTGGTCCCGTATGGTGTGTACATGGTATTCGCGACAGATGCCACCGGTGCTTCGGCCGGTGTGACGAAGCTCGCCGTCACCCGGTAAACGGGGCACGGCCTAACTTGCAGGCATGCGCAACGTGAGCTCGACGTCCAAATTGCCCCGAGTGGGCACCACCATTTTCACAGAGATGAGTGCGATGGCGCAGGCCCACGGGGCCCTGAACATGAGCCAAGGGTTTCCCGATTTTCAGCCGCCGCAACCCCTCCAGCAGGCCGTTGTCGCAGCAATGGCGGAAGGGCGCAACCAATACGCTCCCATGACGGGCGATGCACGCCTCCGAGAATGGATCGCGGAGGATGCCGAACAGCGAAGCGGCGTTCGCTACCACCCCGAAACTGAAGTGACTGTAGGGGCCGGCGCTTCGTCCCTCATCTTCGCCACCGTCCAGGCACTCATCCATCCCGGCGATGATGTGATGGTTCTCACACCCTGCTACGACCTGTACGAACCAGCGGTTGAACTTGCAGGAGGCCGATTGGTCTGCGTGCCGCTTCAGGCGGAAACGCACCGGCTGGACCTGCCGGCCATGAAGGCGGCGTGGACAGAATCCATGCGCATGGTAATCGTCAACGTGCCCAACAACCCGACCGGTTCAGCGTGGAGCCGAGAGGATCTCCTAGGACTTGCAGATCTGGTCGAGGGCACCGATGCGCTGGTGGTGAGTGACGAGGTGTACGGACCGATGCACCATGACGGACGTGAGGTCCTCAGCGTCACCTATGAACCTCGGTTGCGGGAGCGCGCGTTGGTGTTCGCTTCGTTTGGCAAAATCCTGCATTGCACCGGCTGGAAAATCGGTTACGTGACGGCCCCCGAAGCATTGACTCGAGAAATTCGGAAGGTTCACCAGTACGACGTGTTCTCCACAGGCGCCCCCTTCCAAGCCGGCATTGCCGCCTTTTTGAACAGCGAAGCCGGCGCTGCCCACCTCGCCGAACTTGCGTCCTTCTACCAATCCAAACGCGACCGGCTGGTCGACGGGCTGAGGGGCAGTCGGTGGCAGGTATCTCCCGCAGAGGGGGGGTATTTTCAATTGTTGGGTTACGGAGCATTTGATGACCGCGACGACCGGACCGCCACAGCCGACTGGTGCACGCGTCCAGATGGGTTGGCCCTCATTCCGCTTTCTCCGTTTTTCCCCGAAGGTGGGCACGATTCAAAATTGGTGCGCATCTGCTTTGCCAAGAACGACGACACCATCGATCGAGGCATTGAACGCCTGCTCAACATCGCCAACGGATGAACACCATTGCCTCCCTACTGCGTGTCGCCGCGCTCCAAACCCCACTTGTTTGGGAAGATCCCACCGCCAATGCCGAAGCCATCGGCCGGCAAATTGACGCCCTCGATGGACCGTGTGACCTCATCGTTCTCCCCGAGATGTGGGCGACTGGCTTCACCATGGATCCGGGCACACATGCCTGTGTGCTTCCAAAGGGTTGGCAAGACGACGAGGCCACGTGGCCCGCTCCCCTCGCGGCGATGAGGCAGTGGGCACGTCAGCGGGATGCCGCAGTCATCGGCAGCTTGTCATGCCGGGACGAAGCGCTGGCCCAGCCGGTGAACCGATGCTTTTTCGTTCCGCCCAACGGACCGGTCGAGTTCTATGACAAACGGCACTTGTTCACCTTCGCCGGCGAAGATGCCGCCTATGGCCCGGGCGAAGACCGGGTGATCGTCGAGTGGCGGGGTTGGCGCATCCTCCTGCAGGTCTGTTACGACCTGCGCTTTCCGGTGTTCAGCCGGAATCGAGACGAAGACCGGTACGATGCTGCCGTGTACGTGGCCAACTGGCCTGCGGCGCGGGTGGGTGCGTGGTCAAGTTTGTTGGTCGCGCGCGCGATTGAAAACCAATGCTACGTTGTCGGAGTGAACCGTGTAGGTGCCGACGGAAAGGGCATTGACCATAACGGGGGCAGCGCACTCATCGATGCGTACGGTCAGGCCCAAGCCGAACTTGAGCCGGACGCGTGTGGATGGATCCGTGGCGATTGGGACCGCGCGGTACTCGATCGCTACCGTGCGAAATTCCCGGTTCTCGGCGACGCCGACCCCTTCAAACTGACGTAGTCCCTGATCAGACGAAGGCGTTCAAGCCGGTCACATCCAAGCCCGTGATGAGCAAATGGATGTCGTGCGTTCCCTCGTACGTCACTACGGACTCGAGGTTCATCATGTGGCGCATGATCGGGTATTCACCCGTGATGCCCATGCCACCGAGCATCTGCCGCGCATCGCGGGCCACGGTCAACGCCATGTCCACGTTGTTGCGCTTGGCCATGGAAATCTGCGCAGAGGTGGCCTTACCTTCGTCGCGCAATTGACCGAGGCGGAAGGTCAACAGCTGGGCTTTTGTGATCTCCGTGATCATCTCCGCCAGCTTCTTCTGCTGCAACTGGAATTGACCAATCGGACGGTCAAACTGCGTGCGCTCCTTAGAGTAGCTCAGGGCGGTGTCGTAGCAATCCAGTGCTGCACCGATGGCGCCCCAAGCGATGCCGTAGCGTGCTGAATCCAAGCAGCTCAATGGCGCACCGAGACCGTCGCGGCCAGGCAGGATATTCGCCTTGGGCACGCGCACATTGTCAAAAATCAATTCGCCGGTATCGGAGGCGCGCAGGCTCCACTTGCCGTGCATGGTCGGCGTGCTGAACCCCTCCATGCCGCGCTCCACGACGATGCCTTGGATCCGGCCCGCTTCGTTTTTGGCCCACACCACGGCGATGTCCGCGAATGGTGCGTTGGAAATCCACATCTTCGCGCCATTGAGGATGACATCGTCACCGTCTTCCTTGAAGTTGGTGGTCATTCCACCGGGGTTGGAACCGTGATCCGGCTCGGTCAAGCCGAAGCAGCCCATCATCTCACCGGTCGCCAACTTGGGCAGGTACTTTTGCTTTTGTTCCTCTGTGCCGTAGCGCCAGATGGGGTACATCACCAAGCTGCTCTGAACCGAAGCCGTCGAGCGCAAACCGCTGTCGCAGCGTTCGAGTTCCTGCATAATGATGCCATAGCTAATCTGGTCAAGGCCGGGGCCACCATATTCCGCTGGGATGTAAGGCCCGAAGGCGCCAATCTCACCGAGGCCTGGCAGCAGGTGTCGGGGAAACTCGCATTTCTCAGCCGCATCTTCAATGATGGGGCTGACCTCCTTCTTCACCCACTCGCGGGCGGTTTCACGGATCAACTTGTGCTCCTCGGTCAACAGCTCGTCCAACAAGTAGTAGTCGTGTCCTTGGTAAAGGTCCGTTCGCATGGCTCTATCGGTATTGCGTTAGCTCCGCAAAGATACGCCCTTGCTCCCCAAGAACCGTGCGGAAACCGAAGGGTTATGCGTTGCCCGTGGACTCGTACGCCTCATCCACGCCCAAATTGCCCGTTTGGTACGCCGCGACAGCCAGTGCATCCACCCGTTCATTGTTGGGGTTTCCGGCGTGGCCTTTGACCCAGTGAAACGCGACGCGGTGCTGGCGGTACACCTTAAGGAAGCGCTTCCAGAGGTCCGGATTTTTCTTGTCCTTGAAATTCTTCCGCTCCCAGCCCATGACCCATCCTTTCTCTACCGCGTCCACCACGTACTTGGAATCCGAGTACACCTCAACCTCCATTCCAGGGCGTTTCAGGGCCTCGAGGGCCACGATCACGGCGAGGAGCTCCATGCGGTTGTTTGTCGTTAGCCGGAAGCCTGCACTCATTTCCTTTTCATGTTCCCCATACATCAGCAATGCCCCGTAACCTCCCGGTCCCGGATTGCCACTGGCTCCTCCATCCGTGTATATCGTTATGTGCGCCATCAGGAAGTTACGTGTTCGGCGATGCAGGCAGCAATGGCTCGCGGGTAATACATGTGTTCCAGTTCCATGACGCGCTCGGCCAACGATTCAGGGGTGTCGTTCGGCTCCACTGCACATGCCGCTTGAAACACCACCGCTCCCTCATCGTATGCTTCCGTCACCTTATGCACCGTCATGCCCGACTCCTTTTCATTGGCATCCAGTACCGCGCGGTGCACGTGCAGCCCGTACATCCCCTTTCCGCCAAATTTGGGGAGCAGGGACGGGTGCACATTCAGCATTCGCCCGCGGTAAGCACGAACAAGGCTTTCCGGAATGTGCATTAAGAAACCCGCTAAAACCACCCAGTCGATGCCTTTCGAATGCAAGGCTTGCAGCAAACCGCCATCGAGCAGTTCCGCTTTGTTGAAACGGGTGGTTTCGACTCCCATCTGTCGGGTGCGCTCGTAGATACCCGCCTGCGTCTCCGGTCGGTTGCATCCCACGAACGCCACATCAACCGTTTCCGAACCTTCAAAATGACGCAGGATCGCCTCGGCGTTGCTGCCCGAACCGGAAGCCAATATGGCAATGCGCGTTGGGGCGATGGACATCAGAATTCGAACGAACCGAGGTTTGCCATGCGCATTTCGGCCTCTGCAATCATAGCCTCCAATGCTTCCAATTCTTCCGTCAAATCCCCTTCCAGTGAATCTCCAGGCATGTACATGGTCACCGTGGTTTGCATTAATTCTGCCACCTGCTTCGCAATGCGCCGCTCCTGTGCCACGGACTTATACCGTTCCACATCCAAGGAGTAGTAATAATTCAGGGCATCGGCTTGGATGTCAAAGAGGTCTCGCGTCAATTGCTTCGCCAATTCCTGCGCTCGTGCTCTGCGTTTTGCAGGCAAATCGAAGTACGTGCGACCTGGGGTATTCTCCGTTGCAGACATTTCCATGAGCACGCCTTGAACAGTCATCAATACCCGGCTGATTGGCACGTTTTCATTCGGCATCTTTACAAGCAATTCCTCGCAAATGTCAAGCGCTCGTTCAGGATCACCCTCCTCCAACAACGCTTCAGCCAAAATGGACATCTGAAGGCGGAAGTTGGTCACCATGCGGCGGTTGTTCTCATCCATGTAGATGCCGTCTTCCACGTTGTCCATACCGCCCCATGACCACTTGTCCATCACATTCGTGTACATGCGGTCAGTCGAAACGCCCCCGAATGCGTTGGGGTTTGACGCTTGCGGATACTTAATGGGAACGAGGCGGTAAGCCAATCCTTCCAATCGGAAGTATTGTTGCAGCCCCATGTAGCTGTCCGGACCGGTGGTCACGGCAAAGTAAATCGGACGCTCCCAATTGTTGTTGTGGATCATGTCCAATGCAGCAAACTGGTTCTTCAGGATGTACGATTTCGGATTTCCGTCGGCTCCGCTCAATGTGAATTCGATGGCCTCCAACAAGTCGGGCATTTCTTCATTCGACAGCACCCCGTGTTCCACAATTGCAGCACTATCGACCGGAATGCGGAAACTATTGGAAGGCAAGTACGAGAATTTCTTGCCCCCAGCGTAGTCCCGAACCTTGGAGTCATCCAACGCAACAGATAGGGCGCTTTCAAGGTCCATGTAGGGTGCGGAAGGGTCGCGCGGCGCATCCATTATCACCAAATCCCGCGTGCCTTGTCGGTACTTTTCCTCGTCCATCTTAATGGGCAGCGGAGCGCTGTCATAGGCCTGGCGCTTCATTTGATCGATGTACCAATCGGTATTCAGCAAGCTCAGATTGCAAATGCGCACATCCGTGCGGTAGCCCTCAACTTCTTGCACATACCACAACGGGAACGTGTCGTTGTCGCCGTTGGTGAACAGCACCGCATTGGGCTCCAAGCTGTCCAGGTAGTTCTTGGCAAAATCAACACCGGTCCTTCGCTTGGCGCGGCTGTGGTCATCCCATCCCTCACTCGCCATGAGCGCAGGGACAATCAAGGTGAGAAGCAGCATCACTTGCGCCCGCAGCGGCTCTTTTAATCCGAGTCGATTGAACAACAGTGCCAATCCGACCACCAATCCAGCCACCAGTGTCATGAATCCAATGGTCCAGCTCATCGCGTGGTTCCCCGACGTCGCCGCTTCCAGACCAAATAAAACTGCGGCAACGGCTCCAGCTGTGCCAAGCGCCTTGACCGCGTCGCCGGCTTGGAGCTTCCGCGACCAATCGAAGAGCGCATAAGCACCCAATCCAATCCAAATGGCAAAGGCGTAGAACGAGCCGACAAAGGCGTAATCACGTTCGCGCGGTTGGTAGGGATACTGGTTGAGGTACACCACAATCGCAATTCCTGTCAAAACGAATAAAGCGGTGACCACCAAGAATTGCTTCGGATCCCGGAAGGCGTGAAACAACAGGCCAATGAGTCCAAGCAGAAGCGGCAAATAATAGAACCGGTTGTAGCCTTTGTTCGCCACCTGTTGTCCGGTGAGTAGCTCTTGGTTCCCAAGTCGTTCGGCGTCAATTGCCTTGATGCCGCTGAGCCAGTTTCCATCCAAAAAATCCCCGTGGCCCTGGATGTCATTTTGTCGACCCACAAAGTTCCAAAGGAAGTACCGGAAGTACATCCAGCCCATTTGATAATCCTTGAAATAGCGCACGTTCTCGGCCATGCTTGGCGTCAAATCGCCTTCGACGCGATCCAACATGCCCTGCAATTGACGCACCACTCGTATGTCCTCAGCTGAACCGGTTTGATTGGCGCGTCGAGTGGCCATCCGAATCTGACCTTCCAACTCATTTCGCTCCCGTTCGAGGCGTTGAACGTAGGACTTGCCCCGCGTGATTCCTGATTTCAGGTCCTCGGCGATGATTTGGGAAAGGGTCGATACGATTTCGTCGGAATTCAGCGGGGCGCGTTGCATGCGCCCAGATTGGCGGTCTTTCACCAACATTTCGCCTTCAGATGCGATTTCAAAATTCTCCTCAAACCTGCGGTTGTAGCTCCGAAACAAAGCGTTGAACGCGCGGGTGAGCTCCGCTTTCGACATGCCCGATTGGAGGTAGTCTTCTTGGATGTGCTGTTCGAAAGCTGCCAACCCCATGGGCGCGCTTTTCAATGGACTCGTGAACCCAACTTCTTCGTTGAATCCTTTGTAGTTACTCCATTGCTTGTAGGCGCGTTTGTGGTTGGCTTGGCCGCTCCACATACGGGGGAACACCATGGTGAACCGGCTGTCGTAATTGGGTACGCTTCCGCGCTTCTCCCCGCTGTCGACGTATTCTTCCTCAATGCGCATCCGTTTGGTACCGTTTTCCGCCATCCAGGCCATAGCACCCCCCTCGGTTCGGAAGGATTTCACCCGCACATCCCGGCCTTTGTCTTCGATGATGCTGAAACTCTTGACATACGATGGTGAACCGTCTTCGTACGGTTTTTCTTGGTCAACTGGTGAGCCCCAGTATTCCCCTGTTGCCAATGGGCGGGATCCGTATTGCTCGCGGTTCAAATACGCCAACAGGGCAAACAAGTCCTCTGGGTTGTTTTCATCCATAGGCGGGTTGGCGGCACTTCGAATAACGATGACCGCAAACGTCGAATACCCGATCAAAACAAGCGTCATGCCCAAGACAAACGTATTCGCAGCCCACCAGCCTTTCTTGTGGGTCCACCACACCGCAGCCGTGAGAAAAGCAATCAACAAAAGGGCGTAGGCCAGGACACCGGAGTTGAATCCGAAGCCCATTTCATTGACGAAGAACAATTCAAACTTGCCCGCGAGGTTGACCACACCTTTGATCATGCCTTCTTGAACAAAGCCCAACAACGCCACTGCGACCAAGGTGGTAATCCCCAATCCCTTCCACGAAAAATCGTATTTCTTGAAATAATAGACCAACGCAATGGCCGGAATGGCCAGCAAATTCAGCAAGTGGACACCAATGGACAGCCCCATCAAGTACGCAATGACAAGGATCCATCGCAGGTGTCCGGGCTCGTCGGCCACGTTTTCCCATTTCAAAATGGCCCAAAACACGAGCGCCGTAAACAGCGAAGACAACGCATAGACCTCACCTTCCACCGCCGAAAACCAAAAGCTATCGCTGAACGTGTACGCCAACGCCCCAACGGCACCTGCTCCCATAACCGCCCAGCGTTCGGCGGTACTTGCTTCTCCGGAAGGGTCAGCAATCATCTTCTTCGCCAAGTGCGTAATGCTCCAGAAGAGGAACAAAATGGTAAATGAACTGCTGAGAGCGGAGAGCGAATTAGCGAAGACCGCGGCCGTCTCCGGCGTGGCGAAGATCATCAAGAAACGAGCGAGGAGCATGAAGAAGGGGGCCCCTGGAGGGTGACCAACTTCGAGCTTGAATGCCGAGGCAATGAATTCGCCGCAGTCCCAAAAACTAGCTGTGGGTTCAATGGTCGACAAGTATACGATGGTGGCCAAGAACCACACGCCCCAACCTGTCCAGTTGTTCAGTTTCTGATACGTCATGTGTACACTGGCGGGTGTTGTGGAACCGCCAGCACGAAGTTAAGGCAGGACCCGGCTTGGCCTGCGTGGAATTTGAGGTTGGCCGCTGGGATTTATCAAACGTTTGGTTCGTGTGGGGAACGCCCAAGCCGGCAAATTGGTTTTTCATACCTTGAATCCTGCTACTTAATCCACAAATCTCGGATCGGCAGCCATGACCTCTCCAGAAACTGGGCACGTCCTTAATGCCTCACTGGAATAGAATTTTTTGAAGACCGGAAGAAAATCTTTTTCAATGTTCTCGAGATGGAAGTATTCCTCATACAACAAGGCGTTCTCTTTGTCTGAAAACCAGAGCAGTCCATCCTTTTGTCCTTCTTGCCTCTTGCGCTCGATAACAAGGCCAATAGAACCCTCAGATCGAACTGGTGAGTGGGGGATTTTCGCGGGTAACAAAAACATTTCACCCTCTTTTACTGGTATATCCACCACTTTCCCATCCTGTTGTGTTTTAACCAAGATATCGCCCTCAATCTGAAAGAACAACTCTTCGGTCTCGTTATAGTGATAATCCTTACGCGCATTTGGACCAGCTACAATCATCACGATGTAGTCTCCACTTTCCACGTAGAGGTTTTTGTTGCCCACCGGAGGCTTGAGCAAGTCGCGGTTTTCTTCAATCCACTCCGCGAGGTTAAAAGGTTTCGCAATTGACATACGGTGAATTTACGAATTCTTGAGTCGAGTTCATACGCAGCTAATGATGCGTCCGGTTTGGTAAACTGACCAGCGCAACGCCCGTGAAAATCGCCACCGCGCACAGGGCCGTCCATCCGTTCAAATCGGCCGTGTAATCCGCTCCACCCCGCTGGCTAACCCACCACGACAGCCCCGTCGCGAGCAACGGCTGCAGGTAGATGTAAATACTGACCACCGTCGGCTGCACGTGACGCAAGGCGAAAATGTTGAGCAAGTAGGCCATGAAGGTGGTGCCAATCACCACGTACGCCACGCCTTGCCAATGCGAAGGCTCAAAAGCCGACCAGTCAATGGCCGTGGCCTGCTGCCAGCCAATGGGCAACACAAACAGCGCCCCAAAAACGAACACCCACGCAATCACGGTAAGCGGCTTGTACTTCGCCATGAGCGGCTTCACCAGCACCAAGTAGAAACCGTAGCTGGCCGCATTCAGTAGGATCATCAAGTCGCCTTGCCACGAGGCATGCAGGCTCTCTTGCTGCGCACTCAGGATGAGCAAGGCCACGGCACCGCCTCCGCCAATGAAAATGCCCAGGAGTTTGCGGGCCGTGATGGACGTGCCGAGCAACACCGCCGAAATGACCAACACCAACACCGGATTGATGGTCATGATGATGGACGCATTGACCGGACTGGTCACATTCAACCCATTGAAAAACAACAGCTGGTTGGCCGCTACCCCCGTGGCACCGCAAGCGAGCAGCCGCAAGAAATCACTGCGTTCGATGGACTCCCAGGTGGCGCTGGTACGCATCGCCGCACGCACCAACCAAAAGAGTCCGCCGCCACCGATGACGCGCAACACAATGAACCCACTGGGGCCCACCAAGTCGGGCATCAGGCCTTTGGCCACCAAATAATTGCACCCGTAGATGACCGCCACAACGAGCAACGCCAGATGCGCGAGAAGCCGCTGCATCGCTTACCCCTTCAATGCTGCCCGCGCCGCTTCAACCGAAGCCTTCGCCGAGCCCGCGCAAACCTGATCGTCAAACAAAAACACCGGGCGCTTGAGGAAAGTGTATTCGTCAAGGATGAGTTGGCGGTAGTCCTGTTCTGTCAAGGCCTTATCCGCCAATCCCATGGAACGAAATTTCATGGCGCGGCGTGAGAAGAGGGCCTCGTAGGAGCCCGCCAGTTCTTTCATTTTGTCGAGGTCCTCGGCCGCAATGCCCTCGGCTTTGATGTCCACCACAGTGCATCCGTTTTGCTCCGGTTGAAGGTCGTCAAAAATGCGCACGCACGTCTTGCACGTTGGGAGGGTAAATGCCTTTTTCATATCAAATCGTTTATGCTTCTTCCATTTTTGCGATGAGCGATTCCAGCCCTGCTTGCCAGTGTTCCGTGTTGTCCACGACCACATCCGCCTTGTCCTTCCACGGTTCGATGTGGGCGATGTCCGCGGGGCGAACGTGGTTGCGCCATTGATAGCGCACTTCGTCTTCGGTATAACCGCGCTCCGAACCATCCCGTTCAATGCGCCGCTGCAGCCGAACCTCAGCTGGAGCGTCGATAAAGCCAAGCAAATCGATGCGCTCTTCCATTGCTGGGTGCGCCATGGCAAACAATCCTTCGACCACCAGCCACTCAGCGGGGGCGATGGTGATTTTTTCGGACTGCATGACGTCCCGGTTGTACGTGTACGTGTTCAGCGCAATGGGACGTCCCGCGCGCAAGCGGTCGATGTCGCGCACCAGGTCGGCATCGTTGATGACCTCGGGCAAATCAAAATTGGTTTCCCCGTTCTCATCGACCGGCAACTCGGACTTGGGGCGGTAGTAGTTGTCCAACGACAGCACGGCAGCACGTTCACCGAAATGCTCCCGCAGTCCATTCAGAATGGTGGATTTTCCGGAGCCGCTCCCTCCTATAAGTGCCAAGATCTTCACGCGTTGTTCGATTTTTCAAGTGCAGCGGCAAAATCGCGTCCATTCGCAAGCCTCGGTGGTTTGTTTTGTCCGCCCAATTTACCCAACGAGGCCATTGCGCCATTGAACGTACCGCGCTTGACCTGCGTCAACTCGGCCGGTCGCAGGATGCCGCCCGAGATTAAATCCTTGTAATACGGGTTTCGTTTGACCACGCCTGCATTTACCGACGCGGCGAAGGCCTCTGTATCCTGTGGCATTTCCGCGAACTCCACGAACCATTCATGGTAGGGCAAGCCTTCCGCGGGGTTCACCTCCGGCGCGACATGGAATTCTGTCACTGCGCCGCCATGGGCCGCGAGTGCATCCTGCAATGCCCCTTCTACCTCTTCCGCGATAACGTGTTCGCCGAACGCACTTGTAAAATGCTTGATGCGGCCGGTGACGACCAACCGGTACGGATCGACCGATGTGAATTTGATGGTATCGCCCACATCGTACGCCCACAACCCCGCATTGCTCGTCACAATTAGCGCATACTGCACCCCCGCCTCCACTTCAGCCAAGGTCAAACGCTTCGGGTTTTCATCGAAATACTCTGAAGCCGGAATGAACTCGAAGAAAATCCCCTCGTCGACATTGAGGCGCAATCCCTTGGATGCTAGTTCATCTTGGTAGGCAAAGAAGCCCTCCGAAGCCGGAAACAACTCCACGGTCGGCACGTCACAACCAATCAACTTGCGGAAACGCTCCCGGTAGGGTTCAAATGCCACCCCTCCGTACATAAACAGCTCCAAGTTGGGGAACACTTCATTGACGTTGGCCGCGCCCGTAACTTCCAGTAAGCGCTCAAAGTAATTCTGCACCCACGAGGGAATCCCGCTGATCAACCGCATGTCCTCACCCTTGGTCTCTTCGACGATCGCGTCGATTTTGGCCTCCCACGGCTCGATGCAGTTGGCTTCAAAGGAGGGAAGCCGGTTGGCTTGCAAATACACAGGAATGTGGTGAGCGACGATGCCGCTGAGGCGTCCCATGGGGGTTCCGCCTGCCGTTTGTTGAAGTTCGGGCGAGCCCTGAAGGAAAATTAACTTGCCATCCAATAATTCGGCGCGCCCTGAATTGGCGATGAAATGAAGCAAGGCGTTTCGGGCTGAATTGAGGTGGTTCGGCATGCTGTCCCGCGTGATAGGGATGTACTTTGCACCGCTGGTCGTTCCGCTCGTCTTGCAGAAATACAGCGGTTCACCTGGCCACAAAATGTCGGATTCCCCCGCCACAGCCCGGTCCACCCATGGCTTGAGTTGTTCGTAGTCCCGCACCGGGACAGCTGCACAGTATTCCGCATGGGTCATGCCCGCTCGAAGGCCGTGGTCCCGACCAAAGTGCGTAGGCGCCCCGCGCGCCACCAACTGCTCGAAAACCCGCTGTTGGTAGGCTGGTCCAGCCGCTGCCTTTCGCGCTTCACGCTTTGCGCTTCGCAACGCCAACCAATGGCCAATTCGGGACTTCAACGACATGGTGCGAAGGTACTTCTGAACCCCCCTGAAAAAGAAAAGGGCGGTCCGAAAACCACCCTTTCCTCAAAGGTTAAAAGTCTAATTCAATTACTTGACCATCATCTTCTTGGTCAAGCGCATGCCGTCTGCGACGAGCGTGTATGTGTAAATCCCGCTCTGCAAGTCCGCCAAATTCAATTCCACTTGATGCGTTCCGGCAGGCAATTGGCCACGCTGTACGGACTGGATGAGGCGACCTTGGAGGTCACGCATCTCCACCGTGACGTTGCGGGATTGCAACATCTCGAAGCGGATCATGGTGGTACCATTCGCTGGGTTGGGAACGTTTTGATGCAAATCAATGCCATTGTAGTTGGCAATCTCATCGATGCCCACACGCTCAGACAAGATCAAGCGAATCGCTGGGGTCGCTGTTTGCGATGTGAACCAAACGAAGTCGCCTGCGCCAGTTAAACCGTAATCACCGGTAGAATTGTCCGTATCCGAATTCGCATTACCCAAGACGGTCAATTCCGCTTCGCTCTCGAACTCATTAATGACGCCGGCAAAATAGAAGTTTGCGTTGGTCAACTCAATTGGATCTTCAAACGGGAGGTATACATACTCACTGGTCGCTGTGCTGCCTGGTGTCCACGCGTCGTCATATGCCCAGTAGGTGGTCTCAAACGGCGAATCCGTCAAGCCCACCGTTCCATCGTAGGTGTATAGGCGGGTTTCAAATTCCAAGTCACCACCACCACAGTTCGGACCAAAACGAACGGTTACCCCATAGGCCATGGACCCTTCGTTGTGCATGTGGAAGTAGTTACCATAACCAGCTGGATTGAAGAGGCCTGCGATATCGGAATCTTGAGGTCTGAATTCCACATCCAGTGCGCCCTCATCATCATGACCGTACTCATCATCCGTGTACACGATGACCTTGCTGATGACGTTATCGTCTGGGTTTTCGTCTTCGTTGGCCGAAGCAATGGTCGCCTGGAGCACGTAGTTACCTGTTTCGGTTGGGGTCCAACCTGTAGCAACGTACACGGTGTCTTGCGAATTCGCCGGGCAGTTCACCGCATTCGCGAAACTGTTCACAGTTCCGAGTTCTTCGACCGTTGAGCTCAGTACGTTTCCACCCTCGTCCAATACCTCGATGGTCACTGTAGTCTCATCTTGGTTCGCATTACCCTCGTTACGGTACAAAACACCCGCCAACAAACCGCCATCGGCTTCCGGGATGGCCTGCTCAAGCGGAGTCACGCGGTACTCGAATACGTTCCACACATCACCGTTGGTCAATTGAACAGCAGCCAAGTCGTTGGCAACAGGGTTCTCGGAAATGGTCACGTCATCAATTCCCCAGTAGTAGTGGCTGTATGCATCGCCGGTTTCCGGAGCCTGCAAGTAAGAGAAACGAACCTGCACATCCGCATTATTCGCGGCGACACAGGAAATGTCCACTGAAGTAGTCAATACATTCGCTGAAGCTTGGTTTGCCGATTCAATGAACGTCCCGTGAGCGTCAAACGTCGTCCACGTCGCACCTCCATCATTGGAAACTTCCAAGTAAATAGGAGCGTATGGGTAGCAGCAGTAACGGAAGTATTGCTCCCACGTAATCACTACAGAGCCCACGTCTGTAAAGTCCAAAGAGGGAGAAGTAATCCAACCTTCGGTGTTTTCATACCCTTCAGAAATGGGGGTGTTGAAGTAGTCGCAGTCGAATACCATCCAGCCGTTGTCAGCTGTAGTGGAGTTGATGGAACCGATGTTGGTCGAGTATTCGCCCGCCGGAGGTTGAACCCCAGAGGCGCTGCCGTCGGCGTAGTATCCATTGCCCGCTACGTCAACAGCTTGCCAGATCAAACCTTCGCCGGTGTCCTCCGAAGTCCACGCGCCAATACCGTTGTTGCCTTCGAAACCGTTGGCGAAATCTTCGTAGAACAAGATTGTTCCACCGCCTCGCTGAGCTACTTCCAACGCAGATTCTCCGGTGCCACGCATGGCTTCAGCTTCTGCCGCGGAAAGGTCTTGAGGTGTCTGTGCGAATGTGTACACATCCGTAATGCGCTGCGCCTGTGAAGCCAACGAGAGGCCCAAGAACGCAACCAAAAGCAAAGTAAAGTTCTTCATGTTGTGTGAATCTGATTTTCAATGCCTGAAATTACTGCATTCAAGTTGAAATCCCACGGTTTAAATGAAAAGAGGGGAACCCAGGCTGGGACTCCCCTCTTCTTTGACAGGACTTCGCCTGTGTATGCCTCAATTAATCGACGAGCAAGCGCTCGGTCGCACGTGCACCGTTGACGGTCAACGTGGTGGTGTAAACCCCTGCGTTGAATACGCTTACGTCCAAGGTGATGCTGTGGTAGCCTGCGCCTTGTGTGCCACGGTTCAATTGCTGAACTAGCTTTCCGGTCATGTCGTAGACTTCCAACGTTACGTCAGCAGCTTGATCCAAACGGTACTGCAAGCGCGTAGTCTCAGCCGCTGGGTTTGGAGCCAACGGATACAATTGGAATGCTTCGGTGTTGACTTCCTCAATGGATACCGTATTAGTCGCGTTCGGGTTGAGGTTCAAGCGGACCATTGGGGTCTCGTTGGTGTAGTACCAATCGTAAGCCTCACCACTGCCGAATGGGCCGTAAACAAAACATGTATTGTCGTAAGCGAACTGCGACTCCCAAATCTGAACGTCCGAACCGCCGTAGTGCTCAAAACCGGCTGCGAGAACCGTACCACCAGCGGCAGTGTAAGGATCTTCCAGAACGAGGGTGTACCAAACGATGTCTTCTGGACTCTCTGACCCGTCGTTCGAGAACTGCGCTGCCAAGTCGAGTTCAGCGGTGCTCGCAATCAAGCCGCCGTACTGCTCATTCAGGTAGTTGTCATCGAGGCCATCAAACAGGTGAGCCACAACGGGCGTACCGTTTTCTGATCCAGCTTCGATGGCCACGTCAATCGCGTAGATCGTCACGTCTTCGAAGATGTCATAAGGGTTCAAAGCGATGAAGTC
Source organism: Flavobacteriales bacterium (assembly GCA_002863125.1). Lineage (GTDB taxonomy): Bacteria > Bacteroidota > Bacteroidia > Flavobacteriales_D > Sanyastnellaceae > UA16. Next base: position 103,160 of record PKEB01000024.1, read on the forward strand.
ATCGGTGCCGTCACCGGGGAATACACCGGTCATGGTGCCGTTGTCACGGCCGTAATGCGTCGCACTCACGGAGAAAGACTGAGAAGCCGTATTGTTCGCTGGGTTCTCATCTTCATTCATGGCCGATACAGCATAAGACACCTCATAGGTTCCTGATGCTGCCATGTCGAATGGAACACGCAATGTATCGTTGGCCTGATAAGCCAAGGTCATCGGTGTTGAAGCGCCTGCCTCTGTGCCGTTGACAGTCAAGGTCATGGTTGTTTCCTCTTGGTCGAGGTAGCCTACGTTGTACACTTTTGCTGCGGCTTCCAATGAGCTCAGCTGGCCTTCTGCGAAGACACCTGCTTCCCAAATACCAGTGGTGAGGTAGTCTGTGTAGCTCACGTAGTTGTCGATGCGGATGTCGTTGGCCGGTGTTTGGTAGATCTCGATGTCATCGATTTCCCAGCTGTAGCCCCATGTGCCGGACCAGCGGAAACGCACCCAGATTTGGTCTTGGCCGCCTGCAGCTGATGTGATGTCGAATTCGACCAAAGAGGGGTTGTCTGACTCTGAACCGGTCTCGTAGCCTGGGAATACTTCCCAACGGCTCGCAACCAATTCACCGTCACCGTAGTCAACAGTTCCGTCGATTTCTGCGAACGTCGTGATGTCTGGCCAGTTGATGCCGTCACGTGAAATCTCGATCAGGCACTTTTCGCTGTCGTCTGAAGAGCCGTTGTCCCAGCAGCGGTAGCGGGTTTCGAATGAGATGCTCACGAAGTCCAACGAACTGCAGTCAATGGGATCGGTGGTCTGAACCCAGCTGTTCTCAATCCAAGCAGCACTGTAGTTGGCGTCAGCCCCGAACAAATCGGAGTCAATGAGCAACAACCCATTATCGCTGGTCGTCGAATTCATCGCGCTTGCCGCGGTGAAATCACCGGTTCCGCCTGCCCACTGGTTGTAAGGACCTGCAGGGCCGTCCGTAGTGCACTCGAAGTTCAGATCAATGCCCTCCCATGGTGAGCCTGTGATATCCGAGCCATTGCCGAACGTCCAATCGCACGAGTCCACGTTGCAATCGTGTGACCAAATCACGTCACGCTCTACCTGAGCGGACGCGCTGTTTTCCGCCTTTACACGGCGGGATTGAGCTGTTTTACTATTAGCGTATGGCAACAAGCCCTGCGCTGTAACAGCTGTTGAAAGAAGTACAGCAAATGCTGCGGTGTAAAAATGCTTCATTCTCTAGCGGTTTGATGTTTAGGATTTCCGCAAATATAGGTGACCGCCTGCGATGCACACAATCTCATCCCAGCAGTTCTTCGAATGCCGAAAGTGGCGGGCAGCTGCATACGAGGTTTCGATCACCGTATGCGTTGTCCACGCGCGTAACTGGGCTCCAAAATTTTCGCACTTCCATCTCAGGCGACGGATACGCTGCAGCCTCGCGGGTGTATGGGTGCTCCCATGTTGATGAAGCCACTTCCCGTGCCGTATGCGGCGCCATCTTCACCACGTTGTCCTCGCGGTCGACGTCGCCGTTTTCAATGGCCCGAATCTCCTCGCGAATGGCCACCATGGCGTGAACGAAGCGATCCAGCTCCTCGAGCGATTCCGACTCCGTGGGCTCCACCATCAGGGTTCCTGCCACCGGCCAAGAGACCGTAGGGGCGTGGAATCCGTAATCGATGAGTCGCTTCGCAATGTCCATGACCTCCACTCCTGCAGACGCCTTGAACGATCGACAGTCCAGAATCATCTCGTGGGCCACCGTTCCCGCTTCGCCCGTGTACAGAATGCTGTAGTCGTTTTCCAACTGCACTTTCAAATAATTGGCGTTGAGAATGGCCACTTCGGTTGAACGGCGCAAGCCTTCTTCACCCAGCATCTTGATGTAGGCGTAGGGGATTTGGCAAATCAATGCGCTGCCAAATGGCGCCCCACTGATGGCGTCAATTTGTTGCTCCCCTCCGGTCGGGATGACTGGATGGCCGGGCAAAAACGGAACCAAGTGTTCCGCCACCCCAATGGGTCCAACGCCCGGGCCACCGCCGCCGTGCGGGATGGCAAAGGTCTTGTGCAGGTTGAGGTGGCACACGTCGGCACCGATGAGGCCTGGGCTCGTCAAGCCCACTTGCGCATTCATGTTGGCGCCGTCCATGTACACCTGCCCACCGTGGGCGTGCATGAGTTGGGTAATGTCCAACACCGCTTCCTCAAACACCCCGTGGGTGGAGGGGTAGGTGATCATCAACGCGCCGAGTTCTGAGGAGTAGGCTTCCGCCTTTTCACGGAGGTCATCCATGTCGATGTTTCCTTCATCATCGCACCCTACGACGACAACCCTCATGCCCGCCATGACAGCAGAGGCCGGATTGGTTCCGTGAGCAGAAGAGGGAATCAAGCACACGTCGCGGTGGCCTTCGCCGCGCGCCTCGTGGTAGGCGCGGATGACCATCAGCCCCGCAAACTCCCCTTGCGCGCCTGAATTCGGTTGCAGGGAAACCCCCGCAAAGCCCGTAATGGTGGCCAGGTCCTTCTCCAGTTCGTCAAGCATGGCCCGTGTGCCTGCGGCTTGTTCCGGCGGACAGAACGGGTGCAGCTCTGCGAACGCAGCCCACGTGATTGGAATCAATTCCGTAGCGGCATTCAATTTCATGGTGCACGACCCCAGTGGAATCATGCTATGCACCAACGAAAGGTCGCGGTTTTCGAGGTGCTTGATGTAACGCATCATTTCCGTCTCCGACCGGTAGCGATTGAACACGGGGTGATGCAAGTAATCCACATCGCGCCAGAGACCGCCCAAAAACGCTCGGTCGGCGGAGACGCCTGAGACGGGACTCACGCCAAAAACGGTGCAGAGGTCACTCAATTCGATGTCTGACACCCGCTCATTGAGCGCCACCCCGACGTGCATGCCGTCTTCGAAGTAGTGCAAATTGATCTTCATCGCTTCGGCCCGGGCGCGCAGGGCCTTCATTTCATTCGTGCCACCGTTGACTCGAATCTTCAGCGTATCGAAATAACAGTCGTTGACCTGGTCGAAGTTGTCCGAGGCGCGGAGTGCGGCATCCAAACTTCGTGCAGCGCCGTGGATGCCCTCGGCAATCTCACGCAATCCCTCTGGACCATGGTACACCGCGTACATCGAGGCCATCACCGCGAGCAGTGATTGTGCCGTGCAGATGTTGGACGTCGCCTTGTCGCGGCGGATGTGCTGCTCACGCGTTTGCAGCGCCATGCGCAGCGCCGGCGCTCCCAAACGGTCCTTCGACACGCCAATGATGCGGCCGGGGAAGTGACGCTTATACGATTCTTTGGCGGCAAAGAAGGCCGCGTGCGGCCCGCCATAGCCCATGGGTACGCCGAAGCGCTGCGTGGTACCGACCACCACATCCGCTCCCATAGTGCCGGGATTCTTCAACAGCGTGAGCGCCATCAAATCAGCGGCTACCACTACCTGCGCTTCATGCGCTTTGGCTTGTTCAATCACCGCGGTCAAATCGGAAGTCACGCCTTCGCCGTCAGGGTACTGGAACAACACGCCAAACACGTCCGGCATCGCCTCGAGCACCATGCCCGTGCGCGGCACTACCTCCAGTTCTACGCCCAAGTATTTGGCGCGCGTTTTGAGCAACGCCATCGTCTGGGGATAAATCGCTTCGTCCACCAAGAACCGGTTCGCTCCGGACTTGGCCATCGCCCGCGGACGCGCCGCAAACGCCATCGCCATCGCCTCAGCCACAGCCGTGGACTCATCCAGCAGCGACGCGTTGGCCAATTCCATCCCCGTCAAATCGCACACCATGGTCTGGAAATTCAGCAGGGCCTCCAATCGCCCCTGTGCAATCTCCGCTTGGTACGGCGTATAAGCCGTGTACCACCCTGGATTTTCCAGCACATTCCGGCGAATCACGCTTGGCACTTCGGTCGGGTAGTACCCCATACCGATGTAATTCTTAAACACAGTATTCTTGGCCGCAATGCCATCGATGTGTTCCAGGTATTGACTTTCCGACAAAGCCGGAGTCAACGGCATGCGTTCCCGTTGGCGGATTTTGCCCGGAACGGTCTTGGCAACCAGGTCTTCGATGGAGGCGGCTCCGATTGTCCGGAGCATCGTCTGCTGATCCTCCTCGCGGGGACCGATGTGACGAGAGGTGAATTTGGCGGCGTGCATAAGCGACGGGTTTAGCGGCGGTTAAGGCGACGATTAAAGCGGCAAATTTACACCCGGATTCGCCCACATGAGCGAAAGTTTTTCACCAAGCACCCAAACGAATCCCCGAGGGGCTCAGGGGCACTTTTTCTGCTCCACAATGCATCAGAACAACGACCTTTGCGTCATGGTCAAATTGGTGGCATTTACGCACGTCTGGATTGCACTGGGTGCTTTTGGCGCGGCAGCAGCAACGGTGTTGGGCCACGGCCATGCAGTGCAAGAGTGGAGCGTTTTCACGTGGAGCGGATTGACGGGAATTGGGGTCGCCACAGGGTGCGTGTACACACTGCAACGTCGCATTAAGCTGCGCAAAAACCCCTCGGGAATTCCGCGCGAACGGCGCGTTTTTCTCGAACGGTGGGAAAACCCAATGGCTTGGGGGTGGAGCATTCTCGCCGTGGCATGGGCATGGGCATGCGCCCCGGAGTGGCGGAGCGCTGTCGGATTGGTCTTAGACCATCCTGCTGTCCTGTTCGGCGTGGCCACGCTCGCACTTGGCTACGCTTCCAACCCCATCACCGGCGGTCGTGGGTGGCGAGACATCCCCCGACTGAAGTGGCCGGTCATCGCGCTGGCCTGGGGACTGGTAACCGGCTGGCTTCCCCTGCAGTTCCTGCCTTCGAGCGTTGCGCTCAGTGAATGGGCTGCGGTTGAATCCATCGGGGTGCAAACGCTTTTCGTGGCCGGGATTACCCTCCCCTTCGATGTGCGCGACCTCCCCATCGACCCGGCGGAACTACGCACGATTCCGCAGCAATCGGGTGTTCGGTTCACCACGGCGCTGGCCATCACGTTGGTCGTGCTGAGCATGGGGGGCTTTTGGGGGTTGGACACCTCCTCTGCACGGGCCATAGCCGGGGCCGTGGCACTGGTCGGCATCGTCCTTGTTCCCTCCGTGCGCCACGAATGGATCTTCAGCTTGTGGCTGGACGGCTGCCTCATCCTCCAAGGGGTGTTGGCTTTTTTGCTCATGTGACGCCGTACGGGAGCTGTTTCCTTCGAAATTTGTTCCTCGACATCAAAAACCATGGAGACGTTTGCACCGTATGAGCTGGCCCACGCACAGCAATTAGATGCCACCGATGCCCTCCCCGCTCGACGGGGTGATTTTCATGTCCCCCAGCACGCTGGGTCCGACGTGGTCTACTTCACGGGCAATTCGCTCGGACTCCAGCCCGAGGCTGCAGAAGCGGCCCTGCGCACGGAGTTGAACGACTGGGCCGAACACGGGGTGGAAGGGCATTTCAGGGCCCAACATCCTTGGGTCAGCTACCATGAACGTTTCGCACAAGGGCTGTCACACCTCGTCGGAGCCAAGGCCAATGAAGTGGTCGCCATGAACGCGCTGACGGTGAATTTGCACCTACTCCTGGTGAGTTTTTACCGACCAAGCGGGAAGCGCTCCAAAATCCTTTGCGAGGCCAAGGCTTTCCCTTCCGACCAATATGCCCTCGCCAGCCAAGTCCGCTTTCACGGGGGCGACCCAGCAGTGGACATCATTGAGGTGGCTCCACGCGAAGGAAGCAGCGTCATCGAAGAAGCCGACATTGAGGCCATACTGCGTGACCGTGGCGACGAAATCGCCCTCGTCATGATGGGCGGGGTGCAGTACTTCACAGGCCAATGGTTGGACATGCCACGCATCACTGCCGCAGCACACGCCGCAGGTGCTTTGTGCGGGTTCGACCTCGCGCACGCCGTTGGAAATGTCCCCCTGGATTTGCACGCTTGGAACGTCGACTTCGCCTGCTGGTGCACCTACAAGTACCTCAATTCTGGACCAGGTGCGGTGGCCGGTGCCTTTGTGCACGAGCGCCACGTCGGGGATGACGCGGTCCCGCGATTCGAAGGGTGGTGGGGCCACAACGCCAAACGCCGGTTTTTGATGGAACCGCAATTCGACAGCATGGGCACTGCCGAAGCCTGGCAAATGTCCAATGCCCCGGTCTTTAATATGGCTATTCACGCCATCGCTTTGGAACAATTTACCGCAGCCGGCATGGCTGCATTGCGGGCCAAAAGCCTGCGGCTAACCGCCTACCTCGAAGCAGGAATCGCAGCCGTGGCCAAGCACAACGGGGCGCGATTGGAGGTCATCACACCCGCCAATCCCGCCCGGCGCGGATGCCAGCTTTCGCTCGTCGCCCACGGGTTCGGTCAGGAGCTCTTTCAAGCCTTGACGGACGCAGGTGTAGTGGTTGATTGGCGTGAACCCAACGTCATACGCATGGCCCCTGTGCCGATGTACAATACCTTTGAAGACATCGCGCGATTCGTGCACATCCTTAAGTCCGCCACCCAGCCGCATTGAATGGGCTCTAAAACTGAACGTTAGACTTCAACTCCCATGCCTAAATCCTCTCGATTCGCTGTTTTTGGAATTGGCCGATATGGCCGCCACATCGCTCTGTCCCTGGCCGCTAAAGGCGCTGAAGTATTCACCTTCGATTCCAATCCCGCCCGTTCGGAGGCAATCAAAGACGAGGTGGCACTCGCGGTCACAATGGACGCAACGGATGCCCGCGCTTTGCAAGCGCAAAACGTACAGGACATGGACGCCGCCGTGGTGGCGATTGGCGAAAACTTCGAAGCCACCATGTTGACTTCGATGAACCTGCTGGACCTGGGGGTCCCCCGCGTCATCGTTCGGTCGAGCGGCGACCACCAAAAACGCATCCTGACCAGCCTCGGAATTCGCGAAATTTTGACGCCTGAAAGCGAGGTCGGGAGCATCGTTTCGGAACGCCTGATCCACCCCAACATCGGCGGGTTTTTGGAACTTCCCGATGACTATGAGATTGCCGAGATCCACGCCCCGCAGAACTGCATCGGCCGCACCTTAGGCAGCATCGACCTGACCAACCGCTACGAACTTCGTCTCATCACCATCCGGCGCAAATTCGCGGCAGAAACAGAAGGTGGCGAAGAGCAAGAACACATCATCGGTGTCCCGAAAGCAGAAATGGTCATCCAGGAAACCGACACGTTGGTCGTGTTTGGAACACTCAACGGCGTCAAGCGATTCCTCGAAATCAATTCGTGATTTATCGGATAATCCGGACCGAGCCTGTGGCTTGGTACCAAGGGCTTAGCTGTCCCGCGGGGTCCGTGTAGTGGCGGTACTTCGCCTTCCAGATGTACATGTCATCCTGCACGTAGTGCGTGCGGTCAGGGGCTTGTCCATGCCAGTAATCCCCGATGGAATCCGCCTCCCACACCAAACTGCCCCACCGGTTGTATACCTTGAAATCTAGCTGAACCAAGTTGCGTCCTTCCACCCGCAGCACCTCATTGAGGCCATCGCCGTCCGGTGTGAACGCAGTGGGAATGAACAACAACGGCTCGGAGCAGAAGTCAATCACCGTGACCGTTCGTTCCGTCGTGCAGCCCAATTCATTCGCGACTACAACGCTGAACACGCCCGGGCCATCAACCGAGAGCGTCGGCTGAGCAGAACCGTCCATCCACTGGTACGCGGCATATCCGGCGGGCACACTCAATTGATGTTGCACATCCGGGAAATCTTCAAAACACAAGGCGGAGTCGGTCGGGAAATAAAATTCAGGACTGGGCAATACCTCCAGAATCATGGTTGCCGTCGTGGTGCATCCTCCAGCGTCGGTCACTTGCACTTGTGCAGTCGTCGACTCATAAAATGTCGACGTGGCCTCTA
>PKEB01000023.1 GCA_002863125.1 Flavobacteriales bacterium
GTTGAGTTGGTCGTCGAAGCTGTAGACAACGGCGGCCAAGTAGAAGGTAATACGTACCGCGTTTACGCAGTATTGCCCTCAGCAGAGCATTCTTTGCACGCTGTTTTTGCTGACGGCGAGCACGTATTGAACGTGGCGACTACCACTGATTTTTACCAGCACCAATACGGTAGCTTCTCGTCTTTGGACGTGAACGACCAAATCGTTGCTTTGGAAGGATCTTTGGCATACGACAGCTGGGTAACCATTGGTGCTACAAACAGCACAAACAATAACCTTTGGACTGTCGGTGTTGATTACAACAACTTCTTGGGAGGTTCTGAACTCACTGTTACAGACGGTGCTTGGTTTGTAGTTCCCACCGACGTTCAAGCTGTTGCTGAGGCTGGCAACCGCGTTTTGCTCATGCAATTGACAACTGACGGTACAGCTACTGGTATCTTAAACCTCCAGGGTTGGGATGCTGAAGGAGCTGCATGGCGCGCTTATGATTTGACCTTCACTTCAACAGACGCTCAGGTATTCGGTTGCACTGACGCAAATGCTGCTAACTACAACGCCGACGCTACATACAACGACGGCTCTTGCTTTGGTCAGAACAACGGTGATAGCCACGGCTTGTCTAACATCGATAACACGACTGAGTGGAACATCTTCCCGAACCCAGTATTCGAGAGCACATTCAGCGTGAAGTTTGATCGTGAGTTGAACTTGGGCGGTGAGAACATCATCCTCGAAGTCACTGACATGTCTGGTAAGGCTGTGATTTCTCAGGAAGTTGCTCAAGAAAACATTGTCGGTGGTAACCGCATTGTTGTGAAGCACGACTTGGCTGCTGGTAACTACACAGTTTCTGTGGTTCACGCGAACTTCACAGACGCACAAAACATTGTTGTAGCGAAGTAAACTTCCTACATCATCGATTTGAAAGGGACCCTTCGGGGTCCCTTTTTTGTTTCCGTATGTTTGATAAAAATTCGTCAGATGCGCTATTTGAGTATTCTTTTCGCTTTGCTTATCGTGGGCTGCAACCAGGATTCAACCCACCGTTCCGAACTGAAGTTGAATGCCTCACCCGTAGTTGGTGACGTAGGCATGCGCAGCGCTAAGGTGTGGTGTCAACTTGCCTCGGGTAACCAGTTGGAGAAGCCATACGTGTACCTTCTCGATTCAGCAGACCAGCGTATGGTTGCCACGCCAATGGCGTCAGCACAACTTGGTGACTGCTTCCAGCTTCAGTTGTCCGACCTTTCGCCGGGCACACGGTACCGGTATTTCATTGGCGACGAACATGGGACACTCTTAAGCGAGATGCTCACCATCCGAACCCAACCGCTTTGGCAATACCGCACCGATCCGCCAGAATTAAATTTCTTGCTTGGAAGCTGCACGTACATCAACGAACCGGAATACGACCGACCGGGCGAACCGTATGGGGGTGGGTATGGGATATTCAATACCATGGCCCAAGAAGATTTTGACGCCATGCTATGGCTCGGTGATAATGTTTACCTGCGCGAAGCAGATGTTGGAAGCTTGTCCGGTTTTGTTCATCGGTACACCCACACGCGTTCCTTGCCAGAAATGCAGGCATTGCTGTCCAAAGGTTCGCATTATGCCATCTGGGACGACCATGATTTTGGACCAAACGATTGCGATGGCTCTTGGATCCATCCGGATTGGTCGCGGGCGGCATTTGAGGCGTTCTGGCCCAACCCAGATTCGGGCATCCCAACAGCTACAGAATTGAACACCACCCATTTTCTGTACGGTGACGTGGAGTTTTTCCTGTTGGACAATCGATCCCACCGCGTAAACCACGACATGGGACCAGAAAAGCGTCAAGTTTTAGGAGAGGCCCAGCGAAACTGGTTATTGAATGCTTTGCGGAACAGCCGTGCACCATTCAAATTGCTGGCCATCGGTGGGCAGATGGTGAGCGACGCAGCTATCTATGAGAATTTTGCCCAGTTTCCAGAAGAACGAGCGCTCTTATTCAATGCCATTGATGAATTGGACATCCGTGGAGTCGTGTTCCTCAGTGGGGATCGTCACAACAGCGAACTGTCCAAATTGAAATTGCCTGGAGGGAATTGGATCTATGACCTAACGGTGAGCCCATTGACCAGTGGGAGCTATGATCACGAAGATGAGCCCAACACCAACCGCGAGCCCGGAACGATGGTTGGCCTTCGCAACTACGGCGTGCTGAATGTAGCGGGGCCGCGCAAAGAGCGGGTGTTGACCATGACGGTCAAAGATGCCGAAGGCCGTGCGCTGTGGACTCGGTCCATCGATGCAGGGCAAGGGCATGCGCTGCAGTGATTACCAGTCTTCGTCCAGCAAGAAGTCCGTCTTTTTCGGGCGCTGGTCCAATTTGATCAAGTAATTGACGCCTTCTACGCTGATGCGAATCGCCTTGCAAATCAGTTGCTGTCCCGGGATTTCGAATTCGAACGAATCGTCTTCATATCCATCCGGGTACTTGACTTGTAATGACTTGAGCACAGTGCTCGGCAGTTTGCGGTAGCTGATGATTAAATTGCGCATGATGCAAAAGATTTCACCCGCCTTTACTGCATTCTTTATTTAAGGGTTTCATTTCAATTGTCCTTTTTATGTCCGACGCTGTCCGTTCTACTCGAAAAGACTACGCCAAAGGCGCACTCAACAAGGCGGATTTACCGCAGAATCCCTTGCGCTTATTGAGCCAGTGGGTGGAAGAGGCAGCACAGGCTGATCCAGAAGATTACAATGCCATGTGCGTCGCCACGCAGGGGCTGGCCGGTGGGATGAACGGTCGAATTGTCTTGCTTCGAGCCCTTGAAGGGGATTGCCTGCGGTTCTTCACGAATTACGAGTCTGAAAAAGGCAAGGAGCTGTTGGCCTCACCTGAAATCGCTTGCGTTTTCTTTTGGAAGGAATTGGAACGGCAAGTGCGCATTCGTGGACATGCCACACCTTCATCTGACGCGGTTAGCGATGCGTATTTTGCCTCACGTCCACGTGAGAGCCAAATCGGTGCATGGGCATCCCGGCAAAGCCAGCCTGGCGAAGAAGTGCAATTGACCGAGCGCATTCAAACCTACCAAGCGAAATTCCAAGCGGAAACTGATATTCCGCGACCGCCATTCTGGGGCGGATTTGACGTTGCCATTCATGACATTGAATTCTGGCAGGGCCGACCGAGCCGCCTGCACAACCGCTACCGCTACACGAAATCAACTTCTGGTTGGGCCGTTGAGCGCTTGGACCCTTGAATCAATCCACCCTCAGAACGAGGCCCTTGAGGTATGAGCCCTCAGGGTGAAACGCACTTACAGGGTGATCCGGTGGCTGATGCAGCCGGTGGAGGATCCGCACATTTCGCCTTGCTTGAATGGCCGCTGCAATGACGGTATGGGTAAACAAACGGTCGTCTACTGCTTGAGAGCAACTGAACGTGAATAAGATGCCACCGGGCTTGATGGTTTCCAATGTGCGCTGGTTGATGCGCTTGTACCCTTGTACGGCAGCATGACGAGCCGAAGCGGATTTAGCAAAAGCAGGGGGGTCGAGCACAACGACATCATAATCTGATACACCATTCTTCAAATACCCCAAAGCATCCGCCTCAATGCTCTCGTGTGTGGCCGCGTCAAAGTCATTCAATCCTACGGCCTCTTCTGCGAGGTCGAGGGCGCGCCGCGAACTGTCTAAACTGGCCACGGAAGCAGCTCCGCCTTGCATGGCTGCAATGGAAAAGCCCCCTGTATAACTGAATACATTGAGCACACGCTTACCAGCAGACAGCTTTTGCAGCAACGTTCGATTCTCCCGCTGATCGATGAAGAATCCGGTTTTTTGACCTTGCTCCAAGTCGATGTAAAATTTCCTTCCACGTTCGGTGGGCTCCCAATCCTCGGGAAGTGCACCATGAATAAAACCGTCTTCAGCATCGGTTTTACCTGACTTTCGCAAAACTTTTGCGGATTTATCGTAGATGCCCTGCAGCTCCGGTAACGCTGCCTTCAAGCCGACAACAATGCAGTCCAAACTCAAATGCATCCCCAACGAATGGGTTTGAATGACTGCCACCCGATCATAGTAGTCAACGATGAGCCCAGACATACCGTCGCCTTCCGCATGAATTAGCCGACAAATGGAGTTGTCACCTTGCATCAATCCGAGGCTCTTTCGAACCTCAACAGCATTTGCTATGCGCTCTGACCACCACGTGTCCTCTTGGAATTCTGATTCGAACGACAGCATGCGCACGGCGATGGACGTGTTGGCGCTGAAATGGCCAAAACCCAACGTTCTTCCTTTGTTCGCACAGACCTGCACGAGGTCCCCGGTTACGGGTTGCCCCTCCATGCGTTTTACAGCCCCTGAGAACACCCACGGGTGTTGGCGGAGCAGGCTGTCTTCTTTGCGAGGCTTGAGGTAGATTACTTTATCCATCATCTGTCGGACGAAGATACGCGCGCTACTCAGCTTTGAAGATGCGCCGTTTCTCAAATCGGATTTGGCCGCCCTCTTCAGCGGTTTTGAGGGATTGAATAAACACGCCGTACCGGCTCGGAGAAACCTTTCGGATCACCTCATCGAATGCAGCTCCCTCAGGAGGGATGGCATCTAATAGTTCATGCGTGGCACCCGCCTCTGTTTCAGCAAGGCAATTGTCGCATTTGCCACATGGCGCTGCATCCTCAAATCCAAAGTAGTGCGCGATGTGCAGTTGGCGGCAGATTGAGGCGTCGAGAAAATCACGAAAGGCGTGCAATCGATTCACCGACCGGGCGAACGGCTCTGTTCCAACGGCACTCGGAATGGTGACGTTCCCCGTTGCTCGCGGCTGGGACCACTCAATCTGTTGGGTGTTGTGACCTTCGGAAAAGGTCAAGATGCCCCATTCTTCCAGTCGACGGAGTCCGGATAGAATTTGGTGCCAGGCAAGACCGGTGTCTTTCCACTCGCTTTGTTTCTTTCGAAGCGATGCATGCACCGCGGAAGGAGCGAGGTGCTTGGCCAAGGTGCCTTCTTCTGTAGGTGCTTCTGCTATCTCGTACAATTCCGATTGGCTGTTGGCATTGAACGAAATCTCGAGGCTGGCTTCGCCAATGGATTGGATTTCCCCAAAGTATCCCGACAATTGGAGGAGTTGTAGGCTCCGATTGAAGGCTTGGGCGGAATGGCCGTACCGTTCCAGAAAAGGAGAAACGTCGAAGGGCGTGAAGCTGTCCGGCTGTGCGCCTGTGGCCACTTGACCTTGATTCGCAATGAACTGATAGGTGTCATTGATGGGCAAAAGCGTCGGGTCTAATCGCCTCAATTGCTGCAAGCGGTGATCGAACTGTTCAGGATGAACGAAAAGCACGCATTCGCTTTCCTTGCCATCTCGGCCTGCTCGTCCAGCCTCTTGAACATAGGATTCCAAGTTGGCGGGTACGTATGCATGGTACACCCAACGCACATCGGGTTTGTCGATGCCCATCCCGAATGCATTCGTGCAAACAATGATGCGCAGGTCCCCGCTGGCCCATGCTTTGAGTCGTTGAGCGCGGGTATCTGCATCCAACCCGGCGTGGTAGGCTTCCACACCACCATGGACCCCTTCGAGACGAGACGCCCATTTTTCGGCTTGATACCGAGTTCCCACGTAAACCAACCCCGTGCCTGTTGCACTTAAAACCGCTTGATGCAGCATGGCCTCAGCATCCCGAATGCTGCACACCGCATACGTGAGGTTGTCGCGTCGCGTAGATGTGCGGAAAATGGAAGGGTTCTGCAGTTCAAGGTTTCCTTTGATGTCTTCGATTACGCGCTCTGTGGCCGTAGCCGTGAAACACCCCCACGTTGCCTTGGAAAGCGCCTTCCGAACAAATGCAAGGTGGCGGTAAGCTGGTCGAAAATCGTGCCCCCACTCGGAGATGCAATGGGCTTCGTCAACCGCCACGGTGCGAATATCCAACCGCTCTAATCGTGTTCGAACCAGTTGGCCTTTCAATTTTTCCGGCGATGCAAACAAAAAGCAAGGCGTGCAACGTTCGGCATTGTCGAGGATGCGTTCCAACGCACGTGCATTTGAAATGCCTGCCAACGAGAACGCATGAATCCCCCGCGCCTTCAAGTCATCAAGTTGATCTTGCATCAATGCAATCAAGGGGGAAATGACCAAGGTCGTTCCACCTCGCACCAAGCCGGGAAGCTGGTAGCAAAGTGATTTACCGCCTCCCGTTGGCAACACCGCGATGGTGTCTTCGCCTGAGCAGAGGGCCTCAACAGGACCGAGCTGGTGCGCTCGAAGCGCATCAAATCCCCAAAACTGGTTCAGCAGAGAACTCCAGGGAAGATGCTGTTCCGAATTCATGCGTAAGTGACCAATTTATTCCAAGGGATGAGCGAACTTGCGGCCGCAAAGCGTAAAGGTCATGAAGAACATCGTAGCTGGAAACTGGAAAAGCAACAAATTGTTGCACGAGGCTGTGGAATTGATGAATGAGGTGAAGGCTGGCTTATCGGACACCCTCAGCACGGAAGTCATCATTGCACCGCCCGCACCTTACTTGAGCACTATGGCGGGGCAAGCAGGTGAAACCCTCCAAGTTGCCAGCCAGCAATGCAGCGCAACTGGATCAGGTGCATTCACAGGAGAATTTACGTCTGCCATGCTCGCTTCGTGCAACATCAATTGGGTCATCATTGGCCACTCCGAGCGCAGAGAAGGGTACGGGGAAACCAACGACGCTGTACGCGATAAACTTCATGCTGCCCTGGCCTCAGGGCTTCACGTACTGCTGTGCTGTGGTGAGTCCTTGGAAGTACGCGAGTCCGGCGCTCATTTCGATTGGGTTCAAAACCAACTGTCCCATGCCTTGGAAGGCCTGTCAAACGAGGCGATGGACGGTATTGTTGTGGCCTACGAACCCATTTGGGCCATCGGCACGGGCAAAACAGCCTCTTCGCAACAGGCCCAGGAAATGCACGCATTCATTCGCACGTGGCTGACCAACCGATTTGACGAGGCAACTGCACAAGCGTGCAGAATTTTGTACGGAGGCAGCTGCAAGCCGAGCAACGCGGACGAGCTCTTTGCGCAACCTGACGTCAATGGAGGCTTAATTGGAGGAGCTTCGCTCAAAGCCGCTGATTTCCTCGCCATCGTTGCCGTTGCCGAAAAGCACTGATCTGAATGGAGAAGTCCGATCGCTTTCTGCGCCTTGAGCTACAATTGGAGCCGGTCTTGCCCGCTCGTGAAGTGGCCATTGCGTATTTGAACGGTTGTGGGTTCTCCATGTTTGAAGAACAGCCGACAGGCCTCGTGGCCTTTGCACGGGAATCAGAATGGGATGAGCAGGGAACGCAAACGGTGCTCGCTGAACTGCGGACGATGGCCGATGTGAACATGTCATCAGCATTCGTGGAATCCGAAAATTGGAACGCACAGTGGGAAGCCCAATATGAGCCCATCGATGTGGAAGGGCGGATCATGATGCGAGCGCCATTTCATCCTGCGCCAACGTCAGGACTGGACATCATCATCCAACCTGAAATGTCGTTTGGCACAGGGCATCATCCAACAACGTGGCAAATGATGCGGTGCCTCCTGGATTTGGATTTGGAAGGGAAATCGGTAGTGGACATTGGATGCGGCACCGGCGCCTTGGCCATTGCTGCGCGCAAGCTTGGCGCAGCGCCTGTGGTGGCGTTCGACCTCGACGAATGGTCCTACCAAAACACACTTGCCAATTGTGAACGAAACGAATTGGAAGGGGACATCAACGTGCTGTTCGGGACAGTGGAGTCCCTATCGGATGAGCTCGGAACATTCGACGTGGCCTTGGCGAACATCAATTTGAACGTCTTGAAGGCGGAGATGCACACGTATGCGAAACACCTTGCAGAAAATGGAGTCATCGCGTTCAGCGGTTTCTACACAGCCGATGTGCCTGCATTGCGGGCTGCTGCTGAGCAGGTAAACCTGAAGTACCTCAGCGAGACAAGTCGTGAAGATTGGGCGTGTGCATTGTTCGTAAAGACCGCGCATTCCGCATAAATCCCGGCTCGAACGCGTTGTACTTTCGAAATCGAATGCGACTCAACTTGCGGATTTTCTTTTCCATTCTTTTAGTTGCCATATACTGCGGCGCTTCTGCCCAAGATGACGCATGTGCAGCCTGGGTAGAGTCACTGGCCAGCGACGTCAAAATTGCTTCTGCCGACGAATCCAAATGGATCAAAAAAACATTTGGTCCTCACCTGTGCTCAGGCAGCGTAACCGCTGGACACCGCGCGGACATTGAAGCCACCGCAGCCCTGCTAAAAGCCCAGCGCGTCACAGCGACAAAAGGGCTGTTGGATTACCTGCACGCAGCGGACTCAATCTTGCGAGCCGATACGACACGCTGGGACGCATGGCACGGGGTCATCCACAGCATGGCGTTAGACAAAAAACTCAGGAAGAGGTTGAAGCCTTTTTTGGAGCAGTCTAAGGATTTGATGTTGCACGGGATCGTTGGGAGTGGCCCGCGCCACCGATGGCAACTCACCGGTAAGCCCTGGTATTTCGAGATCATGGATTCTCGGAATTTGGTTCGCTTTGACTCCTGCAGCCTTTCCCTTGGGTTCGAAGGCGATACCATGCGGTTCGAAGGGGTCGCAGGCCAGTGGGATGTATCCGATACAGAAGGCGAAATTTCGGCTTCGCTGTTCCCATGGCTCGGCACCGTTCACGATCGGCAAACCACATTTGCTACATTGCCGCCGACTACGCTCGATTTTTCGAAAGATGATTTTCGGTTGGACAGCGTCTTGTTTCATTCCTCCTTCTCACAGCGGCCGTTATTGGGGAAGCTGACAGGCAAGCTCGAGCCAGGAACGGAGCCGCAGAACAAGCGATACCCCGTTGTTCGCTGCAACCAAGCCGCAGTCGTTTTAGACAGCCTGTTCGGGTGTTTGCGGTACGAGGGTGGCATGTACATCCGGGGGTCATCCCTCCGCGGCATCGGCGATATCGACGACCCGGCTACGGTGTCATTGATGCAGTCAGATTCGACTTTCATGCAGTTTTCAGTGCTTGAGGTATCATTCACCGATCGTGGCGTGACAGCGCCGCACGCGGATTTTGAATTGTACTTCAAAGGCGATACCGTGCGGCATCCCGATTGCACGATGCGATTTGATGCGCGCAGTGAGATGATTTCGGTGACGCGGCAATTGGAAGGCATGGGGCAGCAGGCGTTTGAGGACGGCTACCACGCCTTGGAATGGGACGTCGAGGGCTTTTCTTGGAAAATAGGCCGTCCTCAAATCGAAATAGGCTATCCCTTGGTTGACAACGCGAAAGCCGGTGTGTTCAAGAGCCTCAACTATTTTGAGAAGTCCAGTTTCGATCAGCTTCAAGGCATCGACCCCATCCACCCGGTGATTGAGTTGTACCGGTTTCATGAATCCACTGGTCTGCGCGTGTTCACCTCGTTGGATTACGCCAAGTACATCAAGTTGAGTGAAGTTCAAGCACGGGTGGCTTTGATGAATATGGCCAACGCCGGTTACGTAGATTACAATGTGGATGAACGCCTCACCCGCCTTTCCGATAAAACGTTTCGCCACATAGGATATGTCTCCGGCAAACGCGACCATGACATCATTCAATTCCGATCCAACCCGCGGGCTGGAAACAATGCCGAGTGGAGCTTGGCGAGCGGAGCACTCAACGTCAATGGCGTTGAGCGGTTGATTTTCAGTTCCGCGCGAGAGGTCTACATCGATCCGTCGGAAGGAGAGGTGCAAGTCTTGGAGGGTTGTGACATGGTACTGGACGGATTGGTCCACGCCGGCAACGTTAAACTCAACGGCCAGCAAATGGACTTCTCTTACGAAGCCTTTACCATCGATTTCAATACCATCGAAGCCGTACACTTGAGCGTCAATGACCCCGAAAATTTGGACTACCGCGGACGTCCTAAGAAGATTTGGCTCAACAACAGCCTGCAAGACATCTCAGGCCAATTGGCGATTGACCGGCCCTTCAATCGTTCGGGAAAAGACGCCGACCGCTATCCATCGTACCCTGAATTCACAAGCAAGGAAACGAGTTTTGTTTACTATGATCGGCCCGACTTGTACGGCGGCGCATATAAAAGGAGCGATTTCTACTACGCGGTTGAGCCGTTTCAATTGTCCGGCCTCGACAACCTGACCGCGTCCAACTTCCAACTCGAGGGGACGTTGGTTTCGGCGGGGATTGTTGCCGACATCAATCAGCCATTGGTGGTGATGGATGACTTCTACATGGGGTTGACTTCCATTACTCCCCCGGATGGATCGGCGCTTTACAACGGCAATGCGCGATTCACCTCCGCATTGTCGTTGGATGGCTCCGGCTTGAACGGTGCCGGTGAAATCGACTTTTTGACGGCGCACGTAGAAGGGAGCGCATTGGTTTTCCTGCCAGACAGCATCATTGGCCCCGTAACGGCCTTTGACAACAATCCGTCCTCGGAGGCGGACGTTCCCGACGCGATCACAACCGAGGGGTTCGTTCACTTTGACCCAGGCGCAGAGGTGCTCGAGGTGACCACCAGGGTAAAGCCGGTTGAACTGTACAATGGGGAAGGAGAACTTTCGGGCACGTTGGCTATCGACGCGACTGGGCTGAACGGAATGGGGTATCTGGACCTGGCCAAGGCTGGCTTGGAAGCACGCGATTTTTCATTCCAATACACGAAGGCGACAACCGCCCACGCGTCCTTTGAACTCTACGGACGGCACGCTTCATTGTCTGCCTTTGAGACCGATGATGTCCAAGGCGAACTGGATTTTGAGGAGCGAACCGGTGAGTTTATCCCCAATTCCGGGGAGACAGCCATCGAATTGCCCATCCAACAGTACCTCTGTTACATGGATCGCTTCCGCTGGTTCATGGATGACGATGAGATTGATTTGATCTCGGAGCGGGATGTTGACGCCTTGCCATTCAATTTCAGCGAGAACAGAACCCTGTCCAATTTCATTTCAATCGAGCCGAATCAAGACTCGCTTCACTTTTTGAGTACGCATGCTACGTATTTGGTGGGAGAGGATGTACTTCAGTGCAAAGGCGTTAAAGAAATCGCCGTCGCCGACTCGCGCGTATTCCCTGACAGTGGATTGGTCACCGTCCGACGGGATGCGGACATGGATGAATTGCAAAACGCACGGCTCATTTCCAATGCAACAACGCAATACCATTTGGTCGAAAAGGCATTCCTCAAGATCCACGGACGCTATGCATTTCAGGGCGCTGGCGAATACCAATACCGTGGAACAGACAAGACCATCCAAACCTTGATTTTGGATGAAATCGGGGTAAATGAGTCCATTGAGACGTACGGAATTGGAAGTGTTAATGCACGCGATAATTTCATGCTCGACCCGAATTTCCAATTCGCAGGGGACTTCACAATGATGGCCAGCGACGCATTTCTCATCTTCAATGGCGGCGCTCGAATGACCCAGACGTGTCGGCAATTTCAACCCGCGTGGATTCAGTTTGAAGCACCCATTGACCCCTCAGCAGTTGCCATTCCCATTCCAGAACAGCCCTTGGATGTCGATGGCGACCTCTTGGCGTGTGGCATGATGTTCTCGCGTCGCGCTCCGTTTACCCTGTATCCTTCATTCTTGGATCCGTTGGCTGATGAATCCGAGCAGCCAGTGCTCATTCCAGAAGGAGCCTTGCGGTTCAAAGACGGCGATTACATCATCTCCTCGGCAGCCGCATTTGAAGATGATTCTCGTCCGGGCAACCGCATTGTTCTCGATGCCGCATTGTGCCAACTTTCCGGTTCGGGTTCGATGAATCTACCATTGGATTTTGGGCTGGTCGACGACAAGATGGTGGGTAGCTTTGACATTGACCCGCGGGGGAATTACCACTTCAAGGGTACCGTTCTGTTGAGTTACTACTTCCATCCAGATCTGTTTGAACGGATGGCATTGCAGATTCCTTCATGGCAGTCGAGCGAGCCCTTGGACATTGCGTCCACGAACTACGAGCAGGCGCTGCGCACTTGGATTGGAGACGAGGATAGTCAAAAACTCATCAACGACTTGGCCATGACGGGAAAATTGAAGAATGTCCCGAAATTGTTGCAACGGGGGGTGGTCCTGACCGATGTCGATTTGGTGTGGGACGACCCTGAAGAAGCGTGGATTTCGACGAGCGAATTCGGATTGGTTTCCTTGGGTAAGGAAGCGCTGTTCATGCACATTCCTGGTAAATTGGAACTTAAACGAAGCCGAAGCGGTGACGCGTTCACCTTGTATTTCCATGGTGACGAGGAGAATTGGTACTACCACGATTTCAAACTGGATGGCAAAAAAGGCCGGATGAACATCACCACAAGTGACATGACCTTCTATGAGGAACTGGCAGATTTGAAGGCGAGCAAGAAAGAGGAAACCACCAAAGATGGCCAAAGTTTCTTCTTTCAATACATGGCTTCGCGTCGAAGAAGGGATAACTTGGTAGATTCCTACCGTGACTTCGATTGAGTCAGCATCCCACATACCCTCGTTTGTTTTCTCCACTGCAAGTGGCGCACCTTACGTTGCCCAACCGCATCATCATGGGAAGCATGCACTTGGGCCTGGAAGAGGAATCCGATGGGTTCAGCAAGCTGGCAACGTTTTATGCCGAACGGGCCCGTGGTGGTGCCGGGCTTATCGTTACCGGTGGGATCAGCCCCAATCGTCGAGGTGTATTAGGGCCGAATGGCGCGCGAATGCAAAGCATGCGGCACGCGAAAAAACACCAAGTCATCACGGAAGCAGTGCATCGGGAAGGCGGACGCATCCTCATGCAAATTTTGCACGGTGGGCGGTACAGCTACCATCCTTTCAACGTTGCGCCAAGCGCCTTGAAAGCGCCCATCAACCGCTTCAAGCCACGCGCGCTTTCAGAAAGAGGGGTCGAGCGAACAATTAAAGATTTTGTGCATTCTGCACACCTCGCAAAAGCCGCAGGGTACGATGGCGTAGAGATCATGGGCTCTGAAGGGTACCTGATCAATCAATTCCTCGTGTCCTCGACCAACCATCGAAAAGACAGGTACGGCGGAAGCTTTGAAAATCGAATGCGTTTTCCTGTTGAGATCATTCGGCGCATCCGTGAACGCATGGGAGATGATTTCGTCATCATGTACCGGCTGAGCATGTTGGATTTGGTTGCGGATGGAAGCAGTTGGGACGAAGTAATTCAAATGGCCCGGGCCATTGAGGAGGCCGGTGCGAGCATCATCAATACGGGCATCGGTTGGCACGAAGCCCGTGTCCCCACCATTGCGACCTTGGTACCCCGCGGTGGATTCACCTTCGTGACTAAGCGGTTGATGGGGTCTGTCTCCATTCCATTGGTTACAACCAACCGCTTGAATATGCCCGGTGTGTGCGAAGAAGCGCTGGAGCAGGGATGTGCGGACTTGATTTCAATGGCGCGGCCGTTCCTCGCTGATCCCGACTTGGTCATCAAAGCCAAGACCAACCGAACCGATGAAATCAACACGTGCATCGGCTGCAATCAGGCCTGCCTTGATCAAATTTTCAAACAGCAAATCGCATCGTGCTTGGTCAATCCACGGGCCGCACACGAAGGCGAGTGGCCGCTGGACGCGCGTACATCAGATCCCCGTCGGATCGCTGTTGTCGGCGCCGGACCCGCAGGGTTGAGTGCAGCAACCGAATTGGCCAGAACCGGTCATGCCGTCACCCTCTACGAAAAGAGCCATCAAATAGGAGGGCAATTCAACATGGCCAAGCGAATTCCCGGCAAGGAGGAGTTCAATGAAACCTTGCGGTATTTCAACAGGCAATTGGAGCTCCTCGGCGTTGCAGTCCAACTAAACACCGACGTTCAAGCAGGCGAGTTGCTCGCGTACGATGAAGTGGTGTTGGCGACGGGCGTGAAACCGCGGGCTTGGAATGTGTCCGGTGCAGGTGAGGATGCGCGGGTTGTGAGCTACATCGATGTACTCAAAGGTGATGTAGAGCTAGGCGATACCATTGCCATCATTGGCGCAGGCGGTATCGGTTTTGATGTGGCTGAATTCCTCGTTCACGATGGTCGCCATGACTTTTACGAAACGTGGGGCATCGACAAGGAATTGAGAGAGCGTGGGGGCTTGAATGCACCGGCTGACGTGACCTCAGAGCGCACCGTTCACATGCTGCAACGGTCTGCGAAGAAAATGGGTGGTGGACTCGGTAAGACAACGGGTTGGATTCACCGCATGGGACTGAAAAAGGCGGGCGTACAGATGCACACGGGTGTCGCTTACCAATCGCTGTCACCGGATGGCCTGCGGTACACTCAGGACGGAGAAGAACACACCTTGGCTGCCGATCATTTTGTGGTCTGTGCAGGTCAAGAGCCCTTTCACCCGCTTGCAGAAGACCTCAAGGTGATGGGCAAACCCGCTCACCTCATTGGCGGCGCGTTGAATGCGTCAAAGCTCGATGCGCAACGCGCCATCAAAGAGGGCCTCGAACTGGCCTATGCCCTGCGCTAATCTGGCGTCGCAATGTTGGTTGCATGCCATGCCTGCATGCGTTCCACAGCTTCTTGCCCTTCCTTCACAAACGCCTGCAACGCATGCGGATCATCCGCAGTCGGTGGCGTTATTGGCTTGCCAAACCGCACATGGACGGGGTTCTTTCGCATCAGAAGCCCGCCTTTGGGAAGCGCCGTGCGGGTGCCGTAAATGTGCAACGGAATGATTACGGCTTGGGACTTTGCGGCCAAGTGAAAAGCGCCTTTTTTGAAAGGCAACATCGTTCCGTCTTTTGAGCGTGTGCCTTCCGGGTATACAATGACCGAGATGCCGCGTTTCAAGGTTGAAACTAGCCGGTCCACTGATTGCTTGGCTGCTGTTGGATTCGAGCGGTCAATGAATACGGTTCCAACCCGCTCGTTGAGCAATCCGAGAATCGGCACCTTGCGCACGCTCGCTTTGGCCAGGTAAACAATGGGATGGGGGATGGCTGCAGCCGAAGCATTGATGTCCAATTGGCTTCGGTGATTGGCAATAAAAATGGCTTGGCTTGGCCATTGGTCAAATGCTGCTTCGCTTGATTCAAACGTGACATTAACTTCGGGATTTCCAACAATGCGAAGCATGTTCTTACTCCACATATTGCTTCCAATCGTCGTTAGTACATAGGTTGCAGCAGACGGCTTGATGAGAATGGTCACCAATGCATAGGAGCAACACACCGTGGACCAGAGCAACCCCAGCAACGTGCGGAAGCAAGATGCAATGAACCTAAGCATGGATAGAACGTTGGGCGTCTTTGGTTTGATCGGGGTTCAATTCCTGGCATTCGCCAGGGTTGAGCTCCAATGTTTCCAAGGTAAGGGAACCGATGCCAACCCGGACAATGCGCAAGGTGGGAAATCCGATGGCTGCAGTCATTTTGCGAATCTGTCGATTTTTGCCTTCCGTCAGTTCGACTTCGAGCCAAGCCGTTGGCACGGTCAGTCGCTTGCGAATCGGCGGCGTCCGCTCCGGCAGTTCAGGTTCGGGCATCACCCTGACGCGAGCGGGTTTCGTGAGGACGTCTTTCTTCCGAATACGGAGCCGCATAGGGTGCCGCATGGGGTCAATGGACGATTCTGTTGGCTGACCCTCGACTTGAACCCAGTACGTTTTGCTGTGGCCTTCCGCGGGGTCGGTCAGGCGTTGTTTGAGCGCGTTATCCGCCGTTAGCAGAAGCAATCCTTCTGAATCGCGATCGAGCCTTCCTGCCGGCCAAACGGTAGGCGGAACCCCCAATTTCAAACTCGATAATCCCGGGTGTCCGTCCTCAGATGTGAATTGACTGAGCACCCCGTAGGGTTTGTATACAGCGAACGTACGCATGCATTATTCCACCCAATCGGCGACAAACACGTTGGTGTTGCGCGTACGGCCGTTGTTTCGGTTGGATGAAAAGGCGATGCACTTCCCATCGGGCGAGAACATGGGAAATGAATCAAATGCATTGTCGAAAGTGACCTGCGTGAGTCCCGTCCCGTCTGTATTCATCATGAAAATGTTGAATGGAAACGCTGCCGTTTTGTGATTGCTTGAAAACAACACGCGGTCCCCATCGGGGTGGAAGTAGGGGGCCCAATTGGCTCCACCTAAATCGGTCAACTGCCGCGCATCCGTACCATCAGCGTTGGCGATGAACAGCTCCATGGCCGTGGGTTCTACCAATCCTTTGGCGAGTAATTCTGTGTAGTGGGCGACTTCATCGTCTGTTTTGGGTCGGCTGGCACGCCAAATCAATTGGCTGCCGTCCGGTGAGAAAAACGCTCCGCCGTCATACCCCAACTCGTTGGTTACTTGGACCACGTCACTGCCATCCAACGCGCAGGTGTACAATTCCAAGTCACCGCTGCGGGTGCTCGTGAATACCATGCGATCGCCTGTGGGGCTTACGGTAGCCTCCGCATCGTAACCAGGCTCGAAAGTCAACTGGGCAATGGGATTGCCTTCTAAATCATAAGTAAACACATCGTAGCCCTCGTAGATGGGCCAAACATACTCGCCCTTCGGCCCACGTGGTGGAACCTCGGGACACAGGGTGTCCGCCAAGTGTGTTGAGGCGAACACCACGGTCGTATCGCCCGGAAGGAAATAAGCGCACGTCGTCCTTCCTTGACCGTTGGAAATCTGATTGAGGCCCTCTGCCTTTTTCGTTGCGTCTGCGGCCAAATCCATCCAAAAGATTTGATCACAGCCCGTGCCCCATGCCGGATTATTGGCTTGGAAAACGAGTTTCTCGCTATCAAATGACCAATATGCCTCTGCATTATCGCCGCCAAACGTCAATTGCCGAACGTTTCTGAGGTTTGCTTCTGCGTCGTAGCGCAGGGTGTCAGTATCTGAAGGGGCAGGAACCTCCGCAACTGGGGTGCCACAGGCAGTCATCAGCGCCAACCCGAAAAACATAAAACCGGTGAAGTGGTTATTCATGTGCAATGTCGAATTTTGCGCGAAAATACCCTCAACACGGCTGGATGAAAATCAAATGTCAAGAAACTGTACTGTATGCCCTTGTTTTGGTCGCTTCAGCCAGCTTCATCGGATGCGGAACTGAACCTTTGGGTTCAACTGATTACGTTGAGCGCATTGTCTACGCACTCACCGACAGCACTTTTGAAGGCCGAGAAACCGGCACGCCGGGTGAGGGCCTAGCGAGCGCATGGCTCGACTCAAAATTTGGTGCACTGGGCCTCCAAGCGAAAGGGGATTCCGCATCTCGTCAAACGTTCCGGTACAAACCACATCCACCCATGCAAGTCCACGGGGAGGGTGAAGAGACGCACATGGGCATGGCCTTGGTGACGGAAATCGTTGGTGAGAATGTCCTGTATAGCTTGGAAACGGCAGATACGCCATTCTGGGGAATCGTTGGGGCCCACTATGACCACTTGGGGTACGGAGATGAGAATTCTTTGTTCCGAGGCGAACCCGCCATCCACTGCGGTGCTGACGACAATGCATCGGGCGTGGCAGGGATGTTGGAATTGGCGAAGCGTTTTGATTCGAAATCATCCGGACACTCCGTGCTTTTTGCAGCATTTTCTGGAGAAGAAAAGGGGTTGTGGGGGTCCAATCAGTTTTGCGAGACCCCCACGATCAACCTCGATTCTGTGCGCTACATGATCAATTTTGACATGGTCGGGAGGTTGCGAGGAGATACGCTTGCTGTATACGGCACCGGTACGTCACCGGGCTGGATGGAACTTCTGGAGTCTTGCAATGAAGACAGCCTCATATTGGTGCCAAGTGAGAGCGGTGTAGGCCCCAGTGACCATACGAGCTTTTACCTTGAAGACATCCCCGTGCTGCACTTCTTCACTGGGCAGCACCCGGACTACCACAAGCCCAGCGATTCGCCTGACAAAATCAACTACGACGGCATTGTGCGAATTGTGGACTTTGTGGAACGGGTAATCCGCAGACTGAATGCAGAAGCTGAATGGGAATTCACCCCAACCAAAGACCAAGACGAAGACAGTACGCCGCGGTTCAAAGTCACGTTGGGGGTCATTCCCGACTATTTGTTTGACGGTGAAGGCATGCGCATAGATGGCGTCTCGGAAGGTCGCCCCGCTCAATTGGCGGGGTTGGAGCGCGGAGATGTGGTACTGTCAATTGATACGGTGCAGGTCACGGACATGATGACGTATATGGGGGCCTTGAGTCTATTTGAGGCAGGGCAGACATCGGAAGTAGTGGTCTCGCGCAAAGGCGCAACTCAAGCATTCACCGTAACTTGGGACTAATAAAACGACACAATCATGTGAATTCACCGCTCTTTTTGGAGAGGAAAGTCCAGGCAACAAAGAGCACCGCACTTCTCAAAAGGAAGGGGCCATGCAGAAATGTATGGCAACAGAAAGTGCTGTAGAAATTCAAACCGCCGATGGTCTTCGGACACAGGTAAGGGTGAAAAGGTGAGGTAAGAGCTCACCAGTTCCGGAGTGATCTGGAAGCTTGGGTAAACCTTGCGGGTTGCAAGACCACGTACACTAATGCTTGAGGGCTGCTCGCCCGAGTTAGGGGGTAGGTTGCTCAGATAAATGGTGAATCGCCTCGGCGAACAGAACCTGGCTTACGTCATGCTTGTGTTATTAGAGGGCCTTTCTGGGGCCCTTTTTTCATTCCGTGTGGAATTGCCCCTGTTTTTTCAGTTTTTTATCGCAACTATTACTTTCGTAATGCTGCTTATCTGCCTAACTAACACATCATGGAATTGAACGCCAGAGAGGTCAAAGACATACTGTCATTCTACCAGGAAGAAAAACTACACTTAAATGCAAAACTGAAGCATGTTGATGCGATGTTGCGCAAGCTGCAAGGAAACAACGTAGATAGTGAATCCGTTGTCTTGCTAACACGAACGGGTACCAAGGCTAAAAAGCGCGGTCCTAAAAGTGTTTGGGGCAAATTCATCTTGGAACAGTTGGCCAAGGCCCACCGCCCAATGACCTATAAAGAACTCATGGACATCGCCATGGAGACCCATGGTTACGACAAATCCAAGTTTTCAAATGTTCGAGCGAGCATTCTGAATAGCGCATTTCGACTTCGGGCGATTGCGGGCAAGGTGACGACCATAGGCGAGCTTGGAAAGAAGGAAAAATTCCTTGTGTCTACAACGTGGTTGAACCAAAAGGGACAATTACCCAAGGCGCACATAAAATGGTTGAAAGAGACGATGAACTTCACACCTGAACGCGTGGACATGAGCTCCATTCCTGTGGCGAAGTACGAGGAAGATTTAGTCGGTTGATGAGATGAAGACAGAAGAATAAAAAAGGGAGGCGCTGGCCTCCCTTTTTTAATGCTCAACCCCTCATCAATCCATGAAAGGATAGCGGTAATTCACCGGTGGTACCAATGTTTCTTTAATGGTGCGTGCACTGGTCCAACGCCAGAGGTTCAGAACACTTCCAGCTTTGTCATTCGTTCCGGATCCGCGAGCACCGCCAAACGGTTGCTGACCAACGGCTGCACCCGTGGGTTTGTCGTTAACATAAAAGTTTCCAGCTGCATTGACTAAACGCTCCGTGGCGCGATTGATGGCGTGGCGATCTTGTGCAAACACAGCGCCGGTCAGGGCATATTCACTGGTGCTGTCCACCAAATCCATTGCTTGCTCAAAGTCGCTATCCTCGTATACATATATGGTCAATACAGGCCCGAAAATCTCCTCGACCATCGTTTTAGACTTTGGGTCTGTGGATACCACAACAGTCGGTTCTACGAAATACCCTTTCGATTTATCGGCGTTTCCGCCTGCAAGAATGCGCGCGGAATCGTCTGACTTCAAATGTTCGAGGTAACCATTGATTTTGTCCCATGAACGTTCATCGATAACGGCTGTTATGAAATTTCCGAAGTCCTCTGGTGACCCCATCTTCAGTTCGGCCACCTGCGCGACCAGTTTATTCTCGATCGCCGGCCATAAACTCTTCGGTAGGTATGCGCGGGAAGCAGCACTGCACTTCTGCCCCTGGAATTCAAATGCACCCCTTACGAGGCCTGTGACCACTTCGTCAACACCCGCTGAAGGGTGAGCCAATACGAAATCCTTGCCGCCTGTTTCCCCAACAATTCGCGGATAGCTTTTGTACTTGGCGATGTTTTGACCAATAGCGGTCCACAAATGACGAAAAACACCAGTGGAGCCTGTGAAGTGCAAGCCAGCAAAATCGGAGTGGTTAAAGACCACATCCCCTGCAGTTGGACCATCGCACGTTACCATATTAATGACACCATCAGGAAGTCCAGCTGCCTTGAATACCTCCATGATGACCTGAGCACTGTACACCTGCGAGTCTGCCGGTTTCCAAACAACGACGTTGCCCATCAAAGCGGGGGCTGCACATAGGTTTGCAGCGATTGCCGTAAAGTTGAAGGGGGTAATCGCAAAAACGAACCCTTCCAGACCGCGATATTCCATACGGTTCCAGATGCCGTCTTGACTGTCCGGCTGAACATCTTGAATTTCTTGGAGAAAATATGCGTTAAATCGCAGGAAATCAATCAGTTCGCATGCTGCATCAATTTCTGCTTGGAAAATGTTTTTGGACTGGGCGAGCATGGTTGCCGCGTTGATTTTGGCGCGATATGGACCTGCGATTAAATCCGCAGCCTTCAGGAACACCGCCGCACGCTCATTCCATGGAAGAGCAGACCACGATGGTCGGGCAGCGAGTGCCGCATCGATAGCAGCATTGACATGGCTTGCATCGCCGAAATTAAAGTGCCCAAGGATATGCTGGTGATCGTGCGGAGGGGACATCACCCGTTTGTCATCGGTTTGAACTGTATCTTTTCCAATGTACATCGGAACGTCAATGGGCGCTTGGTTGTGCATCTCTCTGTATACACGGAGAACTTCCTCGCGTTCAGCAGTGCCTGGAGCGTAGGATAAAACGGGTTCGTTGACCGGATAGGGGATGTTGAAATTGCCTCGGGACATAAAAGTGAAGTTTTTGTTCAATTCGTTGTGCAAAGCTAGTTCAACTGCAGTCAAGGATCTGTGCTTGTCCACATAACTTAGCATGTGATTATACACTCTACCGCGCTGCACATGGAAGGCATTGTTCGACCCCTAATTTTATCCTGGCCAACACTCAACCTCAAGCGGTTGTTTATCCCTTTGCTCTTGGCACCCACATTCAGTTCGAACGCACAGAGCGTGGAGTGGTCAGAGAAGGATCTCGCCCGATCGGTGCGCCGCGCTGAGCAAACGTTTCAAGTGGGAGAAATGAGCCGGGCGTACGGATTGTTTGCCCATCTGGTTAGTGTGGCGGGGGATCGCGCGTTTTTGCATTACCGCTTTGGGGCAACCTGCACATACACATCGCAACGTTTGACCGAGGCTATTGAACACCTTGAGATAGCCCGAGAACTCGGAATATTGGAAACAGAGGAGGAGGCGGGTTGGCATTATTACAAGGCCCGCTATCATCATGCTCGGTTTGAATTCGACCAAGCGGCTGTTCACCTGCGGTCCGCCATTGATTTGGCGCCTAACAAAGCTAAGTGGCTCGAAGATGCAAAGCTTCGCTTTGGACAATGCACGACCAATGGTACGTTTCCAATTGAGACAGAGAAGCTCAAGGACGTGGAGACCTTGGTGTCGCATTCCGATGACTACTTCCGGCTGTATGAAATGCCCGTATCCGAGGGACGACTGCTGACCATTCCAGAGCAACTGCGCACAAAAGAAGATAAGAGCAGAAACTACACCTCCCAATTGCACTGGCTACCAGGGGAACGATTTGCATTCTATTCAAGCTATGGGCGGAACGGAGATACCGGCTTGGATGTTTACCGCGTGGCCGTGGACGGTGTGGGCGAATACGGTATACCTGAGAAGCTGCCCTTTCCGGTTAACAGTGACTTTGATGATTGCGCACCTGTTTGCATGCCCGGTGCTGATGGTGTAACGGCAGACCGTTTGTTTTTTAGCAGTTCACGCCCTGAAGCGCTTGGAGGCTTCGATGTTTTTGAAGTGAGCGGTGAATTGACAGGCGAGACCATGGAATTGCTTCAGCAAGCTAACGCCGTTCAATTGCCATTTGAGGTCAATAGTACGGCGGACGAATTCCTGTATTGGGAAAATGAAGCCGCAGGAGAAGCGTGGTTGACAACGAACCGGAACCAAGATTTTGAGGGGCGAGAGGTTTGGCGATTCGAATTGGAACGCCAGATTGTGATGCCTGTTGCAGTATCCATTCAAACTAATTTTGGGAGCAGTGAAGGCCGGCTGACCATCCGAAGGGAAGGGGACGAGCGCATTGGGATTGAACACCACACGCCAGGCGAGGGAACGGTCGACCTCTTACTTGCTGCAGATGCAACATACATAGTAGGGTGGGAAGCGAAAGACGGTAGCATAGCCAAGAGCGAACGCATTGCACTGAATCAGAGTGATTCACCAGCATTCGTCGCAGATCCCTTGCGCTTTGAAGGAGCCCCTAAGGCGATCAGCATGCAATCACAATTGGATGCCAATACAACCATCGCACGAACTGAAATACAGTGGACCCTTTCGGGGCTATCCAGTCAAGTCGATGCCTCCATGTTCGGCGAGCTGATAAGCGAAACCGCTTTCGCAGAGATCCGTGCAGACGGCATCCATGAGGTCGGCATAGAGAAAGTCCTGCAGGCTGCAAAAGTTGAAGGCACAGAAGGCTGTCAGATTCCCAATTGGATGCTCGAAGCCATGCACGAAATCGGTGTGGCCACAACCCTCGATCAATTGCCTGAACCGGTGCAGCAGACGCGGGAACAAGCAGTTGACATCCAATCGCAAATGGAGACGACACAATGCTGGGACGCACCAGGAACTGAGGCTTGGAAAGTACAGGCGATGATCGAACGATTCGGTGAACCTGCATTGGCTCTGCTGTCCGAAGAAGTTCGTCAATTGCGCATGCAAGCTCAATCTGAACAGGATCGATGGGGTACGTGGAGTGACGCCATTGCCGAATACGTTTACCAAACGGGTGTAGATTCAGAGGACTGGAACGTCCTCAAGGCATACTGCGAAGCCCAGTTTCAAGCTTTTGCGGGTTCGTATGTACATGCTGAAGACATGTTTAGAAGAATCGACTCCCATCTGCGCTTTGAACGCTGGATGGCCGAAGCGCTTCCCATGGAGATTGAAGCCTTCCGTGGAGACCTGAATGCCATCATCGCTAGTAATCCAAGTATCGCCCAAGCGTTTTTGTCTGCCGCCCAGGCTACGCATGAGAAAGAAAACGTGGAAGGCGCTATCGAAACGCTTCAAACTGCGCTTTGGGGATCATTTACGGATGAGATCCTGGGGCATCAAGACCTCGGTATCTATACGTTACCAGGTATGGAGAAGACCCAAGCTTGGTTCATGCGCAGTGGTGGTATTGTAGAAGAATTACAAAATCAGTCCAATCCAACAAGTCGCATAGAAAAGGGCCAGCAGGCAGTTGGATTGGCATGGGAAACATGCCGAGAAGGTGCCCGTCACAAAGAACAGGTACTCTTGGAATCTGAAATGAGTCCTGGAGCTTGGTGGGCAGCTTTTGGCCCAGCTGACTCAGCAAATCAACCATCTCAAGCCGGATATGCTGGGTACGAGTTATTTGTGAAACACGATGACCCGATTTTGAATCAGGCACATGCCTACCAAGAAGAGCTGGATGTACTTCGAACGTCAGCTCAAAATGAAGAAGCTTATGACGCCTCCTTGAAACGTGCCATTGCGATGCGCTCATCGATCGAACAGGAGATGCTAGCACTTTTTGGCGGAGAACGAACCACAAATGCACTCCCAAGAAAAGAGAGGCCAACCTCGGTCGTAGCTGAGCAAGCCAGTGTTAAAGTTGCCGAAACCATTCAAGAACTGCCAGAACCGGTGGCGCCTGTCCCTGACAAGATTCCGGATACTACGCCAAGCTCAATTGAGCGGACAGAGCTGATGCGCTACACAGTTCAAATTGGTGCATTTGCCAATTCACCCAATTTTGATGGCATGCCAACAGCGGAAGCGGCGTTTGAATTGAAAGCCGTCGGCGCCCTAACTCCGTACGGAAGCGGCACATTCAACAGTTACGAAGCGGCCCAAGCACACCTCAACATCATGCGCACATGGGCAGAGGACGCCTTCATTAAGTTGATCCCCGTTCGCTCTGCACCTGCAGAAACTGAGCCTTCTGTCCATCGTTCGGTAGAGCCTTCGGCGCCTGAAGTGAGGATCGACGCCCCAACGCCTGTGGCTAAAGATGGCAGAGGAACCAAGCAATTTCGCGTTCGGATCGTAGGTTACACGGAAACCTTGCAACCGGCCGAGGTAGCCACGTTGTTGCGGCTGGGTAACCAAGTTCCTTTAAAAACCGCTCGCCTCTCATCCGAAACCGTCTACTTTACCGATACCTTTGATTCATTGGATGCCGCTAAAGATGCCCTCACATTGTGCATCAACCGCGGTTTCAATGATGCAGAAATTGAAGTGTTGTACGAATGAACAAATGGCATAATAGAATGCTGGTTACCTTGGTTTGGTGCCTTGGAGTAACCGGATTGGAGGCTCAGTCCTTGGTGATCAACGAAGTGCTGGCGAGCAATTCCTCGTTCGATTATGATGACTTTTTTCAATTCGAAGATTGGATTGAGATCTACAATGGTGGCGGGATCCTCAATTTGGAAGGCTACCACTTAAGTGACGATCCGGACACCTTAGACAAATGGATGTTTCCGTCGACCAACCCCGGCCTGACCACCATTCTGCCTGGCGGCCACCTACGTATCTGGTGCGACGACGACGAGCAACAAGGTGAGGACCATACGAATTTCAAGCTCAGTGGCGACGGGGAGACTGTATTCCTTGTAGAGCCGAATGGATTCACCATTGTCGACAGCATCACTTTCGGTTTAGCGCAAACGGACATTTCATATGGACGTGCCTGTGACGGATGCAGCGATTGGATCTACTTCAATGTACCCACACCCGATGCGCCTAATAATCTCATTAACCTTCCTGTGAGCACCCTGTTTATCAATGAATACCAGCCTAGCAATAGCGCTACTGTTTTCGATGAAAATTTCAACTTTAGCCCTTGGATTGAGGTGTTCAATCCCAACGATTACCAAGTCAACTTGTCCGGATACCAGGTCGAATTGAACGGGGCATCCCATGCTTTCAACAACAACGAACCTTGGAAAACCACCATCGAAGCAGGAGAGTTCCAAATCTTCTGGATGGACGGAGTCGTTGAACTCGGATCTAATCACATCGCAATCGAACCACAAAGCAGTGGGACCATGCGCTTAATCGGCTATGACGATACCGTGGTGGATGAGATTGACTACGACCACTCCATCGGGCTGGATGCGAGCAGCGGACGCAGCACAGACGGCTCACCCATGTGGACCACATTCAACACGCCAACGCCGCGCGTTACTAATGCGCTTCAAATCATCGAACCCGCCCAAGTGGTCATCAATGAAGCGCAATCTGATAACTTCATTTCCTACGCCGATCCCGCAGGGGAATTTGAGGATTGGATTGAATTGCACAACCCGACATCGCTGCCCATTGACATAGCAGGGTATTTTGTAACCGATCGATTGGACCGCCCCATGAAATGGCAAGTACCAGCCACGGCAGGGGACTCGACCATCATTGCTCCCGGGGGATTCTTGGTGTTGTTTGCGGATGAAGACGGCTCGCAGGGTTGGAACCACATGAATTTCAAGTTGAGTTCACAAGGGGAGCCTATTGCCCTGCGCTCATCAGATGGCTTCTCCGTTGCTGATTCTGTGTTCATGCCCAGCGTGATGCAAGACCGGTCTTGGGGCCGTCAATTTGACGCACATCCCAACTGGGTAGAGTTTCTCATTCCCACACCCAATGCAACAAATGGGGCGAACAACGTCGTGGAACTGGAAAGCGCATCCTTGATGTGTTTCCCTAATCCTGTGCGGGCGCACGGAGACGTAACCTTCAACCAAGCGGTCGATATCTATGACATGCAAGGGCGTTTGGTGCAATCTATGGCCGCAGCAGGCGTATGGAATGCCAACCTCCTCGCAGGAACGTACGCGGTGGTAGCTGTGCGTCAGGCGGGGGTACCCGGGTCGGTGACCAAGCTGCAGATTCAATAAGGCCTGCTTTGTTAGGTACTTAAAGAGAATTCCTCTACTTTTGCACTCCATTTTACGCTCCGGGGACACGGAGCCTTTACCACTTTTCTGTTTTTGTCCCGAAACAGAATACAAAACCCCTGGGCACAGCCATGAGCGAAGAAACCCAGCAACCCGCTGAGCAAGAAGAAAACAACGCTCCCCAGGCAGAGAATACTGCCACCCCCGAAGAACAAGTAGAACCTGCAGCTGAAGCCGCCACGGAAGCGCCTGCTCCCGAAACGAAAGCGGAGCCAGAAACGTTGACCGAGCGTCCTGCACTTGCAGAGCCCGGCGATTTTGACTGGGATTCTTTTGAGGCAGATGTAGACGACTACAGCGCCGAAGACCGAGCTTCTCTGGAAACTACTTACGAGAATTCGTTGAACCTCATCCAAGAAAAGGAAGTGGTCGAAGGAACCATCGTTTCCATCACCAAGAAGGAAGTCGTTGTCAACATTGGCTACAAGTCAGAAGGCATCGTCAGCGCGAGCGAATTCCGATACAACCCCGACCTGAAGGAAGGCGATGTCGTTCCGATTTTCGTGGAGCGCCAAGAGGATAAGAATGGCCAGTTGGTGGTTTCGCACCGCACTGCCCGCATCTTCAGTGCTTGGGATAAGATCAATGAGGCGAAGGAGAAGGACATGATCATCCAAGGCGATGTGAAGTGCCGCACCAAAGGTGGTCTCATTGTAGACGTCTTCGGAATTGAGGCGTTCTTGCCAGGTTCCCAAGTGGATGTGAAGCCGATTCGCGATTTCGACGTTTACGTTGGTAAGCAAATGGACTTCAAGGTTGTCAAAATCAACCAAGAGTTCAAGAACGTCGTCGTATCACACAAAGCGCTCATCGAAGCAGAACTCGAAGAGCAAAAGCGCGTGATCATCAGCGGCTTGGAGAAAGGACAGGTTCTCGAAGGAACGGTCAAGAACATCACTTCTTACGGTGTGTTCGTCGACCTCGGTGGCATCGACGGTTTGGTGCACATCACCGACATGTCATGGGGCCGAGTCAGCCACCCAGAAGAGTTGGTTGAACTCGACCAGCAACTCAACGTTGTTATCCTCGACTTTGATGATGACAAGAAGCGCATTGCCCTTGGTATGAAGCAGTTAACTGCTCACCCATGGGATTCAATGACCAAGGACCTCGTAGAAGGTGGCCGCATCAAGGGTAAGGTTGTCGTAATCGCCGATTACGGTGCATTTGTAGAAATCGCTCCTGGCGTCGAAGGCTTGTTGCACGTTTCTGAGATGAGCTGGTCACAGCACCTCCGCAGCGCACAAGACTTCTTGAGTGTCGGAGACGAAATCGAATGCGTTATCCTCAACATTGACCGCGAAGACCGCAAGATGTCCCTCGGCTTGAAGCAGTTGAAGCAAGATCCTTGGGCTGAGATCGACCAACGTTACCCAGTCAACTCCAAGCAGAAAGGCATCGTTCGCAACTTCACCAACTTCGGTTTGTTCGTTGAGCTCGAAGAAGGCATCGATGGTTTGGTGCACATCTCTGACCTCAGCTGGTCGAAGAAGATCAAGCACCCATCAGAGTTCTGCAGCGTAGGAGACGAGATTGAGGTAGTGGTTCTAGAACTGGACAAGGACAACCGTCGCATGAGCCTCGGACACAAGCAGCTCGAGGAGAACCCATGGGAAGTATTCGAAACCATCTTCGCTGTGGGATCGAAGCATGCGGGAACGGTGGTGAAAATGGACGGCAACCAAGCCGTTGTCGCTTTGCCATACGGACTGGAAGGTTCTTGCCATGTGAAGCACCTCCGCAAAGCGGACGAATCCAACCTCGCTGTGGATGAAGCTGCGGACTTCGTTGTACTCGAATTCAACCGCAATGCCAAGCGCATTACCGTGAGCCACACGCGCACTTTCGAGGAAGCCCCAGCCTCTGCGGCACCTTCCAAGGAGCGCAAACCACGTTCTGGAGCAGGCAACAACCGCATGATGAATGAGGTGAACGCCAGCGTTGAACGCAGCACGTTCGGCGACCTCGACGTGTTGAGTGCCTTGAAAGAGCAAATGGACGGCAACGACGACGCTGGAGCGACTGAAGAGCCAAAAGAGGAGAAGAAGCCAGCAAAAAAAGCGGCGGCTAAAAAGCCCGCTGCCAAGAAGGCTGCGCCGAAGAAGGAAGAAGTTCCTGATGCTCCTGAAGCTGAGGCACCCGCAGAAGCAGAAGCAGCAGAGGAACCTAAGAAGCCCGCTAAGAAAGCGGCTGCTAAGAAACCGGCTGCTAAGAAACCTGCAGCCAAGAAGGCACCGGCAAAGAAGAAGGCCAAGAAGGCCGACGATGCCGATGCATCTGACGAAGAAGCAAAGGAGGAGAAGTAATTCAATTCCCGCGCTCAATGAAAAAAGGGAGGCCCGATGGGTTTCCCTTTTTCTTTGCCCGTATCTTTGCAACCGATGGTTTCACAAGTCCTCATGGATGAAGCGCTTTTCGAGCGTGTTGTTGACCGGTTGGCACACCAGCTGCTCGAACACCATGATTTCAATCACTCTGACCTTATTGGCCTCCAACCTCGTGGATACTGGTTTGCCCAAGTATTGCAACGCCGTTTGCACGAACTCCTTCCAGAAGTCGACATCAACTGCGGAGGGTTGGATGTGACATTCCATCGGGATGATTTTCGCCGGAGGGAAAAACCACTGAGTCCCTCTTCGACTCACATGGACTTCTTGGTCGAAAACCGGCACGTGATTTTGGTTGATGACGTTCTTTTTACGGGAAGGACCATCCGCGCAGGAATGGATGCGCTGCTCGCTCACGGACGACCCAAATCCGTGCAATTACTCGTCCTTGTAGACCGCCGTTTTCAGCGAGAACTCCCCATTGAGCCGCAATACGTCGGCAAAACCATCGACAGCATTGATTGCGAATACGTGCAAGTGACGCAAGAGGAGGGGTCTGATCAATGCCGAGTTATGCTTCTAAATGAAAAGCCGGAATGAATCAACTTAGCGTTCGTCACCTCACCGGCATCCGCGGCCTAACGCTCAACGACATCGAGCTCATCTTCCAAGCAGCGAAGGAGTTTAAAGAGGTCATCAACCGACCCATTAAAAAGGTGCCTTCCCTGCGGGACCTGACGATCGCGAATTTGTTCTTTGAAAACTCGACGCGAACCCGACTTTCCTTTGAACTGGCCGAAAAGCGGCTGAGTGCAGACGTGGTCAACTTTTCTTCTGCAAGCAGTTCCGTCAAAAAAGGGGAAACCCTTGTGGACACCGTGAACAACATCCTCGCGATGAAGGTGGACCTCGTGGTCATGCGCCATCCCCATCCTGGGGCCCCACAATTCCTGGCCAACAAGGTCGACACCATCGTAGTCAATGCGGGTGACGGCACCCACGAACATCCCACCCAAGCCTTGTTGGATGCGTTTAGCATGACGGAGCGGCTCGGAGATGTGCGCGGTAAGAACATCGCCATCGTTGGTGACATTCGGCACTCACGCGTTGCCATTAGCAACATTTTGTGCCTCCAATTGCTCGGCGCAAATGTGCGTGTCTGCGGTCCAAAAACACTGATTCCAAAACACATGGCATCCATGGGGGTAGAGGTCAGCCATGATTTGGATGAAACCTTGGCCTGGTGCGATGTGGCAAACATGCTGCGCATTCAACTCGAGCGCCAAGATGAACATGCAGTACCGTACTTCCCGACGTTACGAGAATACGCTGTAGGATTTGGACTCGACAAGGCACGACTTGATCGACTGGACAAAGAAATTACCATCATGCATCCGGGGCCCATCAACCGCGGTGTTGAAATTACCAGTGCGGTCGCGGACAGCGATCATGCCATCATCCTCGATCAAGTCGAAAACGGGGTGGCCGTACGAATGGCTGTTCTTTATTTGTTGGCATCGAACAAGTAACTGCGATTCTTCTATATTTACAGCATACATCTGATTCATGAAGTTCACAACTGAAATCCGCGATCAAATCGCAATCATCACTTCCCACGTGGAAAAGTTGGATGCATTGCATGCACCCGAACTCAAAGGCGAGCTCGTGCGTGTTTCCAAGGAAGGAACGAAGTACATGGTCCTCGACTTGACCGAATCTCGCTACTGTGATAGTTCCGGACTGAGCGCGGTTCTGATTGGCAACCGCCAGTGCCGAGATGCCGAAGGGCATTTTGTGTTGACCGGCCTCCAGCCTTCGGTAGAGAAATTGGTTCAAATCAGTCAGCTCGACAAGGTTTTGACCATTGTCCCCACCGCATCAGAGGGATTTGATCTGCTGGTCATGGAAATCACCGAATCAGAACTGAACGCTTCCGATAACGACTAAGACCTGTATCTATGAAATATTTTACGCTTCTTGTTGCCTTGTTTACATTCCTTGCCGGACAGGCACAGTGTGAGCCCGATTTTGATTTTGGTGAAGTAGAATGGGGAGCATCTCCTGACGCCTCTGTTGGTGAGCAATTCGACACCGCGTTTGTCAATGTGCCCTACGCTGACGTGTTCCATGTGTTGGTTCCGACTGACGCGTCTGCCATTGACCCCATTTTCCAACTTCCATTGGACTCCGTAATCTTGATGGAAGTAGTCCTTACGGATACCGTTACGTTGGAGCAATACACATTGGCTGACATCGGCCTAGATATCGTTTGCAACAACCTCGGTTCTTCTCCAGACCCCTGCACCTTAATTGCTGGCGCTCAGTACTGCGCCTCTTTAGAAGGGACACCAACCGCTGGTGGCGTATTCCAGATGAGCTTGGATGTGGCCGCTTGGGTGACGGTGTTTGGCGTAGGAGTTGCCCAGCCCTATTCATTTGCCGGATACATTTTGGATGTCATCGGCGAGCCCATCAACCAGGTTGGAGACTTGCAAGCCAACGATTGGTCTGTTTACCCCAATCCTGCTAATGATGTTTTGACCGTTCAAAAGGCCTCACCCGATGCATGGGTAGAAGTGTACAATGTGGCCGGTCAAACGATGCCTGTTAGCAGCAATCAAGCGACAAGCCATGTCCAGCTGGAAACAGCGTCTTGGACCAACGGGCTGTACTTCGTTGTGCACCACAACGCTGCTGGCACCAGTACACGACGCGTGGTCGTCCAGCACTGAGTCCATTCAGTTACGACGGGTTGACTCGTGCAGTTCGAGGTCACCATCCTTGGTTGTGGTGCAGCCACGCCGACGCTACAGCACGCACCTACTTCTCAGGTCATCAATTGGCAAGGAAAGTGGGTTTTGTTGGACTGTGGTGAAGGCCTCCAGACCAACCTGAGGAAGTACAAAATTCCGCTGCAAAAAATTGAACTGATCTGCATTTCGCATCTCCACGGCGATCATGTGCTGGGTTTGATTGGCTTGTTAGGAAGCATGAATTTGTTTGGACGCGAGCGTCCACTGAAGATTGCAGGTCCATCGGCCATTGTGGAATTTGTGACGCGTTCATTGGAACTCACCCACACCCACATCCGTTTTCCAATTGAATTCATTGACTGCAATGGGCTGGAGGATGAACCTGTGATTACGTGGGGGGAGAACACAGTGCGTGCATTTCCAGTAAGGCACCGAATTCCCGCATACGGCTTTAACTTTATTCACCGTCCAAGCATCCATCGCTTGCGGAAAGACAGCATCGATGCACAGGGGCTTCAACGAAGTGAGATTTTGAAATTGAAGGCCGGCGAGGACGTCACACGCAATAACGGTGAAGTCCTTCGCGTGCAGGATCACTGTGAACCGCTCCAACCGTCTATTCGGTACGTCTACAGTGGAGACACACGACCGTGTGATGCAGTTCGAACCGCAGCGATGCATGCCGATGTGCTTTATCACGAATCCACCTTCCTGCACGACCTATCGGCAACAGCCAAATCCACGGGGCACAGCACGGCACAACAAGCCGCAATCTTGGCAAACGAGGTCGGTGTCCACCTCCTCGTCTTGGGACATTTATCCTCACGATACCGCGACGAAAGCCGCGTACTGGACGAAGCGCTTCGCCATCACCCGAACGCATGCTTGGCGAACGAAGGAATGCGCATTCGTATGGTTCCCGGAGAAAAGCCATCTGTCCATTATTTGGAATGATTCCAAATAGATACCTTTGCACCCATGCAGGGCACCATTGTCATCGCTGATAGCAGTCCGGTCTTCCGCCATGGGCTGGAACAAATTCTGCTGAAACGTGGAAACGACACGACCGTTGTACACGCAGAAAGTGGAGAAGAACTGCAGGCAGTGCTCATTCCGAATGCACCCGAATTGGTCATCATTGATTGCATGGCACCCAAATTCAGCGTGGACGACGTGCTCGCTTGTCAGCGTGTGCACCCCGGACTGAAAATGCTTGCCATCACTGCAGCGCACAGTGGACAAAGCATCGTGCATGCACTCAGAGCCGGAATCACGAGCTACGTGAAGAAAGACTGCAGCATGGAGGAAGTGTTGGAGGCGATCGACGAAACAAGCGCTGGCGGTACGTTTTTTTGCGGTCAGATTCTCGCTGCAATCGAGGCGGACAGCATACCCGTTGACGATTTGGAGTCCGCAGACGCATCGTGTGACCCCATTGTACTTTCCAACCGCGAAATTGAAGTGCTCACCCTGATTTCAGAGGGATTGACCAACGTTCAAATCGCGGACAAGCTCTTCTTGTCCAGCCACACGGTGAACACCCACCGGAAAAACATCATGCAAAAGTTGCGGGTGAACAATACCGCCGCCATGGTGATGTACGCCGTCAAGTCGGGGTTTGTTAGCCCCAACCGATTCCTGTTTCATCAATAGTTAAAACTGGCCAAATGGCCCGTCCGATTTGGACAATGGTGCCGAAAAACCGACTTTTGCACCGTGCTAAATGATAGACGGCAGACTTTGATGATGATCGACACGACCCCTTCCTTTGACATCCACCAGACCGAGACCTCTCGGCTCTCGCAAGTTGACTTTGACAACCTGGATTTTGGACGTGTATTCTCCGACCACATGTTTGTGATGGAGTACGAAGATGGGAAGTGGCAGCGGGGTAAAATTGAACCCTACGGTCCGTTTACCATGAGTCCAGCGACGATGGTGTTCCACTACGGACAAGCCATCTTTGAGGGAATGAAAGCGTACCGCTCTGCCAACGGAGACGTGACGTTGTTTCGCCCTGGCAAGAACATCGCCCGATTCAATCATTCCGCCACACGCATGTGCATGCCAACCGTCCCT
Source organism: Flavobacteriales bacterium (assembly GCA_002863125.1). Taxonomy (GTDB): domain Bacteria; phylum Bacteroidota; class Bacteroidia; order Flavobacteriales_D; family Sanyastnellaceae; genus UA16. The sequence continues at coordinate 33,394 of PKEB01000023.1, forward strand.
GAAGACATTTTCATGGAGGCCATTGCGGCACTCGTGGCGTTGGACAAAGATTGGGTCCCAAGCGGAGAGGATGCATCCTTGTACATTCGCCCCTTCATGATTGCCACCGACTCGTATGTCGGAGTCAAAGCCAGTGACAAGTACGCTTTTAGCATCTTCACTTGCCCCGTCGGCGCATACTACAAAGGTTCTGTCCGTGTCAAGGTCGAGCGCACATATACCCGTGCAGCTGCTGGAGGAACTGGGTACGCCAAAGCCGCAGGCAACTACGCGGGTTCACTGTATCCATCGCAGCTCGCCCGCGAAGAAGGGTACGACCAACTCATTTGGACCGACGCGAAGGAGCACAAGTACATCGAAGAAAGCGGAACCATGAATGCCATGTTTGTATTCAACGGGACGCTGGTTTCCCCTAAGACAAGCGAAACCATCTTGGATGGTGTAACCCGTGACTCGGTGCTGCAGTTGGCAAAGGACTTGGGTATTCCCGTGGAGGTACGCCGCATCACGGTGGAAGAATTGCGACATGGGTTGTCGAATGGCAGCGTCACGGAAGCATTCGGCGTGGGAACAGCCGCCACGATCAAGCCTATTGAGGAAATTGGCATCGACGGCATTAATTATCCGTTAGTTGGGAACAGTCCTTCCGTGTCCTCTCGGTTGCTCAACGAACTCGATGGGATTCGCCGCGGACGCCTTGAGGACCGACATCACTGGAACATTCCCGTTTGAACACGATTGGATTCAACCTTATTCCACCGACGCTAACAGCTGACACGCTGCACTGGCGCTTCGTCTTTGTTCTTGTTTTCTTTGGCCTCAGTTTCGACGGCATGGCTCAGAACCGCTACCTCACCACAGGGACTGGTGGCACGCCCATGGCGCTTTCAGGCGATTACCGCTCCCTCGGTTGGAATCCTGGACACCTCACGTTTTCGCCGTTGCTTGAGCCCAACTGGAAATCAGCAGCGGGTGGTGTTGAAGTCGGCGCACGCGTCAGTTCATCTGTTTTGGAAAGAGAGGACGTATGGGACGGAATATGGAGCCGAACCGATGGGGAAACGGATGCATGGGATACCAATGAATGGAGTGACTACGTAGATCTGCTGTCCAATGAGCACTTCGCTGTCAATGCCGATGTTGTTTCCGCAGCATGGGCGAAAAAATGGAACACCTGGGGCGTGGCATATTCGAACACCCAACACCTCCAGGCGGAAGCGTTTTTCAGTGATGAAACCTTGGGGCTACTCGTGCAGGGTGCTGCGCCGCAATGGACGTCGTGGTTTGACGCCTTTGTAACAGCCAGCGGTGATACAGTGCCCAATACCGAGGACTTCTCCGCGGAGGGCCTTTTGGGATTTATCGGGGGAGTCAACTTCGATGGGGACGCTGTCTTGTCCCAAATCTTGGCCCATACGCGGCTTGGTTTCTCCTGGCATCGAAGCCATTGCGTTGGTTTGTCAAAAGCGTGGCAACTCGGAACGGTCAGGCTTCATACAGGTGCATCGGGGAGGCTGCTGCTGGGCAACGGGTACTTTTCCATTCAAAATACCGCGGATGGACTGGACGCATTTGGCGCCTTTTCATATGGATTCAATGTGGCAAGCATTGCTGCACTTTCCGGCGGAACCCCCACTGAATTTGAACAGTTGAGAATGTGGGGGCCTGTGGGGCAAGGATGGGCCATGGACTTCGGCGCAGTGGTTGAATGGGAAAACAAGGCTTGGGCATCGGCTTCGCTCACCGATATCGGAACGATGGAGTGGCGGGGGGAACGGTATAGCTTGAACACCTTGTTTTCAGAATGGGCCACGCCGGTGACAGACCCCACCAACATTTTGGACGTGGTCATCGGTGCCATGGATCCCAACACCTGGTTTGAAACAGCCGAATACGAAACGCGATCAGTTCCGCATGGCATTGCATTCCAATTGGGTGGCGGATTGAAGTTGGGGAGCTTGCTGATGCTGGCTGCCGAGGCTTCGTTCGACAATCCCGAACTGATGGGAAATCCGGGCACACGATTTGGCGCTACAGCCGTAGTGACGCCTTTCCGGTTCTTGCGGGCGGACATTGGCATCAGCAAATGGGGAGACGAAACATCACGGGTCCCTGCCGGGTTAATGATTAAAACCGGAAAAAAAGGATTTGAATGCGGCATACAGGCATCCGACGTCCAAGCACTTTGGAAACCCTCACAACCCGAGGTTGGCTTTCGCATGGTCGCCATGCGTTGGGTGTGGTGACGTGGCTTTTGCTATTCGTTGGTCAACCGCTGTTCGTCCAATCGCAAACTGAAGCCATGGAAAACAAGGAATCGTTGTCATCAATTGCCCTCGGAGCAGGTTGCTTCTGGTGCGTGGAAGCTGTTTTTGAACAATTGGAAGGCGTCCAATCAGCGGTGTCGGGATACATGGGTGGTCACATCAAAAACCCGGGTTACCGCGAGGTGTGCACAGGACGAACGGGACACGCAGAAGTGGTGCTGGTCACTTTCGATGAGGCCCAAATCGCGTTAGGAGACATTCTGGAGGTATTCTTCGCAACGCACGACCCGACGACGTTAAACCGCCAGGGGGCCGATGTTGGAACCCAGTACCGTTCGGCAATTTTTTATGCTTCCGAAGAGCAGAAGGCGATGGCAGACGCCGCCCTTCAAAAGGCACAGCTTGGCTTTGACGTTGGCATAGTCACCGAGATCACTCCGGCAACCGTATTTTACGAAGCCGAAGACTACCACCAAGCATACTACGAACTCAACGGTGAAGCGCCGTACTGCAGGGCTGTCATCGCCCCGAAAATGCAGAAATTCAGAAAGCAGTTCGAGCCGCTGCTCAAGGTGCATTAATCAATCGGATTCCGCCTCATTGATCAACTGATCGAGCAGGGCCTCAATCTCCTGCAACTCCGCTTCGGAAATCTGCTTGTCCAGCTTTGCTTGCTTTTTCAAGAAGCGGTACATGGCGCTTTTCTTGATTTCCATGGCAACATAGCATGTGTAGCTGCCGTCTTCAGCCATGTATTTCTCCGAGCCAATGATGCGGATGTCAGCGAGTTTCGTATTGGTGATTTCCCGAGCGAGGGTCTCAAATCGGTTCATCGCGTCGTCGACGTGGTCGCCCGTGGTCACCCGCTGGTAATCGTCGGTCACTACCTCGAAATACGTCTGCACTTGTTGGGCCAATTGTTGGCGCGCCCGCAGCTCCGCTTGGCTTTGGGCCACATTGTCCATCTTGCTCGATCCATTGCCTGTACTGCGGAAGTAGCGGTTGTTTGATTCGTATTTCGATCCCGAGAAGGGCTCTTTGACGGACTTGCCCAAAGGATTGGAACAGCCGGTGATGACCAAAACCATCAGAGAAAGCACGACGGGAAAGAAACGGGAAGGGGTAAATGTGCGCATGGCAAATCGTTTTAGATAGTTCAGACTATGCGAATGTCGTGCCAAACTTCGCATTAAATTTGTCCAGAGCCTGTTGCAGTGAAAATTTTACCAACATCTATGCAGAAGCGGATTGCCCAGCGCATGCTTCGCTCTGCTTCTTCTCAAGAGCGGCCGAAGAAGGGGGTCAACCTGCGTGGGGCGAACCAAATCATCTTGGTCTACACCGAGACGGATGAACGAAAATTCAAGTTGGTCAAAGACATTGCCGTCTACCTCAAAAAGGAATACGACATCAAGCGAGTGATGCGCTTTGCCTACATCACAGGAGATGAAAAGTCGATCCCAGCGTGGCACATGCGCAAGCTCGAATCTGATTTTTTCTGTGCATCCGACTTGAATTGGTACGACAAGCCCGTCAAACATGTGGCTGCGCACATCAGTGAACCGTACGATGTACTTATCCAATTGGACCCGGATGAATCCATTGCCTTGGACTTTTTTGTAGCGGAGTCAAAAGCCAAAATGAAGGTGGCCAATTTCTCAACCAACCGGCCACAGGACTTTGACATTCTCATTCCGCCACAAGCCAATGACACGTGGAAGCAACGGAATCACAGAATCATTGAATTCATTGGAGACTCACCATTGACATGAACAACGCGTTTCGACTTTCTGGGATGGGGGTGAACCTCGTCACGCCTTTCAATGCAGCCGGGGAAATTGATTTTCCTGCATTGGAGCGGCTGGTGCTCAAGATCAAGTCAACGCCCATCGAATTCATTGCCGTCAACGGCAGTGCCTCCGAAGCAGCCCTGCTCAGTCCAGAAGAGTGCCTGAGGAGCCTGGAATTCGTTGCTGAGATCAACAAAAACGAGAAGCCAATCATCGGCGGATTGCCCGGGGGAGACACGCGTTCGAGCGTTAGCCAGATCCTGTCATTTACCGAGCGAACGCCATGTGCCGCAATCCTTTGCCACGAGCCGTTGCCTCGGGCCCGCACCGCTTCAGGCTACTTGGGGCACTTTCGCAGCCTCGCTCAAGCCTCTGCCTTGCCCATCATCATTGAACACAACCAGTCGTCCATTCCCGATGTTTCTGAGGCACTCGTCGAATTGGCGAGGGATCCGAACGTATGCGGTATTGTGGATGCCACCGGCGATGTGGCGCTGAACGGCGAATTGATTCGCAACACCCCCGACAACTTCTTTGTGCTCACAAGCCGTGATGTGATGATGCTGCCGTTAATGGCCTTGGGTGTCGACGGCGCCGTATCAACCATTGCGAATGCTTTCCCTCAGGAATGCAGCGACATGATGGGGCAGATGGCATTTGGAAACTTTCAAGACGCGCAAAAAACGCACCACTCCCTCGCACCACTGCTGAGAATTTTGGAGCTGGAAGGGGAGGCGTCTGGCATCAAAGCCATCCTGAATCACTTCCATTGGTTGGAAAATTTGGTACGTCTGCCGAACACGCCCGTATCTGAGGAGACCCGCACAGCCATTTACAATGAACTTGCCGCTCTTCCTCAGCAGATGGTTGAGAACGCGATGCAATAACGCCGCTTACAGCGCCGCTGGAGCGGTACGCATCACATCCTCAACTTGCGCTTCAATGGCCTTGGCGTTCAAACCGTATTTCTCCATCAACTGAGCAGGCTTGCCGCTCTCGCCAAAGGAGTCCTCGACGGCCACTTGCCGCATTGGGGTAGGGCAATGCGCCGCCAAGAGCTGAGCGACCAACGCGCCGAGGCCACCGATTCGCTGGTGCTCTTCCGCAACAACAACACAGCCGGTTCGCTTTACCGAATCCAAGATGGTCTTGCCGTCCAGCGGCTTGATCGTGTGGACGTTGATTACCTCCGCGCGGATGCCACGTTCCAAAAGCGCCTGACTGGCGAGCATGGCTTCCCAAACCAGGTGGCCGGTCGCCACAATCGTGACATCGTTGCCTTCGGTCAAGACCTGCGCTTTCCCAATTTCAAAAGGGGCATCGGAACGCATGAACACGGGAACTTTCGGACGTCCAAAACGCAGGTAAACCGGCCCTTCATGCTCGGCCACAGCAAGCGTGGCCTGGCGGGTCTGTTCAAAGTCCGCTGTGCAGATCACCGTCATGTGCGGCAGCATGGCCATCATGCCCATGTCCTCGAGGATCTGGTGCGTCGCACCGTCTTCACCTAGGGTTAAACCGGCATGCGAAGCGCAGATTTTGACGTTCTTTCCGGAGTAGGCAATGGATTGGCGAATTTGGTCGTAAACCCGTCCCGTGGAGAAATTCGCGAACGTGCCCGTGAAGGGGATTTTACCCCCAATGGTCATGCCCGCGGCTACCCCCATCATGTTGGCCTCTGCTATGCCCACCTGAAAGAAACGATCCGGAAAGGCTTTCTTAAATCCGCCCATTTTCAAGGACCCCGTCAAGTCGGCGCAAAGCCCGACGATGTTGTCATTGGCCTGACCTGCCTGCAACAGGCCTTCACCAAAGCCGCTGCGCGTGTCCTTGGATACCTCTGGGGTCAGGGTTTCGATGTAGCGTGAATTAACCATTGAGTGAGAGATGTGTTGTGAATCCGGAACGAATGTTGATTGGTTTCGATTGTGAAAAGGCCATGGACCGCGCGGAACGCGAGCGGTACACAACCGTGTAGTTGCCCGGCTGCAAAAGGTAACGTCCAGACGGGTTTTGCGTCCCAACGTCCCACTTGTACACCACGAGGCCTTCTTCTGATAAAATGCTCCCGTAGCCAGCTGCTGCAGCATCCAGCTGGAGGTAGCCAGGCTGCGGAATGATCACCGGCGCTTCCTGATCCTCCTTTACTTCGATGCCCTCCAACCGCATGGGCGGGTAGGTGGGAAAGAAAACGTCGTACGTGCCGGTAAGCACCTTGAGGCGCTCATTGAGGCCGAGGGTGATGAGCGGTTCGGCTTCTCCCGGCCGATGAATGGCAACAGGCAAACCACCGTATGCGTTGCGTTCCCCTCGGGCAAACTGCGGGATGATTGTGCCTTGGCCGGCGTTTTCGAACCGAACATGGTTGTGCTTACGCGGTGTAAAGCGAACGCCATCACGCTCGAGGGGAGGAATGGTGTGCACCACAATTCGGTAAGTTGGGACAGGGTCCACGGGAATGGTATCCGTTTCTCCGAATGGCCCAAGGGTGTGAACGAAGCGTTCGAGTAGTTCGCCGGAATTCGAATCAAATAAACTCGTGGCCACATTGGTCACCGTGGCTTCTCCTTCACCATCGATCAAATCCACCTCGAAGGAGGTATCCAGCATCGCCTGCTCGATGACAATGTCCAACACCTCTTCAAACGTAGCAGGGTCTGCTGCGTCGAAGAAATTTCCAACGCAGCGGAACGTGTCTTTGTATTCTTCTTCCAATCCGATGCCAATGATGAACGGCTTGACGACAATGCCCTCCTCTTGAAGCATCCGCGAAACGGCACACGGATCTTCATCGCAGGCTTCGATGCCGTCGGTGATCAGCACAATCACCTTGCGTGCATCTTCAGCAGGAAAATCCGCTGCGGTGCGTTCCAACGACCGCGCGATGGGCGTGGTTCCGCGGGCTTGAATGCGACCGAGTGCCTTTTGAATCAACAGGTTGTTGCCCTCGGCAAGGGGTACCACCAATTCGGTGTCGTCACAATCCTGTTCTCCTTGAATGAATTTCGTTTGATGGCCATAAACGCGCAGACCCAGCTTTAACCCAGGGATGCCGTACAAACTGGCAAGGGATTCGGAGAGGAGGGAAGTGGCGACCTCAATTTTGCGTTTGCCCTCCCAGAATGCATTCATGCTGTTGGACGCATCGAAGACAAACAAGATGTGTGTGTTCGCTTCGGCATCCCCTGAAGCATCGTCGCGCTGTGCGTGTACGGCACTGGTGGTCACAAGCAAGCACACCACAAGCGCCAATCGCCCGTAGACAATAGCGGCTTGCTGCTTTATCTGGTCGCCCGCTCGCATCAGAAGATTCAGTAATCTGCGTGGCTCGATTGCAATTGCGCCAAGGCGCTTTCCAGCTGGTCGTCATTGGGCGCTATGCCGTGCCATTCGTGCGTTCCTTCCATGAAGTCAACGCCTTTGCCCATTTCGGTTTTCATCAGCACGACGGTCGGACGGCCCGATCCACGGTTGGATTTGGCTTTCGCAATGGCGTTGCGAAGGGCGTCAAAATCGTGGCCATCGCAAGTCAACACATGCCAATTAAACGCAGCCCACTTGCCGGCCAAATCCCCCAGGTTCATGACGTCATCCGTTGAACCATCAATTTGCTGGCCGTTGCAATCGACAAAGCTGATCAAGTTGTCGACGCCGTGGTGCGGGGCGTACATCGCTGCCTCCCAGATTTGCCCTTCTTGCAATTCACCATCCCCGTGCAACGAAAAGACCCAGGTGGACTCGCCGTTCAATTTCTTCACCTGCGCCGCACCAATCGCCGCGCTCAATCCTTGGCCCAAAGACCCCGAGGCAATGCGAATCCCTGGCAAACCCTCTTCCGTTGCCGGATGGCCTTGCAACCGCGTGTTCAGCTTGCGGAACGTAGCGAGTTCCTCCACCGGGAAATACCCACGGCGGCTCAATACGGAATACCAGACCGGGCTGATGTGCCCGTTGGACAAAAAGAACAAATCTTCATCCGTGCCATTCATGTCGAATTGATCAGGATTCAATTGCATCTCTTCGAAGTAGAGCAGCGTCAACAGGTCGGCACAACCCAAACTCCCACCGGGGTGACCAGATGCTGCACCGTGCACCATACGCACAATGTCGCGACGCACTTGCGTTGCCATTTGAATGAGGGCCTGATTTTCCATGGATATCTAACGGTATTGGGGGTTGAAATCGTGCGTAAAACTACCGCAGAAGCTACGGATGGCTTCAGAATTGTTGAGAAAGTGTGAAAACCAATTGTCCCGCTCTGCGTACCTTCGCCACTCCGAAAAAACCTCGATTGCAATGGCTTTAAAATGCGGCATTGTTGGACTCCCCAACGTCGGTAAATCCACCCTGTTCAACTGCTTGTCCAACGCCAAGGCACAGAGCGCGAATTTTCCGTTTTGCACCATTGAACCCAACGTTGGCGTGATTACGGTTCCCGACCCGCGGTTGGAGAAACTCGCCGAATTGGTCAAGCCACAAAATGTGGTTCCCACCACCGTTGAGATTGTGGACATTGCCGGGCTTGTTAAAGGGGCGAGCAAGGGGGAGGGCCTGGGCAACAAGTTTCTCGGGAACATCCGCGAGACCGACGCCATCTTGCACGTGCTGCGGTGTTTCGATGACGGCAATGTGGTTCACGTCGATGGCAGTGTCGACCCCATTCGAGACAAGGAGGTGATTGACATGGAGTTGCAGTTGAAAGACCTGGAAACGGTTCAAGCCCGCGCCACCAAAATCAAGAAGGCCGCCCAAACTGGAGACAAGGACGCCGCTAAGTCCTACGGTTTCTACGAAAAGGTGCTGGCCGCTCTGGAGTCCGGACAATCCGCACGGTCGGTGGAATTGGACGATACCGAGGTGGTCATGATGAAAGAATTGCAGCTCTTGACCTCCAAACCCGTGCTCTATGTATGCAACGTCGACGAAGGCTCAGTGGTCAGCGGAAATGCTTACGTGGAACAGGTTCGACAAGCGGCAGAGGCTGAAGGCGCTTCCATCATGGTGATCGGCGCTGCCATCGAGGCAGACATCGCTGAACTGGAAACGCACGAAGAACGGGCCATGTTCCTCGAAGACTTGGGATTGGAGGAAGCTGGCGTTGCGAAATTGATTCGCCAAGCCTACGCGCTGCTCAATCTTCAGACCTACTTCACGGCGGGCGATAAGGAGGTCCGCGCATGGACCTTCCGCCGTGGCTATACCGCACCTCAAGCCGCGGGGGTGATCCACACCGATTTCCAAAAAGGGTTCATCCGGGCAGAAGTCATGAAGTACGATGATTTTGTGGCGTTGGGCTCTGAGTCGGCCGTAAAGGACGCTGGCAAGCTCAGCGTTGAGGGAAAGGAATACCCCGTCCAAGATGGGGACATCATGCACTTCCGATTCAACGTATGACACGCATGGGCAACAGCATCAGTTGGTTCACGGCGACGATACTCGTGCTCGTTGCCTGCGGAACAGATAAGCCAGTGAACGAGGTTCCATCGGAAGTCGCATCCAAAATGGCCGCTCAGGAAGCTGCTTGGAATGCTGGCGACATTCCATCGTTTATGGACATTGCCTACTGGCAGGACGACGCGCTGCTTTTCGTGGGCAGCAAAGGGCCAACCTACGGCTTTGAAGCAACGTTAAACAACTACTTAAAGAGCTACGCCTCGCCCGAAGAAATGGGGCAACTTCGTTTCGAGCTACTGGAATGGAAAACGCTTGGAACGAAGCACGGTTTTTTGCTCGGGAGTTGGGCCTTGGACCGAGGCGATGCACTGGAAGACCTGTCCGGTCACTTTACCCTGACATGGGAGCTCAAACCCGATGTCGGCTGGGTCATCATCGCCGATCACAGCAGTTAAAGACCTGACCATGAGTTGGATGCTCCTCATTCTGGTCATCACGGTCATTGCTTCGTACCAAGCCTTCAATCGTCCGACATTGAAGGAGCAACTGCTGTACCATCCCTACCGCGTAAAAACCTATCAGGAATGGCATCGGATTGTCACGCACGCATTTGTACACGCTGATTTCACCCACTTGGCACTGAATGCCTTTGTCTTGTTTCAATTTGGTGCACGGATCGAGGCCTTGATGCAGCAAACACTGGGACCTGGCGTATTTCCGCTGCTGTACTTCGGAGGGGTGGTGTTTGCGGCGATTCCCGGTATGATTCGGCACCACGACAATCCAACCTACCGAAGTCTCGGTGCAAGCGGCGCTGTGAGCGCTGTGCTCATCGCCTATATCCTGCATTTCCCCACCGCGGAACTGCTGCTATTCTTTGTTTTGCCCTTGCCCGCATTTGCCGTTGGTATCCTGTTTTTTGTGTACGAACACCAAATGGATAAACGTTCGAAGAGCAACATCGCACACGATGCCCACCTATGGGGCGGTTTGTATGGATTGCTCTTCACCGTAGCGACAGCACCACAGGTCGTGCCCGCATTTTTCGGTGCCCTTAGTGCGTATTTGGGCTTTTAGCAGGCTCCTTCTCAACGATGCGGAACAAATCTTCGTTGTCCCGTTTCATGTAATACTTCTCACGTGCAAACCGTTCCAAACGCTCGGGATTGGAGGTCAGGTCGATCAATTGATTGCGCGTGGCGTCAATTTCAAGCTCGTAGTGGGCTACCTGGTTCTCAAGCCGGTTCAACTCCATTTGGCTTTTGGCTAAATAGATCAAGTCGATTTCAGAAATGAAGGTGACCCAGACCAAGCCAACGGCAACAGTCAGAACATAGCGATTGCTGAACCACTCAAACGCCTGAGACCACCAATCAGCCTTCTTCCTCATCCGACGTGCTTTCCTCGGAGACGGCATCGTCCTTCAGCGCTTCTTGAGCGCCCTCTGGCATGGACAAGAACCCGCCTTTGACTACAGAGATCTTCAATTCACTTCCGCCTTTCTTGAAGTCCGCTTTGAGCAAGTCGCCTTCTTCGATTTGTGCGTTGATGATTTCCTCCGCGAACGGGTCCTCGATGAACTTTTGGATCGCACGCTTCAGTGGCCGTGCACCGTACTTTTCGTCGTAGCCCTGTTCCACAAGGAAGTCCTTGGCTTTTTTGGTCACCTCAATGCCGTAACCCAGGCCTTCGATGCGCTCAATGAGGGCTTTCAGTTCCAAATCAATGATGGCGTGGATGTGGTCGCGGTCAAGGCTCTTGAATACCACCACGTCATCAATCCGGTTCAAAAATTCGGGGCTGAATGCACGCTTCAACGCTGTCTGGATGACTGCGTCGCGGTTGGCGTTTTCATTCTCCACGCGCGCCGAGGTACCAAATCCAACGCCCGTTCCGAATTCGGCGAGCTGACGTGCACCAATGTTGGAGGTCATAATGATGATCGTATTGCGGAAATCGATCTTGCGGCCCAAGCTGTCCGTCATCTGACCATCGTCCAAGGCCTGCAATAAGAGGTTGAATACGTCTGGATGGGCTTTCTCAATCTCGTCGAGCAGAACGATGGAGTAGGGGTGACGGCGCACCTTTTCGGTCAGCTGACCACCTTCTTCGTATCCCACGTAACCGGGAGGCGCTCCCACCAAACGGCTGATGGCAAACTTCTCCATGTATTCGCTCATGTCGATGCGAATCAGGGACTCTTCCGAATCGAACATGAACCGTGCGAGGATTTTCGCCAATTGCGTTTTACCAACACCGGTAGGGCCGAGGAAAATAAACGAGCCAATGGGTTTGTTGGGATCCTTCAATCCCGCTCGGTTGCGCTTGATGGCACGCGCTACACGGACGATGGCATCGTCTTGGCCAATGACCTTTCCTTGCAAGTCAGCGTTCATACGGGCGAGGCGTCCAGACTCCTTCTCAGCAATGCGCTGCACGGGAATGCCCGTCATCATACCGACGACGTCGCCTACGTGATCAACGGTCACGGTCACCCGCTTGTTTTTGCTGTCCTCCTCCCACTGGAGCTTGGCCTTTTCGAGCTTGTCATTCAGCGTTCGCTCCGTATCCCGCAGGCGAGCGGCTTCTTCGTAGCGTTGCGAACGAACCACCCGGACTTTTTCCTCTTTGATGTTTTCAATCTCCTCTTCAATCTGAACGATTTCATCGGGGACATTGATGTTGTTCAAATGGACGCGGGAACCCACCTCGTCCATGGCATCGATCGCCTTGTCGGGCAGGTGCCGATCGGTGATGTACCGCGCGGTGAGGTTCACGCACGCGTCAATGGCTTCCGGCGTGTAGGTCACGCTGTGGTGTTCCTCGTACTTGTCCTTGATGTTGTTCAGGATTTGAACGGTTTCATCGATGGATGTGGGCTCGACCAGCACCTTTTGGAAGCGGCGCTCAAGGGCTCCGTCCTTTTCAATGTGCTGGCGGTATTCGTCCAAGGTGGTAGCTCCGATGCATTGGATCTCGCCGCGGGCGAGTGCCGGCTTGAACATGTTGGAAGCATCGAGGGAGCCGCTTGCTCCACCAGCACCAACAATGGTGTGAATCTCGTCAATGAACAGGATCACGTCGGGCGACTTCTCCAATTCGTTCATCACGGCCTTCATACGTTCTTCAAATTGCCCGCGGTACTTTGTTCCAGCGACGAGGGATGCGACGTCGAGCGTTACGATGCGTTTGTTGAACAGGACGCGGCTCACTTTCTTTTCGACAATGCGCAAGGCCAGTCCTTCGGCGATGGCGCTTTTACCAACCCCTGGCTCACCGATGAGGATGGGGTTGTTCTTCTTGCGGCGGGAAAGAATCTGAGAAACGCGTTCGATTTCCTTCTGGCGTCCCACAATGGCATCCAAACGGCCTTCCTCAGCCATCTTCGTCAGGTCTCGACCGAAGTTATCCAAGACAGGCGTTTTGCTCTTGGGGTCCACTTTTCTAGCGGAACCTCCACCGGAACTACCAAGGGGATCACTTCCGCCTTCTTCTTCGCCATAATCAGCCGCCTCTGCTCGAGGAGCTGGACTCGTTTGGCCTTCCTTCGAGTTGTCCATCATGCCCTCGTATTCCTCTTTCGCTACGTCGTAGTCGATGTTAAAGGCCGAAAGGGCCTTGGTAGCAACGTTGTCCTCGTCTTTGAGGATGCTGAGCAACAGGTGCTCCGTGCCAATCAAGTTGGATTTGAAAATCTTCGCTTCGAGGTACGTGATTTTCAAAATTTTCTCCGCCTGCTTCACGAGGGGAATGTTGCCTGCTCCAACTGAAGACCCGGCCGTCGGTCGAATGCTCCCTTCGAGCGCTTTGCGCAACTTCTGCAGGTCCACGTTCAACCCTTCCAAAATGCGCACTGCCGTTCCTTCTCCTTCCCGGATAATGCCCAGCATGAGGTGCTCGACTCCAATGTAATTATGCCCTAACCGCAGCGCCTCTTCTCTGCTGTACGTGATGACGTCCTTTACCCTCGGCGAAAATTTAGCGTCCATGTTGCTTTGAATTCTGTTTTCTGTCTGTTCAGAAGCGATACCTCAATTGGTGCCTCTTCGACGTTTCTAAACTACAATCCCCATGTAACAAACATCTTGCCAAGGTCATGGTTTATCCACAGCACATTGGGGAGTTTTGTGGGTAAGTGAAGGCTTGAAACACCCGCTATTGGCGGTTTGCCTGCGTATTTTCGTTAGCAGATTGAGAAGAGGGGAATTGCACCAAATTAGGAACCACTGACACGATGGCAGAAGGAGAAAAAATAGTCCAAATCAACATTGCGGAAGAAATGAAGTCGGCCTACATCGATTACTCGATGTCCGTCATTGTTTCGCGTGCACTACCCGACGTTCGGGACGGATTGAAGCCCGTTCACCGGCGCGTGCTTTATGGCATGCTCGATTTGGGCGTGCTCTCAAACCGAGCATACAAGAAGAGCGCAAGAATCGTAGGGGAGGTGTTGGGTAAATACCACCCTCATGGCGACAGCTCGGTTTACGACACCATGGTCCGCATGGCCCAGGACTGGTCCTTGCGTTACCCCATGGTCGATGGCCAGGGAAACTTTGGCTCCATTGACGGAGACAACCCCGCAGCGATGCGTTACACGGAGGCCCGCCTCCGCAAGATCGCTGAGGAAATGCTCGACGACCTTGACAAAGAGACGGTTGATTTCCGTCCCAACTTTGACGAGAGTTTGAACGAACCCACCGTACTGCCTTCCAAGGTTCCGAACCTATTGGTGAATGGCGCTTCGGGCATTGCGGTCGGTATGGCCACCAACATGCCTCCCCACAACCTCAGTGAGGTCGTTGACGGTGCCATCGCGTACATCAACAACAACGACATCACCGTTGACGAGCTCATGGAGCACGTGAAAGCACCGGATTTCCCAACTGGCGGCATCATTCACGGTGTAGAAGGCGTGCATGAAGCATTTCACACAGGCCGTGGCCGCGTGGTAGTTCGAGGTCGCGCCCGCATCGAAGAAACCAAGACTGGAAGGGAGGTCATCATTGTGGAAGAAATTCCCTACCTCGTCAACAAGGCCGATATGGTGAGAAAAACCGCCGAGTTGGTCAACGACAAGAAAATCGAAGGCATCTCGGAAATTCGAGACGAGTCGGATCGTAAGGGGATGCGGGTCGTGTACGAAATCAAGCGCGATGCCATGGCGTCGGTCGTGCTCAACAAGCTGTACAAGTACACCGCACTGCAGAGTTCCTTCTCGGTCAACAACATTTGCTTGGTCAAGGGGCGACCTCAGTTGTTGAACCTGCGCGGGCTCATCTCCAACTTCGTAGAGCACCGCCACGATGTGGTCACGCGACGCACGCAATACGATTTGCGCAAGGCGCAAGAGCGTGCCCACATCCTGCAGGGCTTAATCATTGCCATCGACAACCTGGATGCGGTCATTGAATTGATTCGCGCCAGTGCAACGCCCGAAGAAGCGCGCAACAACCTGATGGGCACGTTTGAGCTTTCTGAAGTTCAAGCACGGGCCATCCTTGACATGCGCCTTCAAAAGCTCACCGGACTCGAACGTGACAAACTGCGCGCAGAGTACGATGAACTCTTGGCCACCATTGCCGATTTGGAGGACATCCTCGCACGAGTCGAGCGGCGAATGGAGATCATCACGCAAGAATTATTGGACGTCAAGGAACGTTTTGGTGACGAGCGCCGCTCGGACATCGAGTTCAGCAGTGCCGACGTCCGCATGGAGGACCTGATCGCCGACGAACAAGTGGTCGTGAGCATCAGCCACGCGGGCTACATCAAGCGCACCCGTCTGGCCGATTACCGATCGCAGAGCAGAGGAGGAGTGGGGTCCAAGGGTGCCACGACGCGGGATGAAGACTTCGTTGAACACATTTTCACTGCAACCAATCACAATTGGCTGCTCATTTTCACGGCCAACGGCCGGTGCTTCTGGATGCGCATCTTCGAAGTTCCAGAAGGGTCCAAAACATCGAAGGGCCGAGCGATTCAGAATTTGATTCAAATTGAACCAGATGATAAGGTTTTGGCCTACATCCCGGTCCAAGATTTGAAGGACGAGGAATACGCCAACAACAACTTCGTCGTTTTGGCTACACGCCAGGGCTTGATCAAGAAGACGACCCTCGCAGCCTACTCTCGTCCCCGTTCCAACGGCATCAATGCCATCACCATCCGTGAAGGCGATGAGCTCCTCACAGCCCGATTGACCAACGGTGACAACGAAATCATCATCGGCAAGAAGTCCGGCAAGGCCATTCGCTTCCACGAAAGCACGGCTCGCGCCGTCGGCCGAACCGCCATGGGCGTGAAGGGGGTAACCCTCGAAGGGCCAGAAGACGAGGTCATCGGAATGGTATGCGTCCGCGGTTTGGACAGCGACATCCTCGTTGTTTCGGAAAACGGCTACGGCAAGCGATCAGCGGTCGAGGATTACCGCATTACCAACCGCGGTGGGAAGGGCGTCAAAACGCTCAGTATAACCGAAAAGACCGGTTCACTCATCAGCATCCTGAACGTCACGGACGAGGACGATTTGATGATCATCAACCGATCGGGCATCACCATCCGAACCGGTGTTGAAGAATTGCGCGTCATGGGCCGAGCCACACAAGGGGTGAAGCTGATTTCACTGCGAGGCGATGATCAAATTGCATCAGTGTGCCGCGTTCCTAAAGGCGACGATGAAGAAGTCGTGGCTGAAGGAGAGGAGCCGACCACCGATTCTGAAAGCCCCGCAGAAAGCGGCGAGTAAACCACATCCTGTGCGTTTTCAATTGTGGCATTACTTTTGCGCCCTGAATAGCACATCAAGACAAAACCAGCGATGAAAAACATTTTCGCCATCGTGTTCATTGCGGCCGCCAGTGTCGCTGTAGCACAAAAACAAGTCGTATCAGCTTACAACGCCAACAAATCAGGCGATTACAAGGCTGCAGCAGGCTACATTGAAGAGGCCATTACCATTGAAAAAGCGGCTCTCAAGGACAAAACCTGGCGCTACCGTGGAGAGATTTACTTGAACATCGCCAATGACAGCGCTTTAGTCCTGGAATTCCCCAATGCACTATGGGTAGCGAAGGAATCGTACACCAAGGCCAAGGAATTGGACACCAAAGGCAACTACGAACGTGAGATCAATACGGGACTTGGCTTGGTACAAACTACTGCGGGCAACCAAGGCATCACGGATTACACCACTGAGAACTACACTGGGGCTGCAGCGAAGTTTGACCTGAGTGCCGAAGTTGCGGGCATGTTCGAGGTCATCGACACCATGGCTGTATTCAATGCAGCGCTTTGCTACGAGAAATCAGGCGATGTAGACTTGGCTGTTGCGCGCTACAAAACCTGTGGAAGCTACGGCTACCAGGTGCCTAACGTGTACCTCTTTGTGGCCAATTTGCTTCGCCAAGACGGACGAGTCGAAGAAGCATTGACGGAACTTCAAGCGGCACGCGAATTGTTCCCACGTGAGCAAAGCTTGATCATTGAAGAGCTCAACATTTACCTCGAAAACAAAGACTACGAGCGCGCTGAAAACAACTTGAAACTCGCAGCAGAAGGAGACCCAACCAATGAAATTCTTTGGTTCAGCTTGGGCAGCGTCTATGACAATTTGGGCAAGACGGAACTCGCTGCAGAAGCGTACCTCAAAGCACTCGAAATAAATGCTGCGTACTTCGACGCGAATTACAACCTCGGCGCGATGTACTTCAACGAAGCTGTTCAAGGCATCAACGCCGCAAACGACATGTGGAAGCCGCGCATGACGAAAGCGGAGAGTGCTGAACAAAAGGCCCTAGAAGACGCAGCAAAAGAAAAATTCATCGAAGCACGACCTTATCTCGAGGCTGCTCACGAAGCGAATCCGGAGGACATCGATACCATCCGCTCGTTGCGCGACATTTATGCGCGAACTGGACAGGATGAGTTGATGCTCAAGATGAGCGGCTTACTCAAGTAATCCAGCTTGGAACAAAAGACAGCAGAGGGGCCCGTTCGGCCCCTTTTCTGTTTCTAATACCATTTAACATAATATTTATTATCATTCAAAAGGGCTGATTCTAAATCGCTCAAGTTCAACGTCCTGTTGATTAAAGCGCAGAATCCGAAACATTTTTAAATGAATGACGTAAATTTGCACCCGCACGGAGGTTTGGCAGAGTTGGTCGATTGCACCGGTCTTGAAAACCGGCGTACCGCAAGGTACCGGGGGTTCGAATCCCTCAGCCTCCGCATCGAAAAGCGCCCGCATCAGCGGGCGTTTTGCTTTGGTCCAAGCCCTTGGTTAAATTGAGACGTGCTTTACAAACGTCTCATTATCATTTTGTCAACGGTTTGCACAACCTCCGTGGCAGTGTGTCAAACCCCATTGATTCAAGATCCACCGGACGGAATCGTTGATGGTGTAAACGTGTTGTCGGCATACTCGGCCATAGTTCAATTGCGCGCTCCTGGCAAGGACTACGTGCACTTGCGCGGCGATTTCAATGGATTTGCCATCAACAATGCCTCCTTGATGCACCAATCCGTAGATGGCACACGGCATTGGCTGCAGGTCGACGGATTAAACCCATACCAGTACTGGCGTTACCATTTTTTAATTGAAGGCTCACTGGAAGTCGGTGATCCTTATGCGGAATTGGTTTTGGATCCTTGGAATGATGGCTACATCCCTGAAGATCACTTTCCGAACTTACCTGATTTCCCCTTTGGACAAGCCAATTGGCCAAACGGCGTTTTTCGCACTGCTCCGTCGGAGTTCCCATGGACGGACGGTGCGTACGTGCGTCCATCGCAGGATGAATTGATCATTTATGAATTGCTGATTCGGGATTTTGACGAGGGCCAAAGGTATCAAGATGTATTGGACCGGCTGGATTATTTGGAGTGGCTTGGAGTCAATGCCATTGAATTGATGCCGGTAAGTGAATTCGACGGAAACCTCAGCTGGGGATACAACCCCAGTTTTCGCATGGCTCCGGACAAATATTACGGCACCGGCACACTGCTCAAAAGCCTGATCAATGCGGCCCACGAGCGCGGAATCGCTGTCATCATGGACATCGTGCCCAACCACAGTTTCGGATTGGACCCCATGGTGCGCATGTACCAGGACACCGATGGCTCCGCGGCTTCCGACAATCCGTGGTTCAATGAAGTGGCCATGCACCCCTTTTCACCCGGCTACGACTTCAACCACAGCAACCCGTGGACCGTTGAATATTGGAAGCGCATCTTCGATCATTGGCTCGATGAATACCACTTCGATGGATACCGAATCGACCTTTCTAAGGGCCTAACTCAGACCTACAGTGGCTCGGATGTTGGACAGTGGAACCAGTACGACCAAGGCCGAATCGATGTGCTCTTTGAATACGCCAACCACATTTGGATGGACCATCCAGGGGCCTACATCATTTTGGAACATTTGGGCAACAATGAAGAAGAATCCGTGTTGGCCAACGGTGGTTTCATGCTCTGGGGCAAAATGGCCACGGCGTATACGGAAGCGACCATGGGCTATGGTGGCGACCTCAACTGGGGCGTCTGGAGCAACCGCGGTTGGAACTGGCCCAATTTGGTCACGTATTTCGAGAGCCACGACGAGCAGCGATTTGCCTACGAAGTGCAAGCATACGGCGCGAGCAACGGTGGCTACAACATTCAGGAATTCGGAACCGCCATGGAGCGCATCGCATTGGCTCATGCATTCTTGCTCTTGGCTCCGGGCCCGAAAATGATGTGGCAACAAGGTGAATTCGGCTACGACTTGAACCTGTTTGATTGCGGCAATGGCACATTCAATGAATCGTGCAAATTGGATGAAAAACCCGCGTTGTGGGAATACCTCGACATCCCCGAACGCCGTCGTTTGGTCAAACACATCAGGGCATTTGCCAACCTCAAGGCCTCCCAGCCAGTTTTCACCTCGTGGGATTTCAACGTCGACATGGCCAATGGAGGCAAGCGAATTCACCTGTACTCCCCTACCCAAAATGCCGTCATCATCGGCAATTTTGAAACGACAGGAATCACCATGGTTCCCGGTTTCCCGTACACTGGAACGTGGAACGACTATTTAACCGGCGAAGCCATCAACGTATCGGATTTGACCGATGCTTGGTCCCTTGACCCTGGCGAATTCCGAATCCTATTGGACACGCCCCTGCCCGTGCCCGATTTGGATCCCAACTCACCCCTGCAAATCCACACCGGCTGCACCGACATGGCGGCCTCCAATTACGATCCAGACGCAACTACCGATGATGGCACATGCAGTTACCTTGTGACGTTTTCGGTTGATTTAGGCACAGTGGAACCCAACGCCGCTGGCGTCCATCTGGCTGGTGATTTTCAAAATTGGAATCCAGGCGACACCCCGCTGCAATTGAATGAAACGGGCACATGGGAAACCCAGGTAGACTTGGTGCCAGGACAAGCCTATGCCTACAAATTCGTCAACGGCAATGAGTGGGGATTGGACGAAAGTGTGCCCGACAGCTGCGGCACGCCAAATGGTCTTGGGGGATTCAACAGATTGTGGGCATTCGACACAGCCTCCACTCCCGGACCAACCCTGGTCTGCTGGTCGAGTTGCACGAGCTGCAGCGACAGCGACGGTGCGGATGAAACGGGAGCAGCTTTCTGCGGTCCAGGCACGGTGTGGTCGCCTGACCTCCAATTGTGCGTTGGAACGGACGAAGCGAATGCATGCCCAGAAGACATTACCGGTGATGGCATCGTCACCGTTGCTGACTTATTGGCTTTGTTGGCTGCATTTGGTGACGTGTGCACAGGTGAGTAATGAATCATTGAAATGAGGCAACTTTTCAAGAATTCTCATTGTTATGCCCACATGACACATAAGGTTCGTTCTTCCCTCCTGTTCCTGTCCCTGCTGTTCGTGAACGCAACCAACGCGCAGGTAAGCGTCTACGGATTTTACAGCACGTACACCGACCCGAGCAATCCCATCGTGCTTGGCCAGTACGAGGCCATTTCCGGTGAGTGGTTGGAATGGGATACCCTCGCATTTTGCGACGGCGTGGTCATGGGATCGTCCGCATTTGACGCGGGGACAGAGAGCTACATGTTTGCAGGAATCAGTGCAGCACCCGGGAACAATAGCATCCAATTCTGGGATTATGATGTGATCGACAACGCCATCGTCAACAACCCGAGTTTCAACCAAACCATCAACGCCATTCAACACGACATGGCGAGCGATCGGTTGCTCGCCTTGGGTACATACGCTCAGGATTCGACCTTCATTGATTTCGGCAATGGTACCGGATACTGGGAGTACGAATGGGGCTCAGAATTGATTGAACTCAACCCGGAGGAAAGCTCCGTCACCTCCATTGCCCCCATAGCAGGCATAAACGGGGTCGTCCTTGGGGCTACCGCATTTGATTCCGATAACGACATCTATGCCTTGGTGGGAATGGATTACGCCGGAAATCAAAAGTTCATCCAACTTGACGGCACCACGGGCGCGGTGATTTCTTCTGTGAACCTGCAGATTCCTTCGAACATAGGATTCAACGAATTGGAGTGCTTCATCAACGGAGAAACATTCCTCGGCATCAAGCGACCATACGGAATCAACCCCAACGCAGAAACGACGGCATTGGTCTCCGTCAACCCCCTCACAGGTGAGCTAACCAACTTGGTGGAACTTCCTCAGATTTACGCGTTCTCCCCCAATGCCAGTGTGTTTGAGCAAACGACAGGCCTCTTCATCATGCTCTATTACGACTTCAACAACCAGAGCCACATCCTGGTCGTTGACCCCGTTGAAGCGGAAATCGTTGCCGACCACCAGATCAACGGTTCCTTCATCGAGTTGCAGATCAACAACCGAGAATTCATGGTGGCTGCCTATGGGAATGCGAGTTCCATTCATGGCGCGACTGCTGAAGCAGCTTGGAAACTGTGGCCCAATCCTGCAAACGCCGTGGTGCGTATTCAAGCGCACGCGGCCCCGTACCAGGTTTACGATGCTGCAGGCCAGTTGGTGCAGCCTTGGTCGTCCGCTTTGGAAATCGACGTGCGGGATTGGCTGGCCGGGACATACATCGCTGTCCAGGCGAACGGTCGAACTGCCCGCTTCAACGTGGCACATTAAAGCGAGCTGCGCCGGATATTTTATCCGTGACAGAAACACGAAAGGGACACGGCATTCGTTGTTAATTTGCCCCGTCCCTTCCGCATGGCCTCACCCACTCAACATCCCAATTCGTGGTTCAGCGATCCGAGCTGGCTACAAGCCTTGCAGGTAGAACAAGCCGTCGACAGCGCCGCGCTGGCCCGCCAACGGATCAAAGGCATTCCAGCCGCCATCACCCCTCCCTGGGCACTGGAAACCGGCAAAATCACCATCGACCATGTACAGGCGCTTCGACGCGCGTTGGAATCAGCTGCCCTTCCCTTGGTGGTGTGCGACCTGCCGCCTGGCGTCTCCTGCACGTGGGAAAAGCCGTGGATTGTCCAACACAAGCATACGCGCTGGTTGCAGGCGATCGATGGTCAATTCCCTTCCCTGCCTAAGCACCGCTCAAAACAAGCACGGAAGGCCGTAGCACAGGGACTGCGTCTCGAACCATGCGCAGACGTCGCGCTGTTGCTCCAGCTGCATCAGCATGTCAGGGAACGAAAGTCCATCCCCTCCGATGCAGCGGCATTAAGGCGGCTGCTGACCTGGATCCTCACCTCGCCTCACCAATCGAGCTACGTGGTTTACGACGATCAGAATCAGGCCATAGCGAGCGCAACATTCCTGCACAACAACGGCCGGACTGTATACGCTTTCGGCGGGCAGGAGCGTTCAAACGTATCCGCACTGGCGACCGTGTTGCTCATCCAACAAGGCATCCGCGACGCCGAAGCGGTGGGAAATGACATTTTTGATTTCGGGGGGTCGGCCGATGCAGGCGTCGACCGGTTTTACGCCGAATTTGGCGCGCATGCGGAGCCTCGGTTTCGGGCCATCCTCGTGAAAGGATGGGCACGCCCCTGGTTGCGGGTGTTCCGGCCGGATTTATTTTGAAGCCCCTCTACGAAGTCAGCGGACGACCGTAACCGGACCGGTGTGATGAAACGGTTCTGTGTCGCATACGTGGTGGGCATCGAAAATGACGTAGTACGTCCCTTCTGCGATTTCGGGGCCGGGCCTCCACCCTTTTCCCGCTTGGCTCGTAGCGAATAATTCATTGCCCCAGCGGTTGAACACCTGCAAGCGGTAATCGATGAACTGACCTGGATCCAGCACGGCCAAAGTTTCACCATCAGGACCAATCAAAGCAGCGGTCAAGGCATCATTCTTGGCGTCGTTGTTTGAAGAAATCACGTTGGGAACCACGTACTCAACACCCAACATTGGCGGTGGGACATCGGCCGTGACAGGCCAAGTCGCTTCAATGTCGCAGTAAGCATTGTACAGCGTGATGGACCCATCGTATTCACCGATACCAGGAAAATAAGCTTCGACCGTCGGTTCGCTTGAAGTAAGCACTCCCGGGAAATCCCACGTCACTTCATCTGCTCCATCCCCGAGGTATTGAAGCAAGGTGAACCCCGTTTCCTCACACATCGACAACGGCTGGATGGTCCAGACGGAATCAAAGGGCAACACGGGAAGAACCGTGACTTCTTGGGTCATCACATCCGGGCATTCAGTACCCGCACCTGCGGTCAGGGTCACGCCGTAGGTGCCATAAGCCGGATAGGTGAACGTTGGGCTCGTTTCGGAATTCGGAAGTCCTGCACCTCCCCCGAAATCCCAGGAAAATGGCCCGCTATCCGGCGACAGGTTTTCGAAAGCGACCTCAAGACCCGAGCACGGCTCCGAAATCACTTCAAAATTCGCCGCGGGCAAGGCGGGCAACTCAAACGCAATATTCGCATCGTTCTGGCAGCCAAATGCATTGGATTCGAGCGAAACATTGATGTTTTCGCCTTCTGGGAACCACACTTCACCTGGATGCTGGTCGATGAGAATTGGAGGCATTGAGTTTGCCCCAAAATCCCAATTGTATGCGATGTACGGAGTCCAATCGCTTGTGTCAAGTACCACGTTTCCTGACCAACCCCCATCGTCACACGTCAAGTCCACCACGTCAAATTCCGTATCCCACGGGTCATGCGCCACTACCTCAAAAAACAGCGAGTCTGCGCATGTCCCCGTTTCGAAGTACAAGCTCACGTTGTAAATACCGGGTTCATCATAGGTGTACGATGGTTCCGCCTCGAAGCTCACGTCGTCGGTTGTGCCGTCTACACCAAAATCCCAGGTGTATGCTTCACTTGGGTTGGAAAACTGATCGAATTGCGCTGTCAAACCGGTGCACGGCTCGGGAGCGTCGTAACCGGGTGATTGGATGTTGCACGTTACGACATCCAGCGTAAAATCACGCAAAATGCTGCCGATGGGGAGGCCGTTGCGCCATTCCGTGACACAGATGCCCAAGGCGAATTTTCCCGGGAGATTGGGCGTTCCGGTCAGCACTCCCGTGTTGGGATTGATGTTCAAGCCTGCCAATGCCCCCAATGGATTGCCCGCATTGAAACCTGCAGCCCATCCCACTTCCGTAAACGGAGGTCCCGTCGGTGGATTGGGGATCGGCGTTAAGTAGGTTCCGCCCAAGTAAATTGAACACAGGGAAAAGCTCAGGGAGTCCCCATCCAGGTCCTCGGCCCCATTGTTCAGCTGGAATGGGTAGTTGTTGCACACAAAGGCTTGGGGCAGCTCCGAAAATTCCGGAGATGAATTGGGATTTGAAAACGTCAAGCTCGCTGGAATGGTCGTCGTCAGTGTAAAACCTTGGTCTTCGGGTGTATCCAAATTCGTGATGGCCGGTGACCTGCAGCAACGTTGGTGCACCAAGGTGTAGGGTTGCTGACTGGGCTCAAGTGCGATGTTCACAATGTACTCGGCACGCTCGATGCACAAGTCTTCCGGCAAAAACGCGCAATTGTTGGGATTCTGCGGAATGACATCCGTCACCAAGTTGAAATCCAAATTGCCCGACACCGTGGTAATCAAACTCGTTCCTTGGTACACCCCAATGGCAGCGGAGAAGTCAAAGTCCGTTTGGTTGGTATTTGCAGAGCTGCAATCGCGGTAGATGTAGCAATGCACTTCAAACTCATTCAGTCCAGCAGCATTCAATCCTTGGTACACATACGTCAGCTCACCCCCGACTAAGTGGGTTGCCCCTGCGCGCTGTGGCATGGCGAAGCACAGCAACGCCATGGTCATGTAAAAGCAAAAAAGGCGAGATGTTTTCATGGTGCGTTACCCAATGTACAACATTGGAGGAGATGTCGGAAAGGGAATACCTTTGTGGCATGAACGCAACGAAACTCGGAACAGCAGCAAGTTGGTTGCTGGCTTGCTGGTTAGGGCTCGCTTCAGTCCGTGCACAGGCGCCCATTGCGTGCGATGTTCTCCGGTTTCAAAGCCTTGAAACGGCGTTTCTCGAAGTCCACGTCGATTTTGAAAGCCGTCTTTTTCACGCGGTTCAGAGCGAGGGTGGATGGCACACCCGCGTACAAGTCGAAGCCGTCGTAGAATCGCCCAAGGGCATTGTCAACTACGGGAAGACGAACATCGACGGTCCATTCGGGATGGACTCCCTCGCCGCGCTAAATAGCCGACAGTTCCACCTTGAACGGATTACCGTACCACCCGGGGCCTACAACGTCACCATCACCCTGCGGGATCAAAGTGGCAAGGGAGTCTTCGAGGAAACAACTTCGATTCCAGTCGAATTTATGGCCACCGATGCACCGGCATTTTCCGACCCTTTCATCGTTGAGGCATTTGCTCCATCAGCGAGCGGAGAGCCGACGAACCTAACGCGGTCGGGATACGAAATGCTGCCGCTCGTACAAGCCGAATTGTCAACCGAAGCAACGAAGCTTCAGTTCTACACGGAGCTGTACAGGGCAGACGAAGTGGTCGATTCGTTGTTTCTCGTACAATGTTGGTTGGAATCAGCGAACGGCAGTGTCCTGCCTTCGACCCGTCGTTTCTTTCGGAAGGAAGCAGCGGCAATCCTGCCCGTGTTCACCTCCATTCCGCTGATCGATGTGCAGGAAACACAACGGGCTACGCTCGTCGTGCAGGCGTTAACCCGCAACAACGAACTCATCGCAGAGAACTTCCTCCCCTTGCAATTTGTCGCGCCCAACAGCTCCATTGCTCTGGCGGAATTCGGCGGAACCTTGCCCGCGCACCTGGCGGCGTTTACGGACTCCACCACCCTGCAGCAACACATCCGGGACCACCACCCGAAAGCCGATGCTTCGCAGCGCAAAACCATTGACGGGTTTCTCGGAGAAGCGACGGTCACGCAAATGCAAGCCTTCCTCGCCTATTTCTGGGAACAGCAGGCACCGGACAATCCTGAGTTGGGCTGGCGCACGTACACGACTGCCATCGCCTACGCTGATTCCGCTTACGGTGCGTGCAGGCAGGGGCACGGCGCTGAAACGGACATGGGGTACGTCTACCTCCGTTACGGCCCGCCCAATACCATCGTTAAGCGGCACAACGAAACCGACTATTACCCCTATGAGATCTGGCACTACCACCGGGCGGGGCCATTTACCAATAAGCGTTTCCTGTTCTTTTCTCCCCACATGGTAGCTGAATGCTTCACGTTGCTGCATTCGGATATGCTCGGTGAAGTTTCGAATAACGATTGGCTGCAAATCCTCCGCAGCCGGGAAAACCCCTTGCGGGTGACCAGCAGCCAGCTCAATCGCTTAAACCCCCGACGTGACACCTTTTCGGGTGAAGAACCGGAGGACCTTTTCTTCAATCCCCGATGACCACTTCAACCTCACCCAGGGTAGCGGTCGTCATATTGAATTGGAACGGACGACACCACCTCGAAACGTACCTACCGTCTGTCGTCGAACATTCGCGTGAGCATGCCGAAGTAGTGGTCGTTGACAATGGGAGTACGGACGACTCCACAACCTGGCTGAAGGAACACCACCCGTCCGTGCGCGTGGTTGAACTCGATGAGAACAAGGGATTTGCAGGGGGGTACAACGATGGAATCGAACGCGTAACCGCGGACGTTTTCGTCCTATTAAATAGCGATGTACGGGTCTCAACCAACTGGATTCCTCCCGTTCTTGAGATGATGCACAACGAGGGGTACGCGGCATGCCAGCCCCTCATTCGCAACGACACGGATCCCGAATTATTCGAATACGCAGGCGCTGCTGGTGGATTCATTGATCGTGATGGGTTCACATTCTGTGCAGGACGCATTTTCGAGGTATTTGAAACCGATGCTGGGCAGTACAATGCCAACCGCGAGGTGTTTTGGGCCTCTGGAGCCGCGTTGTTCATTCAAGCCGAGGCATGGCGCGAAGTGGGAGGCCTGGACGAGGATTTTTTCGCCCACATGGAGGAAATTGACTTGTGCTGGCGATTGAAGAACCGAGGGTACCGAATTGGCGCGTGTGGACAATCTGTGGTCTTCCACCTCGGAGGAGGAACATTGCAAAAAATCAGTCCGTTCAAGTCGTACTTGAATTTTCGGAACAACCTGTACATGCTGGTCAAGAACCAGCACCAACGCGCGCTGTACCCCATGTTGTTCCGGCGCATGGTCTTGGATGGTATCGCGGCCTTGAAGTTCTTGGTCGAAGGGTCCACTCCCCTGTTCGCCGCTGTTTGGAAGGCGCATCGGGATTTCAAGGCCAATTTTCGCACCATGAAAAACCGCCGGGAGCAAGAAATCAGGACGTGTCGCTCAGTGCAGGGAAACCATCCCAACCGTTCGGGACGCTACCGGGGAAGCATCCTCGTCGACTACTTCATTCGCCGGAAGCACACGTTCGGCCAGTTGGATTCCAAACGCTTCTGGAAATAACGTCGAACAACCGGATGCCTCCGGCGCTGAAGCCGCTGTATACGGCGGGGAATTCTCCCGGAGGTTTGCGCCATGGATGCAGAGGCTTTTCGGTCGCCGCTAGCGAAGTTCGCCTTGGCCTTGTGGATGGGCTGTTTGCACTGGCCATTCACCATCCCATTTGTGTGTGCGCTCCCCCTGTTGCCTCGCAGCTCCAAGGGCCGAACGCAGGCGTGGAGCATGCTCATGTTGTTTGCGCTGGGCTGGACGGCCAACAGCGTACAGGAGGCGTTTGACCCCGTGCTCACAGCGCCCAAAACAGCGAAGTGGACCTGCAAGCGCAACGCTAATGCAAACGCCTGGAAGCCGCAATTCACCTGCGTCAACACTGCGGGCAATGCCTATACCGTGGAAGCCGAGGCTGCCCCGCCCCTCCACTCATCCTTTCTCGGCTCCTTGTGGCCCTTTCGCAGCGCCTCTTGGCGGCGGTTCAAGCACAGCCAAGGTGTGCACGGAACGATTCGGGCTACGCTTCCCCACACCCCACCTGCGGAAACGACTTCGGAGCAAAACCTGCCCAACCACGTGCTGTGGACGTTCCTCAATCGTCATTTTACGGGCGCTGTCCCGGGCCTGTTGTTTGCGCTGAGTAGCGGCAATAAACGCCAGTTGGATCCAGCCCTCAAAATTCGGCTGAACCATGCCGGACTGGCTCACTTGATGGCCGTCAGCGGGTACCATGTAGGCCTCGTATCGTTTCCATTGCTTTTGTTCATGAGACACCGTCGAAGTGCTTTCAGGTTCATCGGTTTCGTGGGGCTCGTGGGAACGTGGAGTTTCATTGGGTTCTGTGGATTTCCCACCTCAGCTGTTCGTGCAGGGCTCATGGTAACCGGATACAGCCTGTCCCAGCTGGCTCGGTTGAACTTGTCAGCCATGCAATTGCTAAGCCTCGCCGCATGGAGCATGCTCATTTATTGTCCTGCTTGGTCCCGAGACCTCGGCATGCAGCTGAGCTTCGTCGCGGTGTATGCCATCCTGCTGGGCATTGAATTGTTGAAAGTGAGCCACATCCGTCACCCCATCGCTTTGTACCTCGCGGTGCCCGTCGCAGCCCAACTCGGTACGGGGTTCATCGCCTGGCCCACATTCGGGGTGTTCCCGAAGTTTTTTCTCTTCTTCAACATCTTGGCCTCGCCCCTGATGGCGTTGTTGGGAACTGCACTCGTTGGCATCGTGGGAGCCGACCTCGTCTTGGGCTGGCGAGCGGCGGTGCACATCGGAAGTTGGACTGTCGATGGCGCATTGAATCAACTGTTGACGTGGTTGGCGTCATCGCATTCACCTGCATGGATCTGGAACCTGCACGCCGTGGATAGCGGATTGCTCATGGCGTTGAGTTTGGGATGGCTTGTAGGAGGAACCCTCGTTGTAGCACAGCGGCTCTCCTTACGCCGGTCCTTATGGGCTTATTGTGCCGTTGGATTGGCCTTGATTCCTTGGATCGGATGGCAGACGCACCACCGCATCGTTGTGGGGTTCCGCTATGGACTTGTTATCGACGGTGCATCGTCAATGGACGCATCCATGGTGACGCATACACGGGACAGCACTCGGCTGGTTGTACAGAAGGCTGCAAGTGGAGCGGACAATGGCTCTCATGCCGTGCTTCTCTCCAACCCATTGGCAAAGCATGCTGCCGACACGTGGGCCATTTCGCCTTCTCGGAATGCCGGATTTGGCCAAATCAAAAGCCGCCCTTTCGCATGGAAGCGAATGGACGGCTCAACAATACGGTTCAACTATGGAGCGGACACCGTCCACCTGGGTCAGTGGAGTCGGCCGGCTTTCATCGAATGATCAGTTCAAGTGCAACAAGTTGATGAGGACTTGGTCTACATACCCTTCCCATTCCGGCAAGTCAGCGATGGGCAAGATGGCATTGACTCGGTTGTTGCGTCGGCTGTAAATGGCCTCGACGTAAAATCCATTCAACTCAAAAATGCAGAGGATGTAGCGGTTCTCAACGATGCGTTGGGCCAAACAAACTCCGTGGTCCCACATATAATTCGTTTTCTCGTCGAGCGGGAGGCGGTTGAAAGCGGTCAAGTCCATTTTGATATATACTAAGTGAAAATTCGTAGGCCTTCTTACGTGATTCGACGAAAAAAGGTTGCGGTCTGAATTGAATTAACTTTGAATCATGTCCGCTGTCCAACTCGTCGAATGCCCACGCGATGCCATCCAGGGATGGGCCCATCCGGTTTCCACCGAGGATAAGATTGCCTATTACAAAGGGTTATTGGAAGTTGGATTTCACACCCTGGACTTGGGGAGTTTTGTCTCCCACAAAGCCGTTCCACAGATGAAGGACACCCGAAAGGTGTTGCAATCTCTGAACGATGAGGGCGTCTTTTCGAGTGCAACCAACGTTTTGGTGATTGTGGCCAACGAACGAGGTGCCAAGGACGCTGTTGCAGCACCCGGAGTCACGCACGTTGGATTTCCCATGAGCATTTCCGAGACGTTTCAATTGCGGAATACAGGCGCTGACCTGAATCGAGCATGGGAGCGATTGCTCAACATCCGAGAAATCGTTGAACAGGGCAATCGTCAATTGATCGTGTACCTCAGCATGGGATTCGGCAATCCTTATGGCGACGATTGGAGTCCGACCCTCTTGATGGATTGGGCCGCCAAAACCGACGAGATCTTGCGGCCTGAAGTGATTGCACTCAGCGACACCATCGGGCACGCGGAGCCCGATCTCCTGCGTTCGGTATTTACCGAACTTACTGCTGCCGGACTGAGCGCCACGTTGGGCGCCCATTTGCACGCGACCCCCTGGGCTGCCGCATCCAAAATCAACGCGAGCTGGGAAGGCGGATGCCGGCGGTTTGACGGTGCGCTTGGGGGGATTGGTGGCTGTCCCATGGCACAAGATGAACTGGTGGGCAACCTGCCAACCGAAACCTTGGTTTCCTTCCTGCGAACCCACGGTGACTTGCCATTGGACGAGCGCGCATGGAACCAGTCACAGGCCTTCGCCGTTGATCTATTTGGATGAAAAAAGCCCCAACTTTTCAGTTGAGGCAGTATTCAAACAAGTTGACATCAAATCGGTGCCGGTGCAAGTAGATCTGTTCAAACTTGTGGATGTCGATGTGGATACGGTAGTGTTTCATGAGCATGGTTAAGTGCTCTTTTCTACGTATTCATCTAAAAAAAGTTTCGTTTTGTCGTCAGATTCCTGTTGTAAGCACAGCAAGAACCAATCCGGCTATGGTCACCAGTAGCTTGTTGCGGTTGAAATGGTGACCGTCACTCGCTTCAAAAAGAATGGTGGTGCTGATGTGAAGCAGGATACCAATGAGCAAACCGCCTGACCAGACCGGCACGTATTCACTCCGAGGGGCTCCCGAATGCACCAAAACATCGTACAACAGCATGCTAGCCAAGGGCATCAACCCAAACACAAGCATCGCGAGCCAGCGCGATGAACGCTTGATGCCGAGCGCATCGAGCATCCCCATGAGCACGAGGGCTACAGGCAATTTGTGCAGAATCAAGCCCATCATGAGCGCCATGTCCACGCCTTCGATGCCGTGCAGGTGCACGTGGCCGTGGTGATCGTGGTCGTGGTGCGCGTGTTCATGTTTGCCTCTGTGAAGCGGCATTGATTCAATCAAAGCGTGCAAGCACAAACTGAAAAACATAGCCCAAGGCATGCGGGCAGAGGCTTTGGTATGAGAAGCGTGCATCTGCCCGTGTTCAATGCCCTGCGAACCGTATTCCAGCACACCCTGCAGCAGAAAGCCCAGGACCACAATCCACCCAACATGGTCACCCATGGCGTACGTTTCAGGGATGAGGTGGTTGAAGATGATGCCGATTAAGTACGCCCCGCCAAAAGCCAAAATCAGGCTCAAATGATTTTGAAGGGATGCACCAAAACGGTCATACGCACCCGCTCCAAGCAGGGCAATCAACAACAATATGAAACCGGCTAACCACATGGAATTTTTCGAGCGACAAGAATACTTCGCGGAGCGTCTTCACGCCAAGGTGCCAAGGCATAATCGCCATAATGGGCCTCGATGACGAAGCCCGCACGCTCGAGGAGCTGACGCCAGCCATCTGGTGACAACGCCCTTACCCGCTCCACATGGTGTTGGTGCTCTCCGTTAGGATCCGCATATTGGATGCTTTTCTCAATCCATCCATCCGCGATTCGACGGTGAATGGTAAACGTGTACCCACCCGCCTCCTTGACCTCCTGCTCCACAAGGCCGCGCGCAACCTGTTCAGGATTCAAAAAATCAAAAATGAACAGCCCATTGGGGCGCAATGCCCAAGCCACTCCGGCAATTGTTCTCGACAAATCCGCAACGGCCTCGAAATACCCCATGCTCGTGAACAGCGAAGACACAGCATCAAACGATTCGCCCTTTACGTGATTTTCCAACGAACGCATGTCGCCGTGTATGAACCGCAAGCGGTCCGATTCGCCATAGGCTGTACGTGCAGCTTGAATGCTATTGGGGCTAAGATCGATGCCCACGGCCTGCATCCCTTGAGCAGCGAACGCGGCGGCGTGCCGTCCAGCACCGCAGCCAACATCCAACACGTTTTGGGCATGCCCGTCGAAGACCCGTTCCGTTAAGGCTTGAATGAAGCGAACAGCCTCCGCTTCATCCCGCGCACCATACAGTGCGTGGTACGCCGGAGTGTTGAACCAGGTGACAAACCAATTGGCATCGCTTTTCCACAAATCACTTATCATTACTCATGACTCACCGCAGCGCGAAGTTCGGCCTTGTGACGTTAATTTGATGCATGTCTGGGATCCTGCCCTCCGATGCACACTCATCTGCACGTTATCGCACAACGGAGCAGGATACAGTGGAATTGCAATGGTCTGGCGCCATCCAGAATCAAACGACCGATTTTTTGATGCAGTGGATGGAAACGCGCCTCGACCAGGTCGGCGCCCAATCCCTGCAGAAGAAGCGGCTCATTCGCGTGGCCATTGAGCTCCTGCAAAACATGCATCACCACGCAATTTCACACGATCCTCAGCCAGAGTTTGCCATTTACGCGACGGCCTCAGCCGCATGGCGCATCGAAACCTCCAACTCCATTGATTCCCCCAGCGCAGCGGAATTGCAGCAAACGTGGGAAACGCTGAAGTCCAAATGCCAAAGCGAACTCCGCTCCATGCAGCGCGAAAAGTTGGCAGGCGACGCACGGAGCGAACACGGCGGCGGCGGGGTTGGATTGAATGAAATCCTCCGCAAGGCCGATGGCCGCGTTGACATGAACATCGAAAACCAAGCTGGAATAGCCCGCGTTACATTTTCCGCTGAAATCCCCCTACAGTCATGAGCACCATTCAACTTGAAGGCACTGCGAAAACACCCCGGGTCGCATTCCATGACTCGCCTTTGTCCATGGAGATTTCCGGACGTTCCATTCCTGAAAATTCCATTGCATTTTACACGCCGCTGCTGGAGTGGGTCGATGAGCATTTGAAAACCGGCGGCACGGTAGACGTGAGCATTCGTTTGGAATACTTCAATACCAGCAGCAGCAAGTGCTTGATGGATTTACTCAAACGCGTTGAACAATCCGCTGCTGAAGCAACGGTACTGTGGTACTATGAGGAAGATGATGAAGACATGCTGGAAGCCGGCGAAGACTACGATGCGATCATCGATATGCCTTTCCGCCTAATTGCCACCGCTGGTTAATCCAGTCGCTTTCCCCAGCCCCAGCGTTCTGGCCACCGGTTGGCCAGAATGAAGTAGAGCAACGCGCTCATGGCCCACAACACAAACAGATTGAAGGTCGGAGTCTTGATGGACCACTGACCCAGCTGCTTTTCTGGAGCATAGAAAGGCGCATTCCACGCCTGACGTCCAAGCGGCATCTGATGAATAAAAGCCGTCTCTTGAACGAGCCCTCGGTCTGTTAGAGCAATGCGTTCGTGCCGGTCGGTTTGCATGACCCATTCGTGCAACGCATCGTTGTGGTGCGCATCCTTCAAGGCCTTGAGGTCCGTCGATCCTGACACGGCCTTGCGCTCTGCATCGCGTGCCTTGAACGCCTCCTTGTACGCATCCTTAAACGCATGCCGCACGTCTTCCGCTGTTGAAAGCGATTGGGTGGCGATGCCCCACGAATTCAATTCGTCCAATGCCCCCTCCCACTCGCGGGAACGCACATCTGCATCCTCGATCAGGCGGTACTGCTGGTACCAAAAATCCCGTCGCCAAGCCGCCCGTTCCATCCGGTCCTCGAATGCTATAAACGGCGCGTCGGCCTCGTTTTCACGGGTCAAGTGAACCGCCAGGGATTCAAATCCCCAGCGCGATGCCATCAGATTTCCAATCAATGGCACCCGGTCCACCTGCGTGAAGATGGGGTTGAATCGGTCAAACCGGATGATCGCCCCACCAAAGATGATCTGCGGGATGATGAGCAAGGGAATGATGATGTAAATCGTCTTGGCTGATTTCATTGCGGAAGACAGGTTCAAACCAAGCACATTGGCAAACGCACTTAAGCTGAACAAGGTCATGAAGAGCATGCCCGCGCCTGTTGGAATGTGAAGCACAGCAACGGCAATCAGCGTGAACAGCATGCTTTGAACGGCAGAAATACCGAGCATCACTGTCATTTTGGAAGCGAGGTAGGCGTTCCAGTCCAATCGCAAAAACCGCTCGCGTCGCAACGTGGGGCGGTCGCGGAAGATTTCCTCTGCACTGAAACTCAACCCGAGAAAGAGGGCTACAATTACCGAGATGAACAGAAACTGTGGTAAGTTCTCACTCAGGCGGTAAACAAACTCGCCCTCAGCACTGCGGTACCGTGTGAAGACCGACAGCGCCAAGGCAAGCAGGGGCGCCTGCAAAAGGTTCATCCAAACGTATTGCTTGTTCTTTCGTTTGGCCGTGACATCCCGGCGCCAGTACGTGCGAAACTGCTCCGACCAGCGAGGAACGACCGTTGCCTCCGGGGAATCCAACTCCTCCGTTGCTGGTGTGGCAGGACCACCCTCCTGGATCATGTTGTAGTAATCGTTCCATTCCTCCGGTGATACCCTGCGGTTTTCAGTCAGCTGCCCGTATTCATCGACCATGCACGAGGCAACCGTATCGAAGATTTCCTCCGGATTCACCGTTCCACAGGTCGTGCACATCGCCTCGCTGTTCTGCACTTGATTGGACATCTGCTTGAGGTACCCCAAGCATTCAAGTGGATTGTCCTGGTAAATAGGGTAACCACCCACGTCTAGCAGCAAAAGCCGGTCGAACAACTTGAAGATGTCGGAGCTTGGCTGGTGGATGACGACGAATACGATTTTACCGCGGAGCGTCAATTCCTTCAAAATGTCCATAATGTGCTCGCTGTCGCGGCTCGACAATCCACTGGTGGGCTCGTCGACAAACAACACGGCAGGTTCTCGAATCAGCTCCAAGGCGATGTTCAACCGCTTGCGCTGACCTCCGGAAATGGTCTTATCCATTACGGACCCCACGCGGAGATCTCGGATGTCCCAAAGCCCCAACCGACGGAGTGTCAACTCGACGCGTTCAAGGCGTTCTTCTTCCGTGGCACCGCCCAGACTCAAATCCGCACTGAATTTGAGGTTTTCATAAACGGTCAATTCACTGATAAGTACATCCTGCTGAGCGATGTGGCCGAGGCTGCCCTTGGCATTTCCCTCCCCCCCATAGATCGAGCTACCGTTGAGGTAAACTTCACCAAACGTGGGTTTCAGGGAACCATTCAAAATGTTCAGCAACGTGGACTTGCCCGATCCGCTCGCCCCCATAATGCCAATCAGGTCGCCTGATTGTGCCGTGATCGACAGCGGACGAAGCGCCGCCTCGTTGGGGTAATTGAAGAAGTGAGCCAAGTTCAATGCCTCAAACTGCATCCGCTGCTCCACGCGGTCGCATGTGCTGCAGCATTGCACGACATCGCTGAAGAAGACAGCATGGCCTGCGCCATCCTTGATGACACTGCCCTGTGCCATGGGAGCGATGGAATGCTTTTGCACCGGATTGCCATTCAATTTCAAATCGCCACGACCCAAATCTTTGATGAAGAATAAATCGTCCGCTGAAACATTGCACACGATCAGCTGAGAGGATTGCTCATGAGGAAGCGCCACGGTAAACAGCGAAGCCTCCAACCCATCGGCGGAGGCGCATTTGACCAGAGCTTTCAATCCGGCTGAATCTTCAGGAAGCAGATGCAGCGCGTCAGCGACGGTATTCAAAAAACTGTCGGCATCATCGATGGTTCCGGTCGATTTGGCCATCTCGGCCAGACGGGCAAATACAATCAGCCGGTCTTTCGCATCGAGTTCAACGATGATCTGTTGGCAGAGGAACAGCAAGCGAACAGAGAGCTTCGACCGCCGCTTGGCCAATAACCGCTCGTCATCGGAATGCGGCATGCGCTTGTTCATACGCGCAATCTCCGCATCGTACTGCTTGAGGTAAGCCTGGGTGTATTCGTAGGACAACCGCCCGGCCAAGTAGCGTTCAGCGGCTTGACGACCATACATCGCTTCACGCGGCGTGCGGCCTGCGGCAAAAAGCGCAAACAGCCGAACAAGGGCGTCGAGGATTCCAGTGGTCATCATGTTGACTTCCTACGGAATTCCCCCGAAAAGGTTGCAAATCAAAGGTCAACGGCTCATTGCTGCCGTTCATAACACCCCATATCCGGCTGTCCAATCGCCCGGGGCAAACCATCCAAATCCAGTCCGATGGCAAATTGAGAAGCGCCCCCGTCCCAGAGGGAGTTGTTCGAGGACAAATGAAAATCCCGGTCACTTGTGGATGCAAAAGGTGGAGTGTTGTCGGTCAACGTCGCTTCCAAAATTTCCGCAGGAAAATCGGGGTCTTGTACGTCCACGGCTGAATACCGGATGAACGGTGATGCCGGTGGATTCAGCAGACTCACCACCAATTCATCAAAATCCGTCAAGCTGTAGTTGTTGCCCCAGAAGATGCAGTTGTTGAACGCTGACCCCTCAAGCGAACGCACCTGGATGTTGCCGTTGATGTCTTCGTACCAATCCGTGAACAAGACCGACGGCGATTGCCTCACTCCTTCTGACCAGTAATTGGCGAAGGTGCAGTGATCCAGCTTGTAGGCACCGCCGAGCGTAAAGGCTGCGGTGGATTGGCCACAATCGTAGAACAAATTGTTGTACCCCTCGATGGTGCCGCCTTGGGCGTACAACCCGTATGCACTCATGTTGTGGATGACCGTGTTTCGAATGTCCAATGCCGGAGCCTGGTCCGTACCTGTGGTGTCTACTTGCAGGCCGATGGTGCCGTTCTTCAACACCGCATAATCCATCGTGCATTCCACGCCGCCGTACAGCCAAATACCGCCGCGTTGCGCGGTGACCTCTTCAGTGCCGTATTCCGTCTCGAACTGAAAATCAATCTCAATCCCCCACTGCCCAGGTACATCCTCATAACTCGATTCCAATCGGTCGCCTTGAAAAACCACCTCATTCCCCAACTCTCCTGCCACGTTCAAAGTCGATTGGTACACCCGCAGACCGCTTCCATCGTGCACATGTACCTGCGTTCCTTCTTCAATGGTCAGCGTGCAACCCGGCTCCACTTCAACAATGCCATAGATGACGTGGGGCAGGTCATTTGTCCACACTTCATCGCATGAAGGCAGCGGATTCAGTTCGCCCAAACCGCCGTGGAAATGCGCATTCTGACCCCAAGCGATTAGATTGACGTGCTGCTCATTGCCGTTCGTGTTGAACCGCAGCTCATCCTCAATGACGAATGGCGTTGAAAGTACATTCGGATCCACCGTCACTTCCAAAAAGACCCACAGGCTGTCTTCGGCCAAAATCGGCCAGTCGGAGACGCTCGGCCCCACCTCGCCGTCGATGTTGACGCGAAACGGCGATTCGCTGCCTCCAACCAACTCAATTTCATCTATCCGTACCGCTTCTTTGTTGCGGTTGTGCACCTTCAGCGGCAAGGTCACCGAACCGATGGTCGTGAACACCGTATCAAACAAAATGGTATCGGCAGAGAACTCCAATTGAAGCGCGGGGTCTTCCGAAAACTGCACCTTGCCACACCCCGAGACAAAAAGACCCGCAAGCAGCACGGCGCCCATGGCAAATCCCGTGAATATTTTGGTGCGATCCCGCAGGTTTAAAGGCGTGTCCATGAACGGCAAAGATGATGCATATTCACCGTATGAACGAACTCCATGCGGCTTTCATTGCGCACCTCAGTCACGAGGACCCCATCCTACTCCGAGAAGTGGAACAACACGGTGAATTGCACTGGCAGCCCGTACGACCGCACTTTGACGCGCTGTGCCTTGCCATCATTGGGCAGCAGCTGAGCACCAAAGCAGCAGCGACCATCGCTCGGCGGTTTGAGGCATGGGCCGAAGGGTGCGGTGGATTGAAGCCTGACGTGGTGCTGGACGCAGCAGTCAGCGAACTCCGCGCATTGGGATTGAGCGGTCAAAAAGTGACGTACATCGCAGCGCTCGCCGAAGCCTGGAACACCCATGCCGAACTGCACCGGTTGGAGCAACTGGAAGATGAGGAAGTAATCAAGGCGCTCACTGCCATCAAAGGCATTGGCGAATGGACCGCCCAGATGTTCTTGCTCTTCACCCTTCGGCGACCCGACGTATTTGCACCGCGGGATCTGGGCATCAAAAAAGCCATGGAGCAGCTGTACGGCCTTTCCATGGCTTCTTCAGATCGTGAACTTGTGGCGTTCTCGGAACGATGGAGTCCCTACCGTTCCTTGGCGTGTCGGCACCTGTGGCAGGTGCTCGATGCCGTCGATTAGCCTAAGTAGCTTTTCAAAATGCGGCTGCGGCTGGTGTGCTTCAAGCGTCGAATCGCTTTCTCCTTGATTTGACGCACGCGCTCACGGGTCAAGTCAAAGCGTTCCCCAATTTCCTCGAGGGTCATGGGGTGCTCACCGTTCAAACCGAAGTACAAGCGAATGACGTCGCCTTCACGCGGTGTCAAGGTGCGCAGTGAACGTTCGATTTCCTTGCGGAGGGACTCGGTCATCAATTCCGTGTCCGGCGAAGGCGTATCTCCGGTGCGCATGACGTCGTACATGTTGCTGGAAGACTCGTCTCCATCCTTCAACGGTGCGTCCATAGAGACGTGACGCCCCGCATTCTTCATGCTTTGCTTCACTTCATCCAGCGTCATGTCCAGTGTTTCAGCAAGTTCCGCTGCTGTTGGTGGACGTTCAAACTCCTGTTCCAAACGGGCAAAGGCCTTGTTGATCTTGTTGATTGAACCAATTTTGTTCAACGGCAGTCGAACGATTCGGCTCTGCTCGGCCAAGGCCTGCAAAATGCTTTGGCGGATCCACCAAACGGCATACGAGATGAACTTAAAACCACGTGTCTCGTCGAAACGCTGAGCGGCCTTGATCAGTCCAAGGTTGCCCTCGTTGATTAAATCCGGCAAACTCAACCCTTGGTTTTGGTACTGCTTCGACACAGAAACCACAAAACGCAGGTTCGCTTTGGTCAACTTTTCCAACGCCACCTGGTCGCCCTTCTTGATGCGACGGGCCAATTCCACTTCCTCTTCTGCTGTAATCAAATCAACACGTCCAATCTCTTGCAAATACTTGTCAAGGGATGCCGTTTCACGGTTCGTAACCTGCTTGGTGATTTTTAGCTGCCGCATGGATGGATTTTATTTCGTCGTTTCTAATTAAATGGAAAAGGGTCAGGAATTGTTGCGCAAGGGGTGTTAATCCTCGTTTCGGCTGCGCTCTTCCCGGCGTGGTCCGCGGTCTCGGTTGCGATCGCCGCGTCCGCGCTCGCCGCGTGGGCGTTCGGGGCGCTCAACGTAGCCTT
Source organism: Flavobacteriales bacterium (assembly GCA_002863125.1). Classification (GTDB taxonomy): domain Bacteria; phylum Bacteroidota; class Bacteroidia; order Flavobacteriales_D; family Sanyastnellaceae; genus UA16. The sequence continues at coordinate 72,625 of PKEB01000023.1, forward strand.
CTGGCTTTGGCAACAAGACTTTGCGGCTCAACTTGATCTTGCCGGTCTTCTCGTCACGGCCAACCACTTTGAACTTCACTACCTCGCCTTCTTTCAAGACGTCTTCCACCCGTTCAACGCGCTTCCAGTCCAGTTCGCTCACGTGAAGCAGACCGTCCTGTCCAGGAATGACCTCTACAAACGCGCCGTATGGCATGATGCTCTTGACCTTGCCTTCGTATTCCTCGCCAATCTCAACGGTTGGTGGGAATGCAATGGCCTTGACCTTGGCAAGGGCGGCATCGATGGCCGACTTGTTCGAAGCGGCAATTTCGACGATGCCCTTTCCATCGACGTCCTCAATGCTGATGGTCGTCTCGGTTTCGGCTTGGATTTCCTGAATGATTTTACCGCCTGGGCCAATGATTGGTCCGATGGCTTCTCCTGGAACCGTCAATGAAACGATTCGTGGAGCGTGGTCTTTATAATCGGCACGTGGTTCGCTGATGCTACCGAGCATTTCCTTGCGGATGTGGTGGCGGCCCTCACGTGCTTGGGCCAGTGCTTCGCGCAATTGCTGGAAGCTCAACCCCTTAATTTTGATGTCCATTTGGCATGCTGTAATGCCGTGCTCCGTTCCGGTCACCTTGAAGTCCATATCGCCCAAGTGGTCCTCGTCACCCAAGATATCGGAGAGTACAACGTACTTCCCAGAATCCATGTCGGTGATCAATCCCATTGCGATGCCAGATACAGGCGCCTTGATCGGCACACCGCCGTCCATGAGGGCCAAGGTACCCGCACATACGGTCGCCATGGAGGACGAACCGTTTGATTCGAGGATTTCACTGACCAAACGAATCGTGTAGGGGCAGTCGTCGGTAGCAGGCAAAACCGGCTTCAAGGCTCGGAGTGCCAAATTACCGTGTCCCACCTCACGACGGCTGGTGCCGCGCAGTGGACGCTCTTCACCTGTTGAGAACGGTGGAAAGTTGTAGTGCAACAAGAACTTCTCGTTCTTGCGAACCAACGCACCGTCGATCAACTGCTCGTCGAGTTTGGTACCCAAGGTCAGCGTCGTCAATGACTGCGTCTCCCCGCGTGTAAAGATGGAGCTACCGTGTGTGCTGGGCAGGTAATCGACTTCCGTCCAGATGGGGCGAATGTCGGTTGAAGAACGGCCGTCGAGGCGGATGCCTTCGTTCAAAAGCAAATCGCGAACGGCTTTCTTCTGTGCTGCACCAATGTACTGGCGCAACATGAAGCCCTTTTCAGCTACTTCTTCCTCGGAGAGGGTGGCCATGAAGGCTTCCTTCAATTCGGAGAACTTCGCCTTGCGCTCTTCTTTCGTTCTGCCCTGCTTGGCCGCTTCGTAGAACTTCTCGACCAAGGCGTCGTTGACGCGAGCACGCAAGTCCTCGTCGTGGTCTTCGTGAGAGTATTCGCGCTGAACACCGAAGTGACCTGTAGCTTTCGCTAACTCGTTTTGTGCTTCGCACTGCTTTTGGATGGCGGCGTGTGCTGCTTCGATGGCGTCCACCATCTCGTCTTCGCTCACTTCGCTCATTTCGCCTTCCACCATGACAATGCTGTCCATGCTACCCGCGACCATGATGTCCATGTCCGCACGCTCCAGCTCCGAACGGAACGGATTAATGATGAACGCACCATCTACTCGCGCCACGCGCACCTCCGAGATGGGGCCGTCAAATGGAATGTCACTTACTGCGATGCACGCAGAAGCGGCGAGGCCCGCCAAGCTGTCTGGCAGCACTTCTTCATCAGCAGACATCAATTGAATCATGACCTGCGTTCCTGCGTGGTAATCGCCTGGGAACGTTGGGCGCAAGGCGCGGTCAACCAAGCGCATAACCAATACTTCCGTATCAGAAGGACGTGCCTCACGCTTGAAGAAACCGCCTGGGAAACGTCCTGCAGCTGCGTATTTTTCTCTGTAATCGACTGTCAATGGCAAGAAGTCGACGTCGTCTCGGACGTCGTGAGCAGAAACTGCTGTTGCCAATAACATGGTGTTGCCGCTCTTTACGACAACAGAACCGTGTGCTTGCTTGGCAAGCTTTCCGGTTTCAATGCTGATCTCGCGCCCGTTGCCGAGATCGATGGTTTGGTTGTGTACCGTGTAATTCATCTTTCCTGTAAAATCATCCTAAGGCATCTCACCCCGTTGGGTGAAGACGCAAAAAAACGAAGAAGGCAATGGTGTGATACCGATTGCCTCCCCCGTTTGTAAAATTATCATTAACGACGCAAACCGAGTTTTGAAACGATTTCGCGGTAGCGTGTAATGTCTTTTGCTTTGAGGTAATCCAGCAACTTACGACGCTTACCTACCAACTTGATCAGGGCACGTTGTGTGTGGAAATCCTTGCGGTTTTGCTTGAGATGCTCCGTCAAGTGAGCAATCCGGTAAGAGAACATGGCGATCTGCGCTTCGGCACTGCCGGTGTCCTTTTCGTTCGCGCCAAACGTGGCGAAGAACTCTTTCTTTTTTGCTGAATCTAAGTACATGGCGAAATCGAATTGATGTTCGTTATGCGAAAAATTGAGGTGCAAAGATACAATGAACAGCCGCGCCAACCTATGCTTTCGGGGTTTTTATTCCGCCTTGGCGAAATCCCCCATTGCGCGAAGGCTGAACGCCACCTTCTCCTTCAGGTCCTTCCGTTCCACGATGGCATCGAGGAAACCGTGCTCGAGCAGGAATTCCGAGCGTTGGAAACCTTCCGGCAAGTCCTTGCCAATGGTCTCTTTGACCACGCGTGGACCAGCGAATCCAATCAATGCATTCGGCTCTGCGATGTTGATGTCGCCGAGCATGGCAAATGAGGCCGTCACGCCACCGGTTGTGGGGTCCGTTAAAATGGAGATGTAAGGCAATCCGGCTTTTGCGAGCAAAGAGAGTTTCGCACTTGTTTTGGCCATTTGCATCAAGCTCAACCCCGCTTCCATCATCCGTGCACCACCAGACTTGCTGATGCAGATGAATGGGCACCCTTTCTTAAGCGCCAAGTCGATGCCGCGTGCAATCTTTTCACCCACAACGCTGCCCATGGAACCACCAATGAATTGAAAATCCATGCAACTGATTACGACTGGAATACCATCCAAGTCACCGGATGCGGTGCGCAAAGCATCTTGTAGCCCCGTTTTCTTTTTAGCTGCCTCCAGGCGATCGGTGTACGCTTTGGTGTCCTTGAATTCAAGCGGATCATCGCTTGTGATCTTGGGAGCCACTTCGCGGTATTTGCCCTCATCGAAAAAAACGTTGAAATACGTCTCGCTACCCACCCGATCGTGGTGTCCGCAATAGTCGCAAACGCCCAAACGCTCAGCATGTTGCTGTGAAGTAATCACATTCTTGCAGCCCGGACATTGGTGCCACGCCCCTTCAGGGATCTCTTTCTTCTCCGCACTCTTCGTCGTGATGCCGTCTTGAATCCGCTTAAACCAACCCATGTCTGTGTGATTTGAATCCAAAGGTAAACGACTTCATGGAATCTGAATGCACTTGTTCAAAAAGGGTGACCAATTCCCAAATGAACCATACCACGCAGCGAACCTTGACCAATCCACCGCTGCCCTTCGACTTGAGCAGGGTCGTGTAAACGTAGCGCACCATCGAGCCGCAATAAGAAGAATTCAAAGTCAAATCGCAACCCCAATCCTGCACCCCACGCCAAGGATCGCAGCGAAAATTCGACTTCCTGCGCCGAGGAGGAACTGCTGGTCTGGTTAATCCACACGTTGCCTGCGTCAGAGAACCAGGCCGCACCAAATGCATCCGTCAATTCCTTTCGAAATTCCAACCCCACATCCAATTGAACGTCACCCACCCCGGGAACGTACCCCGCATTCAACACTTCCTGCTGGGCAAACCCGGGACCTAAATCGCGGACCGTCCACCCCCGCACCCCGTTTGCACCACCGGCAAAGAAAGCCCGATCAAAAGGCAGCACATCCATATTCGCACCAACCGAGGCTATTCCCGCCTTGATTCGTCCGTGAAGCGAGCCCCTTCCATCCCACATCCGTCCGTATGTCCATTCCCCGTCGCCGCGCACGTAATGCGCGAATGGGATGCCGGCGAGCAGGTAGGTGTCGCCTTCGCCTTGACGAAGATCCAATGGGGCTGCAAGCGCGTACAATCCCATACCCGTCCATTCGACATCGAAACGCCATCGACCATGTGCAGCTCCATTTTGCCATTTCGAACTCCAACCGAGCTTGGAGGCCAGGGATGTGTAATCCACAAAACGCCCTTCGAGCACGGGATTTGCTTGTTGCGTGAGCCACTCAGCGAACTGGGTGTCGGCGGTAATGTTGGCGTACCGAAACTCCAGCGGTGTCACCATCAACTTGCTCTCTCGTTCAGGGTTTTCCACGTATCGAAAACCATACGAGATTGTGGCCGCTTCTCGCGCATACTCTGGTCGCACCTCACGTCCCCAATTCAAGGTAAACTCCGTGCGGGCCTCGTTTGAAGGCCGCAAACTACCGAGGGGCAGCGGCGGAATGCCCAGTGTCGAATACGTGCCCAAGATGGACCACGTGCCACTGTTTGGCACCAAGGCATCACCCGTGTAACTGAAGGGCCGAGTCGAAATGATGCCACCGGTCAAGGCGAATTCCAACACGTCGGCCTTGCCGCGCACGTTGTTGTTCCGAAAACCAATGCTTCCAATGGGACCATACCGGGCATCGCTTCGGATCATTTGAGCCTCAGCGGTCAAATCAATTCGTTGATTCAATTCGAGGTTGACCCCCACATCGTACAGAACCTCCTCCCCAAGTCCCTGGCTTCTCAGGTTCCCAGGCATTTCCACACGGCTCACGCCCGGCACATTGGACAATCGCCTGTACGTGTCCTGCAGGACCCGCTCATTGAAGAGCATGCCCGAATCAACGGCCAGCAAGAAGTCCACTACGTTATCTGCAATGCACGGCACTTTCCCATTTTCGCGCTCTTTGCACGACCAGTCAATTCTTCCGAACCGCGTTACCTCATGGGGAATGGGCGCGCCATCGGCGGTGTAATCAACAGGCAACAGTTCCACTGTCACGGCCACTTTCTTGTCCTTGGACATGCCGAGCGTATCCGCCACGAATGCTACGTGGGAGGCTTGAACCGAAGGAAAACCACTGTTGCGGAAAGAACTGGCCACGTTGCTCCGAATGTTTTCCAGCTCGCGCACTTCAAAGGGCTCACCCACCAACGCAGCAGGGTCAAAGTCCAACCGATCCGTCTTCAGCCCGCTGCCCTCGGTGGCCCAACTGCAGGATTGTACGGTCCACATCTTTCCCAAGTCCAGGGCGTATGCCAACTGTGCGCGTTGCTTTTCAGTTGTGTCAACTTGCAGCGTACACCCCGCATCGAGGTAACCCATCTGCTGAGCAAGCGCAGCCAGATTGAGGCGCGATCGTTCAGCGAGGTAAGCGTCGTAGGTGACAGGCGGCTCCCCCATCCGATTCGCGAGCCACCAACGCCATCCACCTTCCTCCTTCCCTTTTTCAAGCCGCTTCTGTTGTGCGTTCTCAAGGGCCTCGGGGCGAACCATGAGGTGGATCTGCAGGGGTAAACGGATGCCGAAAAGGCGGGTATTGGGCTGTTGCCGAAGCACCTCTTCAAATGCCCCTTCATTCGCGTGCTTGGTGCCGTCCGGCGCGGTGACTTCAACGCGCTCAAGAAACCGCTCCCCTTCCCCGAGGCGACGAGTCGGAGAACAAGCAGAGAGCATAGCCAACGCGCATATCGCATAGCTTTGCAGCGCAAAACGCCCATCAATGGACAAAACAACCCTCAACGCCATTCGCGCCCTGCGCAGGAAACCGGAACGCACGGAACAGGGGCGATTTGTGGTCGAGGGCGACAAAGGCGTTGCTGAATTGGTCGAGAGCTCCATAGCGGTGGAACGAATGTACTACGTCTCCACCATGGAACACGCGGTGCCCGACTCCCATCGACACGTGGCAGAGCAAATCTCTGTTAAGGACATGGGGCGGATTTCCCAAATGAACACAGCCCCGGGGTTGCTCGCCGTGGCTTCCATTCCGGAGCGCGCGCCTGAAGAGGTCGTTCGAGCGGTGGAGGGCTCACCCATGGCCCACGGACTCATCGCTTGCCGTCTGCAGGACCCCGGGAACTTGGGAACCCTCATTCGGACCGCGGACTGGTTTGGATTCGGCGGGGTGTTCATCACCGAGGACACGGTCGATCCGTGGAATGCCAAAACCGTTCAAGCCTCCATGGGTTCCATCTTTCGGATTCCCGTTGTGGAAGCTCCGATGGATTTTTTGCACCAGCTTTCAGGGCATTTTCACCTCGAAATGCAGGGAACGCCGCATACAACCATCCCGTGGACGAGCGGTTGGATATGGGTGGGGGCCGAGTCGCATGGCTTCGCGGGGGTCGACCTTCCCTCCTCATCCGTTCCCGTGCACATTCCGCGCGTCGGATCGGCTGAATCGCTGAACGCCGGTGTGGCGTCTTCCATCGTCTGTGCTGAAGTTGCCCGGGTGAAAACCGGTGCGTAATGGAACGGCTGCGTTAGGCCGTTACCGAGGCTGCCTTATCAGCGAGCACGGCATTGATCAGTGGATTCATGGTGATTTCACACCACTTCAAGCGCACCGATTCATCGCTGGCATTCAAATCCGTGAGGGAACCGGCAATGGCGCCGATGCGTTTTTCGCAGGCTTCACTTACCTGAGCATCCACGGCATCGGGGTTCCATTCGTCCGGCCAATTTGTTCCACGACTGCCGGTGAGGTGCATCCACTCCGCTGCCGCCCAATGCTGACAGGGCCATGTCTTCATGGATTCGTGCAAAACTTGGTCCACCTTCGCCGCCAAGTGGGCAGCGGGACGAACGCCCTCCGGAGGATGCTCCCATGCGACAGGATCGCAAAAGGCAACGTGAATCCGGCCCTTCCAGCCAAACAACCCTTGCTTCATGCTTCGCTCATCCTCTCCCGATGCTTTGACGTATTCCCCGTTGTTCGCGTCCCGGATCAACAACTCGCGCACTTTCATGCCGTCGCACGGGTCCCACTCGTAACTCAAACTAACCGGCTGGACTATGAGGCGGTTCCACCCCTCGCCATCCTCACCGTTTAGGAGCATGCGAATCAAGGCGGGAGACGTCCGGTCGTCCCCATCTTTCGCCCGGCCTTCGCGCTGAGCCAACCACACGGAAGCGTTTTGCTTGGTGATGACATGGCGCACATAATCGGCCACTTCTGCACTGGCTCCTAACTGTTCGCGCGGTGTGCCGCCTCGGCGTACGATGAAGCTCTTGTTCAGCCGGACCAGTTTCTCCACCCACTCCGTTTGCAGCAGGTTGCTGCCGATGCCGATTTGGGTAGTCGACTCCCCCCGAGAAAGGAGGGCCATGTTGATGAGCGACGGATCCAGGACGATGTCTCGGTGGTTCGAAATGAACAGGGCGCCGTGGCCTTTGAAGCCCGACGCATAGGACACCGACACATCCTCAGCTGTCCGCTGAAGCAGCATGTCAACAAAAACACGCGAGAGGTTTTCTTGAAAGGCCTCCACGCTGCGCAGGCCTTCGATGCCCTGCATCAGCGCCGCTGCTTTTTCATTGCCGATGAACGGGCCCAGTTGGGATTCCCAATCGAGCGCCCGGACCAAGCACGCAATGGCTTCAGGAACCTCGTGGTCCAAATACGGTCGCATATGCGCAAAAGAATCCTCCATCTTCCGCCACGAATTTAGGTAACCTAAATTTGTCCCATGCGATTTGACGACCTCAAGCTGACTCGGCAGTTCTTAAATGCCATTGAAGACGCGGGGTATGAAAACGCCACGCCAATCCAACAAAAGGCCATTCCGCCGCTGCGGGCTGGGCAGGATGTGATTGGGATTGCGCAAACCGGAACGGGCAAGACTGCAGCATTTTTGCTTCCCTTGCTGCAGACTTTGAAATACGCTCAAGGTGAAGCGCCGCGGGGGCTGGTTCTCGCCCCCACCAAAGAATTGGTCGTCCAAATCCACCAAGAGGCACTGAAATTTGCCAGCTACACCGACTTGCGGATTGTGGCATTTTATGGCGGCGTGGGGCCCAAAAAGCAAATCGAAGAAATCGCTGACGGCGTTGATTTGATCGTCTCTACACCGGGGCGGTTTTTGGAGATCTATTCCCGCGGCCACGTCGAGACGAAAAAGCTCAAGCACATCGTCCTCGATGAAGCGGACCGCATGATGGACATGGGCTTCATGCCGCAAATCCGTCAAATTCAAGAAGTCATTCCCACCAAGCGACAGAACATCCTGTTTTCCGCCACGTTCCCCCCGCGCGTGGAACGGCTCGCCGAAGAATTCTTGCTCTGGCCCACCCGCATCGAGGTCACCCCTGAAAGCACTCCCGTATCGACCGTCACCCAGTACAAGTTGTCATTGCCAAATCTCCGCACCAAGATTGCGTTCATCGAATGGTACGTGCGGGAACAACTTGGTGACGACCGGTTGTTGATTTTCACCCGGCGCAAGGAAGAAGCCGAAAACCTATTCAAGTTCCTCGATCGTTCGTTTGATAAGGGGGTCCGTGCAGTGCACAGCAATAAGGGACAAAATGCGCGCATCAACGCCATGCAAGACTTCAGGACGGGTGCCGTGCAAATCCTCATCGCCACGGATGTCGCGAGCCGTGGCATCGACGTTCCGGAAACCCAATGGGTCATCAACGCCTCGGTGCCTAGGGATCCCCACGACTACATCCACCGCATCGGCAGAACGGGCCGCGCATTCCGTGAAGGCTCGGCGCTGACCTTGGTCGACCCTGCTGAAAAGTTCGCGTTGGAGCGCATTGAGTCGCTTACCGGCGAATCCTTGTTGGACTTTCCAGCAGTTCCGGAATTGGAGACGTTCGAAACCCCGCGCCGGGAAAAACAAAACCAGGCGCGTGAAATTGACCGGGAACTGAAAAAGCGGGACCCCAACTACCAAGGCGCCTTTCACCAAAAGAAGCGCAAATCAGGAAAGCGCTCGCGGCGCAAGTAATCCGGCGATCCGGCCGCTTTCCTTCCACGGCAGGATGCCGTCCCCTTCCAGCACATACCCTTCATCGTAGCACATGATCGCCATGCGTCCGTCCTGCAATGGCACAACATGGGTGTGAAAATTGAAATCAAAGCCTTGCCGGCGCAGCCAAAAAGCCCGGTCCTCCGCATTCAACTGGGCGTAAGTGGATTTGCGCAAATCAACCAACAGGGAGCGGTTCCGTTGCAGAACGTGGTCGACCCCACGCTTCAACGCATGCAGCGAATTGGACTTGCGGTGGTGCCGGACGCGGCAGGAAACGTCGCAGAATAACTTGTCGCTTCGGCCGGTCAGCCGGTCACCACATTCCTTGCATCGATGGGATTTGATTCTGAACATGCGGCCAATAAAAAACCACACCAAGTCCCTTGGCGTGAGGGATTTACGAGTGGAGTCATGGAATTGACGGCCGTTACACCTTGAGCCGGCTCATGAATTCGGAAAACAGCCGCGTGAGCAAGGGCTCCGATTCCCTGGCGATGGCAATCACTTCATCGATGTTGAACGGCGCTAAGTGCTCAGGATTGCACTCATCCGTGATGACGCTCACCGCCGCACACGGCATGTTCATGTGCGCTGCCGCAATGACTTCGGGGACGGTGGACATCCCCACCGCATCAGCGCCGATTGTTCGGAGGTACCGGTACTCCGCACGGGTCTCGAGTTGAGGACCCGGAACGCCGACGTATACGCCGGTGTACAATGCGATATCAAGCGATCGCGCCACCTGAAACAGCGCCCCGCTCAATTCGACGTCATACGGCTCGCACATATCGGGATAACGACCGCCCAAGGCGTCGAGGTTGCGGCCGCGCAAGGGCGAATCCGGAAACAAATTGATGTGGTCTTCGATGCACATCAGCGCCCCTTTCTTGATGTCGGGATTCAAGCTGCCTGCTGCATTTGACATCAGCAACGCTTTTGCACCCAGCATCTTGGAAATGCGCACGGGCTTGACCACCTGCTCCATGGTGTAGCCCTCGTAGTAGTGGAAGCGCCCTTGCCATGCCAAAACGCGTTTGCCGCCCAGCTCGCCGTAAATCAGTTTGCCAAAATGGAACTCCACCGTGGCTACAGGTATGTGTGGAATCTGGCTGTAATTGAACGCCAACACTTCATCGATTTCACTCACCAATCCGCCCAAACCTGTGCCCAAAACAATGGCCACATCAACCTCACCCACGCCGCGCTCACGCAAATAATCCGCGGAGGCCTGCAACTCTTCTTGAATATCCATGCAGGAAAAGTACGAACTTCGTCCCATGCAAACAGGAACGTCCACCATTGGTGTTGTCGGTGCCGGCGCCATGGGCTCCGGCATCGCCCAGCTCGCAGCACAAGCCGGTCATACCGTCGTTTTGGTTGATCAAAGTGAATCCGCATTGGAGCGAAGCGCGGCCGCTTTGGCCAAGGTCGCGGCGCGGTTGGTGGAAAAAGGCAAATGGTCCGTTGCCGATAGCGAACGCATCCAATCCGCCATTGACCGCACAACGGAACTCGATTCGTTGGCGGCGTGCGATTGGGTAATTGAAGCCATCGTGGAGGACCTCGGCGTTAAGCAGTCGCTTTTTCAATCCTTGGAAACGATCGTCGCACCTGACGCTGTTCTCGCCACCAACACCTCCTCCCTGAGCGTGACCGCCATTGCCGGCAAGCTGCAGCACCCGGAACGTTTCATGGGTCTGCACTTCTTTAACCCTGCCCCCTTGATGGCCTTGGTGGAAGTTGTCCCTGCCCTGCAAACAGACGCTGCGCATGTGGACCGTGCCAAGTCCATGATGGACGCTTGGGGAAAATCTCCTGTGGTCACCAAAGACACACCTGGCTTCATCGTCAATCGGTTAGCGCGGCCGTTCTATGGGGAAGCGTTGCGGATTTTCGAGGAAGGATTGGCGTCGCGAGAGACCATCGATGCGGCCATGCGCAATGCCGGTTTTCGAATGGGTCCGTTTGAATTGATGGACCTGATAGGAAACGACGTCAACTACGCCGTGTCATGCTCGGTCTTTGAGGCGTTTTACAACGATCCACGGTACCGGCCGAGCTTGATTCAAAAACAACACGTCGATGCCGGTTGGCTCGGGCGCAAATCAGGCAAGGGCTATTACACTTATGGCGAAGGGCAAGTGCCCCAAACAGCCAACGACGCTTCCATTGATTCCAACCAGTTTGACTGGATTGTCGAACGCATTGTGGCCATGCTCATTAACGAAGCGGCGGACGCGAGTTACCTCAACATCGCTTCTCCCGCAGACTTGGAAACGGCCATGACCAAAGGCGTTAACTACCCCAAAGGCCTGCTCGCCTGGTGCAACGAATGGGGCGCTAAAGCAACGTTGAACATACTGGAAAGCTTGCACATCCGCTACGGAGATGACCGCTACCGCCCCAGCCCTGTGCTGCGGGACTTGGCCGCGCAGAAGTCGGGCTTCAGCCTTTGAGGCTCCACCGGCGGATGCTGTGAAAGGCATGCGTCAACCGGTCGTCCCGTTGAATTCCTTCGGGCACCAGCGCATCCACACGTACCTCTCCGGCCGCATGAACAATGGTCGTGGCGTCGATTAAAACACCCACGTGCACGACCTTTCCAGCTTCGTTTTGAAAGAACACCATATCCCCTCGCTGCTGCTCGCCCCACGAAATGGACGGTCCCACCTCGGCTTGTTGAGACGCGTCGCGTGGCACGTCCTGTCCCGTCATTTTCCAGGCCAACTGAACCAACCCTGAGCAGTCAATACCAGTGGCCGTTTTCCCGCCCCACAAATACGGAGCGCCAAGGAATTGCTGGGCTGCTTCGACCGCATCTTCAGCCGCTTCCAATGCGCGGCCCACTGGCTCGACGGGTTCAAGTCCGTTGCCATTGAGGGACCAATGGCCTGCATCGCTGCGCAGAAGTCGGCTCCCCGCTGGGTAATGCATCAAAGCACCATCGCTGCGAAGCCATCCGGAAAAAGGCGCTTGCAGAATGAATGCCGATCCGGGATCATCTGCGGGAGCCGCCCATTGCTTGCGATCCACCCATCCTGTATAGCCATCCGATTCCAATTGGAGGTGGATCCAGTCTTTTGTTCCGGTGTTCAGCACCACAGCCCGTTCTCCGGCCAATGCTTGCGTGCACAGTTCAGCGCGGTCACTCGCATCGACCCGAACCGGGCCGACAGGAACAACAAGCACGATGCGATCACCTTGCTGCATGGACGATTAAACCAATTCAACCATCAAAGCGGAAGCACCTCCGCCACCGTTGCAAATGCCTGCACCGCCTTTTTTCAAGTTGCGAGCCCGCAAGGCATGGATCAACGTCACCACGATGCGTGAACCGCTGGAACCGAGCGGATGGCCGAGCGAGACGGCACCGCCGTTGACGTTGACTTTGGCAGCGTCGAGACCCAACAGGTCGACATTGACCAATCCGACAACCGAAAAGGCTTCATTCAATTCCCACAGGTCCACGTCATCGGACTGCCAGCCAGCTTTATCCAATGCGCGGGGCACGGCCTTCGAAGGCGCAGTGGTGAACCATTCTGGGGCGTGGGCTGCATCGGCCGTTGAGGCGATGCAAGCAATGGGAGTCCAGCCATTGGCTTGGATGGCTTCTTCCGATGCGAGGACCAAAGCACTCGCTCCGTCGTTGAGGGTGGAGGCGTTGGCCGCCGTTACGGTACCATCTTTCTGGAAGGCCGGGCGCAGCGTGCGGACCTTCTCCATTTTGACTTGGCTGAATTCCTGGTCGGTATCCACGTGGATCGGGTCGCCTTTGCGCTGGGGAACGGCGACGGGAACCACTTCATCCGCGAATGCACCTTCGGACCATGCCTTGGCCGAACGCGTGTAGCTCTCGATGGCGAAGTCATCTTGGGCTTCTCGGCTGATGTTGTGCTCCTTGGCGCAGAGCTCGGCGCAATTGCCCATGTGGGTGGCGTTGTAAACATCGGTCAGACCGTCCAGCAGCATCCCGTCTTTCATTTTGACATCGCCGAACTTGGTGCCGGACCGAGCGTCAAAGTAATGGGGGACGCGGCTCATGTTTTCCATGCCTCCCGCGACAGCGACCTGAATGTCACCGCTCGCGATAGCTTGAGCAGCCAACGCGATGGACTTCATGCCACTGGAACACACCTTGTTGATGGTGGTGCACGGTACGTCGTTCGGGATGCCTGCCGCCATGGCTGCTTGACGCGCGGGCGCTTGTCCAAGTCCAGCTTGCAGCACGTTGCCCATGAACACCTCTTCAACTCGGTCAGCGGCCACTCCGCCTTTCTCAAGCGCCCCTCGGATTGCGGCGGCACCGAGGTCCGTGGCCGACACGGAGGACAAGGCTCCTAAAAAACTTCCCATCGGCGTTCGCACCGCGGAAACAATGTAAACTGCTTTGCTCATTGTCATTGAATTTCGGCAAATTTAACGGCTATTGGCTCCCCGGTGGGCTCCTTGCGCGGTGTTTGGCACGGTGATTGGGTTTATCCTGGCAACAAGCACATGAGCTTATGCATCAGGTGAATTTGGTTTAGGTTAAGCAAAGCACTGGGAAACGTCCCGGTGCTTTGTTCTTTTTACATGGCATTCAACGAGTTAGCGAATAAGGACTCAAAAACCCGGGCAGAATTGCAACCATTTTCCTCGGGATGCCGTACCAAGACGACGATTCTTACAACACGTTCTCATGTCCATCACAGGTATCCCCATTATGCAATCACCAAGCGCACTCGAGCAATACAAAACGCTCATTCGCCACGTGCATGCGGAGCCAGTCATGATCCGGAGAGCGATGCGAATCGCCTTCCGCAATTTGAACCCGAAGGAGTCCATTGAACTCCGGAATTGGCTCGAAAACAGGTACTCACTTTAACGAAACACTTCACTCAGCAAAGCACCCTTACCGGTGCTTTTTTTGTTTCCCACGTGGGGGACGTTCGCGTTGTTCGCCTTCGCGTTGTTTGCGTTTCCAGTTGGGCTCCGCTTTGGGGCCCTTGCCTCCTTTCATGAGGTTGAGGAAGGGTTGCGGCACACGGGACTTGACGTTGATCACCTGACCGTCGGGCCCGATCAAATCCACCCCAAACAAGTGCAAGCCGCTGCGGCCAAGCGGATCCGGCATCTCCTTGCCCTTCCCGATTAAGAGGCATTGCTGGCGGCGGAGGCCACTCATGAGCAAAGGCACATGCTCGAATCCCGCTTCCATCTTCAACAGGGTATGCGCCGGAGTGGCACGCATGGTGCGGTAGGCGAACTCGTGCTTCGTTCGCTTTTTCTTCCCCTCTTCCTGATTGAAGCAGAACAGCACGTCGTCTGCAGGCAAGTGGCCTTCCACCAACACATACATGCGGCGCTGAAAGTGCTGCCATTGGTCTTGGAGGTGCTTTCTCCAAACGAGGTTCTTGGCAATGATGCTGATGCCTGACGACTCCTTCTCAATGCGGTTGACAAATTGAATGCACTCGCATTTGGGCCGCGCCTTGGTCATCCACAGCTTCATGGCCGTGAACGACGTCTTTACCTGCGGCTTGGGAGAGGCAAACACCATGCCCGCTGGCTTGATGTAGGCCAAGATGTTCTCGTCCTCGTACACCACTTCATAAGGCGATTTTGAGGCCTTGGCCCGATCGGAGGCACTGCCGCCCAAGTCAAAATCTTTGACGCTTTTGCGAGCAGCAAGTGATTGCCATGTCACGGTTTGGCCTTCCTTCAAGTCGGCAGAGGGGATTTTGAGTACCTCGCCATCGACCGTAACGGCCCCTGCCTTGATGGCTGTTCGGGCACGGGTACGTGTTGAGTACTGACCGTGTTCCATCAAAAAATCCAGCAACGGCGCATCCGCCTTGACCTGCTTGCTTTCCATGGCGCGAAGGTACTGACTCCGGTGCCTTGGCCGACCGGATTCGCAAAAGAGGGATTAAGCTTCGGCGTCCGTTGAGGAACTCATGGTGTGGAAGACGTTCTGTACGTCATCATCTTCCTCCAGTCGCTCAATCAGTTTTTCGACTTCAGCCGTGGCCTCTGGATCCAATTCCTTGGTGGTGTTCGGCACACGTTCGAGGCCCGATTCCACAATCTCCATTCCGTCCGCTTCCAATTTGGACTGCAATTGGCCGAAGGATTCAAACGTACCCGTGATGACCAAGGCGTCCTCGTCCGCACTCACTTCTTCTGCGCCGTAGTCAATCAGCTCCAATTCCAATTCCTCCGCATCGACGCCCGCCGCGTTGATCTTGAAGAAGCACACGTGATCGAACATGAATTCGACGGAACCTGATGTTCCGAGGTTGCCGTTGCATTTGTTGAAATGGCTGCGGACGTTGGCCACCGTGCGGTTGTTGTTGTCCGTTGCGGTCTCCACAAAAACAGCGATGCCGTGCGGCGCGTACCCTTCGAAATTGACCTCCTTGTAGTCGGAGGTGTCCTTATCGGTCGCTTTCTTAATGGCGCGCTCGACGTTGTCCTTGGGCATGTTGGCAGCGCGGCAGTTCTGCAAAACTGCGCGCAAGCGCGGGTTCATGTCGGGATCCGAACCATTGCCTTCGCGGATGGCGATGATGATGTCCTTGTTCAGGCGTGCAAACGTCTTGGACATCGCAGCCCACCGCTTGAATTTGCGTGCTTTTCGGAATTCAAAGGCTCTTCCCATGGTTCAGTGCTTTCGGCAAATATCGCACCTTCAGGCTATTTGGCAATTCGCTTGAGGCCTTGACGAAAATTCCCGCTAATTTTGAAGCAATGCGATGTCTTTCACTTGTTATACTCGTGGCTCTTCTGGCGGCGTGCCGCTATGATGTAGAGGAAACGCTCTACGGGACAAATTGTCCCGATGTCATCGAAACGTACGAAGGCAGCGTGCGTCCATTGCTGGAGGCACATTGCACGGGTTGCCACAGCGGGGCCTTTCCGGAAAGCGGCCTCGATCTCACCACCTATGCCTCTGCCCGTCAGGCTACCTTGGAGGGTTCGTTGCTTGACGTGTTGGTTTTGCCTGAATCCAATTCACTCTCCATGCCACCCAACGGAGCATTGGACTCGTGCCAGATCGCCCTTTTGCAAAATTGGGCCGCGTTGGGAGCCCCTGAATTCTGAACCATGAACAAATCCATCCTCCTATTCGCTGTCCTCTTGTGCAGCTTGCCGTTTGCCGCTAACGCTCAGCAATACCTGACGCGGGAAGGCCAGGTGCGGTTTTTCTCAACCACCCCCATCGAAGACATCGAAGCCCACAACCAGCAGATGACAGCCTTGCTTCAAGCAGACGGCGCCTTTGCATTTCGGGTGCCGGTGCTGGGTTTTCGCTTCGAAAAAGCCCTCATGGAAGAACACTTCAACGAGAACTACCTCGAATCGCACACCTACCCCAACGGCTCGTTTGAAGGCAGCATTGGCGGTTTAGATGCGGCCTTGAAGGACGGGAAGCAACATGCTGTCGTGGCCAAGGGTTCACTGACCATCCACGGGGTCGTCCAGGAACGGGAAATCCCATCGAAAGTACAATGGAATGGAACCGGGTGGGACATTGAATCGGTATTTGAAGTGGCACCTGCCGACCACGACATCGCCATCCCCAAAGTGGTAAGGAATAAAATCGCACCGTCCATCGAAGTCACGGTAACCGCCACGCTAATCCCACGCTGATGCGAACACTCCCTGCAATCATTCTGGGCTGCATCTTTACCGTTGGCTCACCGGACGGCGCAGCAAAGGCCCAAAGCCTGCTGGACGGCATCGAAGTCGCTCCACTCGTCATCACCCCTGTATCCGCTACGTTCAAAGACACGCGGATCATCAACGTCCAGAGCAACGAGACGCCGGGGAAGAACGTACTTCATTTTGTCATCGCCCACCGCTTTGGCCAAATCAACGAAGGCGCTTACGCCCTGTGGGGATTGGACAACGCCAGCATGCGCATGGCCTTCGACTATGGCATCACCGATCGATTGGCCGTCGGCGTCGCGCGCAGCACCTTCCAAAAAACCTACGAAGCCAACATTAAATGGCGGGCCTTGCGGCAAAACTCCGACAAAAGCATGCCCGTCAGCGTTACGCTGTACTCGGTGGCCATGGCCAATGGACTGAAGTGGAGCGATCCCACGCGCGAGAATTTTTTCACTTCGCGGTTGAGTTACGTGAACCAAGCCATCGTCGCCAAGAAATGGAGTTCCAAGCTGAGCACCGCGCTGATTCCGTCGTTCATCCACCGCAACTTGGTGGAGACCCTCGCCGATGCCAATGACCAATGGACCTTGGGCGCCGGGGCGCGATACAAGTTGACATCGCGTGCGAGCATCAACGCCGAATACCACTTCGCTATCGCGGGATTGCCGACGGATCACGTGAACAGTTTGTCAATTGGCATGGATATTGAAACAGGAGGTCATGTCTTCCAGCTGCACGTCACGAATTCGCAAGGCATGTTCGAACGGGCATTCCTCACCGAGACCGGTGGACGGTGGCGGGAAGGCGCACTGTATTTCGGATTCAATTTGAGCCGCGTCTTTGATTTTTAAACACCTATGTGATGAATGGACTCTTTTCCTCCCTTCTACTCGTAACGTCTATGGTCGTCGGGCACCATGCTGCAGCCACCACATGCCCCACTGATTCCACGGAAGTCCGGAACAAAGGCAAAATGGAATCCAAAGGAAACTGGAGTGGACTCTCATTCAGCGCCTTATCGATGGCGCAGTTCCAAGGCAATTTAGAAAACTACACCGCCACGTGGGGAGCGCGGGAAGACCTGGGGTTGACCACAGACGACGCCTTCGATTCGTTTCGCGTATCCATCAATCCCTTTGAACGCCGCCAAAAACTGCTCGGAGAATTCTTCGGAATCACGACTGGCATAGGATTCGATTGGATTCGACTAGGCGTTGCTCCCGACCGCGTACTCGGGTACGATGCATCCTCTGAAACCGTCGTGGCCACTGTGCTGGAACCCAATTCGGCGGAAGTCACTGTGAACCGCATCAATGCCGTATACTTGCGCGTTCCAGTTCTAGCATCCGTGCACCTGTTCCGTTCTGGCGGCAGTGGATTGCACGCAGAGGGCGGATTGGTCGCTGGCTACCTGCTGCACGGTAAGTACAACCCTGAATTCCAGTCCGGGACAACAGATACCGTTACAGAAGAAGACTTTCCTATCACTCCTCTGCAACTGAGCGCACGCATTGGCGTAGGATTCGGAAAAGTCAGTTTGTTGGGCGAGGCGGCCTTGTTGCCGTTTTTCGACGAAAACCCTGCGGATTCCCCGAGCATGCACAGTTTTTCGGTTGGCATCCAAGTCGCTTTGAGCGATTGATTGCGGCCGTTTGAACCAACTGAGCACAGGGTTGTTCGATTGGCGTGTCTCACTCTACCACGTTATTCATTGTTGGCAATCCGCATGCGGATCGTTCGGCATTCATCGAAGCCATTCGACCTGCCCTTCAACCTCTCGGTATGGAGTGGGTTTCGCTGGCCGAGGAAGCCACCGATGGCCACTTTGATGTCCCGGCCTTTCAAGCGCGCCTAACTGCAGCTTCCACGCTGGTTCTGCACTTTCCCTTATACTGGTACAGCCCACCGGCCTTAGTGAAGCACTGGTTGGATTCCATGCTGACCCCCGGTTGGGCTTTTCCAAGCGAAACATCCAAGCTGCAAGGCAAAACCTTGCTGGTCAGTGTGACCACAGGCGCTGCACTTTCCACTTTCCAAGCGGACGGATCCAATGGTTCCACCCTTGAAGAACTGCTGCTACCTTTGGAGCGAACGGCTGCGTACTGCGGCATGCATTGGGGTGGAATCGTCGCTTCCCAATGGAACCCAGCGGCCACCACCGACTCAGCGGCATTGAACTCCAGTGCAGAGCGCCACGCGTCCCTGCTGGTAGAGCGAATCAACGCACGAGGGTGATCGTGCCGGTCAAGTCCTCTTTGCCGGGAATGGTGAGAACGTAGTAATACGTCCCTTCGGCTACGCCTTCCGCGCGCCAGTTGTTCCCGTAGTTGCTTTTTTGGTAAACCAAGTTGCCCCACCGGTCAAAAACGGTCAGTTGGTTGCCCGGGAAACTGGTCAAGTACTGGAAGACGAGTTCGTCGTTTTGTTCATCCCCATTTGGCGAAAAAACATTCACGACCTCTACATCGCACTCCACCACTTCCATGGCAACGGATTGGGAATCGCCGCACAGGCCTTCCACGGTGTAGGTGATCTCGAGAACACCCACCCCTGCTTGCATCAAATCGATGGTCCCAATGTCGGAAAGGCACCCATCGCAATTGGCGGTCCACACTCCCCCCGGCCAAGCCACGCCCGGCTGCAGGCCCTCAAGAGTCATACACACCCAGTCGGGTAAGTTCACCGAAGCATCGGCTTGAGGGACCACCACCACATCCACCTCGTCCGTATCCACACAGACTTCGTCGATGGTGTACGCTACTGTGTAAGTGCCAGCGCCGACCGTCGGATCGAAGGACGCCCCAACGAGGCAGTCGTCGCAATCCGAACTCCACACCCCCCCTGACTCCGCTGCCGACAGCGGCTGGAGGTCGCCGCTTTCGCACAAATCAGGCACGGCTTCAATGGTGGCATCGACGGCAGGAGCCACCGTCACTTCACCGGTGAAAGGAGCGCTGCACGGATGATCGAATTCAAACTCGACATTGACCGTTCCAACCTGATTGGCTGCAAACGCTCCCGTGTTTTCATTGGTGATGCATCCGGGGCAATCGCTCGAACTCCAATCGCCCGTCGCGTTGGCCGTGTACGCATCGGGAATGTCAGCATCAAACGTAAACGTCAAGTTGGCGGCGCTGCCGATGCACAGGGGATCGATGGCGTTGAACGTCGCTTCGAGCACGGGACGGATATCCACCGTCCACGTCGCCGTATCCGCACACGCGCCGTTGGCCACCCCGTATTCAATGGGCAGGAGTCCTATCGGAGCACCGGCAACATTGAGCAAACCCGATTCGGAGAGGCAATCCGGACAGGGTGCTGACCACGTTCCGCCAGCTACATCGACGGCCAATTGAAAATCTTCGGCTGTTTCGCAGAGCGAATTTGGAACGTTCGACGCACCGATGGCCACGCTCTCATTGACTTCCACTTGAAATTCATCGCCCACAGGGCAATATGAATCCGGCATGAACGAGATGTTCCAAGTGCTCGGCTCTTGACCGGATGGATTGAACGCCCCGGTCAACGAGTCCATGCAACCGAAGCAATTGGACGACCAAAACCCAGGGAAGTTGGCCTCGAAAACTACGGTGTCGTCCTCGCACAGCAGCGCGGGCCCCATGATCACACCTGCTTGCTCTTCCGAAACCCCCACCTCGATCGACGTATCTCCCGGACACACGCCCAACGTGGTGAACGTTACGGTATTCAATCCCTCGTCGGCTTGGTCAGCGAAAAACACGCCGGTATTCGGAATGATGCACCCTCCACAGCTCGCCGACCACGTCCCGAACGGTGGTGTGGCATTGAAGTCAAAAAAATCATCGTTGCACAACGCCTCGGTACTCGCAGTAAGTTGTGGCGACGGGGTGGCAGTAATGAACATCTCCGTTTCTGCGTAGTCGTCGATACATGTGCCTGCTAATACATGGCTGATCGCGAGCCACCCGCTTCCGGCAACAGCTGGATCAATGGTCAGTGTCGCTTCGTCAAAGCAACCGTCGCAATCGACCGTCCATTCCCCTGAACCCTCGTTCGGGATCAGTACAATTGGATCACCCCCGGTACACACAGGCGTCGGCCAATCAAAGCCGGCATCCGCGTCGCTGACCGCTGTGATGTTCAACTCATCGGAGACGACTTGGATGTAATCGTCAACCGTTGGCTCTGGGCCGTCGTAATCTTCGACGCAAAATGAGGCCGAGTCGTTGTCCCCCGATTCCAGCGTATACGTGCCAACCACCGCTCCATCTGGATTGGTGATGGTCAGGGACGCATTGCCCCAACCATTGCTCGCCGAGTCGAACATCTCGAGGGTGTAACATCCGTTGGGGAGGCACACTTCATCGGTGTACGGTGCTCCGCCTTCGAGCAGGGTGGCTCCGTTCTCGGATAAAATTGCCCAATCAATCTGGTTGTTCGTGAAGGGCGAACCTGTGGAGGAGACGCCGACGTCAAATGGGGTGCAAAATTCATCCGGTGGCAACTGTGCAAACCAACCGGTCAAGGTCGTTGACTCTGTGGTGCAGTAGTCCAGGGTGTCTCCCATGCCCAGGTAGTCATCGCCTTCGTACCACAGGGTGGTGCCTTCTACGACTTCACCGGAGGCAAACCGCCACGCCTCTTCAGCCCCATACCAATTGCCGGTATTGAATCCTTCTGGAGAAATACCAACTGTACCGGGGTTATTCATGATTCCAATGACCGCAGGTCCAAACGAGCAAGTGGGACGTTCGCCGAGAAAAATCTCAATCACATTGCTCCCTTCATAGAGAATCACCTCGGCACTCACCAATTGACTCGAGCAGCTGTACTGGCAGATTGCATTCCATGTAGCGACAAACTCTCGGCATGGTGCTGTCCCATAGGTTTCATAACGAACGTTTCCGCACGAGCTGGGATTTAAATCACTGTAGATGCCCATAACACTGTTATTGGGTAAACTCTGGTCGGGGTTTGTACCCCCAGGATTCCAAAATGCGGTTTCATTCAAATCGAACGAAAGCCAGCCATTGCTTGAGAAACGACATTCGGTATACGTGTTTCCGAAAAATTCAAACTCGAAACCCAACGGTATGACCGGGCTGTACACGTCGTCCCCCGTATTGATGGCTACACTGCCTTGGTTGAACGGGTACGGCAACGCATACTCAATCTCCTCCACTTCATATTCCGTGCCACCCGCTGCCACCGTCGCAATGCTAGGAGATATGAGCGTCAAGCACGAGTCTGCGCACGTGATTTCGGCATCCTCACCGATGTCAAACGCCCCGAAATTGGCACATTGCGATAAAAGCAGCTGCGGAATCAAAACAAGCACGAAAACAATTCCCATGGAGGCCCATGGCTGTGCAGGATAGGATGAAAAATCAACTTTCATGAAGAAGCCTTCATTATGTGAACAATTCCAACATTTGGAAAGTTGCACAATTACAATATAAAGAAAATCATGCGCATCGACCTTCATTGGATATCCATCTCGGGCCTTCTAATTTTGCTGGCCATCGGCCTGAGTGCTTGGAAATTGTACAAAAGCTCTGCCACCTACGCTCCTCAAACTGCAATGGAGAATTTTCATGACCTCAGCGCCACAACCATCGAAGGCGCGACCTACGACTTCAATCAACTGAAAGGAAAGCGCGTGTTGATTGTCAATACAGCATCTCGCTGCGGCTTCACCCCTCAGTATACGGACTTAGAGCAGTTGCACAAGCAATTCGGCGATGACGACTTTGTGGTCCTCGGCTTCCCCTGCAACCAATTTGGTTTCCAAGAGCCTGGATCAGCGGGAGACATTGCTTCATTCTGCGAGAATAACTACGGAGTGAGCTTTCAAATGATGGAAAAGGTTGACGTGAAGGGCAACGATGCCCATCCCGTTTACCAATGGCTGTGTGACAAGGCACGAAACGGTGTCGAAGACCACAAGGTCGGGTGGAACTTCCACAAATTCTTGGTCGATGAAGAAGGCCGCTTGGTGGCTTCGCTGCGCAGTGGTGTCGGCCCGCTCGACGACGTCATCGTGGATTTCGCAAAGCGATAAGAATACGCCCGTGAGGAAGGGATTTGGCGTACTTTAGGGGCATGCCAAAACCATCACGTATCCGCGCTTTTCGCGCTGTTCTCTTTCCGATTTTAGTAGCTGGGGTAGTCGGTACTTTTCACGCCCAAGAAGCCCTGCAAAACCCGAGTGAATTCCTCGGTTTCGACTTGGGAGACAGGTTCAGCCTGCACCACGAAGTCGCAGACTTTTCAAAGCACGTGGGCGCACAACCCGGAGCCTCGTATGTCGAGTACGGTTCGACCTATGAGCAACGTCCCTTGCAAGCAATTGTCTTCACGCATCCGGACAACTTCGACCGGCTGGAGGACATTCGGCTGCAGCACCTAGACCGCGTGAACGGCGGTACCGGAGACGCAGAGTTTGATGAATTAGCGGTTGTGTGGATGAGTTACAACGTACACGGCAATGAAGCCGTGTGCACAGAGGCGGCGTTGGAAGTGATGCATGCGCTGGCCGAGAAATGTGCCGCAGGAGATCCGATGATGAAGCACTTGGTGGTGTTGGTGGATCCTTGCCTCAACCCGGATGGCCACGACCGGTATGCTGTTTGGTTCAACCAGCATGCCAGTTTCCCTCCCAATGCTAATCCTGACGGCATGGAGCACGATGAGCCCTGGCCCGGTGGACGTCCGAATCACTACCTGTTCGACTTGAACCGGGATTGGGCGTGGCAAAAACAGCAGGAAACGCAGACGCGATCGGCCTTATACCACGCGTGGATGCCGCATGTGCACTGCGATTACCACGAGATGGGCTACAACTCGCCGTACTACTTCGCCCCGGCAGCAGAGCCCTACCACGAGGCCATCACCGTTTGGCAGCGAGAATTCCAAGAGGAGATTGGCCAAGCTGCAGCGGCCAAATTTGATGCGCGAGGCGAACTGTACTACACCCGCGAGTCGTTTGATCTGCTGTACCCGAGCTATGGCGACACCTATCCCATGTACAACGGTGCGATTGGCATGACCTATGAACAAGGCGGCAGTGGACGTGCCGGGGTGCTGGTCGAACGCGCTGACGGCACGTTGTTGAGCTTGCGCGAACGCATTGACAACCACGTCGAAACCAGCCTCTCTGCCATTGAGACCAGTGCGCGACTTGCCGGCCGCCTTGTCGACGAGTTGGCTGCCTTTCACGAAACCAACCGCACGCAGCCTCAAGGGCGTTTTGGCGGGTACCACATCCCCGTTGACGCAGCAAATGCCTCCCGCGTAGACCGATTGGTCGAATTCCTCGAGCGCCACGAAATTGAATGCGAGCGTGCGACCTCCACCTCACGACCGGTGAGCGCCTGGGAGTACGGAGCCAACAGGAACCGAAACGTGGTGATAAAGCAAGGGGACCTCCTGATTTCGAGTTACCAGACCCATAGCCGGATCCTCGATGTGCTGTTTGACCCCGATCCAGCCTTGACGGACTCCTTGACCTACGATATCACCACCTGGAGCGTGCCCTATGCGTACGGACTGCAAACTTTTGGCCTATCCAAGCCCGTGCAAGGCGGTGATTGGCACCAAGCACAGGCATTGCCCAACTGGGCTCCATCATCCTACGGGTACGCCATTGCTCCGGATCAAGACGGCTATGCCCATGCCTTGGCTCAATTGCACCAAGCGGGCATCCGCGTCCGAACTTCTTCCAAGGCCATCGTCCACGTCAACGCTGCTTACGCCCGTGGTACGTTGTTCGTTTTGCGCGGTGACCAATCCAATGAATCCTGGGCCAACACGCTTCAATCCATCGGAGTGCAATCGCACGTCGCCATTGTCCCCATGGAAGGTGGACACGCCATTGAGGGGCCTGACATGGGTTCAGATTACGTCTGGTTGGTGGAGCCACCGCGCGTAGCCTTGATCACCGGTGACGAAACGTCGAGCTTGGGTTCGGGTGAGGTGTGGTGGCACTTTGAGCGGGAACTAGAGTACCCCATCACCCGATTGAATGCGGCGGCGTCTTCACCCTCGGAATGGAACGATTTTGACGTGGTGGTCCTGCCCTCCGGCTGGTACGGCTCCGCATCGGAATCGTGGATGGAGGAATTGAGCACCTGGGTGCGGGATGGCGGACGTGTCGTAGCCTTGTCTCGGGCCATCAACCTATTCACCGGAGAATCCGGATGGGGATTGGAGCGCTTCAACGACAGCGCCTTGGAGCAGACGGTTCGGGCGCGCAGCAGCGAGGAGCGCATCGCCAACCGTGAGAAGCCCTACGATGAGCGGGAACGGCATTATGCCATGCGCATCGGCGACGGCTCCATCTATGCAGTCGGACTGGACCGCAGCCACCCGTTGGCGTGGGGCTACCCCGACCGGCCCTACTACACCCTCCGCTCCTCCAGCAGCCGCTACGCCACATTGGAAAGCGGTTGGACAGTGGGGCGGTATGGCGGACACGTGAGTGGGTTTGTGGGCAGCCGTGCCAACCGTGAATTGGCAGGCAGTTTGGTCATCGGAGCCCAATCGGTCGGTCGTGGTCACGCAGTCTACTTCGCGGACAATCCGCTCTTCCGAGGTTTCTGGGAAAACGGGAAGCGGCTGTTTGACAACGCGGTGTTCATGCCGTTGGACTAAAAATCAAGGACCAAACATGGGCGCATACCGATCGGATGCCTCGCGGGAAGCGAGCCGCAACGCATGCCGCACATCATCCGGTTCAAGCACCTGAAAATCGCTGCCCCATTGCAGCGCAAAACGCACGAATTGAGCGTCCGGCACCAGCGACAGGTTGAAAATGATTCCTTCCGCCGCAGGTTCGATCCGCATGTCCTGTGAACCGTGCATGGGTTCCTTGAGAAAGCGCTGGGCCAAGCGGTCAGCGACCCAAACCCGCACGGGCACGACTGCTTCACCAGGCGAGACCACCCCGGGTGTCAGGGCCATGCGGTTCGCTGCATGAATGTCCCAATTGTGCGCTTCAGGTTCCGACGTGTCCGGCCATTCCACAGCCACAGCGTCCAAGGACGTAATCTCATCCAACTGGACGATGAGGTAAAAGAAAGACTGGGCCTCTGCATCCCATGCAATGCCGAGGGCTACCACCCCGTCGGGTTCATGAACCAGCCGGTCCACCCGGTAGGCCACCCGTTCCAAGCGATCGCCCATGCCGGGAGCAAATGCGATGTGGAGCGGCGTGCGCTCAAAAGCGGCACGCACCATCGTTTCGTACCACCGGCGCTCGTCCTTGGACAGAGGCGATTCCACGATGCGGGGTTGCCATTCTGCTTCGGGCAACCGGCTTCCGATCAGGCCCAATTGCCCCTGCAAGGCCAACCGCGAACGCAACCACCCGTCCCAAGCGGGTGCACCTTTGAACCGATCCATGGCTTGGATGAAACGATGGGCCAAGGCTACTTCGTTTTCCGAGAAATTTGCCCGATGCATGCCTTCGGATCCTGCAGGGTATGCAAAATGAACTTTCCCGCCTGACCGGGCGCGTTCAATGCGAAGGCCGTACAGGGTTTCCATGTCGACGATGTCCTTTTCCAAGGTGCGCATGGCGATGGGCTTGGTGGCCGGATTGTCTTCACGAAGTTGCCGGTTGACCTCCTGCAGCAGCGCCTCCTTCGTCCACACCACAGATGCATCGCGAGCAGCTTGTGCCATGCAAGCATCGAGGATGATGTAGCGAAGTTGGACGTTGCGTTCGGGGGAGGCCATGCCTCGCAAATGTATTGCGAATCACTCCTCGCCCGGCAGGGCACACGGCTGAGCCTTTGGGGCATCATCATCCAGCTGGACATTGAATCCCAGTGATGGCGAGCGCGTGGAATTTTGGAAGGGCGCCAGCGGTTCCGCTTGGGGAGTCGGCTTGGGCTTGCGCCACTTCAATCGCCACACCACACCCGCTTGTGCGGCTACGTAGGGTGCCTCTGTTGGCATGCTCCATTCGTCATACTGTCCCTCGTGCTCCACTGAGAAATGCGACCAATCGAGGGCTTGGTGCCCTTCTGCTGACGCAAACACCAAGAGCGGCCCCAAAGGCATGGCCAAGCTCACCCCAGCCGTGGTCGCCAATCCAAAACGGTTGCCGTACGTCAAGGTGGATTGGAATCCATTCCCGATGCGCGCGTTGATGGCCACATTCCAACTCATTGGTCGTTCGCCGAGGCGTTCAACCATGCCGCCAAGGCTGAGATGGCCGCCGTTGTCGCCACGCCAGATGCTGTATTCCGCACCGGCCACCAAGCGATTGGGGAGCTTTGCCACGTATGCAGCATCCGATTCGGAAGCCGCGTGATACGCCTCGATGGCCGCGAGCTCCTGGTTTGCCCAACGTTCGACAGAATCAGTAAGGGCCGCTGCTCCGTTGATCCAGCCGTCTCCTCCGTTGGTCGCATCAAACCCATCCAATTCCCATTCAAACGCCTCCACCTCGTAAGCGAGAACGTCGTTCGTCCACCGAATGCTTCCGCCGTGGTTGAATTGGATCCAAGTGGACAGGCGCGGGCTCCAATCCATTTCGATGCCAGCATGGGCACCCCACCCTGTATTGGCGGTTGACGTCAGCCGTTGTGGAAGTGCTTGCGCCAGGGAATCAAGCTGACCGGCAGCTTGCGCTTGGTAAATAGCATTCAGGCCACTGCTCACGATGCGCCCACCGCCTTGCACGGTCCACGACCAATCGGTGGCATCGGTGACGAGCCCCCACCGGTTTTCTTCGATGGCCAAATGGTGAAACCCCTGCAAGCGCTCGATGCGTGCAGCCACGCTGAGGCGCTCTCCCACTGTGCGCTGCACTCCCGCACTGAAGGCACGGTAATGCAACAAGTGCATGTCCAGCGGGGTCAGATCAATCGTCGTTGCGGATGCACCATCGAATGTCGCATTGCCCGTGAACGGCAACCGGAGTAAATCGCCGGGCAAACCCAAGCGTGCCTGCACGTGTTCCGTTGCGGCAATGTCCACGAATGCCTTCCGTTTCTCACCGAGAAAAAAGCCCGCGTTGAACAAGGTCATCGAAGCATTGCCTTCCAGCGCATTCGAACCGGCAAAATTCTCCAACACCGCATCCAAATCCACATTCGAAGAAGTTGAACCCGGTACAAGCCAAGTAGCGGGGTGCGCGAGGGTGTTTGAGGCCATGGAACTCCCGTTACTGAAGAACGAGAAGTAGCCGTGGTCAGGCTGACCCGTGATGCGCCAATCCCGATGCTGCGGTGCCATGACATTGAATGCCGCACTGGGCGTCCACTGCGCGTTTGATGCACTGGCAAACAGGAGGCATAAACCGATCAAGCGTGCGCGTTTGATGTTCATGGCGTCGGATCAATTTGGCATTCAACTTTGGCCGCGATGCGCATTGACATGGCATCTTGGTCATACACCTGCACGGATTGACCGGCCGCTGCATCGGTGGTCGCCAACGTCCACGCCACAGCCACGCCCGCACAATCCATTTCCATCAGCTCCAAGGCGAGCGCACGGTCCAACGTGTAATCCACTATTGCTGTTGCAGGGACATCTGTCCCACCCGGAATCGACATTCCTGGTCCAGCCAGCAACGAATCGCCCGCTGCATTGATGAAGTTGACCGATCCGTTCAATTCCAAGGGCCACCCGTTGTCAACGATGAAACGGAAGGACAAGGAAGCAACGTCCATCCAGTCGAGTGGAGGCGCCACGCCAGCCCGCAATTCCTCGGAAATGGGCGTATCGAGGGTATCCTGCCACGTGACCCCTTGAGCCCATCCGGCGAGGGGTACTTCCAAGGCCCCGGTGCAACTCAGTATGTCTGTGGCCGTGGCGAACTGTCCAACCATTGCAGGCGGGAGTACATCCACGGTACCAATCAGCTGCAAACTGTCTGGGGCGGCATTCATGACATCCGACAAATCCGGATTCATGCCGGCGTTGTCCAAGATATGCACCGTCCATGCGGTGTCACCAACTGCCGCAGCACCGGCCAAATCGGGGAAATTGTCGATGGCTGGGCCCTCCAGTGGTGTGGTGTTTTGGCCGTCCACCAGCGCGAGTTCTGTAATGTTGAGCCCGAGGTCGACGCCAAATGAGTTTTTGACCTCAAAAACCAAACGAGGTGCACTGAGGTAAAAAAGCGCCGGATCCCAACTGGTCAGCTCCGGCATGGCCATACGCGCCTCGATGGGATGCGACAATTCTGATGAGAAGTTGCCAAAGGCGCCCGTCACAGCCACCTCCTCGAATGTGGTTTGGATGGACAGTGCTTCTCCCGAATCTACCGATTGACCCGTGGAGGCCACAACAACACTCCACGCCCAGCTCAAGGTCAAGCTTTCAGCGCCCGTCCCTATGAGGGTAGCGCCGGTCATGGGGATGGAAAGGTTCGTTGTTTGTGAACCGGTAAGCAATGCCAATTCAACGGTCAGCGGCTGTCCTTCGATGACCAGATTTTCGCATACACCCACTGCCGTGAGGTTGAGAGGCAAAGCTGACTCCATGATTATAGTCAATGCTCCTCCCCCAAGCCAAACAGAATCGACTTCAGCCAATTCCGGCATGGGCACTTCGAACGCTTTACTAAAACCAATATTGATTTCTTCGCCGGCGGGCAGCAGCGACAAGGCCATCGCCTGTTCCTCGTTCAACACCAAATCCGCATCAGCCGATTCCGAAAGCGGCACCAACTGGATGGGTGATGTCTGAAAAGCATCAAAGGGAAAAATGGCCGTGATTTCGCCTGAAGCATCCGTCTCCAGCGTAGCCGGGATTTCAATCGCATCCAACACCTCCCCAAACGACCACGTACCGTGCACAAGCGGCACGGCAAAGGCCGGATCCAATGTTCCCGTCAACGCGGTGTCTTCGTTCAAATTGAACTCGCGTTTGGTGCATCCTTCAATCACAAGGGACGCGAGAAGCAGCGCCATGAGCGGCAGCAGGGCGGAATTCTTTTGAAGTGTGTGATGCGTGAGCATAGTTTGTTTACGCAAACCGAGGGCATTTTGTTACCGCTCGCTGGTTGTTTTTCCGCCAGCTTCCCAACGGCCCCATCCCCTCCTCGGAACAGGCGACTGGAATTTTCGTTGGTCGCGAAGATTTTGGGCGAAATTTACTGCATGACGCCGCAGTGGAAAGTGATCTTGGTTGCAATCGGATTATGGGGGATTGGGCACGCGGCCGTGCACGCGCAGTCGGACTGTTCCGGCATCACTTGGGCTCAGTTAAAAGGCGATGTTGATCCCAGCCAGCATCCGGGTTTCGCTCCGGTACCCGACCACCTGACGAACAAGCAGGGCATCTACCTGCGCACCGAAGCCTTGGAGGCGCTGAAGGCCATGGCCGCCGCCGCACGTGTTGATGGCATCAACCTGCAAGTGGTATCCGCCATGCGCACCTGGTCACACCAACGGCGCATCTGGAATGGCAAATGGAACAGCGCTCGCTTCATGGGGTTCACCGGTGCGGCGCGCGCAGCGGAAATCCTGCGTTACAGTTCGATGCCTGGATCGTCGCGCCACCACTGGGGCACCGATGTGGATTTGAACGCCTTGGAAAACGAACATTTCGAAAGCGGCGCAGGAGCTGCGGTGTATGCGTGGCTTCTCGCCAACGCTTACGACTACGGATTTGTGCAGGTGTACGGGGACATGCGCAATGGGCGCACCGGGTACCAAGAAGAGAAATGGCATTGGTCCTATTGGCCGTTAGCTGAAGGCTTTCTGCGTTGTTACCTCGACCTGTGTCCGGAAGAAGCGTTTGCGGGTTTTGAAGGCGCCGCCTACAGCGACTCCTTGCGCATCATCGATCGCTACGTACAGGGGGTCAATGGCCCTCAGTAGGGCGCTTGGAACGCACTTGATTCGCTTCGACCAACCACGTTGCCTCAGGACGCGAGATGAGGCGTGCGTTGTTGTAGGTCATCTCCATGGTCAGCAAATTGAGTCCCACGTAACATCCCTGCCCTGCATCCCATTCGACAGCGAGGGCCACGTTTGCATCGCGCTGGCGCACGTGAAGCGGCAACGCCAACGCCACGGATTTGCCCTTGGCATACCATGCGGGAACAGCGAGTTTGTAATCCATGTGGAGTCGGTCCAACGTACGGTCCAACGCCGCCTCGAACCATTCCACCAAGCGGTCCATGCCCTCGTCATCCGCGAGCCGTCGCGCCGCTTCATCCAAGCAGTCCATGTACGCCTCCTTCCCCACATCGCGCAGATCCGGCAACAAGATGCGGTCGTCCGTCGCGTCGTGGATCAGCTGGCGCGGGATGCGGCTCACATTTTCGGCCAACAGGCGCGGCCAATCGCATTCAGGCACGCCGGATTGTAGGGCGTAAAACGCCTGCTCAGCGCGCGTGATGAAGCGCGGACGAACCGGCAGTTCCTCGTACCCCTGCAGAATGTCGCCGAGCCCTATACCGTCGCGGGTACTGAATCCACGGAAAAACCAATCCTGGGCGTCGTCCCGTTCATTCGGAACAAACACCGCATAAATGTCCTGATCGCTGCGGGTGAGCAAGCCGGTGTGAAACACCGCCGATTGGCCGTCCGGGTGAACGCTGAGCAAGCCATCCTCCATGACCTTGTCGAACATGTGGTTGAAATAGCTTTTGAGCATCCGGCCGCCTTTGCCCCAGTGTTCGTTGGCAGCCAAGGCTTTGAGTCGGTCGAGGGGCTCCGGGTAATTCGGAACGAAGGCAAAATCAAATAATCGCATACTGCTAATAATTCGGTCGGTGCTCCGGAATCATAGGGCTGGAACAAACCGACGTCAAACGTAAATCGTACTCCGCAAAGATAGGCGCAAAGTTCAGGGCCGTTGAGCGCAAAGATGCCGCAATCAATCCAATGGCGATGGCGCCACGTGGACCCGGAGGATGCGCGAGGCTTCTTCGCGCACGGCACGGCTGCGCTTAAACTGCCAGAGTTTTTCGCGGGCAGCGCGACCCGCGGCCTCTACCGACACAATGGGCTCTGGATAAGTCGATTCCACGCCGCTCCACAGGCGTTCCATGGGCGGTTGGGTCCACGGTGCGTGGAGGGATTCAACGGGCATGTCGGCCAGTTCCGGCACCCACTCTTTGATGAACAATCCGTCCGGATCGCGCTCCAGGCCTTGCTTGACCGGATTGTAAATGCGGATGGTGTTGATGCCAGTCACGCCGGCTTGCATTTGAAACTGGCTGAAATGAATCCCCGGTTCAAAATCGAGGAAGCACCGCGCCAGATGCTCCACGCCGGCTTGCCAGGGGTGGTCGAGGTGGTGCGTCAAAAAGCTGACCAGCATGGCGCGCATGCGAAAATTCAAATACCCCGTTTCGGTCACGCAGCGCATGCACGCGTCGATGAGCGGGATGCCCGTCTGCCCTCGCTTCCAGGCTTCGAGGGATTCGGGGGTGCCGTTGTAAGGGAAATCCGCATAGCCGCGGTTCACGCTTTCAAATTCTATGCGGCATTCCGACTCGAACTTCTGGATGAAGTGCCCCTGCCAGCGCAATCGGCTGCCAAACGCCTTGAGGTCCATTTTGGCCCGCGGCACTTCCGCCTCCCGGTACGCATGGTACACCTGCCGCATGCTGAGGCATCCCCATGCTAAGTAGGGCGACAACCGGCTGCAGGATTTGCGGCTTTCAAGCGGCCGGCCGATTTGGCGACGGTAGCCTTTGACCCGGCCTTCAAAAAAGGTCTGCAGGTACCGGTGGGCCTCGCGCTCTCCGCCCTTTTGGAAGGGACCGTCACCACCGGGATCCATGCAGTGTGTAACGCTTGGGGCGTCGGCGCAGCACCACGCCTCCGGCCAATCCGGCACTTCGAATCGTTCCAATTCAGGACCCGGAGTTGCTTGTGTGACCGGGCTGTGCATGGTCTTGTGCCAATCGTTGGCCCATTGCTTTCGGTGCTTCAACCCCCGGTGCACTGCTTGCTGCCGGTGCTCATGCCAATCGATGCCATTGTCACGGGCCCAGCGGGCAATCTCCTTATCGCGGTCGAAGGTGTGGGCAAGGCCCGTTTCTTCGCAGCTGTACAAGGATTTGACGCTTTTAGAGTTGTGAAGGTGCTTAAACACCTCCAAAGCTGGTGCCACCAGAACTGCTGTTTCCACCGGCCAACCAAGCGTGTGCACCTCGGCACATAAGCTGGTCCACGCCTGCCACCGAAACGTCAGATGGCGGTTGCTGGTTGTGGGGTGTGCAAGGTCCGCTGGCTCAAAGATGTGCAGCAAAAGCACGCGACGTCCCTCACGCAACGCTTGGGCCAATGGGGCGTGGTCGCGGATGCGCAGGTCCCGTTTGAACCATACGACGTCTATTTCCCGGCCGCGCTGCTGCATGGTTGTGGAACAATGGAGAAAATTGGTTTGTTCAGCACGCACCACGCGTACATCAGTCGCTAACCAAATCTCCATCGGTGATCGTCCAACTGAATATGTCGATAATGGACTGGCGTTCCGCAAACATATCATGCTCAGCCAATCGAGGTCAGTACGAAAAGCCCCAAAAGCAAAGAACCGCGCCGAGTTGGAATTTTACTTCTAACTGCGACGCGGTTCATCCGCGGCTTCATCGCGAGCGATGCGGGGGGCTCGGCGAACCGAACGCTTCCCGTTGGGCACACGGTACGCTTGACTTAGGCTCCTCAATTGCATTCTCAGCAACTCACCTGGGGCGAGATGCCTTGGGTTTGCACCCTAGGCACAAGATTTGCCGTTTTCAAGCGCTGGATCGTCGGTTGCCCGATTCTCCTGAGTTGATGACTCTGCTTCCTTCCGCTTTGCAGCAGGTCTGGGCTTCGCTTCGTTCACCAGCGTTTGTGCGTTGCACCGGTCTGCTGCCTACTGGTCCTTCTCAGTTCCAGCGCACTCCCCTGACCACGTGGGAGCTTTCTTTCGAAATCCGCGATGTTACACAAGTGCTTCATCGTTTCATGAACGGGCACTGGTCTCACGCTTTCCAACTACATCTGGTCCACGCCACCCTTACGGGCCTTGCCACCATTCTCAGGCGACACGATCACAGCACCTCAACTCAACCTAGGCACCTTTGTGCCTTGGTGTCTCGAAGAACGGTCCGGTCCGGAGACCTTTCCTTCGCTTCTGCTTTCTTCCTCCGAAGAGGCGATCTGCTTGGCGCTCCGTGGATGTTCCCATCCGTTGACATGGTCAAATCAAGGGCATAAACGGACGCAATGCAATTTTTCGTGACAGAAGGAATGCACACCGTATTCACAAGCGTTTTCAACAATTGTGAATAACAAAGACGTTTCGATTGGAGGTCAAAAGTCCATTTCGCTAAATAGGTATTTTAACCTCTTTAGTTCGAATTTGCTCTTGCTTCATCAAAAAGATTGAGAATTTGCTTTTGCACTTCTTGGATGTGCCCCCCTTCTGCATGGGAGACATGCTGGATACTCAGTGCTGCTGTTTGCCATGCTCTTTCGTTAGGGTTTTCCCTTGTGAACTCAGAGATCTTATCGATCATAAATGCGTTGATCGCAATTAGAGAGTAAATGGATACACCATTGGCTCCAAGGCCTTGAGCGGATGACAGAAGCAACTATTGCAATGATTGGAAAAGGCACTAACGTCTATGATCGAAACTAACCATTCAAGAATTTCATAAGACGATCTCTACATGCGACGCTGGACCAATTTCAGTTTCAGTCGACGTTGCCGTGCTGCTCCCAATAATCAGCTGTCCTGATGTGCGCAGGAAATTTCCTGTCTGTTATGCAATAGTCAAAACCGCTGGCTAGCATACAACTTGAACTTCGTACTTTGCACCATGCGGAGTTTCAACATTACACTTTCCTGCATTCTTATTGCCCTTATGAGTGCTGGCTGTTCAATCCAAAAACGGAGCTTATTGCCCGGCTACCATATCGAATGGAAATCAGGAATTGCGACCGCTTCATCCCTTGACCAAACGGAAATTCAAAACCCTTCCATTGAAACCGACTTCCATGGAGCCTGCGCAGCAGAGGCGTCCCTATCCGGAGATCGTCTGCTCGCCTCAGAGGTGCAGCCAAATTTCCCCAAAATCATCCCTACAATAAGACACATTCCGCCTCACGCCATTGACCACGAATGGAATGCCGGCCAGTTGATCGAACCAACGCCTTGGGCAGAGGCTGAGAAAAAACAAAGACTCTCCGGGAACATCGCACTAGTTACATTCATTGCCAATGCGTTCCTCCTAAGTAGTGGCCTCGGTGCGGTGGTCCTTGTTGCCTTCATCCTCAATCGACGCTACCGCAGGCAAGTCCTTGACATCAAGGCAGCAAATGGAATCGATGTAACTCAGGAGCGAGCAAGGTTCCACAGAACAAATCGCACGATCGGCATTATATACGGAGCACTGTTGCTCTTTGGACTCATCCTGACTATTGTCCTACTAGCTGTGCTCCTTGGTGGGGGATTCTGCTTTTTCTGCTAAATCATCAACCTCAGATGGAGGTGCGAAAACAACCGAACATATGCTCCTGAAGCGCAATGGGTGACGGTGCGTTTGGCTAGCTATTTACCCTACGAACACTTCGCAAGGTGTAATGACGACGCGCCTTCCTCTGGTCCGTGGCGCCAGTGATACGAATCAATTGTACGTGCACGAACCACTGTACCCCTCAATCTCCTCAGCAAGGATTTGATACACCTCATCCGAAGTCATGCACGAGGCCTCAAAAATCTCCAATTCTTCATCACTGCAATTGATGCATGTGGATACAGTTGTCGTCTCCGGAAAAGACACGCCGTCAAGCGTGTACGCATCATTAGAGCACGAACAGGTGACGTCCTTGTTGCACGCTACGCAACACAAGGCGATTGATGCCAGAAAAAAAAATGGTCTCATCTGTCCAGATTATTCAAAAAAATGATGTCCAGCCAAAGGTTAAGAGTGCAACAGAATAAAACGCACTAAATTCTCCTGCGTCAGAAGATGACTCCAAGAATGGTGAAACCTCGACACTCAGGCTGAATTCTCTTTCACACCAAGCCCCATCATTTTTGTTTAATATGGGCGATAATGATTGGAATCTACGAGGTTTAAGAGGGAAGCCCAGGCGTGTGTAAACGTATAACGGGAATATTCGAACCCCGACCGATATGTTCGATTTTGTCACAGAATCGATGGTGCCAACCCCCACCCTTCCCGTCACCAAACTTGGCAGGGCAGGACCAATTGCCAAATCTGTAAAGGTCTTTCCATTCGCATGCAATTTTCTGGCGCCCCAAAGCGCTGAGAATCCAGGCCAAGGCAAATCAAGGTTCGTATAAGCGATTCCAAAGTTACTCTCAAAAAATTTCTGTACCACCGCTGATTCGGCAGCTAAAGGTGGGGCATCCTGAGCAGAACTGTTCGTGCTGGCCAACATGACGAAGGCGATAAAGAGTGGGGCGATTGATTTTGCGGCGAGATCTAAGGTCACCTCGCAAAAGTAAAGCTTCCAATTCAATCACAGGCCGGCGCATCGCATTGCGTGAAAACAATCACTCTGCAGCTTCACTATCCTACTGAACGTAGCGACAGAAAATCACCTTTATTGTCTTCACTTCGCTACCTGAATGCAGGCGAACGATGTGAAACGAATCTCCATTCAGGAAAGAAAAGGCGTCTAGACATCCATCTCGATGAGAGGATAGCAGTCGACCATCGAGCGAATGAACCTCACATACATCTATGACTAGGTTGCTTTCAATGCAGCCTGTAGTCGTGTTCCAGTATATCTCCCATTCAATTGCATCCACGTCACCCACATTCGGAGCGATGTATAGCAATGACTCGCTGGTCGCCGAGCAACCGTAATTGTTAGTGGCGGTCACATAGTACTCCTCCCCGTCCAGTGGGTCGTTGAACGTCGCGGCAGTAGCTTCCTTGAGCGGCGTGCCATCACCTAAATACCATTGCCAGGCGAACGGCCCGTCTCCTGCGCCTTCTGCAATCAACTCATTCCCACTGACGCTGTAACCGACGACCGGAACGCCCGGTGCAGGGTACACCACGATGCTGGTAATCGCTGAATCATCGCAACCAAATCCCTCGCCAACTGCATAGCTCACCTCGTGCGTCCCCACCCCTGCGATGGCTGGATCAAAAAACTCACCCAGCACGCCATCGCCCGACCACACGCCGCCTTCCGTCACGGCTTCGAGGGTAAAGGCGCCCGTGTTAGCACATACAGGCTCCACGGCTGTGATCGTGGCGTCGGGCGTTTCCGTGACTTCAACCGTGCACGTCACGGCGGTGTCGCCTAACGTGTAGGTCAACTCGTGTACCCCCACGCCTGCCATGAGCGGATCCCAGTACACCCCGGTCACGCCAGGGCCTGTGATGAGGCCGCCGGGTGGTCCCCATTCGAGGGTTTGGACGGGTCCCCCTTCACAGGTAGCTTCTGGGCAAACGATGAAGAGGTTGACTTCGAGTGCGAAATCGTAAACGACCGAAGGGTCGCTATAGTCTGGGATGGGTGCGCCGTTGGTGTTAGACCAACCGTCGAGGTATTCGGGCGCATCGTCGTTGGGGTACGTTGCAAACGAGTTACTAGCCGCTTGCCATATGCGCAGGGTAAACGGTTCGCCGGCCGTAATGCCCTCGTCCAAATCAGCGGTGCCGGCGTCGTCGCCGTAGATGGGCAAGTTGAAATAGGCCAACCCTTCGTTCACGATGATGGGCGCCGCACCGGCACAATTGCCGGCCGGGTCAAACGCCCCAATCCAGTCCGCCGCTTCGGCGGGTACGCCGTTGATGGTGGCTTGGCCGAGCATGACGCCGGACGCGTTGGTAGGCGTCCATTGCCATTCGGAAGGTTGGGCGTGGGCAGCAATTGGTAGCATCGAAGCCAACCCCACAGCTGCCCATGTCCATAATCGATTCTTCATGCCCTTAATCTACGCGCACCAACGGAACCGTCGACCACACCTTGCCATCCATTACCACTTGGCACGTATACATACCCGGCGCGAGGCCCGGCACGTTCCAGTTCAAGGACACGGCGCCGGCGGCGTACATTTCGGCGACACGATCAGCGACCACACGCCCAGTGGCATCGGTCAGTTGGCACGCGATGCGCCCCTCGTGTGGGAGCACGACCGCGATTTGCAGCGAC